>NC_018515.1:1632500-2280713 GCF_000231385.2 Desulfosporosinus meridiei DSM 13257 | reverse complement strand
TATGTAAAAGTTCAACAACCTCACTAAAAATCTCAACCAACACATCTTTCATACGTTCGCCCCGGAAGCTGTTGATGGTTTTAAAATCCGGACTATTTCCTCCGCACAACCACATATACATGATGTTTTCGCGGGCTGCCTTTTCTATGCGGCGGCTAGAAAACGTTTTATCGGCATAGGCATAAACGATCAGTTTGGTCATCATGACGGGATGATAACTCGAACGTCCACCTCCAGGATATTTAGCTAAAAGAGGTTCTAGATTCATTTGATCGAGAGCAGAGTTTACCACTCTGACCATATGATTGGGAGGAATAAGACATTCCAAATCTATTGGTAAGCTCAGTTGATTCTGATTGTACTCTTTGAAAACAACTTGGTTATGTACTTTCTTACCCGGTTTTGACAAGGGAAAACACCTGCCTCATTCGTACTTTCCTTGTCTTAATTATACCATTTTTCTTTCAAATACGCGGAAAAACCGCCGAAATCTAATGATTTCTAGCGGTTTCTCTCGGCTGTGTTTTCACACAGCCCCTTAATATTAAATTTTACAATTTCTTCATTACTCGCAAAAAGTAAAAACCGTTTTACAGGAATCACGATAACAGTGTCATAGCCAAGGAATTAAGATTCAAACTAACTGAGAAAAATGGAAGAATGCATTTAACTCATTAAATTAAAAGGCAAATCTTGACCTTCCAAAGCCTTCGTAAGATTTGTCTGAGTAACTGTTTGATGGGAGGCATGCCACAGAACCTGTCCTTGGCTAATCAGCAGCGCTTGAGGAGATTGATGCTTAACCGTCATTTTTTCAGCCACAAAATTCGAAGTGGGGCGAGATTCAATCACTTTGATCATAACCACAAGCACTTCATTGTTGCTTTCCCGGATAAACTCCTGTACTTCCACCCAAGCACGAGCACTGATTGGGCAGGTTGTGCTGTGTTTGAAAATAAAAACTTTGCGTAACTGAGACTCGTTTAAGATTCCTTCAAACTCTTCAATAGAACTGATTTCTCTGAACTCTGCCATTACTTCCCCTCCTTATATCCATTTAAGTGCTGCCAGCGACAAAAGATATTATCAAAAAAATCTACAACAATAAATAATCCGACTCCAAGCAAGGCCATCATAATAATCCCCGCAAACATTTCATCCGGTGCAGCACGGCTCCACGAATCCATGATGAAATACCCTAAACCTTCGGTGGTTGCAAAGGACTCAGCAAAGAACAAAACCGCAATCGCTGTACCCATGCTTAAACGAAGAGATGTGAAGACATCTGGTAAACTTGCGGGTAAGAGTACATAGCGGTAGACTTGGAAACGGTTTCCCCCTAAGGATCGCAAAGATGAAATTGTTTCTGACTGTACTTTACGGACCGCATCCCGAGTTGTGACTAATATTTGAAAAAAGACAATGAAGGTAATCAGAAAGATCTTGGAACCGTCTCCTAATCCTAGAAACAAAAGAATCAGCGGCAGAAAGACAATCTTAGGAATCGGATAAGTGATATAAACTAGGGGAGCTAAAAATCGGTCTATCCGACCTTCATAGCCCATAATTATACCCAATGGTAGTCCGATTAGAAACGCAGTCAATGTTGATAATACTACCCGATAGGTACTAACCCAGAAGTGTTTTCCGAGATCTGCATCAAATAAGCGAATAGTGGCGGCGATTGCCGCCTGCGGTGTCGGTAAAAGGGGTGTCTGAAGACTCCAGGCTGCATATTGCCAAAGAGCTAGTAAAAATACTATAGCGCCTAAATAGCCCCAGGACTTCCCTTGAAATACTTTACCTTGCAGATTCATCAAGTCCACCCCTTTCAAGAAGTGAACGTACATAGCTGGTCTTCTGGAAAAACTCTTCTGTCTGACGATAGCCCGGCTTTCCAACTAGTGGGTTCGTTATTTCCCCCACAACTTTTGTTGGTCTGCCATCAAGAAGCACCAAAATACGGCTTCCCAAGAAAACGGCTTCTTCAATACTATGAGTTACTAAAACTGTTGTCAACTTTTGTTCCTGCCAAATTTCTAAGAGCAACCCTTGTAGTCTTTCCCGGGTTAAAGCATCTAAAGCTGACAAAGGCTCGTCCATTAACAGCAAATCCGGTTGGAGAGTTAGGGCTCGAGCCAATGCGACTCTCTGCCTTTGCCCTCCACTTAATTGACTGGGAAAATTGTGTTTTACTTCTCCTAAGCCCATTTTCCGAATCATTTCCTCAACGAGGGGTTTATAGCTTCTCTTAACCGTATGCCTGACTCGTAACCCTAAACTTACATTTTGCTCAACTGTAAGCCAAGGAAATAGCCCATACTCTTGTAGTATAAAAGCTGTTTTCTGACGGGTACCTTTAACAGACTCGCCAAAAATCTTAATTTTGCCCACCGTAGGCTTCAGTAATCCTGATAGCAGGTAAAGAAGAGTGCTCTTGCCACAGCCTGAAGGGCCGATCAAGACTAAGCTTTCTCCCCGTTCAATCGTCAAATTAAAATCATCGTATACTTTAACCTGTGACTTTCCTTGATTATAGATGAAATCACAGTGCGAAACTTCAATCACAGGTTATTCTCTCCTTTTCCAAGGGATATTAGGCATAAAGTGAAAATCTCAAGAACCTAATCAGCTGACCATTTAAGACTACGAGCTGGGCAGAAGATTGGGATCAACTAGTTCTTGGTAGTTATAAGCTTGGGGAATGAGGTTCTTTTCTACCATCCATTTCATCACACTCTGAACCTCTTCCTCAGTTGGAAGCTGAAGCTTGGAGAAGGTCGGGGTTTGATAACTATCCTTCAATTCTTGAGGAATCTGGGCTTTTTCCAAGAATAGATCTCGATATTGATCCGGATTATTTGTCAAAGCTTGTCCGGCAGTACCATAGGCCCGAAGGACAGCTTTAATTCCTTCGGAATTAGCTTTTATACTTTCGGTTCGAAAGAGGAAAACCGTTTGAGAAATATTCTTATAAGTATCATCAATAAGTAGGTGAGCCCCTTTTGCTTGGGCCAATGAGGCTAACGGATCCGGAAGACAAGCAGCATTGATCTGATCTGACAGCAGCATATCTAAGCGCACCGGCATCTTAGGAATTGATACTTTTTTTACACTATCCAGCTGAACCCCTTTATCCAGGAGCATTTGATCACTGACATAGTCAATAATTGAATTTTGAGATATTCCAAGGGTCCCTCCTTTTAAACCCGCCAAGTCTGTGATGCCCGATTTAGGGGAAGACAAAATAGCGAAACGCCCTTCCTTGGGAGTAGCCCCCAGCCCTATGGAGGCAATCTTCACATCGGCACCAATCTTCTTTAATAAAGCAACTGCCAGCAAATCAGCTACCTGACCATCAATTTGTCCGGCCTGAAGTGCAGCATCTCTTTCCATAGCACTGGCAAAGCTGACTAGTTCTACTTGAACACCTTCTTTAGTGTATAGTTTGTCTTTTTCCGCAACATAGAAGGGCAAATTATCTTCAATAGGTAAGACCCCGATCTTAACTACTTTGGCTTCACTGATGGGAGAATGATTCTCCGATTTTTTAGGAGCTCCGCAGCCAAATACAAAAAAGGCAATACTTAAAACCATTAATACCAGACCAACCCTTGATATTTGTTTTTTCATTTAATCGACACTCCTCATCTTAAAAGTACCCTATTTTAACACAACATAAGTTATTCGACATTTTATCAGCATTACCTTTTAAAATGTTCTTCAAACCACTTATATAATTTATTGGATAATCTATTCTGCTCAATGTATTCCTCTGGAATTTCAAATGGGACAACCGGTGTTGATTCTAGCGCACGCGACAAGATTTCACGAAAGACTACAGCAGGTTCTGCCCCTCCTGAGGTAGTAAGGTAATGGTTATGATCCGTGTTATCATAACCCATCCATACTGCCGCCGTAAGTTCCGGTGTATAACCCACAAACCAAACATCTTTAACCCCTTTGCTGATGTCCGCGAATTCTTGAGTTTGGGGAAGTTCAACTGACCCCGTTTTGCCCGCTGTCGGTCGGGATAGCTTGGCATTTTCACCGGTGCCGTTTGTGACCACATCCTCCAGCATGAGGGTCATCATATAGGCTACGCTTGGAGTGGTCACTTGAGTTGTTTCAGGTTGTGCAAGGTAGAGCACAGTTCCTTCATCCGTAGTAATTTTACTTATGGCATAAGCCTTATTCATAACTCCAAGATTAGCAAAGGCTCCATAAGCTTGCGCCATCTGTAAAGGTGTAACCCCATGAGAAAGACCACCCAAAGCTAAACTAAGGGTGTGGTCTTCTTGCTCCAAAGTGATCCCACACCTTTGCACAAAATCTACCCCGCTGTCTATCCCTATCTTATTAAGTAACCAAACTGCCGGCACATTCCAAGAGTGTCGAACAGCCTCTTGCATAGTAATATACCCACGATACTGATTATCATAATTCTGAGGGCTGTAGCCATTAATATTTAGAGGATGATCCTCCACCGTTGAATCCGAATTATAGCCCTTTTCCAAGGCTGGAGCATAAACCGCCAAGGGCTTCAAGGTAGAACCTGGCTGGCGCAGAAATTGGGATGAAGCGGCATGGTTAAGCCCGCGGTAAACTCTCGCACCACGATATCCGACTAATCCCCTGATCCCCCCGGTTTTATGATCTAATAAAACCACACCACTTTGAACGAGTTGGTCAGATGTCCCTTTAGGAAAGTAATGATTTTCTCCAT
The DNA here is from genome assembly GCF_000231385.2 of Desulfosporosinus meridiei DSM 13257. Classification (NCBI taxonomy): domain Bacteria; kingdom Bacillati; phylum Bacillota; class Clostridia; order Eubacteriales; family Desulfitobacteriaceae; genus Desulfosporosinus; species Desulfosporosinus meridiei. The sequence goes on along the minus strand of NC_018515.1, from coordinate 2,275,987 downwards.
AGACCTCTTCAGCTGCTTTTTGGACAAGAGGATCCATTTGAGTATAGATTTTCAGACCACCGTTAAGAATTTGCTCTTCAGAAAATCCGATACGATTTATTGCTTCTTCAATCACATAATCAACGTAAGGTGCGTGCTGGCCTGAAAGGTCGCTTAGAGAACCTTTCTTTAAAACAATTGGTTGAACTAGGGCATCCTGATACTCATCTAAGGAAATATAATTTTGTTCCTTCATTAAAGTAAGTACAATATTCCTACGTTCTAAGGACTTTTCCTTACTATTCAACGGAGAATAAATGCTGGGTGCTTTCAGCAATCCGGCAAGCAATGCAGATTCAGGTAATGTCAGATCTTCAACCTCTTTATCAAAATAAAGCTGGGCCGCATTTTGCAGACCATAACAGCCCTCGCCATAATATATTTGATTAAGATAAGCGACTAAAATCTCATCCTTGTCCAGCACAGCTTCAATCTTTAAGGCATAGGCCGCTTCATTTAATTTTCGGGCAAGAGTTTTGTCCGAAGCTAAGAAAAGGTTCTTCGCCAATTGCTGAGTGATGGTGCTTCCACCCTCGGAAAAGTCACCTGAAATTATATCACGATAAAGAGCACGAATAATTGAACGAAGATCGACCCCCTTATGCTCGTAATACCGACGGTCTTCTACTGCTATTACTGCATTTTTCATGACCAGTGGGATTTGCTGCCCTGAAACAGGTTCTATTCGTGATGATGAAAGCTGGGAAACTCGGTTGCCATTTTGGTCATACAAGAAGGAAGGTCGTGCCAAAGGTGTTTGTAACTTACTAATATCTAATGAGGATATATAAGCCGTAATTCCACCTGTCAAACAAATGATAAAAACTAAAAAGACAACTCCCAGTCTTCTCCAATATCTAGCAAAAAGTACACTCACCTTAGATTTCTTCCCCTGAAGTGTACTCATATCTCCCAACTAAATCCCTTCTTTCTATAATCCTAAATGAACTTTGATTAATTTCAAGACTCTTGCTTCTAATAATTAGGTGTTCCTTAAGCTCATTTTACCACAATGTACTTACAACAAAAGCTGAAACATGTCAAAGAAATGAGAAAGGTAATTATTCACCATAATGACAAGAGCCTCTCACCAACTTTATGAAGTCAGTAAAAGGCTAGAAAACTAGATGAGTATATTCTGAAGCACTAGGGATTTAAAGACCGTTTTAGAACAGGGTGTCTTATAATTAAAGAGCTGATGGATCAACTGGACTAATCCGCTTTCGAGCTGGGGATAAAACCGCTAGAATCCCCCCCATGATAACGAATCCCCCCCCCAGTGCCTGCCAGAGGGTTATATTCTCATTGAATATAACAACTGCTAAAATAACAGTCATCACAGGCTCAGTCGTACTTATAATTGAGGCAGAAGTCGGACCCATACGCTTTATACCCTCAAAAAATGTCAGCATAGCTAATATCGTTGAGAACAGAACAATACCCCCAATTCCCAGCCACGTGCCCCAGGAAAGATTCCAGGTTGTTCCGCCTATTGGTAAACCGATTAAGCCATAGGTAAATGCTGCAGAGGTCGAAATTACTGAAGTACTTACTAAAGGAGTTGTTGTTTTTAACAACTTGTTGCCAACGATTATATAAAACGAGTAAACGAAGGCAGCGCTAAGAGCAAGTATGACCCCGAGATAATTAATCCCTTCCAATGCTATGCCTAAAACCAAGACTAAGCCAAAGGTTGCAATAATCAAGCCAGCCAACTTGAGTAAAGAAAATTCTTCTTGCTTTGTCAAAACTGCTATGATGGTAACAATTACTGGATAGGCATATAGAAGCAACGCTGCTAATGATGCCGGGATATATAATACTGAAGATATGTACAAACCGGCCATCATAGAATATCCAACTCCGCCCATGCCCCATAAAATCAGCCAAGTCTTAAGGGGCATGCGCGGGAATCCTTCTCGCCAAATGGTTATCGCCCAGAATATAAGGGATGCTATGGAAAACCTAACAAATAATACTGTAGAAAGACCTGCCCCTCCTCCAAAAACTACTTTTCCTAAAATCGGGTACAAGCTAAAACCAAATGTGGAAATAAGTATTAATAAAACCGCTAACCCAGTAGACTCTTTTTGATTTATCATTCTTTTCTCCATATCGTAATCGGACTTATTAAACTCAGCCGCTTAAAATCTCTAACATCTTTTTACGTCTTTTAGGATGATTCCTCTATTATCCAGTATTCTTGAATTTCTGTCAATTAGCTTGTGTAGGACTTTCTTTCATCCTTAATTTTTTGCCTTCTGGATATATTTCTTTATATGAAAAAGGGATCAAGCTATAAGCCTAATCCCAAGTTATTTTAAATAACTTTCACTCGATTACTTAACATTCTTTATAGCATTTTCCCCAAATTGCTTTGTGACAACTTTTTCGTAAGGTGCTATTTTGTTAAGCTCTCCGGCATCTTTAATGATTTGCTGCAAGAGATAAAAATCATTTTCCTGGAGAATAGGGTCTGTTTTCCAAGAGTTTTGTTCTTTATAACGCTTAATAGCACTAATAAGAATTTGGTCGTTTTCTTCCGGGAATTGAAGCTTTATAGCCAAGGCAATTTCTTCAGGAGTATGACTTGCTACCCACTTCTGCCCTTTATAGATGGCGTTCGTAAACTTCTGAATAAGCTCTGGATTTTTTTCGATCATACTCTTCTTCGCAAAATAGGCAGTATAAGGAACTTCTCCACTCTCTTTACCTAAAGAAGCAACTATATAAGCTTTACCTTCTTTCTCCATGCTTGATGCAGTAGGTTCAAAGATAATTACATAATCCCCTTGCCCTCCTATAAAAGCTCCGGGCATTGCCGCGAATTGCATCGTCGTGTCAATGGAGACATCTTTTCCTACCGCCATGCCATTTTTGCTCAACACATACTGGAGGACAATCGCTGGCATTCCACCTTTACGTCCGCCGATTACGGTCTTTCCTTTCAGATCACTCCATTTAAAGTCAGGATCAGGTTCTCTGCCCATTAGAAACGTTCCATCCCCGTTGGTCAACTGGGCAAAAACAACGCTGTTATTCTCTTTTCCCTCGTTATGGACGTAGACACTCGCCTCAGGTCCAGCGAAACCAATGTCTACTTGGCCTGATAATACGGCGGTCATAACCTTATCAGCGCCTTGGCCATTAGTTAGTTCAACCTCAAGTCCTTCCTCTTTAAAGAACCCCTTACTCATTGCTACATACTGGGGAGCATAGAAAACAGAATGGGTAACCTCAGATAATTTAACCTTAGTCAGCTCAGTTTGCTTGTTGCAACCAGAGAGCACCATAGAAATCCCAAGAATCACGGTAATAAGTACGGGCATAAATCTTTTTCTAAACATGTCGCTCCTCCTTTAAGATATTCAACCTTTTACATGCTGCCTAAGCATTGACTCAAGCCTTGTTTTTCACAAGCATCTTTTCAAGGTAAACCACCCCCTGATACATGACCGCTGCTGCCACACCTAAAATAATGACACTAGTCATAACTAGGTCTAGTTTAAATACTTGCCCCCCGTAGACAATGAGATAACCTAACCCCGCTTTAGAAACTAAAAATTCTCCAACAATAACCCCTACCCATGACAAGCCCACATTGATTTTCAAAGCATTGATAATCGTAGGGTAAGAAGCCGGAAGCACTACTTTTGTAAGGACTTGATATTTTGAACCGCCAAAGGTCTGAACAAGTTTGATCTTCTCTCGATCAACCGTTAAGAAGCCGTTTAACACTTCCAAAACTGTTACGATCAGTGAAATAGCTAAAGTCATAACAATAATCGCCGGAGGCCCCGCACCAATCCATACAATAAAAACTGGACCCAAGGCAATTTTAGGCAAACTATTTAGAATTACTAAGTATGGTTCTAAGATTTTGCACAAAAATTCAGACCACCACAACATTATGGCTATTATCGTCCCGACAAGGGTTCCTAAGACAAAGCCCACGAAGGCTTCCCAACAGGTTATTCCAATATGATGAAAAAGAACCCCATCTTCATAAAGGCGAACCATTGTATTAAAAACTCTCGACGGCTGACTTGTAATAAATGGATCTACTATTTTGGTATTAGCACATATTTCCCAAAGCAAGAAAGCCACACCAAAGATTAGTATTTGAATAACTCGCACTGAGATTTTTTCCATCCTAACTCTGTGCAAGTAATCAATGTGTTCCTGAGAAATATTTGTGACTTGAGTCTCCTTCGAGACCCTATCGTCTATCAAATTAGACATGGACATCTAACCCCTTCCATATCTCTTGAAAATAATATCTAAATTCAGGTGTCTCCCTAGATGAAAAAGGGGTTCTGTTCTTGATATTGAAATTAATTTCATAAATATGTTTTACTTCGCCTGGTCTTTTGGAAAGTAGAATAACGCGGTCAGACATGCTTATGCTTTCAGATATGTCATGGGTAACAAGTATGGCAGTTTTATTCTCCTTTTTGATAATGTCATAAATATCATCGTTAACAATTAAACGAGTCTGATAATCCAATGCTGAAAAAGCTTCATCCAATAATAGGATCTGGGGATTGGTTACCAGAGTTCTGATAAGAGCTACTCTTTGTCTCATTCCTCCTGAAAGTTGATTAGGATATTTGTCTTTAAATTCGTAAAGCCCATATGTTTTTAGAAGTTTAATGGCATACTCTTTTGCAGAGCTTGTGACATTTTTTCGAATTTCCAGGCCAAGCATTACATTTTGAAAGATAGTCCTCCAATTAAAAAGATGATCCTTTTGCAACATATAGCCAATTTTCGGAGATGTCCCCGTGACCTTCTCCCCCGATAAAAGAACCTCACCTGAGGTAGATGCTATTAAGCCTGAAATGATTGATAATAAGGTTGACTTTCCGCACCCGCTTGGGCCGACAATACTTACAAACTCTCCATCTTGAACCGAAAAATTGATGTTTTCCAGCGCTGTAATTTCCCCGTTTAGGGATTGATATTTCATGCCAACATTATGAACTTCGACAACTGGTTTCAATGGCATCCCCCCCTTACACATCCCGGTTTTTTAATAGTGTATTGGGAAGTCTCCTAAACGGTGAGGGATTCGAAAATTTACCAGTTTTGTGTTGTGGTGTGTGTTGTGGTGTGTGTTGTGGTGTGTGTTGTGGTGTGTGTTGTGGTGTGTGTTGTGGGGACGGTCCTTTTAACACACATTCGTGTGTTAAAAGGACCGTCCCCACAACACAAAAAAAGCCGCGACCTGCAGTTTGGTATTTTAATACCGCAGAATCGTGGCTGTTTCAATTTTTTTGTGAGGAAAGAACTTGAGTTTTGATATTCAAAATCGACATTGCGATACCCTATGGCCGTGCAATTAGAAGCTGGCCAATGCTTGACCATTGTGGCCAGACCCGCATGGCCCCAAGTTAAATTTTTGCTGGCAAGATTACGGTATAGTATTTTTATTGATTATAAATAATCATACAGTAAAACCTTTTTCCGTCATATCACTAGCCTTTTGAAATAAGGCCATTCCAGTATTCATTTTTCTAAAGTTTAACCGTTCGTAAAACTTTTCTTTGCCCGGGGACGCATACAAAATAAAGTTACACATCGGAAGTGATTTTACAATATTATTGATAATCATTCGTCCTATCCCTTTGCCTTGATACTCCGGTAATACTGCTATATCGTATAAAGCGGCTTGATATACTCCATCTGAAATTGCACGACCAAAACCAATCAGTTTTTCTTCGTCAAAGACAAATACCACAGTATGACTATTTTCAAAAGCTTTTTGATGGATATCTGCAGCAAAATTAGCCATGCCAACTTTTCTTAGAGTTTGAGATACACAATTCCAGTCAATATTCAAACAATCATTCTTGAGTATAAAATCCATAAGCTTCCCTCCAGGAGTAGTAGAATTTTTCATTAAGATAAGTCCTCTTCTGGTAATTGGACGTGGAATTTTTTCCGATCAAATCCTTCCGGGTCTCTCGTTGACAACCCTTAAAACACATACTCTACGAAGCGTTCATTGAAAAGTACCCGTTCATTATTCATAATACAGGAAGGCTACGACAATGCAAACTATAAATGTTATTAGGAATATTATGAAAGACACAAATGATAAATTTAATCCTTCGGCAGAAGTAGCACTGATTACTTTTTCACATTATGGGTCTTTAGCGAAGGACATTTCTATTTTGAAACCCGATTGAAAACGTCTGGCGTACAGAATATACTACTAGAATCAGCAATTAATTAGTTTTATAATATTACTAATACTAAAAGGTGTTTAGGCGGTGAAATAATTGGATAAGTGTGTTGATATTGTTTCTGAACGAAAAATTCGAGAAGCTATTGAAAGAGGAGAACTAAAAAACCTTCCAGGAGCAGGAAAACCTGTAACCATTGAGAATTTCTATTTTTTGCCTCCTGAATTCAAATTTGCATATACCGTTTTAAAAAATGGAGGATATCTTAATGAAGCTAACGATGATAAGCCCGTAGCTTTCTCTACAAGCAATTCAATAGATTTGCCGAAGGAGCACTTGTCTGATTCTATAAGAACCGATCAAGAAATGTCCTCAAGCTCCTTAGACAGTGATAAGATAGATTCGAACGCGAAGCATATAAATAATACCGAATATTTTCAAGAAAAGGCTCTAGGTTTCAATATAATTAGAGATTGCAGACGCGGAAGGTATTAAGTGCATAACTATTCAGTTAGAAGGTGTAATCCCTCATTTATTAAGGGGTTTACACCTTTTTTTGTTTCCATATATCGTTAAGTAACTTTCCGAATAAGTTACTTTAAGAAGAGATAAACTTGTTCGTTAAACTACCATATAGTGAACTTTCATTATCCTACTTTTGTTCGCGAACAAGAATAATGGGCATAAGAGCGTCAATCCATGGCTTTAGCTAACGTAGTAAGTTTATTAAGCGTCTTCCAATTACGTACTGTGGCTGATACACCAAGTTTATAAAGGTTAGTAGCAAGCTTTGAATTTCTAATACTATGATTGAATAAGAGAAATACGTCTCGCCCTATAATTCGATACTGGTCGTTTTCACCTCTATAAGCGTCCAGCAATGCAATCTTTTCTTGCAAGGGTACGTGGGTTAATAGTGCTACATATTGACTCTCTGCTTCAGTAGACGCCTCCGCTTCTGCTAATTCTTCCTCTGAAAATGGGCAATTCGAAACCAGTTGTTCCAACTCTGCCGACGTTCTCAAAATAACCGTAACTGGAAATCCAAAAACCGCCTCAATTTGATGCTCAATTTTTCCCCGCAGAAATTCCTCTCCTTGGTTTGATTTGAATAATACATTGCCACTTTGTATATATGTCTTGACATCAGAAAGTCCGATAGCTTCAAATACTTTTTTCAATTCAGCCATCTTTATAACATTCTTTCCACCTACGTTTATTCCTCGCAATAGTGCTATATAAACAATCATATTTATAGGTCTCCTTTGTCAGTAATACATGCAAAAGTGGTAAAATGTCGTCCAACGGTAATCAGCAGAGAAGATGGGATTATATTTATATTCGTTTTTTACACATGGAGATCTAATTTATCAATTGCAACTCTAATCCGTTCACAACCATCTTCAAGTGTTGAACGGGAGCAACCGATATTAAGACGGGCAAAGCCTTCTCCGCCAGGGCCAAATTGAAAGCCTGGATTTAGTCCCACCCCAGCCTTGTGTACTAAAAACTTCTGTAACTCCTTGGGATCCATCCCTAAATCCCTGAAGTCTAACCAAGCCAAATAAGTCCCTTCGGGCTGAATCAACTTAACATGAGAGATTTGAACAAGTGACGATATTAAGTAATCCACATTTCCCTGCAAATAGTCCATCAACTGATTTAGCCAATCCCAGCCATATCTATAGGCTGCTTCTAAAGCCGTGATACCAAAGACATTAGGATTATGTATCCCCGTCAAATCCCTAGCCGCTTGAAAGGCTTGTCTATAATCCGGATTCGGAATAATTAAGTTAGAAGTCTGTAAACCAGCAAGGTTAAATGTCTTACTTGGCGCTGTACAAACTACTGACTGAAGAGCTATTTCAGGTGAAAGAGTAGCAAAGGGAATATGGCGATGCCCTTTATAAATAAGATCTCCATGAATTTCATCAGAGATTACTATGACCTTATAGGTGAGACAAAGTTTTCCCAAGCGTTCGAGTTCCCCCCGCTCCCAAACCCGCCCAACCGGATTATGAGGGTTACACAGAATCATCATCTTAACTCCGTTGGAAAACTTTTCTTCCAAATCGTCATAATCCATGACATATCGGTTATTGGCAAAGATTAGTTGGCTATTGACTAGCTCACGATGGTTATTTTTAATAGCGTTAAAAAAGGGGGGATATACAGGGGACTGCAGAAGAACTTTATCTCCAGGCTTAGTTAAGCTATTTACTAATTGATATAAGCCAAAAACAATTCCTGGACTAAAGGTTACCCAATCTCGTTGGATCTCCCAGCCAAAGCGCTGGTGCAGCCAGTTAGTTAAGGCCTCATAATAACCGTCCATTCCATCTGAATAGCCAAAGATTCCATGCTTAGCACGATGAACTAAGGCCTCAATAACAGCCTCAGGAGCCTGAAAGTCCATATCTGCAACCCACAAGGGCAAAACATCTTCCCGACCAAAAATCCGCTGATTGAAATCCCACTTTACAGAACAAGTCTTGCGACGATCGATTACCTGATCAAAATTACAGCTCATTAACATCAACTCCTTTCGTGTTGGCGTGTTGCGGGGACGGTCCTTTTAACACACATTTGTGTGTTAAAAGGACCGTCCCCGCAACACGCCGCAACACGCTTATTCGGCGGCTTCCTTAATTGCCTGGACTATTTTATTGTACCCAGTACATCTACATAAATTACCGGCTATTGCAGTTTTAATCTCTTCTTCCGAGGGAGAAGGATTCTTCATTAATAGTGCTTTAGCTGACATCAACATTCCCGGAGTGCAAAATCCGCATTGAACAGCACTATTTTTGATGAAGGATACCTGTAACTTGTCCAGTCCATCTTTTTCAAGAGCTTCAATTGTCAAGATCTCTTGGCCTCTAATTTGGGATGCAAGAACTAAACAGGAATTAACAGCTTTCCCATTCATAATCACCGTGCAGGATCCGCACTCTCCTTCACCACACCCTTCTTTAGTCCCCGTTAGCCCCAGTTCTTCTCTTAACAAATCAATCAGCCGCAGGGTTGGAGAAACCGTCAGATTGTACACTTTCCAATTAACCGTAAACTCAATTTGCATGTTGTCACCCTTATCCTCTGCCTTTTGATATTTCTTCCTAAATACATATCTTTACTCTTCCCATTAAATAAAGAGTGGGTTTCATTCGTGCCTTATGCCTGAAACATCCCGCCTCGCATTCAGGGCTATCATAATCTTCTCCGGTGTCAGAGGCAAATTTGACAAAGATGTGCCCAAGGCATTATTAACAGCATTGACTACCGCCGCAGCCACCGGAACAAAGGCAATTTCTCCAATACTCTTGGCACCGTAAGGCCCTTCATCTCCACCCTCTTCGATCAATAGAATTCTCACCTCAGGCATGTCCGGCGCATTAAGCACATGATAATTTTTCAAGCTTCTGCTAAGAATACTTCCATCAGTCGTAACCTTTATTTCTTCATAGAGAGCATAACCAATCCCCATTTGCACACCGCCTTGAATCTGCCCCTCAACCATCCCGGGATTGATAGCTTTACCAATATCATGGGCTGCCAAATAATCCTTGACCTGGACTCTTCCCGTGGCTGTGTCAACTTCCACCTCGGCAAAATGCACAGCATAAGCACCTGGGTTGGACGTTCCATGATAGGTATGAGTAAGCACGATGTCCGTATCATACTTAAGTTTGGCGGTTGTGGCGATTTCTCGATAACTTAGATAGTGCTGTTCATCTCCCCTAACCCATACTCTGCCCGCCCCATTTTCTAAAGACTCAATAGGTGTTTGGAGTATTTGCGAAGCACACTCCAATACTTTTTCTCTTACCCTCTGGGAAACTTCGTAGGCACATGCGCCACAGATATAAGTAACCCTGCTACCGTAAGAACCAAAATCATAGGGACCGTTTTCTGTATCCGCTTCTAAGGTCGTAATAAATTTAGGGTCGATGTCTAGGACTTCTGCAACAATTTGGGTAATGGAGGTAATGGTTCCGCACCCTAATTCATGGAGACCGGTGTTCAAGATGAAACTGCCATCCTCATTCATTTTTAAGGTCATGGTACTGTGTTCGGGAAATCCTCCGTACATTCCATTTTTATGGGCAGCACAGGCTAATCCTACTCCTCTGCGGAATCTGCCTTGATTCGGCCTTTTATTCCATCGTTGAAATTTCTCACTCCAGCCGAAGGCTTCGGCACCTTTAAGGAGACACTCTCTAACCCGAGCATTCCCCAAAGAAATTTGAGAGGTTTTATCTAAGTCATAAGGATGGACAAGATTCAAGAGCCGAAATTCTATAAGATCTATTCCTAACCCTTTCGCCACAGCATCCATATGAATTTCGAGAGCAGTCATGATTTCCGGTGCACCCCATCCTCGTGCTCCACCGGCTACGGGGGTGTTGGTATAAACGGTTTTTCCCCTATGTTCATAGTAAGGGATTCTGTACAATTTACATATCTTCTTAGCCATTACATAAGTATTGTCAATAGAACTCGTCGCATACGCTCCGGCGTCTAATACGGTATCTACTCTACAGTCAACTAATCGACCTTCTTGGTTAACCAGGGTTCTTACTCTGGAACTCGTTGCGGGTCGAGTCATTGTAGATATAATGGTCTCTTCCCTCGTCAAGGTTAGTTTGACCGAACGCTTAACCTCCTTGGCTAGAAAAGCAGTTAGGGGTTCAAAAATAATTTCTTGCCTGCCGCCGAAAGACCCCCCCATAGGAACTTTAATGACTCTGACTTTGTTATAACTCAGTTCCAGTAAATCAGCTACCACAGTTCTTACCCCAAATACGCCTTGGCAGGCAGCCCAGAGAGTGAGCTTGCCGGAACTGTCGTAATCCGCCAGACAAACATGGGGTTCCATTGCCGCATGATGCACTTTTTGTGTATTGGTTAAAGTTTCAACCTCAACACAGTTTTCGGCAAGATCTATCTCCCCGATTTTGTATTCAAATTCATGGAGCAGGTTCCCTGCAGAATGAATTTTGTCCGCCTGTTCCTCAAGGGCTTTTTCGGGAGTATTTAGTACAGGCAATTCTGCATAGTCAACTTGAATGAGATCAATAGCCTGGGTGGCGATTTCTTTGCTGACAGCTACCACAACGGCAATGCGATCTCCGACAAAGCGAGCCTTCTCAGTTAAAAGACGCTCATCCTCTAAGCAAAACTCTTGGTCAGGCACTATTCTATAGCGACTGTAGGTTTTGGCAGGGGTATTTAGATGGGTAAATACTCTTACAACTCCCGGTAAAGCCTCAGCTTTACTCGTATCAATATTGGTAATGTGAGCATGAGCGATTGGACTCAAAAGCAGTTTGGCATATAACATATTTGGCAGCCTCATATCACTTAAATATTGTAGACTACCGTTTACTTTCTGCTCTGCATCATGAATTGGAAAAGTGCGCCCGACATATTTATAATCCTTGTCCAATACTCTCACTCCTCAGCTTTACCTAATAAATCTCCGCGAACCCTTTTGAACGTTGATTTGTTTACTCATTGTACAGATATTACTTTTGGTATATATTCTAAATATCTTTATATAGCAAAAAATCGAAAATCAAATCTAGCAAGGAGGCTAATACAATGTTTAAGTTTAATGTCGAAGAAGAACTATGCTGTAAAATAGAAGGCACGGGTAAATTTATTGCCAAGAAAGGAACAATGGTCGCCTATAAAGGGAACTTCAAGTTCGACAAGATGTTGCTGGGACCAGACAATGGCGGAGGTGTCATGGGCTCTCTGCTTGGTTTAGCCAAAAGAACTCTAACCGGAGAAAACATAGAATTAATGACCGTCGAAGGTTCAGGAATCATATATTTAGCAAAAAATGCTTATCATGTCTCCGTTTTCGAACTTGAACCCGGGGATTGTCTTTCAGTCGAGAGTGAAAATCTACTAGCCTTTCCCACCGACTTAAAATATGATGTGCGTTTAATAGGAAGCGGAGTACTATCCCAAAAGGGATTGGCCTCCACTGTCCTGACGAACATCTCAAATCAGCTACAACAAGTTGCGGTCATGACTGATGGCAACCCGCTTATGTTAGAAGCACCTTGTGTGGTCGATCCTGATGCTGTCGTAGCCTGGACAAGCAGCTCTAACGGTGGTGGAGATCCAAGCGTGTCTATGAATAACTTCAGCTGGAAAACAGCGATTGGACAAACCTCCGGAGAATCGTATCAGTTTCAATTTAACCAAACTGGTCAAATGGTTCTCGTCCAACCCTCCGAACGATTATCCGGATTAAAAATTAGTGTGGATTAGTATGTAGTAATATTGCCTTATTGTTGATACTTAAATATGAGATTTTCAAATCTGGTTCTAAGTAATTATAGCATTATTCTTACTTTATGTTGTCAATGAATTATCATCCTTTACGATTATTTAATGAATGTTATGTCACTGCAGGTAGAAAGAAGCAAATAGCTTCTCTGCAGACAACAAAAGTCCCCTCGTCAATTTAAACGAGGGGACTTTCTGTAAAGCATTCACATCTCACTACTTATATCAAACTCATGATGAAATGATAATCATAGTTTGTTTCTAACTCTTAATTACGCCAGTTTAAAGCTCTGAAGAGCGCAGTAGCACCTTCAGCACGGCTCACAGTATCACGTGGTGCTAGAACTTGCCCTTCTACCTTGATTATCCCTGTACTGCTGGCCAAAGCAATATATCCCAGGGCATCCGAACTGATTTGATCAGAATCCTGAAAACTTACTTTATAAATATCCTTGAGCTCTGCAAGCTTGTTGAGCTGGATGTAGCGGAGTAGAACTTTAGCAAGAAGTTCTCTATTTACTGGATCTCCGGGCTTCAGATCTTCTTTCAGCCAGCCCAGTTCTTTAGCTTTACTGATAATCTCTTTATCGGTGAGGCCAGTATTTCCCCATAATCCAAAACGGCTCAGGTACATGGCCCGCAGCATTGAACTTACGCTCATTTTCTCAAGGGGTTTAAAGCTATTTCCATAATCCCCAAATAAGCCGGCTTGCCCCAGTACTGTGATCTCAGGTGCGCCAGTAACGCCAGTCAGATCATTAAATGTATAGGGTTTTGGCCCTTTTTCGATAGGCTGACCCTGAAAGTCGAGTAAATCGCCACTTTTTGCATCCAGTATATTGGAATTTTGCATATTGCGCTCTTTGGCAATTGGCAAATACACTAACCGCAAGTCACCAGGCATCCCATTGCTATAAATACGAACATAGGTGAGGGTTAAGGGTCGTGCTTTCAGAAATAATTCTACACCTTTATCTTTGCTGAGAATTCCTGTTACACTTGGCAAATCATAGTCTGACCAGTTTAGTTCATAATTCGTAACTTTGCCGGACACAGGATCCACATTGACAATCATGCTATTTTCCGGGAAAGCTACCCCATTAACCACCCGACCATATGAAAAGGCCTGATTATTCCATGGTTCAGGGTTCATTTTGTACATCAAATCCGTTTCCGGATCTAAGGCAACTTGATTGAATCGTTCAGGCTGAACCTTTTTAAGAAATTCTTCGGCTACTTTTTGAGCTGCTGCCCGGTCAAATTTGACATCATCTTTGCCGTTTTGTTGAGTAGCGATGGAAAATCCAAGTAGTTCGCCCGTTGTTGCACTTACTCTTGCACTAAGATATTGGGGATTTCCCAGCTCTTTATTCGTCTCAACACTGTTCCAGTCAAAACTCCAAATACGCTTATCAGTACTGCGCCAGTCTTTACTCAAATTAGCACTGCTTAACGTCAGTGTATTCGGAATCTCAACCCAACGCTTCACAGCAGCAATTGCCTCATCTTGTTTAAGAAGCTTTGAGGTTCGTTCTACTTCTTGTTGTTCCTGAGGCGTTAGAATTTGTGACGAGTTACTTGCCTGACTAGCCTTTTCTGCCTCGGCTCTGCCCATACCACCAACTCCGTAGGCGTCTGTAGACAACCACTCACCCGGATTGAGTTGAAGGGGCTTACCCGTTAAAGCATCAATTGCCCCGCCACTATTGTCCCCGGTTAATTGGTAAACAAGCTTTGCTTCTTGCTTTTGACCTACAAGCATAGGTTTGTATCCTGATGGAACCCAATACAAGAGTTTGAAAAATGGTGCTTCAGCAAATGCTTGCTGGGCTTTTTCGACGCTAATCACTCCATTTACATCAGGTGCCTTGACATCATTCCAATTGAGAGTATAGGAATTAATGTGTCCATCTTTACTGGAGACTTGTACATTTACTCCATTGCCAAGAAAGGGTACGCCATTTATGAAGCGTTGATATTGAACCGAATAATAAAACGGGCCATAACTTAGGGGTACAACCTCCGACTCACTTGGAATTAACTTCAGTTCCTCAGTTCTCTTACCCAATAACTGGCTCAACAACTTATCGCTGATTTCTTGAGCACCCTCTTTAGTAATGGTCGGAACTGAGGGGCTACTGGCCAATTGATCTTCATTTTTCCAATAATTCATGCTGACAATATCACCATTAATGGCATTAACTTCTGCTGCGAACTCTCCTGGTTGTTCCGATGTGCCGTTCCAACGTAAAGCCCAAACCTGACGTCCATTATAAGTATTATAAGAAGAGTTAAAATCCTTATATTGATTAGGAACGTCAAAGTTAGTCTTAACAATCTGAATTGCTTTTTCCAGACCCACCTGGGGTGCGGCCAAAGTCCCAACAGCTTCAGCAGAACTAATTTCTCCAGCCAATACGATAGGTGCAGAAACTGTTGGAACAAGTAAAACTGCAACTACAGCCGCGGCCAAGAAAGAACGCCAATTTTTCTTCATTGTATTACCTCCAATTTCGTGATTCAATGTTCGATACTCGCCGATCGAACTCGAATAATTTATAGAGAAAAATGATCTGTCCAGCCAAGGCTGAAATACAACTGCTCGACTTCTCCTATCCCCTCCTTCTGCTGATACTATATTCTTGCTCCTTGGGCATACATGATCAATATGATCTAAGTGATATGCTTTCAAGCTCTACACTACTTATAGACGTAGTTTAGCGGTGTTTCTGACAATAAACTTATCGACATTTTTATGTATAATTCGCAGATTATCGTATTGAATATCGACGTTACGCTACTACTTAGAGGCTGACTATAGGTAAATAGGCCATTTGCTTAAGAATACGCAAATGACCTACTTATAAGTATTACAAAAGTCTAGCCCTTGTAATACTTTTCTCACCATATTTCTCTTTGACTAGATCAAGCACTTTAGTGAGGTTCTCTCTTTCTAGCCGAGGCTCTTCAAATAAAGAAATTTGATTTTCGTGCTGATCTGTCAGGTTCGACATTGTAACCCCTATCAAGCGCAGAGGCTGTTTAAGGGATAATTCACTTAACAAGCTACAAGCCTCTTGAAATATAACATCATCAAGATCCGTCGCCCGATGAATAGTCCGTGATCGGCTCAGGGTGCGAAAATCATCATAACGGACTTTCAGAGTTACAGTTCTTCCTCGTAACGCTTCTTTACGCAAACTTCGACCTACGTCAATGGCCAGCATTAACAAGGTCTTCTCCAGGAAATCACCGTCCCTAATATCAGACTCAAAGGTGGTCTCGCGACCGATGGACTTAACTACCCTATCGCTTTCCACAGGGCGATCGTCAATTCCCCGTGCCAATTGATAAAGCTGACTTCCTAATGAACCAAAAAGCTTAGTTAAGAACTTCAACTCTAAACTGCGCAAATCTTTGACTGTATTTATCCGATGACTGTGCAATTGCTCCGCTGTTTTTTCACCGACTCCCCAAATTCTTTCGATTGGCAGCGGATCAAGAAACTCTTGAACTTTATCCGGGTGAACAACCACAAACCCATCAGGTTTTTTCAGATCCGAAGCAAGCTTTGCTAAAAATTTATTACATGCAAATCCAACAGAAGCAGTTAAACTTAATTCCTGCCGGATGCGTAGTTTAATCGTTAAGGCAATGTCCTCTGCCGGCCCAAATAACCTAGTTGAACCTGTAACATCCAAAAAAGCCTCGTCCAGGGATATTGGCTCTACCATTGGGGTGTAGGTCAAAAATATTTCCCGGATTTGCCAGGACACTTCCCGATATTTCTTGAAATTCACTGGCAGGAAAACCGCATCAGGGCAGCGCCTGGCAGCTTCTGCAACAGGCATTGCCGAGCGTATTCCGTATTTACGGGCTTCATAGGATGCCGCAGAGACGACCCCCCGGCTATTCGGCCTGCCTCCGACTACGACAGGTTTACCCAACAAAGAGGGATCATCCCGCTGTTCAACAGAAGCGTAGAAGGCATCCATATCCACATGTAATATCTTGCGATAGTTCGCCAAATCTTCCATGTTATCCTCAATAGTTAAGATACTATTCTTCTTGTTCTTCTTTCATTGGGCAAGAATTGGTCAGGTCAACGACAGCAGTGACTTCTTTCCATTCTGCTTCTTTAATATTAATAGTTTCTAAGAGCAAGATAAGATCTGATCTGCCGAAGTATGCAGGCTTACCCTGGGGATCTAAGGTCATTAAAACCACCGACATACCTTTAAACACAGGGAGTAATCCTTTTATAATGGTTGAAGCATTAAATGAATTCTGGAATACGGTTGGTTGTACTGAAACCACGGCAATCGTTTTGTCTTGTACTGTTACAACAGCGCTTTCAAATGTAGTATTCAATGTAAAATTCATCTCCTAAAATATCAAATCATTCCACCTGTTCTAGTTCGACAAACAGTCGGAAAACCCTTTTACTCTAAAAAGGCATTCTGAAAAATCTAAAGACCTCAAAAGGCACCCCCATCCGAACACACCTGCTATCCTCTGCCGGCACCAGGTGTTTATCCTCTGAAATAGTTTACCCCTCCGGCAAAAATCGGCTGATACTTATTGCCCGGAATATTTTTAGCGATTTCAGAACCAGTTCTTTCGGAATGAGCCATTTTACCCAGAATACGTCCGTCGGGACTAGTAATTCCTTCGATGGCTTCATAGGAACCGTTGGGAGTATAGATAACATCATTGCTTGGGTTTCCCTTTAAATCTACATATTGAGTGGCCACTTGACCATTGTCAATTAAGGTTTGAATCATTTCTGAGTTTGCGACAAACCGTCCTTCTCCATGGGAGATAGGGACAGTATGAATATCTCCTAAATTCACCCCGCTAAACCAAGGAGATAGGACAGAGACAACTTTAGTCTGTACCATGCTGGAAACGTGACGCCCAATTTTGTTGTAGGTGAGGGTTGGCGAATCCTCCATTAGATCAATGATTTCTCCATAGGGAACAAGACCGAGTTTGATCAATGCCTGAAACCCATTGCAAATCCCGAGCATTAAACCATCCCGTTGATTCATAAGTCCCGTAATAGCTTCACTAATCCAAGGATTTCTGAACATCGTTGCAATAAATTTACCGGATCCATCCGGTTCATCTCCCGCACTAAAGCCCCCGGGAAGCATGACGATCTGAGCCTGTTGTATCTTTTTAACCATCTCTTTGATGGATTGCTCTACATCTGAAGCAGTCAAATTCCTGATAACTAAGGTTTCAACGATTCCACCTGCTTTCTCGAAGGCTTTGGCCGAATCGTATTCACAATTAGTTCCCGGGAAAACCGGGATAAAGACTCTCGGTTTTGCCACTTTTATTGAAGGAGTTAGGGTATTTCGCAACTTAAAATTCACATTTTGTGGCTGAGCAACTTTTTCCGTTTGAGTCGGAAAGACTTTTTCCAAAGGCTTTTCCCATGCCTGATAAGCCGTGTCTAGGTCAATGTTTACATCCTTGAGGGTTATCAGCGGTGTTTCCTGGGTTACCCCCAGCAATTGATACTTTAGAGAACCAAAGGCTTCAGCTAAATCTATAGTTCCATCTATTTCCAAAACAATAGAGCCATAATCTGCGGTAAACAGCTGCTTGACATCAATTTGACCTTCTAAAGCTATACCGATTCGATTACCAAAGGCCATTTTGCTGAGTGCTGCTGCAAGTCCGCCCATCCTAACCGTATGAGATGCCAAAACACTTCCTGATTGGATCAACTCGTAAATTTTCAGATAGCCGGCACTTAGTTGTTCAAAATCCGGGACTTGATGTTCATCCCGAATGGCCCTCACCAACACCACATGACTACCTGCTTTTTTAAATTCTTGAGAAACAACCTTATCTGCCTCGACCACATTAACCGCAAAAGCCACCAAAGTTGGAGGAACGTGCAAATCCATAAAGGTTCCCGACATACTATCTTTTCCGCCGATAGCCGGAATTCCAAGTTTCTTTTGAGCATAGAAAGCTCCCAACAAAGCACTGAAAGGCTTCCCCCATTTTTGTGGATCAGTTCCTAAGCGTTCAAAATACTCTTGTAGAGTTAGTCGAACCTTACGATAATCCCCGCCAAGTGCCACCACTTTTGTCACCGCATCTACAACGGCATATAAAGCACCATGAAAGGGACTCCATTTAGCTAATTGTGGATTATAACCATAAGTCATCACCGTCGCCGTATTTGTTTCTCCTGTTAATACCGGAAGCTTAGACACCATACCTTCAGATGGAGTAGCCTGATATTTGCCGCCTAAGGGCATCAAGACAGATGACATCCCAATTGTACTGTCAAACCTTTCCACTAATCCCTTCTGACTGCAGACGTTCAGATCCGCTAGATTAGCAAGCCAAGCCTCTTTCACTAACGAAGCGTCGTTTTCCAAACATTCAAGAGAATTCGAAGCTATTTTTTCTTCAACTATTTCCGGCAAACTACTGAAGTAATCTTGACTTGTCTCTGGAAGAGAAACCTGAACCCTAGTAGTTTGCTTAACCCCATTGGTATTAAGAAATTCCCGGCTAAGATCCACAATCACTTGCCCTCGCCAAACCATCCTAAGCCTTGGTTGAGAACTAACCTTAGCAACTAAGGTTGCTTCAAGGTTTTCCTCATGAGCATAGTCAGCAAAAGTCTTGAAATCTTCGGCGCGAATTACTACAGCCATACGCTCTTGAGATTCAGAAATTGCCAGCTCTGTCCCATCAAGACCTTCGTATTTTTTCGGTACAGCATCTAAGTCAATTTCTAAGCCATCTGTCAACTCTCCGATAGCAACCGAAACCCCACCTGCTCCAAAATCGTTACATCGTTTAATGAGGGTGCTTACCTGAGAATTACGGAAAAGCCTTTGAATTTTTCGCTCTGTGGGTGGATTCCCTTTTTGCACTTCTGCTCCACAAGTCATTAAGGACTCTGTGGTATGTTCTTTCGAGGAACCCGTTGCGCCGCCACACCCGTCCCTGCCTGTTCTTCCGCCGACCAATACAATGATATCACCGGCTTCAGGAACTTCTCGCACCACATTTTCACGGGGAGCAGCCGCTATAACAGCTCCAATTTCCATACGCTTAGCAATGAAATCTGGGTCATAGACTTCTGTTACCTGTCCTGTAGCCAACCCAATTTGATTGCCATAGGAACTATATCCTGCAGCAGCACCTGTTGTGATCTTTCTCTGTGGTAATTTTCCAGGCAGGGTATCCTCCAGTTTCAACCGGGGATCTCCGCTTCCCGTTACCCGCATTGCTTGGTAGACATAGGTGCGACCAGACAAGGGATCTCTAATAGCTCCGCCCAGACAAGTAGCCGCTCCTCCAAAGGGTTCAATTTCAGTAGGATGGTTATGGGTCTCGTTCTTAAACATCACTAGCCATTCTTCATTTTGACCATTGACATCGACATTTACCACAATACTACAAGCATTGATTTCATCGGATAAATCCAGATCAGGTAAGAGTCCTTTTTTCTTTAACTCTTTCATGCCTAAGACGGCGATATCCATGAGACAGATATCTCGATCAGCAGGATTCTCACCATACACATAATCTCTTGAGCTTAGATATTCCTGATAAGCTTGGGTCAATGGATAAGCCATTTCCTCTTTGGGAAATGACACCTCTTCAATCTTAGTGTTAAATGTAGTATGACGACAATGATCCGACCAGTAGGTGTCAATCACACGGATTTCCGTAATAGTTGGATTCCGCTTTTCAGTATCTCGGAAGTATTGTTGACAGAAAGCCAGGTCTTCAAAGCTCATTGCTAAACCCGTTTCTGAAAAAAACTTTTTCAGTTCTTCAGGCGACTTTTCTATAAAACCATCGAGAATTTCCACATCGGGCGGAATAATCGATTCAAAATCCAGACTCTCGGGCTTTTCTAACGAGGCTTCTCGTGACTCGACAGGGTTGATACAGTAATCTTTAATTTTTTGAAACTCTTCCTCAGAAAATTGACCCTGCAAAACCATTAGCTTAGCAGAAGCAATCGTCGGGCGCTCTTTCTGGGTCAGAATCTGTACACACTGAGCAGCTGAATCTGCCCGCTGATCATATTGGCCCGGCAAATACTCCATAGCAAAAACTCGATCCGCAGAGGAAATCTCTAAATTTTCATCATACACTAAATCTAAGGGAGGCTCGGCAAAGATAATAGGACGGGACTTATTATATTCCTCATCCGTAATCCCTGAAATGTCATAGCGATTGATAACTCTTAACCCCTGCAATCCATTGATCCCTAAATTTTCGCTTAGATCATTGAAAAGGCCCTGGGCTTCAATATCATAACCCGGCTTTTTTTCCACATAAATTCGTTTCACAGCGTGTGATCCCATATCATCCTCCATCACTTTTTCTGCTTAATTTTACCTTGTTCCTAATAGTTTTCGCGTCTTAAAATATGTATAAGGCCATAGCACTTTGTCTATGGCCTTGTCACGCGTTAATCAATGGGTGACACAGATTCTTTCTTATTTTGCATAATACCACGATTTTGATAGAAATAAAAGAGTAAGCTGAAAAGAGGATCACCGTGTATTATTTAATGGCTGAATACCTAAAGCCTCCTTCTTTGGCAACTTCTATGAATCTATCCTTTGAGCAATCGACGATAATCTTAAAGTATGACAGTTCCCTAAAGTGGGTATCTGTGCACTCTCTTATATCCACTAGCCAACGAATCCCTGCTTGCTTACAGAACGTTAGCAGTTTTGCCAGGTATTCCAGGCAAACATTGACCAACCCCAGAGGAGTCACACACTCGTCGTTGCAGGTATAAATCTTATTAATCACTTGAATATCGGAACTTTCGGGAACTTCTCCACCAGTTTCGATGAGTTTGATAATTAGGTCCCTATAGATTATTTTATACTCTTCGAGTTCACTTTCACTTAGTTGCCTAATCCCTCTATCCTGACCCGTTAAGGTAAATCTTTGAATATGCTCGTCACACTTTCTCATGGCATAACCTCCTTTATTAAGGGCATATAGCCAGTTCTAGAGAATTACCTTTCAAGCACCAGATAATTGTAAGTTTTCACCCCCCAAGTTTTCGTGTTATTTTTCACTAAGGTGATTAGTTTATTTGTGATTTACCTTAAGTTAAGCTTAAACCTTATAAGATTAACTGTCTATAGATATACGTTATGTTCTCAATTAATATATAATATACCAGGGTTTATATAGACCATTATTTTAAAAATTCTACATATAACAAACTAAGAGGTTTACTGGATTCAACCCTAAATTTTAATATCAAAAAGCGATTGGTCATAACCAATCGCTACAAATATAACTAAATATCTACCTGTACTCTCAACACAAGACATCTAGATATTAATCACTGCCTAGGTCCTTCGGGGACCCATTCATCAGGAAAGAGCCTCTTCCTGGGGGTAGAACCTTCATAACAAGATACAGCTGGTATCCGCAGATCAGATTATACTGTCAATCATAAGCATTGGGCACCAATTATGATAAAATATACTTATATCCATTCCCTGGCATTTTGAGTAATTCCAATATAATTGTTAGAGCATTTTTTCTAAAAACGTCTTTATCCTAGGATGACGTGGATTATCAAAGAAAACAGCCGGACTTTGATCTTCAAGAATTTTTCCGTCATCCATAAAAATAACCCGGTCGGAAATTTCCTTGGCAAATCCCATTTCATGAGTCACAATAATCATAGTCATATGCTCCTGAGCCAGGTTCTTAATGACACTTAGGACTTCTCCAATTAACTCCGGGTCAAGAGCTGAGGTTGGTTCATCAAACAGCATAATATCCGGATTCATCGCCAGGGCACGAGCAATAGCTACTCGCTGTTTTTGACCACCGGACAACTTGGAAGGAAAGGCATCCTTTTTCTCCAGTAATCCCACCTTGTTAAGTTGCTTCTCCGCGTTTTTAACAGCTTCACCTTTACTAAGTCTATGAACAAGCATTGGTGCCTCAATTACATTGCCTAGGGCAGTCATATGTGGAAATAGATTAAAGCTTTGAAAAACCATACCCATTTTCCGATAGGCTGTTCTTACCTCCTGAGGGGTAGCAGTAATCTTGACACCAACATCCCCTGCTGCTTCAACTACAATTCCTTCTATCTCAACACTTCCTTGGTCTATCTTTTCTAACTGATTCATACAGCGGAGCAAAGTGCTTTTCCCAGATCCACTTGGCCCAATAATCGATATAATCTCCCCTTTATTAACTTCTAAAGATACTCCCTTTAGAACATGTACTCCAGCAAAATATTTATGAATGTTATTCATACGTATCATTGTCATTGAATCCTCACACTCTCCTATTCATATATCGAATATTTCTTCTCTAATGTACCAAAAAGTTTGACAAGAACAGAAGAGACGATTAGGTATAAAACAAAGGCTACAATAAATGGTGTGATATTAAAATCTCGAGTGAAAATCTGAGTTGCAATACGTAATAAATCCGGCATCCCAATCACGGCCAAGAGGGCAGTTTCCTTTACTAAATTTACTGCCTCACTACAGGTTGGAGGTAAGACCCGTCTCACTGTTTGAGGGATAATGATTCTGCGCATAGTCTGGGGATAGGTCATCCCTAATACTTTGGCAGCTTCATATTGACCTTTGTCAATGGATTCTATTCCCCCTCGGAAAATTTCTGTCAGATAGGCCCCAGAATTCAAGGTATAGGTAATCGTTGCTGCGGCGAAGGGAGAAAGCCGTATTCCAATAATCGGCAAACCGTAGAACACGAAGAATAATTGCAGGAGCAAGGGAGTACCTCTCCAAATCCATGTATATAAATATAATAGCCTGGTGATTATCTTGGGACCTTTTACTTTGCCAACAGCAGCTAAAAGCCCGACAGGCAGAGCAAATAATAAAGTTGCTGCATATACCTTAGCAGTTAATTTTAAACCTGATGCGATAAACGGAAGTATACTTAGAACATATTCCAGATGATCCATTACTTTTTATCCCTTCATTTGCCTTCTATAAGAAATTGTCTTGTCTGGATATTTATATTTAGCCTTTCAAGGAAACCAGACGGCATTTTATTCGTAAATCGAATATTTCTTCTCTAACCTGCTAAAAACTTGAAGCAAAAGTGAAGAAATAATTAGGTAAAAACCAAACGCCACAAAGAAAGCGGTAATTTTAAAATCAGTTGTCACAACTTCCTTAGCCGAACGCAATAAATCCCCCATACCGATTGCTGCAACGAGAGCTGTGTCCTTAAAGGTAAGAATTGCTTCATTGGCCGTGGCGGGCAGAACCCTCCTGATTGTTTGGGGTATAATAATTCGCCTCATGGTTTGAAAATAGGTCATTCCCAGGGACTTTGCAGCTTCATACTGGCCTTTGTCAATAGATTCAATACCTGCCCTGATAATTTCTGTTTCATAGGCAGCTACATTCAAGACAAAGGCAATAATTACTGCAACTAAAGGCGGTAAATTAATATCAAAGTACGGCAGCCCAAAATAGATGAAAAATAATTGCAGCAGCAAAGGGGTGCCTCGCCATATCCAAGTATATAATTGTAGGATTTTCTTGAGAATTTTCGGCCCCGATACTTTACCAATAGCCGCCAAAATAGCTATTGGAAAGATTAAAATTATTACAATTCCATAAACTGTTAGGGATAGCTTTAAACCCTTTAACAAAACGGGTAATATCGTCAGAACGTAATCCATCGTTTTCTCTTATCCCCTCATGAATGTCTTAATAACCCGTATATCAGGGCTTAGGAATATTCTTTAAAAATAGGGAATAGGAAGAGATTCATTCACCAACTTCCTATTCCCATTTTCACTACTTAATAATGTTTGAACCAAACCATTCATTACTGATTTTAGCAGCCGTTCCATCTGCTTTCATTTCATTGAGAACACGGTTAAGCTCTGCAAGGAAGGTTTTGTCTTCCAGGCGTACACCTACTCCAAAAGGTTCTTTGCCAAAATCCCCTTCTTGTTCCGTCAAGATATAGTATTTATCCGCAGTTTTTTCAGTAGTAACCAGATAACGAGCATTCATTTCATTAGTCACCACTGCATCAATACGGCCTGCATCTAAATCCATTAAGGCGACTGTGGGGCTTTCAAACTTTCTGATCTCTTTTAGCTTTGAGGAGATCTCATCTTTAGTAACCGCTGGCTCGGCAGTACTTCCTAATTGCAGGCCGACGGTTTTTCCTGCTAAGTCAGCTTTAGACTTGATTGGAGAACCTGCCTTTACTACTATTATATTCCTGTCTGCCATGTAACTATCCGTAAAACCAATCTCTTTCTGTCTTTCAGGGGTTATGCCCAAGGCGTTCCAAATAAGGTCTATTTCTCCACTTTTAAGATTTAAGAGAACTCCGTCCCATTGAACCGGCTTGAAAACGGCTTTGACACCTAAACGCTTGGCCGCTTCTTTAGCTAAATCAATATCAAAGCCAACAAGTTCCCCTGCTTTGTCCCGGAAGCCGGCAGGCGGGTAATTATCATCCAAACCTATGACAAATTCTCCTTTTTCCTTAATTTTATTCCAGGATTGGTCACCGGTTTGAGCCTTGTCTGTCGGTTTTGTATCCGGAGCTTTCTGAGCACAACCCGCTGTCAAAAGAGCCACCGTACAGATTACTGCTAATAGTGTTAACCATCTTCTTTTCATCTTAGCTTTCTTCCCTTCACGATTATTTCATTCTTTCTAACCACATTCAAAAAAAATTATGTTTTAGATGCTTAAATAAGTAAGTGCATTTTAACACAATTCATTTTTCTATGGCATCCCTCCCATTATTACTATACACGAATATGCACCCTCTTGGCTAGGTTCATAAGAGCGAACTAGCCCTGATTCTAAATGTATACATCTGAGGTCTAAGGATTGATACTTGGGATAGGAAATGCTATTAAAAACTTTGTCCCCTTTGGGCTTGATTCTACATCAATTTTTGCATGATGAGCTTCAGCAATTTTAAAACATGTGGTAAGTCCAAGGCCTGTTCCATTATCTTTAGTGGTATAGAAAGGTGTCCCTATTTTTTCTATTTCCTCCGAGGATATGCCACTCCCCTCATCTTCTATGACAAGTACTACCTTTTTATTCTCTAAACCAGTAGCAATAGTAAGTCTCCCTTGTTCTTTCATTGCTTCGAGAGCATTGCGAGTTAGGTTGAGAACGAGCTGAGAGATTTCGTTCTTATTTAATTCGAGATTTGGGATAATTCCCGGATTGAAGCTAATCTGTTTGTTCTGACTATATGTGTCTGCCTCTATGAGAGGATATAAATTGTGTAAAATATCATTTAGACTTTGAACTATTAGATCTGTTTGTTTGGTTCTAGCAAGTGACAAAAATTCAGTGATGATGCAATTTGCCCGATCCAATTCAGATATCATTAAATCAAAGGTAGGCCTTTGAACTGCGTTTTCTGGCCTCGACCCCAATAATTGGAGATAGCCACGTACAATTGTCAATGGATTCCTTATTTCATGTCCAATCCCTGCAGCCATTTGTCCTATCAAGTTTAATCTATCTAATCGGTCAATCTCCTGCCGTGTCTTTATCCTATCAGTAATATCTCTCGAAATAACTGAGGCAACTTTCTCTCCTTTACTATTCCAATAAAACTTAGAGGTTGCTTCAACAGGAATTCTTTTACCACTCTTGTGAATTGCATAATATTCTCCCTTGAATTTGCCTGTTTGCTCTCTCTCAACTAGAAGTTTGCTTACTCTACCATCCGAAAAATCAACAATACCTTTTCTGCCAACTGCACATATCTCCCCATCCGTCATACCCAACATTTCACAGATTGCGGGATTTGCTGAAATAATGGTGCCATCAGGCTTGGTGATACAAATCCCGTCCATGCTATTTTCAAAAAGATTTCTAAATTGTTCTTCACTCTCGCGCAATGACTCTTCAGTTAATTTACGCTGTGTTATGTTTTCGACCATTGCGATGACATATTCAGGCTTGTCTAAAGAGTTTCTGGTAATTGTTAAACTTAGCCAACCCCAGATAATGGATTTATCCTTTCTAATATACCTTTTCTCTAATTGATATTTATCAATTTTGCTCTCAGTTACTTTTCGATATATTTCCAGCTCCTTTATTAAATCATCCGGATGTGTAAATTCAAGAAAATTCATAGTCTTAAGCTCATTTTCCGAATAACCCAGCATTTCTTGAAATGCTGGGTTACATAGACTTATACCTGTTTCATAATTTAACAAAACAATACCTATAATCGCTTCATCAAATATCGTTTGAAGTTGTATTTGACTTTCTCTGAATTTTTTGTGAAGAGATTCTAGTTGGACTTGAATCTCTTCTTTGACCGAATAATTATTTAAATAGGCTTCATTCATTGGTAAACACTCCTAATGAGTTATTCAAAAAGGTACATTTACCAGAATTCTACATTGTTTAGGTGTTTTCCTCTTGATAATTATTATAATTTTTACTATTTAAAGTTTTTGCCTTATGTTTATTAGTACTATTCAACAAAAAGATACAAATAGGTGTCTTTTGTTGACTTATGGGATATCTCGATAGCTATTGATGATAGTTACCTAAAGTTACCAGAATAAAGCTCTGCCAAAAAGCCATACTAGGTTCATAAGGGTACGTAATGGTTGAGCCAAGATTTATATATGCTCTTAGTCGGGTGTATATGGGTCGGCCAAAGATTATATGCAGGTGGTAAAACGCTTGTATATAGTCAGAGGGAAGATCTTTTAGTGGTGGGAAAAGGGCTTTATGGCAGTCTAGTCTGATTGTTTTAGGGTTCTGACTTATCTTAACGGGTCGAGCTAAGATTTTACCGGGTGTTGAGAAGGTTCTTACTCAACCATATGTCGTTAGATATATGCATGTGTAAGAAGATCGGTTATATACAGCCGAGAGGTTGTGTATAGCTGGGTAGATATCTTGTAAGGTCGAACGAATCATTAGTATGGGTGGTAACCTGCTTGATTATGGTCGGAAGATCCTAGTTAGGTAATCAGCGATCTATACTGGTGTTAGGTAAATCATTACGTGCTCTTATATTTATTAGCAAATTTTTTGGACTTCATTATCAAAATAACTCCAAAAACGTGCTTAGATTATGCTAATTGAAAGCAAAATAACACCAGTTGATTTATACATATTTAATTGATAAATAAGTACAGATCAGTAATAATAAGCGCATGTTTTAAGGGATAAGTCTGTAGTGTATATAATTGGCAAGCCGTAGTAACTTAAAATATACACAAATATATCTATTAAAAAATTTATCATAAAGGGGAATACTATCATGAGCAACTATAACGCAGTATTAGCAAGAAATACGGAAAATGCTCCAAAGGGTATCGGTCCATATTCACAAACTGTCGCTTTCTCTCATTACAATAATCTTTCAGCTCAATTACCCATCGATCCAAAGTCTGGCAAGTTAGTCGCTGGTGGTGCAAAAGAGCAGGCTGAACAGTGTTTTAAAAATATAAAAGCAATTGTAGACAGCATCGACCATGTTATGAGCGATATTGTTAGAATCACTGTATTCGTTAAAAATATCAAAGATATTGATGCTGTAGACGAAGTTTATAAAACATTCTTCCCAGGCTATGTTCCTACACGGACGAATGTCGCAGTTGCTGCTTTGCCTATGGATGCTTTGGTGCAAATTGAAGCCCTTGTTTCAAACGGTGAAGGTACAATTCCAAACGCACCACAAGCAGGCGACCTCATAAAGCTTACAAATAACACAGCTAATGCGCCAACATGTCCTCTATCTACGCAAGCTGTAGCTTTTTCTCATTACAATAATCTTTCAGCTCAATTACCTATTGATCCGAAATCTGGTAGAGTGGTAGCCGGTGGTGTAAAAGAGCAGGCTGGACAGTGCTTAAAGAATATCAAGGCAATTTTAGAAAGTATTGACGTTCCTTTTGACGATATTGTTAAAATTAATATCTTCCTCAAAAACCTCTCGGATATTGAAGCCGTAAACGAAGTTTATACAACATTTTTCCCAGACTCGGGTATCGCCAGGGCCGTAGCCTATGTCCCTGCACGGACAATAGTTCCAGCTTCAGCTTTACCTATGGGTGCTTTGGTACAAATCGAAGCAGTGGTTTCACACGGAGATGGTACCCCCCCACAAGCTGTTGAAGACAGGCATGGACTCATCATAGAAGCAAACAATACGGGAAATGCACCCAAAAGTTCTCTATATACACAAACTGTAGCTTTTTCTCATTACAATCATATTTCAGCTCAATTACCACTAAACCCAAAAACAGGTGAAATGGTAGCTGGTGGTGTAAAAGAGCAGGCTGGACAGTGCTTAAAAAATCTCAAGGCAATTGTAGAAAGTGTCGACCACGTTATGGACGATGTGGTTAAAGTAAATATTTTCCTTAAAAATATCGCAGATATTAATGCAGTAGACGAAGTTTACACAACATTCTTCCCAAGCAGGGTTCCTGCACGAAGAACAGTTGGGGTATCAGCTTTACCTAAAGATGCTTTAGTCCAAATCGATGCAGTTGTATCAAACGCTGAAGGAACACCTCCTAAAGCATAGCAGGCATTTGTTTGTAAATACAGAAACGATATCAGAATCGAGTTATATTTCATTTTTAAGATCATGAAAAAGCATCGAGATTTTTAGCCGATTATGGCTAAATCTTGATGCTTTTTTCAACTATACTTTTTTCAACTATTCTTTTTTCTATTGTTCTTATACAATTCTACCCTAACAAATTTGTATTCAGAGACGTCACTCCTATGCGAATATTATATGAGATATCTTTCAAAGTTAAGTGGTTCTTGAACATCAGTAAGTATCTAAAAATTCCCTTTCAGGTACTTTTGTCTTTTCTAAAATACTTATAAAGTTGGCCCTGATAAAATAACAGCACGGCTGGAACCAGCAAGAAAAGAATCCTTCCTACAATAGTATTGGCAAAGAGAATTAAAGCGCCAAGCCAGCGATTTCTACCACTGTATACCCCATGCACCCCTTGTCGGCTGATTGTTTTTTTCATAGCCCCAATCTGGGACATGGGGGGATAATAATCAATATCCACAATCAAATTATTTTCTGTCTTGGATACTACCCGTTCCACATAGAGTAAATTATTTTCTTCAAAGAGAATAATCTGCCCCTCCTCTATCTGGTATTGGGTATCAATCTTTTGAAAGTACGTCAAATCGTTAATCTCAATTTCCGGTTCCATTGTGCTAGAACTAAACACAAAAGGAATCACCCCGCGTATACTTACTTCTTGCCCGGGTGTAGAAGCATTAATCACAATAACGAATACATTAATAGCTAATGCAACACATATGAAAACGATGAGCAAAAATGTAGTTACCGTATCGAGAATTCGGCCACGCCAACCCTTTTTAACTATGTTGCCAATTAATTTTTGTTTACCCGTTATTGAGTCAATTTCTACAATTTCCTTATCTAAGGGTAGGATATCAGGATCGGGAGCCAGGTTATAGTACTTAGCAATATTTCTGCTCCTAAAAAGACATATTAAACCGCAGGTTATTATTATGACAGAGCCGACCAGCCAATACGCTGAAAGCTGCAGATTGAACAGCGTAGAGAAGTTCTGCATGTACACGCGATTGGAGATTATAGGATATTGTCCTAAAGCTGTTTTTAGAGCAAATACAAGGATGGCCGTAAAAAAAGTCCAGTATCGACCGTTAAGCACAGTTTTGGCATAAAGTGAAAAGGTCATTGAAAGGATCGTGATTAGTAACAAATCTGCTAAGCCTACTAAGTAGAGCGTCGGCAGATAAGCCAATATAAACGTGTATTTCAAAAGAAAGGTAAGAATTATTGTTACTATAAAGCCAACAGTATATATCAATATGACAGAGTACATTAAAGCAAATAACTTAGAGAAAAACATGATTACTGGATTATAGCCCATTTGAATAAGCAGATACCAGGAGTTTTTCCTAATTTCCGCAAAAAAAAGATAGTCATAATAGAGGATGAAGTAACTGATTATAAAAGCAATGACTATATGAATGTAAAGGTAAATTGTCGAGAAAAAACTGGGTTGCATTATCTCGGGAACCACATCGGAAAGTACACTTTCCTGGAGAGTCTGAAAAACAAAGTATAGGGCAAAAGAAAAAAGCCCCAGAAAGAGAGCAAAAGCTATTTTTCGGTTAGTGCTAATTTTATTTTCCGTATATGCCTGGCGAAGTTCTTTTTTGAAATAGCTATTTTTATAAATCATGCTTTAGGATTAGCTCCTCGTAGGCATTCTCAACTGTTTTTGGATTTATCTCTATAGAATCGGGAATGAATCCCGACTCGATTATCTTTTTATGAATTTCCCCAGGCTCATTTAATTCCGGGCCTTCATTCCTAATAAATAGACTGTCCTCTTTCATGACCAAATTATATCCTGGGAGAAGTCGATTGAGTTTTTCCAGCAAGCTTTTCGCAGTTTTATCCCGAATAATAACTTCTATCTTGTCATAGGTCATTCGTAACTTCTCCACACTGCCAGTGTATATTAATTTTCCATCTTTGATTATCGCTGTATGGGAACAAGCTTTCTCTATCATAAGAGAGTTTTGAGTTGAGAGAATTAGAGTTTTTTCTTGTTTTCTTATAAATTTTGCTATTTCAGCAACTGCTTTAATAAGTACCTCATCCCATTCATACTCAGGGAGATTAAATACGATTATCTGACTATCTGAATAGGCTGCTGCAATTAAAGTGATTACAGCTTTTTCCTCTCTGTTCAGCATGTGGTTCGGTGTCAAAGATAAATGCCCTAGACCGATTTCTATAAGGTATTCAAAAATCTGTTCTTGCAGCAACACCTTATTGATCTTAGACTTACCAGTTGCAAACATTAAATATTCCAGAACATTCATATTATTGTAAAGCATATCTGAGCTTCCGATATAAAAAACGTGCTTTAAGATTACCCTTTTATGCCTCATCATGCCACGTTCTATCAAAACACATTTCCCTTTGTCATAGGGTCTGATATTTGCGATGATTTCTAGAAGTAATTTAATCTCAAACACCGAAGTTCCTTTAATACCCCATTCTTCCGCCCTATTTATCACCAGGTTAATATCATCCAGTACTCTGCGAGATTTCCCTCCGTTAACCAAAAAATGTTCCACAGATGAGATATTTTCCATCAATACAATATTTTCCGGACCATGTTCCATGTCACTTCTCCCATCAATATTTTCTTAGAGAGTAAGTATATAGTGTAGATGACAGATACTAAACAAACTTTTATGTTAAGGGTAATTTAGCAACAAACACTCCGATCACCCTGTTTGGACTAAGAAGTTCCTGGTCGACTGAATTTTTAGGATTATCTCCCTTCGTGCGATAAGCTTTGCTGCCATTTTCATTATCAATAATCTCAACGATCCGATGGGTAACCACAGCCTCAGACAGGGTTTTGAAGGTAACAATGTCATTTACTCTTAAAGCACTTTCAGCATCCTTAGGTTTCCTACTGACAATTACAGCCCCTATTTCCAGAGTAGGCTCCATACTGCCGGATTCAATTTCTAAAAGCTGAAATCCTAAGACATTCGGGATTTCACCCCTGCTTTTTGTCATTTGAATTGATATAATCGACCAAATTAAAAATAAACTAACCCCCAAAAATATAGCTCCACTGATGCTTCTTACAATCTGCTTTCCTTGTGGACGCCAGCCTCGGAATGATTTTTTCCTTTCCGAAACATTTAATAGCTTCTGCTTTTCCTGGAGAATTTCTTTGCGCATTGCCTCTATTTGTTCTTGTGTCGTATACTTTGTAGGCGTCATAAATTTCAACCCTCTTTCACCTATTATGCCCTATCCTCAAGTAAAAAATCAGAGCTATGGACTAGAGAAACCAAAGAGAAACAGAGCACGATTTATATAGTCGTACTCTGTTTCTCTTTGGATCTTTATTTCTCTATACTCAGTCATAAATTTCTTTACACGCCTACCACAGGCAGGTTACTTTTGAGTTCCTGTCACTGACACTTTAACAGCTGTACCATAATCAGCTCCTGCATAAGTTTTATCAGCATTATCATTACTTGGCCAGTTTAAAGATACAGTATAAACTTTTTCCTGACCACTTGTATTCAAGGCGAATTCGTCAGAGAATTCAATTTTACCGTTCGAAGTTAAACCTCCAACAACTTGACCATCGGCATCTTTGATACTTACTTCTAAGGGCGCAATCACGCTTTTTCCATCTTCTGCAACAACATCAACAGTATAATTGACATCCATCGCTGTCTCACTTATTATCGCGCCATCATAGTTTTTCACACTAAACTGCCAATCCACTGTTTCAGCCGGAGCAATTTTTACATTTTTCTCAAAGGTATCCGTACCTCCTTCTACTAAGACAAATTCTTTAGCAACAACGCTGCCTTCAGCAACATTATCAATAGTTGTAGTATACATTGCTAGAGTCCCTGCGATCACAGATGTTGATAAAATCAGTACAAGTGCAATAGTTGTTAGTGCCTTTTTCATTATTTAACCTCCAATTATAAATTTGGTTTAAGATACTTAACAAAATTTCAAAATTTAGTTCTTGGCTTTATCTAAATCCGAATAAATGCTGATACCGAAGCTTGAAACCGATGTATAGCTGGATAGAGTACCAACGGTAAGAGAAACAAACAGTACAGCACTTAAGGCAAGAATCAAAAGAACCTTTTTTCTCATATCCTCCCTCCTCAGCATAATTGAGAGATTTAATAAGGCCTCTAATTTAGAGACGCCTTTCCAAATTGACATAATAAATCTACGTTTGTTAAATCAGTTATATTGCTTCCACCTACAATGACGGAACGAATTGCTTCAGTGCCCATTCCTTTAGCAGGGCCTCGGAAGGATACGCTTTTCCCAGGCAATATACTATCTGTTAATTGGTTATTATAGCCGGGATTGAGGAATTTGTAGTATCCCTTTGGTGTATCAGATACCAGGTTGGCATTGCTCCAAGCACTGGTCAGTTTATCTGTGGGGAGGTTAAAGGCTATACTCCAATTGTAAATAGGCTCTGTAGAATTATTAGTGATTGTTACCTTATATTCGTATTGGTAATTGCCACTTTGTCCATTTTGCCACGGAACTGTGGTTTCATAACGGACGCTGACTTGGGGTGGATCAACTGGATCCGGGTCAGTAGCTTTTAACGGAATTTGGGAGGCAATAGCATCTACGTTGATCATTGAACCATAGTTGATACCGGCATAATTAATGTCAGAAGTCCCTTCTGTCGGCCAGTTCACTTCCACTAAGAAGTCCCGTTCTTGACCATTCACAGCAAGTGAAAATTGACCTAAAACATCAAAAGTCCCAACTCCTGTAACACTGTTAAGCACTGTGCCATTGAGATCCTTAACTGTGACAGTCAAAGGTTCTATGGCAGCTTTACCCGGCAAAGCCTGTACATTAAAAGTTAATTTATAATAGATATCCGTTTCAGAGACAATATGGTTTTCATAGTTTTTAACCTTAAACTGCCATTGGGCTGTCTCTGAAGGAGCAATCTTTAGTCCCTCCTGAAAGCTGTCTGTTCCTTCCCCAACAAAAATGAACTCTTTGGCAACCACACTTCCTTTAGCTAAGGTATCAATAGAAACGTTGTACATAGCCAAAGTCCCTGCTGCAATTGAACTAACCATAATTAAAACTAATGCTAATAAGAATGCAAACTTTTTCATATATCACCTCATTAAGCCAGAGATAATTAAATAGGTTTGATAGAAATTTGCGATTTAAACTTCACTTTGCAGAAGTTCCTATTGCATTGATATCGTAGCATGACAAAAATGTAGCGTCAATTTGTAGATTAATCCATTTTTAGCATTAAAGATTAACATCACTTTAATTATTCATATAATATTATTTATACTTGAGTTTTTGCTAACTCTTTAGGTTATTATTTCCTCTTTTGGTAAACGTCAATTAAATTTCATCTTTTCTCTTCATTTTATACTTATATTGGGGTTCGTATTTAAGAAAAAATAGCAAAAAACAGTATCAGATGATTATCGGACACTGCTTTATCTTTAAAAACCTATTGACTATTATTTTTTAAGGTAATAAAACCTATTTAGGATTTATTTAACATCTTAAGTTTATAAATACTACATTGAGTATATATTCCTATCCCCTCAGGAGTTTTAGTAATATCGGTAATTCGACTAAGAGTCGTAATCTTACACACTCCATCTTCATCATAGAATAGGAGCTTTCCCTTAGCTCCAATCTCTATGTCACGAAGCCATACTTTCCTTCCCCATCTATGAAGAGAAGCCGGCACTTCAGGTGAAGCGATATCATAAACTCCTTCTATAATCGCAACATCTTCATTCATTTTACACTTTCCCTCCATATTTCCTGAGAATCAGCCCATAGACATTTTAATTGTTGCTATTTTATCAATTCTGGCTAATTATCATAAATCCTTCCACAAAAAAGGAAATACTTATAGTATTCAAAAAATATTTATCATAGCTTTATGATTATCGTTTTTTCTTCGATTTGTCTTCCCACTGTTTTATATTTTCGGCAACTCTAAACTTGACAATTCTGCTTATCAAATCAAAGGGTAGTGGCTCGGCGATGGGAAATTGTACAGAACCTTTTGCCCCTTTATACTCCGACAATTCAACTTTGAAAGCCTCAATTCCACTGGGAGTTGGATAAAATCCAATATGATTTTTATAAGCAGCAAAATGCACTAAGTTTCCATGCAAATCAAAAGTAGGCATTTGATAACTTATCTTTTCATGTGCATCTGGTGCAGATTTCTTAATAACGTCTCTTAAAGACTTAAGTATCTCCTGGATATCAACTGGAAATTTCAAAATGTACTCATCGATGAAGTTGTTGGTCTTTTTACTCACTTCCATATTTTTTCCTTTCATTAGTAAAGCTTGAACTTTTTTATCACCATGATAGTTTGTGTATCCTGATAGCTTTTAATCAGTAATTTCATATTATAATTTTGATTAGATCTCCCAGCTACCACTAAAAAAAATGAGCATCGTT
Source organism: Desulfosporosinus meridiei DSM 13257 (assembly GCF_000231385.2). NCBI lineage: Bacteria > Bacillati > Bacillota > Clostridia > Eubacteriales > Desulfitobacteriaceae > Desulfosporosinus > Desulfosporosinus meridiei. Next base: position 2,240,393 of record NC_018515.1, on the reverse strand, counting down.
CGATGCTCAGAACAAGGAAAGATTCATTACTTAATTATTTCAATTCGTATTACCTGTGCTGACTTTTGAAGTTTTTAAATTAAGATTATTCAAAGGCTATTGTCAAATCCTACATGTTAAAAATTATTATGTTCATTTCCTAGCAGGCGGATTATTTTCAAGCCCATCTCAATTTCCAAGCGATGTTCATTAGTTTCTAAATCCATACCGGTAATTTCTTTAATCCTTTCTAGTCGATAAAGTATTGTTTTATAATGTATAAAAAGTTTTTTGGCAGCTTTACTGGCATTCCCATTACAGTCTAAGAAAATTTCTAGAGTTTTCAGGAGGTCTGCTTCATTGGTTTTATCATGCTCCATTAAAACAAGCAGTTGCTTCGGGACAAAACTATGTAATTCATTTCTCTCCGCAAACTTACACAAAATCCGAAACACACCCAATTCAGAGAAAGCTTCGATAACATGTTGACCTTGAATCATTCGACCAAAGGTAATTGCATCTCGTGCTTCTTTAAAACTCCTAGGGATTTCGTCAACTTTTAGAGCAACATCTCCAATTCCAATGGCAACGGAAACAGATTTAACTTTCTTTTTAATTTGTTCCTGGATCTCTTTCCCTGTCTTCTTGATCTGATCTAGGAGGCCATTGTAAACTTCAGGCGAGGGCCAAAGCAAAATAATCGCATCATTTTTCGTCCCGAGGATAAAATTCTTTGTGTGTCTTCTAACAGCATTAGTAATTATGGAAACGACGTCAGATTTTAACTCTTGCAAATACATTTTATCCGGGCTCTCCTTAGTATTCGCTAAAATCCCGTCGATGTTATCAATATCAAAAAGGACAATCGTATAGGACTTAGTTAAATCCCATCCGATTAAGGCAGCCCTTTCCAGAGTATTATTAAGCGCTGTATTTCCTGTTATTAGATTTTCTAACAGGTCATTCTGAAATTTCTGTTCAACTTCCTGTACAGCTACTTTCTTCACTAAATCAAGAGTAACAACAGTAGCGGCATGTTCTAAACAAATTAAATCCATCTCTTGGAGTCGTTTATTCTTCTCTACTACGGTGAGATAGGCTTTTACTTGATTAAATGCCCGTATTGGTACTACAACCTGAGGAACGGGTTCTTCGCCAAGATCCGGAAATCGTACCATCTGACGATAGAAGGATAGTTTTTCATTCAAGCTTTCCTTTTGAAATAAATCTGCAATCTCGATAAATTTTTCAATCTGAGGAGTAGTTGTACTCATGCTTTTAAAATTGCGATCATAAACCGCAACGGGATTTCCGATTAAATCTTCAAGAGTTCTAATAATCTTTTCTAACCCTAGACAGTGTAATGCTAAGGCTGTAAAACGCTCCTGAATAATTTTGTAGTAATTTAATTTAACGACTTGATTATTAAAGAGTTCAGCCATGATAGGATACATGACATCCACAAATCGCACATTAGCATCAAGCTCAATAATAGGTAAGCCGTATTGATTAGCTGCTTCGATCATATCCTCTGGAATTCGTTCCACAAACCGACCAACTTTAATGGCTATGGCTGCTACGCCTTTCTCAGCGAGCTTTCTTACAAAATCTTTATAGTTCAAGGTTCCGGCAGGCGCGGCATACAAACTGGTAAGAAGCAGCTCTCCACCAGCCAGCCAATTTACAATATCAGGTGCTTCCATTATAGTTACGCCTTTGACAACATTTTCTAACGTTTGATAACCGGCCACAATTTCAGATGTGCTTAAGGGGCCAATTTTCATGGCATCTTTTACCGTGATTTCCAGTGTGATACCCCCCTTGTTATCTATAAGGTTCGATTTTTCAAACTGCAGATTTCAATATGCCTTAAATAATATAAGAGTGTTTTGAAATACGAGGTTCGATTAAGTTTCGAACCTCGTATTTTAATTCGTAATTCTATTTTACAGCTCAATGTCCCGATTGCAATCTTTAGTATAAATATAAGTGGAAGGTTTTCTTCCCGCACCATAGTAGGCTTGAGGGACATACGGACCAAACCAGATGAAATCCTCTGTTTTCACAGGAAGCCATTTATCGTCAATCAAATAAACTCCCTCACCCTCTAGAAAATACAGGCCATGTTCCTGAACGTGGGTTTCTACGAAAGGATGACACCCGCCAGGATAAAAACTAAGCGTATGAAAATTAACATCAAAGCCCAATTCAGTAGGTAGCACGTTTTTAATACGAACATTTTCCATACCATCATAAGCTTCATCAGGGATATCATTTAAGTTGCCTACAACAATTCTAGCTTCATAACCCACTAATGGTCGATAACGTTGTTTATAAAGAAGAAGTTTCCATGGTTCGTTGCTTGAATTTTTCAGTCCTACTCCTAATGAGGCAGGTGCAAAAACAAAGCCGCCATCCGTAAGTTCATAAGTCTTGCCCTCAACAGTTACGGTTCCTGCTCCTCCCATACAATAAACGAATGTTTCAATCCCCTCTTCTTTGAAATCAGTGGTTGTGCCGCCATTTGGTAATACTTCAACAGTATACATTGCAAACTTCGGCCCTAACTCGGGAGAGGCAATTATACTTGTATTACAATTCTCTAAATTAGGAATGACGTTTTTCACACGCCCTTCCGGTGGAATCAATGCATATCTGCCATGTTTGACTATTGCCCTCGTAGCTAAAAGATCATTTGGATAACCCATAGATAACTTCTCCTTTCAAATTAACAAGATTTTGACTATTGTCATATATTCGTCACTTTGCTTAAGGCAACCTTTAGAATAAATGGTCAAATGGGAACCCAAATAAATATCAATCTTGGATAAACCATTAACCTTAAATCAGGCTGCTAGATTTTTGGGATGAATCCGAGTTAGGAAATTAGGATAAATGAACAGCCTGACCATCATCAATAGTAGTAAAAGGATAAAAGCACGGGAATGAGTAATTATAGATTGAATCAGAACTACTGTGAACCAAAACTGAAAGGGGACATTTTCAATATGAATCGTATCATTAAAGTCGAACCCTTTACTAAAGAAGCCTTTGCACCTTATGGTCATCTGCTGATGCGTGAGCCGGGAATTCCTCCTATTAAGACTACACCTCCAATTTTTGCCGACCGAATCCCTTTTGAGGTGGATGATGGCTCAGCCGAATTCGTGTATGCTTTACTTAAACGAAAGGAATTTAAGTTTTCAGCCTTGGAACGCCATTTAAAAGTCACCCAAGGGTTCTTCCCCCTCTATGGCGGCCCTGCTATCATAAGTGTTGCTCCCGCCACAGACCCTAATGACCTGGAAGCTCTGCCCTCACCAGATTCAGTACGCTGCTTTTTACTGGAAAGTTATACGGCCTTTGTCATCCACCGTGGCGTTTGGCATGGCACAATTCTCCCGCTTGAAGAGTCCTTTGGCTATATTTTAGCAACCCGTAAAGAAACCACCGCTGATTCCATTGAGCCTCTCTACGATGGGGATTGTCAAATCCGCGATCTTGGGGTAACTTTTGAGATTCAACTCTAATTCAGTTAAACAGGGGGAACAGTTCTTACTGACTATCTATGACAGTGGACGGCTCTCCTCCGCAACCAAGCTCCATTGTATAAAAAGGCATTTCCCTTACTTGTTTGTGAAATGCCTTTTCAATCTTTAACTTTCAGAAGGAAATTTATTCAAAGATCGTACCCTTTTTAAACTTTGAATCTTTAAAGGCAAACTTAGTCAAAAGATAATAGGAGATCCCGGCCACGACCAACCCGATAATCCAAGCCAGCTCTACTTTGGTAAAAGCTGCCGCTGCACCAATCAGCATGGCCAGCACTGCTGCCGGATTATATCCTGAATAAGGGCCGTTTTCTTTGTACAGATCAACAATATCTACTTTTTGCTTTCTGAAGACATAGTAATCAATTAATAGAATTGAAACAATGGGGCCTAAAAATGCGGAATATATCAGGATGAACATACCCAGTCCTTTTGCCGACGAATCCTGAACAAGAACCCAGGGGAAGGAACCTAACGCAAGTAATCCGGTTATTGTAACTGCCACTTTGTACTTAAGCTTTGTAATTAGAGTGATAACATAGGTAGGCGGAATAATATTGGCAACCATGTTAACTGCAATAGCACCCATAACAATAAAGGCCGATACAAAGACTGTAATGTAAGAATTATCGACTACGATTGCAAAGGCTTTCACTGGATTAGATATCCCCGTTGCAGAAGCAAGCATTGCACCAATTGCCAGTACGAAGCCGTAGGCTATTAATATAGGAAGGAAGTACAAGAATCCGCGTTTTCCGTCGCTTATCCCTGCTTTTAATTCTCTCGAATAGTCTGCAGCACTTAAGAAGATGGCTGCGTAGTTCCCCATAAACATCATAATGAAGGCAAAGAACGGCAAGCCCCATGAGCCTTTGGCATGTACCCATTTTTCAGCAATTACCGCACTATGAGATGTCAGAAGAACACCAAACACATAAACAAGAGCGAGCATAATAACAATTGAAGTAAGGGATTCTACCCATTTAATGGCATGGAAGCCATACAAGGAAAGTCCGATTTGAACTAATTGAAGTACTACAAAGCAAACTGCAACATTATCAAAGGCACCGCCTGTAAATACCTTGGCAATTTCGTTTAAGGCAGTACCGCCGATCCAGCTTTGAAAGCCGTACCAGACAATGGCGGGGATTCCACGCAAAAGGGATGAGATAACTGAACCTTTGATTCCAAAAGACATTCTCAGCTGGACAACATAAGGTATCCCTGTTCTGTAGCCAAGCCGATCGTTTAGAGCAAAAATAGTTGAAATAATTCCAATGGCAATAATAGCTGCTGCAAATGTCTGAAATAGATTTAGAGTCGCAATTCCGGCAACAACCAAACTGGCTCCCAGGGTCATATTACCTAAATTAACACCGTCTCCAATCCACATAAACATATAGTCTATGGGGCCTACTGTTCTACCCTCTAGGGTTTTGGGAATTAGTGATTCATCCACACCGGTATGTTGGATCTGCGTAGCAGTTGCAGCTTCTGTATTTGTTGACATCCTACACCCAACTCCTTCTTTTATATCTGTCCTTATTTCTGTAATCGTGGTTTACAAATTAGGTCTCAGATGTTTGCCAATGGGATTTGATACAATCTTTCCATCTTTAAACACTGTTGTTCCCCTGAGAATTGTTTGAGTAACAGTCCCACGGAATCTGTCTCCAACATAAGGACTTACTTGGTACTTATAGAAAAGATCTTCGGCCTGCAATGTGAATTCCTTGTCTAGGTCTACCAAGGCAAAGTCTCCATCATAACCTAGTGCAATTTTCCCTTTCCCCTGTATCTTGAAAATTTCATTAACATTTTGTGCAGTTAATCTGGCGATTTCCTCAAGGGGAACTTTCCGTTCATGGTAGGCATGGGTAAGCAGGCCCGGGAGAGTTGTCTGGCAAGCTGAGATTCCACCCCAAACCTTTAAGAACTCACCATCTTTCAATTTCGGATCACAGGGTGAATGATCGGAGGATACAAAGGCTATCTCGCCGTTTAGCAGTTTAGCCCACATTTTTGTTTGGTTCCCATTATTGCGAATAGGCGGCGAGCATTTTGCGACAGTTCCTAAACGTTCCACATCATCATCAGTAAGAATCAAATAATGTCCAATCGTTTCGCAGCAAACGTCCACTCCCCTGCTTCTGGCCTGAGTTACTAACTCTACAGCCTTGGCTGTACTGATATGGGCTATGATTAATTTACAGCCTGTCTCTTCTGCAAAGGTAATCATTCGAGATACATTTTCAATTTCCGTAATTGGCGGACGGGCTGCAAAATAATCCCTTACTGTAGTCTTGTTATTAGCAAGTGCTAAGGTCGTTAAATCCCTTGTAATTTCTGCATTTTCACAATGCACCATAAGAGGCAAGCCAAGCTTGGCCAATTTTTCCATGCCTACTAATGCGGTAAAATCGTCCATTCTTTCGAACTCGTCAATTCCACTAAAGCAGGAAAATGCTTTAAATCCTATTACCCCACACTCTGCAAGCTCTTCAAGGTTATCTAAATTTTTAGGAGTGAGCCCTCCCCAGAATCCATAATCGACGAGAGAATCTTTCTGTGCCACAGCAAGCTTGGCATTAAAGTTTTTAGCGTCCAGTGTACAGGGGTTGCAATTAAGGGGCATATCAAAGTAAGCAACTCCACCACCCGCTGCCAGAGCACTGCTGCCGGTTGTTATAGTTTCCCATTCAGTTCTTCCTGGGTCATTAAAATGAACATGCCCGTCTGTTGCTCCGGGAAATACATATTTACCAGCAGCATCAATAGTTTCTTTAGCATCCCCGGATAGTTCGCAGCCTATTTCTACAATCTTTTCGTCACTAACGGCTACATCCGCTTTCTTCACGCCTTCCGGACAAATAAGCATTCCGTTGCGAATGACAACATCATAACGCTTGCTCATGTACTATCCCCCCTACTTCAATTTTTTCACAAGTTCGCCAAATCCCTTTTGACCCACTACTTGACCATCCTTGGCAACTACCTGACCTCTTACTAAGGTACATACAGGCAGCCCTTTGCCCTTTAAGCCTACGAAAGCAGAAATTTTATTGAGATAATGCAAGGAATCCGGTGTAATTTCCCAATCCAGTTCAGGATCGAGAATGACCAGGTCAGCATCGAATCCAACTTCAATCGCACCTTTTTTACCATAGATTCCGAAAGCCTTTGCCGGACCTTCACTTAAGGATCGAGCCAGTAAAGTAGGATTATAGCCTCTCTTGACTACCCCTTCGCTAAATACAACTTGCATTACATTTTGAATGGCACTGATCCCACCCCAGGCTCCAAAAATTCCGTGTTTTTCTTCACTCTTCTCACTTAATTCGCAAGGTGAGTGATCAGATCCGATACAGGATAAGGTTCCGTTGTTCACATATTCCCACATTTCTTCAACCGCACTGGCTTCTCTTAAAGGAGGCGCACATTTGAACAAGCTTCCATTCTTGATGACATCTTGATCTGTAAAGGTCAGGTAGTGACCGCAGGTCTCACCTGTTACATCGACACCTTCTAACTGAGCATCTCGAATTATTTTGGCTACCTTGGGGTGACTTACATGACAGATATGAACTTTGGCATCTAGTTCCCGAGCCAGTTCAAGTATGTTTTGGGTGGCAATAAGTTCTGCAATAACCGGTCTGGTATTCAGAAAATCCTGCCAATCATTCTTCTCTTTTCTTTGTGCTCTGGCTTCTTCCCATTTGATAATAGAATAATCTTCACAATGGAAACCTGCACGTCCTCCACAATCTTTTAATATTTCCAAAGCTTCTTTGGCTTGCCCAATAGATAAGGAAACATAATCAGGAGAAACCGGGCCAATAAAGGATTTAAAGGCCACGCAACCTTTGGCATCGAGTTCTGGCAATTTATCTAAGTTGTAGTCAACCAAGCCCCCCCAGAAGCAATAATCTACATAGGCGTTGGGAGAAACTGTTTCTTCCTTCTTATCGAAAATTTTTCCATCCGTCAAGGCTGGTTCATTTTGAAGAGGCATATCAACAATTGTTGTACATCCCCCAACTGCAGCGGCTGCTGAGCCGTGGGCATAATCCTCTCTCCAGCAGTAACCTGGATCATTTAAGTGTGCATGACTATCGATAGCTCCCGGAAAAAGATAACTTCCTTTAGCATCGATAACTTCCTCTGCTTCAACAGAATTTCCCGCATCAATAATTGCCGCAATTTTACCATCATTAACACAAACAGATGCTTCAAAAATTCTATCAGCAGTTACGACCTTACCATTTTTAATGACTAAATTAAACACATGCATGCCCTCTCTCTTATTCATAGAATTAGCATTAATCAACTAACCAGTATCAGGCCTACATAGACAATGACAATATGTATTATTTCGGCATCCCTCCTTTGGAACCGAATTGAAACTAATTTGCCAGACTCAAAAGAGTATGGAAGAGAACATTAACTCCATCCGCACAATCCTCCGGCGAACTCCATTCAGCCGGATTATGGCTGATTCCATCTTTTGATCTTATGAAGATCATACCGATAGGACAGATGTTTACCACCTGCATGGCATCATGACCAGCCCCGCTTGGCAGATAAAAGGGTTCAAATCCTAATTTTTCAAAAGCTGCTTTGGCCGCAAGTTGAAACTCTTCCGAACAAAGTGAAGGCGGGATGCGCTGTAACACTTCAGTACGCATTTCCAGATTTCTTTCGCGGCAAATTCGTTTCGCTTCTTTAAAAATCGCATCTTCGACTTGATCGCTAACTTCTTGATTGAGATCTCTTAAATCTAGAGTAATTTCAACCGTTCCCGGGATAATATTAATTCCGCCCGGTAAAACACTCATTTTCCCAACAGTAGCAACCGTTGTACCGGTCTTCCTGGCTTCCTGTTCAACAGTTTGGACAAATTCGGCGGCTGCAACTAGTGCGTCATGTCTCATTGTCATGGGTGTTGTTCCGGCATGTCCTGCCTCACCTTTAAAGGTACATTTAAGCCATAATTCATTAACTATCCCTGTGACAATCCCTACTGATTGATTATTCTTCTCAAGCACCTTACCTTGTTCGATATGCAATTCGATAAAAGCTTTTATAGTGCCTTTAGTGCGAGCGGCACAACGAATCATCGTCGGATCCATACCCTGAGCTTTCATAATTGTTGCCAGAGAGATTCCCTCTTTATCTTTCAGCTCTAAATCTTCAGGTTTCAGACTGCCGATCATTCCCCTGCTGCCCATCATACTGAAGCTAAAACGAGCCCCCTCTTCATCATTAAATGCATAGACTTCAATAGGATGTTCGGTCTTAATGCCCTGTTCCTGCATGGTTTGCAGAACCTCTATGCCTCCGATTATTCCTAATGCACCGTCGAAGATTCCGCCGTTATATACAGAATCAACATGAGAGCCAGTGACAACCGCCGGGGCTTCTGGATTACGACCTTCCCTGCGCCCAATAATATTACCGACCGCATCCTCTCGCACACTTAAACCTGCTTCTTTCATATAGGAAGTGACGAGATCTTTTGCTCTACGGTCCTCCGGGGTAAAGGCCAATCTAGTTATACCCCCAGATTCCTGTTTACCTATTTCCCCTAACTCCATCAGGCGATTATATAGTCGTTTTTTGTTAATCACGATGCCACCTCTTAAAGCAATTTTATTTAGAAACGCTCTTTTCAGATTTTTTTCTTTACACTAATATTTTCTACAATTTTCGAAGTTTTGTCTTCTCATAATAAGGATAAAGATTTAGTTCCTATCTATCCTTGGTTGATAAGTCAAAATTATCAGAGTATGTCAAGGGGACGTTTTGTTTGCCAATCTGCAAACATAAACGTCCCCTTGCTTTACTTCTTATTCTGCATCTATCACAGGAAAATTGAAGCATTACCCGCAGGTTGTGCTTTAATATCAGACGAATTGTTCTAGCCCAATCCAATTTTTATCTTGAAAATGTTCTTATTCTCAAAGAGCATCAACTGTCATGGATGCACATAAAAAAACACTTTCCTCTAGATGAGGCTATCATCTAAAAGAAAATGCTGTTTATGCGATCGAGCAAGGGATTGCTAGCCCAGATCAATATATTTATTTCTTTCTACCATTCCTAAGCTCATACTGGGCAAACAAAACGTCCCGTTGACACCTACCATTGACACCTATTGAGGGGAGCGTGATACATGACATAAATTTAATTAGTTAAAATATGAAATTGCTTGATTCTGAACCTTTCGGATTGGTAAGCCAAAAACAAATGTTGTCCCAAATTCCTCTGTTGAGACAAATTTAATATACCCACCCAGATATTTCTCTCCTAAGAGTTTCATACTATAAGTGCCTAATCCCCGTCCTTCCCCTTTGGTTGAAAAAGTACGTTTAAACATTTGTAGTTGGATATCTTTCGGTATATATTGTCTATTATTCACTTTAAATTCTACGTAGCCATCCTTCTTTATCCCCTCAACCGTTACAGTATCCATATAGGATGATTCAAGAGCATTTTTCAGCATGTTATTAAGGACACGTCTAACCAAAACAACATCACTGAAAACCATCACATCAATATCGCATTTAACTTCTATTGGACATGTGACACTGTTATTCTTTTTATACTGTTCAACTAGCTTTTCAACGAGTTCCTTTACTCTGAATTCTGATAGGTTTAAGTTAAGCGTGCCATTTTCGGCATTTCTTAAAGACTTTTGACTATTAATCTCTTCAAGTACCTGTTCTATCGCCTCGAAGGCGTAGGTTGACAATTCCCTCGCCTCATTTATGTCCGTAATCTCTTTTAGTAAAGAAATAAGTCCTTTAGCCGCTCCCGATGAGTTAATCAAGTCGTGAAAAAAAACCCGTTCATACATCTGTCGTTTCTTTTCTTCACTAATATCTCTCACTATAAATAATGTAAAATCATGTTTAATGGGCGCGGCATAAATTGAAAGTTCTAAACATTCTTCCCCCCGCTCGGTATTCACCGTTAACAGACATTCCTTGGCAATCGGTGCTTTGGTTATCTGTGATTCCAGGATTGCCTGAATAGATCCGCAAACGCTGCAATTTTCTGTGGTTCCGCAACCACCCTTCGTCGTATTTGAGTGAATACAATTTAACAATTCCCCCGGCCGCATACCTAAGAATTTTCTTCTATCTGAAACACCTATAGTTTCCAGTAAAACATCATTAGAATAAATGACTTGCCTCTCTTTGTTTAACACAAGTATTACACTGGGTATGAGTTTAAAAAGGTCAGGCACTAAATTTTGATCTATTATTTGCTCTGCTTGTATTTTAATTTCCCCATCTAATAAACGTTTTGCAGGTGCGAATTGTGTTTCTGTGTATGTAACTTCCGTCATGAAAATCCCCCTTAAACCTGAGAAAGCATCATCTAAATTAGATAAATCGTTGTTTACCCACGTAATTCTTTACGTGAATATTTTACCATAGAATATACCATTTAGTCTTTTTCTTTTGAATTGAACGAGCCGTTAAGCTAGTAATAGAAGAGGACGTTTAAACTGCTAAGGAGTTTACAACGCCCTTTTTCTAAGATGAGGATTGGCTTAAATTGAACTTAAAACAGGATTACTTACTCTACCCAGTCTTAGTATCCAGACTTTCGGAAAATTGACTGTAGTAAAGATCTGCATAGAAACCAGCTTTTTCAAGCAGTTCTATATGGTTACCCATTTCTATGATCTTGCCATTGTTCATGACTAAGATTAGTTCAGAATCACGTATCGTCGACAACCGGTGGGCAATAACAAAATTAGTTCTGTCCTTCATAAGGTTTGCCATAGCCTTTTGAATCAAAACTTCTGTTCTGGTATCCACGCTACTGGTGGCTTCGTCAAGAATTAAAATTTTCGGATCTGCCAGAATGGCTCGTGCTATGGTTAGCAATTGTTTTTGACCCTGGGAAATATTCGTTGCCTCCTCATTGAGCATCGTATTGTAGCCATCAGGCAATGTTCTGATGAAGTGATCTGCATGTGCAGCTTTAGCCGCCTGCACAATTTCTTCCGTCGTTGCTCCTTGTTTTCCATAGGCTATATTCTCTTTAATTGTTCCATTGAACAGCCATGTGTCTTGCAATACCATGCCAAACATCTTTCTCAGTTCGCTGCGTTTTAGATCTCTGATATCAACCCCATCTATCCTAATTGTTCCTGAGTTAATTTCGTAAAACCGCATTAGCAGATTTACTAAGGTGGTTTTGCCCGCACCAGTCGGGCCAACAATAGCAACTGTGTGGCCTGGTTCTACATTGAGATTCATATCTTCAATTAAAGGTACATCTTCTTCATAACGAAAATCTACCTGTTCAAAGCTTACCTGCCCTTTCGAGAACTCAATGATTTGAGCCTTAGATTTATCAGGTATTTCTTCCTCTTCATCAAGAATCTCAAAAACTCGTTCTGCGCAAGCTACTGTGGATTGAATCACGTTGGCAATATTTGCAGTTTGCGCAATAGGCATGGTAAAAGACCTTGAATATTGGATAAAGGCTAAAATGTCACCCAGCCCAAGTAAATTTCGGGTAATCCAGATTCCTCCAACTATACTAATACCTACATAGCCTATATTGCTGATAAAGTTCATCAGAGGAAACATGATCCCCGAAATGAATTGCGCTTTCCAGCCTGCTGTCTGCAATCTGTCGTTAATTGCGTCAAATTTATCTATTGAGTCTTTCTCTCGACCAAAGACTTTAACAATTTTATGCCCGGTATACATTTCTTCCACATGCCCGCTGAGCTGTCCCAGTTCTTTCTGTTGGGCAGCAAAATACTTTTGAGATTTCTTCGCAATAGTGGCGGTCGAAATAATGTACAAAGGTAATGTAGCTACAACTATAAGAGTAAGTATTGGGCTAATCGTCAGCATCATAATGATATAACCGATAATTGTAATTAGGGACGTGATAATTTGTGTTAAACTTTGCTGCAATGTAGTTGCAATAGTATCAACATCATTGGTAACACGGCTTAAGATGTCGCCATGAGGATGTTTATCAAAATACCTCAAGGGCAAATTATTTAGTTTTAGATCAATTTGTCTGCGCATATCTCGAACGGTTTTCTGAGCCACTCCCGACATCACTAAACCCATAACTAAACTAAAGACAGCACTAATTAAATACATTCCTATCAGGATTAAAACAATCCTTCCTATATAATTAAAGTCATATTCCCCATTGGTTTCACGTATGGAACGAATTACTCCATTTATTTGATCCTCAGTTAATTTTATCGATTGTCCCTCAGTTTGACTCACAGGCATTTTCTTTACTAGATTCAACATCTGCTGAACAATGTCTGCTTTTTGATTAGGGTCTGTCACCGAACTAAGCATTGGCAGATTCATAAACTCTTGAACTCCTCGAAGGGTTTCAGGATCCGGAGATTGTTGACTCTGCCCAAGACCTGGAGTTTTCTGCATTTGATTCATTTGTGTCTTTATTTGCTGGGTAACCTGGGTCTGGGCCTCAGTCATTTCTCTAAGCATCATCTTGGCCATATATCCATCCTGAAGCTTATTCATCGCTTTACTGGTTACTTTAGGAGCGGCTATGGTAAAGATCGTACTGGCAACCGCAAATATAAATACAACCATGAGGTTGGTTTTATGGGGACTCAAATATTTGATTAGCCTTTTTAAACTTGCTTTAAAGTTCTTAGGTTTTTGAACTGGCGCTCCAAAACCACCCCCAAAGCCTCCCCCACCCCCTCCAGGTCTTGGGCCGGGATTTTGTGGTCTATCTTCACTCATGCGATTTCCTCCTCTGACAACTGTGAAGCAACAATTTCACGATATACATCGTTGGTAGCTAATAGTTCTTTATGTGTCCCCATTCCCGAGATCTGTCCTTTATCCAATACAATAATATTATCAGCATCCATGACAGTCCCTACCCGCTGGGCTACAATGATAACTGTTTCCTCAGCAATTTCCTTTTTTAAAGCTGCTCTCAATCGTGCATCAGTTTTAAAATCAAGTGCTGAGAAACTATCGTCAAAAATATAGACCTCAGGTTTTCTGGCCAATGCTCTAGCTATGGAAAGGCGCTGTTTCTGTCCTCCTGATACATTGGTTCCACCTTGGGTTATATGGTGTTCAAAGCCGCCCTCAAAATTTTCAATAAAATCACCTGCTTGAGCGATTTCAGCAGCTTGTTTAATTTCTTCATCCGTGACCTGCTCATTGCCGAATCGAATATTCTCCCGGATAGTTCCAGAAAACAGCTGGGATCTTTGGGGTACGAATCCGATCTTTGCACGCAGGGTTTCCTGGGTCATTTCCCTTACATCTACTCCGTCAACCTGAATACTTCCACTGTCCACATCATAGAATCTTGGAATCAGATTAATTAGGGTGGATTTTCCCGACCCGGTACTTCCTATAATAGCTGTCACTTTTCCGGGTTGAGCCTCAAAGGATATGTTACTTAATGCGGGTTCCTCAGCACCATGATAGGAAAAGGTAACATCTCTGAATTGCACATGGCCTTTTTCAGTAAAGGAGTCTATTCGTTTACTGGGATCCGTAATCTCAGGGATCGTATCCAAAACTTCATTAATTCTCACAGCTGCAGCCTGGGCACGGGGTACCATAATAAACATCACAGACAGCATTAACATCGAGAACATTATCTGCATTGCATATTGGGTAAAAGCCGCGAGTGCACCCAGATCCATACTGCCATTGCTAATTCGGATTCCGCCAAACCAGAGCACAGCTAAGGAAGTAAAGTTCATAATTAACATAATGGAGGGCATCATGTATGCCATAATTTTATTAACCTTAATATAGTTATCTGTAAGATCCACATTAGCATCGTCAAACCGTTTCATTTCAAGTTCTACGGTATTAAAAGCACGTATTACCCGAATCCCTGTCAGCTTTTCTCGCAGGACAAGATTAATTCTATCAATTTTTACTTGGACTAATCTAAAAAGAGGGATCATCCTGGAGGCAATCAAGGCAATAACAATCGTCAGAACCGGTATAGCAACGGCAAGCACCCAGGTAAGCTCTTTATCTTCCTGTAGTGCCATTATGATACCCCCAACCGCCATCATCGGAGCGCTGACCATCATACGCAAAATCATTACAGTAACCATCTGAATCTGGTTAATATCATTGGTGGTTCGTGTAATTAGTGTGGCAGTTCCAATCTTATCAAATTCATGAAGCGAATAGCTTTCCACCACCTTAAACACTTTACTGCGTAAGATTGTGCCTAAGCCTACTGCAGATTTTGAAGACAAGTAAGTAGCTAAGATCGAACTCAAGGCTCCTCCCCCAGCGACTAAAAGCATAAATCCACCGATCTGCATAATCTTGTCAGTATCACCATGTAACACCCCATCATTGATAATATCTGACATTAAGGTCGGGAGATAAAGATCCCCTAAAGTTTGTAAAAAAATCAGCACCAAAGCCCCTGCAATCATAGCTGTGTATGGTTTTAAGTACTTGAATAAATTCAACACATTAAAACAGTCCCTTCTGCCTATAACATCAAAAACAAAGTATAACTCACCCTATCAAATTTTATACTTTATCACTTTAATGATTAGTATGAACTTAATGGCTAGGGTTCTATGTAAGTAAAAATATTCCTATTTAACTATTGATCCTGCACCACACAAAAACCGCACTTTTAAAAGTGCGGTTAATTAAATAGTTGATGGTATCGTTAGGACAGTTCTTTGGGCTTTCCATATATCCTAAACGTTAACGTATTGCTATTAACAATACTCCTAATCAGGAGGTATCCTTCTGAGAGATTTTGAAATTTAAAATCCAGGTTAGGATAAGCCACTGTTGCGTCCTGTCCTAGGGGAACATATTTCACAGGCAAGCTATGAGGAGAACGTTCAACCACACTTAAGGCAGGCGCAGCTAGGCAAACAGCATTGTAAAGAGTACTGGAAACCTGACATACTCCTCCCCCTAGACCAGGGACGAATGTATTCCCTTCAATTATCATAGAAGTCTGGTAACCTGCCTCTTCTGTTCTGGGACCTACGGTATTATTAAAAGAGAATATTTCTCCTGGTTTTAATACCTTACCATCAATTGCTTTTGCCGCAAGTTTAATGTTGAGTGATCGCTCGATTAGGGTCTGATCAAAAGTTGTGGTGTATTCACTTATAACATCGCTTTTATTGACGAGTTCAAGATTCTTTTTTGTAATTGCGGGTTTGACTTCTTTGAAAGGAACAACGATTGAATTGTCCCCCTTTAATGCCTGTGTCTTTACGATCTGGGCAAGCGAATCGAGGTCAACTTCTTTTCCTTGATTTTCCGGGATTATATCCAGGGAATTATCTGGGTTAATCAAAAAGTGTGCATCCTGAGCCGGCATGTTTAAAAACGAAGAATGAGTAGTCAGGGCCTCTGCTAGGATTAAATCATCCCATTGATAATTAGGTTCTTTTATAATTCCAAAGCTTGCTTTATATTTGCTGACAGCTTTATCCAAGATTGTTCCTTCTCTACCAATCAAATAAGCCTCTTGAAGTGGTTCTTGATAGTCATAAGTAAAACCCAGATCCTTCATATTAATTACAAAATTTTTATCGTCCGCAATGAAATGAACAGATCTTTGGTAATATTCATTTCTCTGTTGTTCCAATTTATCTCGAGCTTCCTCAATAGTTAGCTCTTCTAAAGGGATTTCTAATTCAACACCCCTAACAATCTGCCCTCTGTCCCAGGTATATATAACCAGTGTAAGAGTGATCAGTCCGATTGCCGTCATTAGAATACCAAGAATAATTAGAAAGGGTTTATACCTTTTCAGAAAGTTTTGAAGTTGTGACAATTCCGCAGGGTTGGCATCCTCTTCCATGTATGTATCTCCCTTCTCGGCTAGTAACGTTTAACTATATGCGAGTCAGAAGAAAAATTTCACAGAGTTCCCCTTGGTTATTTTTGGATTAAAACTGTTACGAAGCATAGTAGTAGCCTGTCTGTTACCCTTTAAGGTGCAGACAGGCTACTACTACTATCACCTTTTAAGCATTTTCAACTACGGCAAAACACCATTTCATTAAGTTTAACCCCTAAGTTTTCGGCGACAATCTCACATTTGGCTCGCAGCAAAAAATATAACCTTCTATCATCTTTACCAAGTTCTTCGAGGGATTCATAATTTGCCTGTCCCTTGCTGATCACTAAGCCTGCCGATTTATATACATCCAGGAAGTCAGGCGAACAGTCTTGGAGAATCGTCCCTAGAAAACCACTGCCGTTCGAAATCACCCGAATCTGCCCTCCCATTCCTACATAAGCCGCGTCTTCCATGGTGGCATCATTTAAAATCGGTTGATCTTTAACGGCATAAGTCACCTTTAGCCCATATTCTAAAAGCTGTTCAGCTAGTAACTTATCAAAGACAATTTCCCCACTGTTATCTCCGAGAATCAATATCTCCTGGGCTTCATTTAGACTTTGTTGGAAAGAAACATAATCGTCCCGCGTAAAACTTTTAGCCAAGGCCTCCTGAATACTCTTCTCAACATCAAAATCCTTCAGAATACCCATATCAATGATATTCCCGGCAACTGCGATTTGCAAAGACATTAACAGGGGGTCTGCACTTTTCTGAATTCTCTCTTTGAGTTGAGGAAGAAGTTCAAGGGCCAAATCATTAGATTCTTTCTTAGCCTTATGAAAGGGATCCTCGATTCCCAACAGCTCATTTGCTCTTCTAAGAATAATGGTTGAGTTCTCTGCCGGAGTTCTTTGAGGATCTAAGCTGGAAATAAGGGGCAGGGTTCCATGAATTATTTCTCTCGCTTTTTCCTCAGTGATTTCAGTTTGTGCCAAGGTATTAATCGTTTGCTTTATATAGCAAGGAATACATTCCAGAGTTACATTCACAAATAGGAGCCTCCTCTGTTTTTCGTAAGCTATTATTCTTTGATCAGGTTCCATAAATTCTTTATTCTAGAAATCCTCGAACTTCTTCGCAGCAATTCTTTAGGTACAATTATTTTCCGATTAATTGACTCTCCACATTATAAAGAATCTCACAATCACACTGTCCACCATTCTTTTTGAATACATCAATTATCTCGTTAATTTTTCCCCTTTTAAATTGCATCTGAGTTAAGATCTGCTTAGTGAATCGAAGGGTATGGTCGCAGGATAACCCTGAGAGCTTCTCGTTTAATTTATAAAAAAACATTCTCTGAAAGAGCAGACTCAACAATACATAATCCTTATTTAAGGTTGCTTTCTCTTCATTATATAGAGAATCATACTCCAGGGCTGCTGTTTGGATACCTGAGATAAGTCGTCGCTTGACTTCTTCTTTAATAAGTTTCTTATCGCTTAAAACCTGAGGTTTAGACGCAAGGTTTTCACTAATTACTCCGCCTTTTTGTATATTATCTGTTTCCTGATCGTTATCGTTAGATAGCTGCATTAAAACATAGCCTCCAGTAATTCAAGTTTTATTGCAGTATGTACTTAACCAAACAATTTATACGCCTCTAATCCCTACTGTTGCTATTGCGCACCATCTTCATAAGCACTTTCTTTGTGCTTTACTTTTCTGGTATAGTCTTTGTTCGTTTTATGAGGGCGTGTGCCTGTATTAAAAAGAGCTCTGGTTCTTGGTTTTCGAACTAGCTTTGTTTTGCTTTTCATTCTAATTCTCCTGATTATATAAGTTCTTAAATACAGATATAAATTCATTTTCTACACTGGCAAAATCCCGAAGTGAAAATTCATGTTCCATCCCCTTCTTCGGTGGGACATCAAAAATCGGAAACTCCATTAATGTTTCAAACTCATAGTGCAGAAGAGTATCATCCACATTTTCAATTTGTTTCCGCTCTTCATCTGACAAATCCCCTAGGCCAAATCTATCATAAATAACACTTTGTAATTTTTCCTCAATTGCAAAGTACTCCGGGAGGTTTTTCTTGACCGGCCTTGTCAAATCTGAAATATAACTTTCACTTGCATCATGTATAAGGCATCCGAGTTGTACTCGCTCGGAATACCCTCGGCTTTTGGCCTCCCTATAGCAAAGAATTGAGTGCTGCCCAACTGAGTAAAAGTGACTGCAATGACCGTTGACCCTGGTCATCAGTGATAATGAGTGGGCAATATCCTCAATCTTAATGTCTTCCATAATTGGTTCCAGTGGAAAGAACTTGATCTTTGAGTAGGTTAGTATGTAGTCGGACATAGTTACCTCACTTATAGTTTGGATTTTATCAGTATATTATTAATTACTTTAGATCATAAACTATTATTTAGCTTTCTGTAAAGAGAACCGTGATAGAACAAAAAAGCCCCCACACAATTTGTATAGGGGCGCGTAATTCTTGGAATGGAATGAAATAAAATATCTACAACCTCATCCCGCCATTAACATTCCCATAAAATCCATGTTCTTACTCATTTTCAAGCCAAAAGTTACACAATAAAATTTCCGGATATCGATAGTGATTGCTCTACCTCATCCGCTCCAACCTCTCATATAAATCCGTTTTCCTTCCCCGCTCCCAGGAACTATAGATCTTCTCTGACAACTCCGGGGTCAGAGGGAGGGTGTCTAAGCCATTCTCCTCATAAAGTCTATGAATTTCTTGCGAACAGCTTTCACAGAGATAACCCTCTCCGCCCCATGTAAAG
Source organism: Desulfosporosinus meridiei DSM 13257 (assembly GCF_000231385.2). Taxonomy (NCBI): domain Bacteria; kingdom Bacillati; phylum Bacillota; class Clostridia; order Eubacteriales; family Desulfitobacteriaceae; genus Desulfosporosinus; species Desulfosporosinus meridiei. Next base: position 2,221,207 of record NC_018515.1, on the reverse strand, counting down.
CAAGTACGCATTTTGGAGTAGATATCTTCAAATTTGTCCTTGATTATGTTACCAAAGGAGATATTTAAAAACTCACAAGGCTGTAGATCTCCCTTGGCATTGATATAAAATCTGTCGGTTCCCCCGGCAGTACAACCAAAAACCGACTTATCTTCTTCAATGATTTGTGCGGAGATAGCCGGATATCTAGCCATCTTCTTATGTAAGTTGTAGTGGTTGACCCTCCCTTTGACATATTTAATGTCCTGGGGGGTGAATTCGACAACTCCTTTTTCCAGCCACCCTCCCGCTGGCTTTGGCTTAATTATTTGGATCAAACAAGCCTTGAAATCCTTGGCTGCCTCCATAATTCCTTCGAATATACCGTTATAGAAATCTTCCCGCATTAAGCAGGTATTAAAAGCCACCGCCAAACCCGCTTCGTGGCACATCTCAACTCCAGCCTTCATGGTTTCCCAGGCAGAGTCTTTCCCCATAAATTTGTTAAAGAGCTTGGCATCGGGGCTATGCAAGGAAAACATGACCGCGGTCACATTCAGCCCGCTAAGTTCTGCAAGTCTTTCTTTAGTCATGCCCGCACCTGTGGAATTGATCCAGATCTCAGATCTTGAATCTATAGCTTGGCATACCTGTTTAAGCCGTTCATAAGCAAAAAAGGGCTCCCCACCTTCGATATTAAAGAAAGCTACTCCCATTTCCTGAAGCTTACGGACTATCCCTATTAATACTTTAATATCCACATCCTTACCCTTATCAAGTTTCTGATAACAATGCTGGCAATGATAAGGGCAAGCTGATGTAATCGATAACAAGACTGTAGTACAAGGCATCTTTCCCTCAAATTGATTAAATTTCCGACAGGCGGTGTGAAATGCGGCGGATGGAAAGCCGGGGATATACAGTCCCAGGCGAGTCTTTCCCTCAATATTAACAAATTTATTCTGCTTCATTCTGGAGACAAAAAGAAGCAGCCTTCTCAATACTAGAATAAACTCCTGCATAGAAAGCTCGCCTTTCCTCAGAGACGAAAGAAAGTAGAAAAAAGTGCTTATTTTCAACCTTAAGTTGAAGAAAGTTCTCTCTAAACCTGTAATATTCCTTACATTTACCATAGGCTACCTCCTATCTATCATAGGTAAACTTGTTCAGCTAAAGCTAAGCATTAAATCAAGCCTTGCTCCTTATACCATGAAACTGTTCTTTTGATCCCTTCCTCCAGACTAAAGGAGTTTCGGAAGCCTAGGATATGGTTAGCCTTTTCAACAGAAAACTCAATATTGTCATAGAACATATTCACTCTCCCTCGAGTTAAAAGGGGTGGATTCTGAGCTTTGAAGATTGTAAAGATTAGTTCCATGAGAAAAGCCAGAGGATAGCCTAAGGCTTTGGGCAGATTGCCGGGTTTTCTTAATCCAGCTGCCGAGCAGAAAAGTTCATAGATTCTATCCATATTTTCAGGTTGCTCGTTACCGATCAGAATACAATGCTGGCCTGTCAGCTGTTTTCTGTAAGCTAAAAAATAGGCTCTAGCCAAGTCGCCTGCATAGACAACGTGGAATTTGTTCTTCTTAGCACCCGGGACTAAGGGAATTCCAGCTTTCGCAGTTTTAAGATATTCGTAAAATCCGGTGTTAAATTCTCTCTCTCCATAGACCCAAACAGGCTCTAAAATAGTTAGATTCAAATCATGCTTCTGGGCAAAAGCTAAAGCCTCTTGTTTGGCCATTGCTTTTGTATCACGGTAGTAGTTTAACTTGCAGGGGAAAATACCATCTCCCAAGTATGGGTAATGTGAATTATAGGGGGATTCTTCGTCCTTAAGGACAAAACAGTTTTCCTCCCCATAGACAGAATTTGATCCGGTCATAAGAACGTTTTTTATGCCCGCCTGGACGCAAGCCTTTAATACATTGACTGTACCAACAACATTCGTTTGGTAGAATTCCCGATAGTTCCCCCAGTCCGCTACTTTTGCAGCATTGTGAATTACCCACTCATAACCACGGAAAACTTCTCTTAATTCCCCGATATTTCTAATATCTCCTGTCTCTAGTTCTACAGGCAACCCTTCTAAGTTCGCTAATTGGCTGTCATTCCTGATCAAGCAGCCAACCTTTACCTGATTTTCGCAAAAAGCCCTGGCAATATGACTCCCGATAAATCCTGTCCCACCTGTAATCAAAACCCCCTTCTTAGCCATTTTCTTGGTACCTCTTGAAAAGGATTAAAGCATTATGCCCGCCAAAGCCATAAGAGGCAGATAAGGCATATTCAATGGGAGTCGTGATCGTCTCCAAAGGAAGATTTAGATTATCCAGGGAATCAGAGGTTAAGTTACCATGGATTCTGGATTCTTTGATAGAAATTGCAGTTATAGCTGCTTCAAGGGCTCCACTGGCCCCGATGCTGTGCCCCAATATTCCCTTGGTAGAATTTATAAAAGGTTGCTTGCTCCGATCCCCAAAAATCTTTTGAATTACCTTAGCCTCAATTTCGTCATTTGTCCTTGTCCCTGTGCCATGAGCGTTCAGATAATCAACCTCAATCCCTCGGCAAATCTTTTCATAAAGATCAGCAATATTATTTCCGCTGGGGTCCATCTGAACTATGCTGTAGGCATCACTGCCTGCCTCATACCCTACAATCTCAGCATATATATCTGCCCCTCTAGCTCGAGCCCGTTCTAACTCTTCCAGAACAAGAACACATCCTGCCCCTTCATTGAAGAGAAAACCGCTTCTTTGCCGCGAAAAAGGCTGAGGCCGCCCGTCTTCTGACCTGGTAAGAGTTGAGAGCATATCAAAGCCTCTCATGATTGCGCCCTTCTTTTCTGTTAAGGCCTCAACACCCCCAGTTAAGATCACATCACTTCTACCCCCACTAATAGCTCGATATCCCTCACCAACTGCAAATGTTCCCGAAGCGCAGGAAGCGTTAAGAGTGTAACTGAACCCCTCAAGTCCAAAGAGGATGGATATCCAAGCTGCCGGGGAATTGGTCATCAGTATGGGAATGACCATTCTGTTAAACCTAGGCTGATTGGGACTTTGAATGTGGTTTGGGTTTAGCTGGGCAACTGACTTTTCCTTATCAGATATATGGGCGGTATAAGAGTCGAAGGCAGTCTGCAGGCTGCTCATCCCAATACCAATAATCGTCCCGCTGTTTTCCAAGCCCTCTACCTGGAGATACTTTTCTCCACTAATAATCTTAAAGCCAGCATCTTCTAAGGCCAGCTTTGTACACAAGATTGAGATTCGCGCAGCCTCTTCCATCATTCCTTCCACTGACTTATGGAACCCTAGATCGGTTAAAGAAAAGATTGGCTTTGGTACGAAATATTTGGATTTAAACTGATAGTTTTGTTCATAACTCACTGGGATCTCAGCCAGACAGGTCTTTTGTCCGAAAACACCTGCAGTAAAATCTCTTTTGCCAATTCCGCAAGCTGTAGCCGGCCCTATCCCCGTGATAACAACTCTTCGATTCATTTTGCTGCCTCCTTGAGAAAATTTACGACCTTCCGCAAATAGTCTTTAGGATCTGAGTAATCTCTGGCCCGCAGGTCATACGCCCGAAAATCTATCCCTCGTCCTTTTTCCCAAAGAATTTGGGACCCCGGTTCTTTAACTATCCCAATTTTATGAAATGTCAACTTCCGCTCCCCGGCAGTTTTTAGGAACCCCTCTTCTCTCTTTTCACTCAAGGTAAAGAGCAATTCGTACTCTCCACATTCCCCTAAAAACAGTATTTCCTTGGGCAGGTTAAGAGTCTTAGCTAAAAATAATCCACTTTTCACATAGGGTAGGTTGTCAATAAAAAATCCTGTTCTGCTCAATTCTGAAATCATTCGTAAGGCATTAAAGACTCCATCGCTGGTATCCATACAGCAACGGCTGTATTTCCGTATAAGCTCAGCTTCTTTACTTCTCAAGGGCAAGAGGTTTTTCCATCCTCCTGTGAGACTCATTACTAATAAGTTATCTCCATATAGTTGGAGGGCAGCTTCCACATTCCCTCTGCCTATGCCACCGGTAATATAAATTCTGTCTCCCACTTTAGCCCCGCTTCTTAATAAGCTTTTACTTGCAAGCTCGCCAATGACTGAACCGGTGTATCTCCAGGTTTTAGATATCCCAAAATCTCCGCCGATAAAAGCGGCACCTGCTTCCTTAATTACCTGGGCGATTCCTCGAGCCAGCTTTTCAATATACTCCGTACTCCAGGAATCTCGAACAACCATGCTATGAGCATAAAACTTAGGACTGCCTCCTGAGGCCAGAATGTCACTGATACTGCCTATGGCCATATTCCAGCCCAGCCTGTAAGGGTCATCTTCCCGAAATAAGTCTTCTTCCGAAAATTCATCAATATTATAGAGAAGACCCTTACCGTGGAAGGTCACGATTTCCGAATCCGACTCAAAAAGGTGATTAACTTGACTGGAACTCCTAGGCATTTGTTTATTGATAACTTCGATCAATTCTTTTTCTCTACTCATCATCAACCTTCTCACTTGACCATCTATCCCCTAACGGAGTAACCCATCCTGTGGACAGATTACATCTAAAGCCTCCCCAGCAGGCTCAATTTTACATGGTAAAAATCCTCTTGGATCTCCATCAAACTCAATTTCATTATTTGCAGGATTTCCGAAAATCTCCATCTTGTGAACATATAGCAAAGACATTGCAGCATTATTAGCAAACTCATCCCCACTATATAGCTTTTTCAAGACATTGACCCAATTCACAAGACCAAGCTTTTGAATGATTAAACCATAGAGCCGAGGGTCATTTAAAGCTAACTCGTTTTTCACTTTTAGCCCAGACGCTATATAAGTGGTCTTACCCACAAAGATATTATAAGCCTTCTCTAAAACCTCTTGTTTTCCGTCAATACGAACAGAGAAGTTAACGGGATGATAACTGATCAGCGCCTTGATCAGGGAAACTAAGGTTCCGGCAAAATCTCCGAGATAGTCTCTTATCCCATTATTCGCCCCCCTGGCCACGGAGGCTCCAATCCCAATATTAGCGCAGCAGGCAAAATAACTGGTTTGAAGCTTTTCATGGGCTAGGCTGAGTGGCTTGCCGTCCAACTTTTCATCATATTCACTGAGATATGTAATCTTAGCCATGGGAATTTGAACAGTCTTGCCCTCCAGAACAGCGTTTAGGGCCTGGTCGATTTCTAAGGGCAAATTATAGCTCTTGCAAAAATCCGGACTGGTTCCCGTATGAATCACTGCCAGCTTGGAATTAGAAATCCTTTTGCCCTGCAAGTCATAAAACCCACTGATCACCCTGTTAATCGTTCCGTCTCCTCCTACAGCAAGGATCACATCATAACCTTTTTTATTTCCTGCTAAGGAGAAGGTATAAGCGTCATCCAGAGTCTTTGTCAACCTATAATCAAACTTCACCCTATTCTTATGGAGAAAAGCAAAAATCCTCTCAAACTTTGCTTTACTTTTGCCCCCCTGAGAACCGGGGTTCAAGATCAACAAACACCTCATGAGGCACCTATCCTTTTAATAATCGCAATCGCTTCATTAACAGTCCCTTGAGAGAGGCCGGCTCCGGCAATCAGTCTTACCCGTCCTTGGTTTAGGGGAACAGAGGGCTCTATAAAGGGTGTTGAGAGAATCCCCTTGGCATAGAGCTTCTGCGCCAGACTAAAAGTTACTTCTTTACTGCCGGTTTGAATGGAATTAATAGGAGCTGCACTGGCAGCTACCTCAAATCCCCCTTCGCTTAGGGATTTATGGATTTGTCGTTGATAAGAATTAAGCCTATGCTTAATCCCTGCAAATTCCACTCTAATAATATCCAGAACAGCACTAACCCCCGCTAATACCGCCGGTGAAAGAGCTGTAGAGTAGACGAGATGGGAGCAATAATACTTGAGATACTCTATGACCCTCTTTTCTCCGCTGATCATTCCACCGGAATTAGCCAGAGCTTTTCCTAAAGAGGCAGTATAGATTCCTTGATATCCTTCAATTTTTTGTTCTTCAAGGATACCTTGGCCAGATTTACCCAACACTCCGATACCATGTGAATCATCAATGATTGGCATGGCCCCGTACTTTTCACACAATTGAACGATCTCTTTAAAGGGAGCAACACTGCCTTCCGTCGAAAAAACAGACTCAGTCACAACGAAAACCTGCCGATAGCTGCTTGATCTTTGCAAGATTCCTTCTAAGTGATTCAGATTATTATGCAAGAAAGGCCTGATTTTACATCCTGCTGTTTTAATCCCTTGAATCAAGGAAGAATGAACCAACTTGTCAACAACAATCAGATCCTCAGAACCGGCAAGACAACTGAATAACCCGTTGTTAGCCTGGTAGCAAGAAGGAAGAATAACAGTTCTCTCCAAGCCAACAAAGCTCGATAATTCTTCCTCCAACCTTTGGAACAAATCAATATACCCCGTCGCGATGGGCGTACCGCAAAGGGAAACTCCATATTTCTGAACAGCCTCTATAGCAGCTTGTTTTACTCGACTGTCCGTTGCCAGACCCAAGTAATTATTCGAGGCCAGGTCAATCATTTTACACCCTTTGACTAACAGTCGTTCATTAAGACCAGAATTAACCGGCAAGTAATAGGGATTATATCCCGTGACTTCAGCGAGACTCTCATCCACCCATAACCTCTTATAAAAATCTTTTCGATCCATCTCCTCTAAAAACCCCTCGCCTTCAACTTAACAACTATATCCTTGACCGTATGTACATCAGCAAATTCTTCTTCGATCTCTATGCTAAATTCATCCTCAATTGCCGAGAGAACCATTAGTTTGTCTAAAGAATCTACTAATAGATCTTCAAGCAAACGACTGTCTAAGGTTACCTCGGGACGTTTATCTAAAACGCCTTTTACCGAATTAATAACTCTGTCTTCAATATTCATCACTAATCATCCTTTCCGATAACACCTGGTTGGCCGATCTGAATCGCACATCACCGCACAGATATTGCAATTGAGGCATTTAGAGCTATAATCTTTGTCTTGATAGAGTTTCTGAACGAAGTCCGGTTCACAAATGAGCGGCCTGCACAAACTAACGAAATCTGCAAACTCCTTGTCCAGACAATGCCGGATTTCCTCTCCGGTTCGAAAACCTCCTACGCAAATTACGGGAATGTTGGTTAATGATTTAGCAATTTTGGCATAGTTAAGATTATAAACTGGCGTAAAAGGTTTTAATTTTACCTTCATTAGACAGTAAATCAAGGCATTATGTAGTGATCTGGGGATTGCTTTCAGGTCATAGGAATATTTAAAAATCGGGTTATGTTTTAAGATTACTTTCAGAGGGACATCTCCGCGAAAGATGTTTAAAGGATTATCCATTGTCCCATAACTTATCTCTATACCATCAACCTTCTGATCATCTAGAAAGCGGATCAGGTTGGTAAACTGATCCTTGGTAAACCTGGGATAGTAATCATCACTTCCGCTAACCTTAACTAACAAAGTAAATTCTCTTCCACATTTATTACGAATTTCTTTTAGCACAAGCTCCAGGAACTTTGTGCCTAGCATACTTTCATTATTAATTCCAAACTCATCCTGTCGATTATTGATTGCCGGCAAGATAAACTGGTGAATTAGGTAACCGTGGGCTGCGTGAACCTGTACTCCGTCAAATCCGGCGGCTTGTGCAGACATTGCAGCCTTGCCAAATTGCTTAACCAATCCATATACTTGTTCAGTGCTTAATTTCCGAGGAGACCCTCCGAAATACAGGGATCTTTTACTGGATACACCCCAGACCTCTTGTCCGGTTTCCTTTTTCCGTGTCTGCCTGCCGGTGTGGGCAAGCTGCAAAAATATCTTACAGCCGTCTTGATGTACTCTCTCAGTAACAGACCTAAAAAACTGAATCTTCTCCTCACTGTCCATTCCCGCCTGACCGGGCTGCATTGCTTTTCCTTCAGGAGAGATATAGACAAAGCCTGTAATGATTCCACCCACTCCACCGGAAGCCAATTGTTCATAGAGCTGATAATATTTCGGTAAGGGGTGGCCTTGAGAATCGCACATCCCTTCAAAGGTTGCTGACCGAATGATCCTATTTTTCAATTGACAATTGCCTATTCTGGCGGGCTCGAAGAGTTGCATGTTAACCTCCTGCTGATCTAGCCCCTAAAAACCACTCTTTACGCAAATTGAGTGATTCTTTGCGGGAACGTCCTAAGATTTCGGGTCGGTGTGCAGGTCAAATAGAAAACCTACAAACATATAAGATACTAGAAATAGGATCATGGCCAGTTCAGTATTAAACAGGGCAATCAGAGTAGCCTGACCACAGATACAGGAGCGAAAATTTGCTACTAAGGAATAATAAGTTCTCTCCCCCTGAGGGTTTTGATAGTAAAGGTAGCCAGTCCACAGCTCGAGGAATAAGGTTAGTCCTGCCAGAATGAGAAACATATTGTTGACTCTGGCTTCGATGAAATTGTTGAGATATAAAAACAAAAAGATAACCGTCGGAAACAAAGAGGAGACGGCTGCTAAATATCTGGACTTCTCTACCCCTAAACGCACGATGATGGTTCGTTTACCTGCCGCTTTATCTCCTTCATAGTCTTTGAAATATGTATAGAAGGTCATTAAACCATTCATAACTGCCACTAAAATCAAGACCGAGACCCGGCTTTCGGTAAAATAGGGCGAGGTTGTCGGCCCGGCTGCTAAGAACCCGTAGGCCGTGCAGGTAGAAATCATAAGGCCGAAGATGATATTGCCAAAAACTCCATAAGCCTTAGCGTACTCATAAACAATATTTAATAAAATTCCTAAGATTGCGGGAAAAAGGGCAATTGGTTCCAAATAAGAATATGTGGTCAGTAAAGATAAGCTTAGCAATACTCCCGTTAAGATTAGTGCTTTCCTGGGATCAAGTTCGCCAGTGACCATAGGACGATTTGGAGCATTGACTCGATCCTCTGCCAAGCCTAGATAATCATTAATAATCTGGTTAATACCCCAACTAAGAAAGAGCATGATTAATACAACAGCCTTTTTCTCCGTCTCGGGTACTACCTCCACGGTCTGAAAGGGAGACTTGGCGATGTACTCATAAAACGCCATTCCAATCCAACCGGCAATCCCGGTGACGAATGCATAGTACAGCCTCATAGATTCCACGTATGCTTTAAGAAAGTTTAACAATTTAGTCTGTTCCCCCTTCTCCGGAAAGCTCTCTAAATCTTTTGCGAATGTACTCATGCTCAAAGGAGGAGCAGATTCTTCGGTCCTTACTATCGAGAATCCTAAAGTGCCTGGATATTATGTTCTGCTGAATACGAAACTGATCTGAGCATTCGATATTTGTCCACCATATCTTTCCGCCCATGGTTTTCTCGTTAGCTATTTCGTTGACCTCGTAATCGGTAAAAGCTAAGGATTGAATAAGGTCTTGAGTATCTCCGCCAAAAGTCATTTCCAAAACTTCACTGCCTCTAAAAATTGTGCATAAGACTACTGCACCAGCCCACCCCAGGTTTGTTCGACTTTTCTCTATCTGTACTAAAGTCTTTTTAGAGATACCCAATATCTCAGCCATTTTGTCTTGGGTGTAATCCCTTTCAATTCGGATTAGCTTCAATTTTTCCGAAGCCTTGGCAATAAAATCGTCTCTGGTCATTAGAAATTCACCCTTTCAGTGTAATTTTACACTATTGTAGTAAGTTTTCAAAGAGCATTACTGAAGAATTTGCCAAGATCTTCTTTCGAAGGGGATTTAAGAGCCCATCAGAAGTTACAAGCCCTTTTAATAAAAATTTGAAGTTAATAAAAAAAGAAACCCTCATCGTTTCCAATGAGAGTACTGAGCAGACCTTCCTTTTGTAACCACATTAAGCCTCATTTTTACACTTAAATTGTTTATAATAACAGTCTTACCGCAGCAACTGCTGTCATGACGATGATAAGAATACGAAATTGTTTTTCGTTTACCTTCTTAATGACGATAGCCCCTAATAGAGCACCTGCCGCAATTGCAGGAAGCATACCTATAGTAAGACCCAGAGTTTTGAAAGAGATATTATGCCAGAATAGGACTTGTAATGGTACTTTAGATAAATTGACAATAAAAAAGAACCAGGCAGTTGTCCCCATGAAGCCATTCTTTTTAAAACCCATGGCTAGTAAGTAGATACTGAATATAGAACCGGCAGCGTTACCGATCATAGAAGTAAAACCACTAAGGGCTCCCATGGCAGCATAAAACCACGCACCCTTCGGAACCTCAAAGTTCTCACCTTTTTTTTCCATATAGATTAAGATGATTAAACATAAGATCACTGAGATGGCAATGAACATCTTAAATTGTTTGTCATTAACGTTGCTTCCCGCTATTACTCCTATGATTAATCCAACGTATGTCCAAGGCAAAAGCTTTTTAATATTACTCCAATCTGCATGGCGCCGGTAATAGTATAAGGCAAAAGCATCCCCTACGATAAGCAGGGGCAGTATAATACCCGTAGACTCCTTCCCGCCAAATACGGAAGCAACAATAGGTATTACAGGCATTAAAAATCCGCTCATTCCAGTTTTGGAGAATCCAACCAAGAATGCAGCTATAATTACCCATACCCACTGCCAGAGCGATAAATTAAATGAATGAATTATTTCCATCTGCTACCCCTTTCTCTGTGGAGATTTCATAGATTTTATCAATACGATTAAATAGAATAGTAAGCTATTATTGGTTAACAAGCCCCTTTTGAAACTTCTTTATAACGATTTTGTGGCATAATTCTTTCACGCTCTTCCAGACATTATTAATATTCTTGATAAAGGAAAAAAACCCTTTGTAAATTTTTTGTAAATGGATTTGATGTAACCAATCTTGTCACAATCAACATTCAGTTATCCTAGTGATACGTCATACATAAACGCTTCTATATGATTTCTTCAAGAGTGTGTCAGAGACTTTCACCTATTAGGATATGCGCGTGGCAGGCCAAACTAACAAGAAAATAGCAGATCCTAAAAATCTGCTATTTTTGTGCAAAAAGTATGGATTATAATGTGAACTTTAAATGCCCCTGCATCCTTCGTATTCGTAAAGAATCAACACTACTATCTTGCGTCAACCTTTACAGGATTACTGACCCTATCTTCGTTTACTGCGAAGATACGGAATAATTGTAGGCAGCAAGGAAACAAAGATGATGGCAAAAATTACATAGGTGAAATTGTCCTTCACGGTAGGAATGTTTCCAAAGAAGTACCCTGCAAACATAAATAATAAAACCCACGAAACACCACCGATAATATTATAGATACTATATCTCAAAAAGCTCATTTTACCCAGTCCAGCCACAAAAGGTGCAAAGGTTCGAATTATGGGGACAAAACGAGAAAATATGATAGCCTTACCGCCATGCTTGGCATAAAAAGCATGAGTCTTGTTAAGGTACTCCTTCTTGATGATGCGAGAATTTTTCATGGCAAGTATGCGGTGTCCAATTATTTTTCCAATAAAATAATTTAAGGTGTTGCCCCCTAAAGCTGCAACGATTAGCAATATAAGCGCAAACTCAAAGCTTAAAGCTCCTTTAGCGCCTAAAGCTCCAATTACAAAAAGCAACGAATCCCCCGGGAGGAAAGGAGTAACCACAAACCCCGTTTCACTGAAGATAATCACAAAAAGGATTAAGTAGGTCCATGTTCCGTAATCACTAATTATCTCGACCAAGTGTTTGTCAACATGAAGAATAAAATCAACCAGTGCTAATATAAAATCCATAATCGCTCCTTCAATCTTTCAATTTCTTAAGTACTGCAACTCATTTTTATTCGACGCAGTAACTATAAAGTCCTCTTTCATAGATATACGATATATTCCAATTTATTCCTCTCAACATAATAAAGGCCCCTCTTTTGTTTTGTATTGAGGAGCCTTTATTCTATCATATCTGACCTTATATCGCCAAAAGCCAACTAGTACATCAAATACTAAAGGTCTTAATTCACTATTGTTACTTTACCCTCGTCCAGATCATACATCATCCCCAAAACACTAACCTGATCTCCTGCCAAACGTTCTTTAATAATCGGACTTTGCAAAATATCCAGCTTGGCATTTTCAACGTTTAATTCCGTAGTCTTAGAGATTAGATTTTCTGCACTGGTGCCTTCAGATTTAGCCTTTTCCAGGGCAGGGGTTATCTTGCTGAGAATCGAGGAGATATTGCCATGGGCTTCCCCTCCCTGTACAGCGGCTGTAACCGCCCCACAGTTCTCATGCCCTAGAACAACGACTAAGGGAGTGTTTAGGTGCTCTACAGCATACTCCACACTTCCCAACTCCGGAGGAGTAATGATATTACCTGCTATACGAATTATGAACAGATCTCCAAGGGCTTGGTCAAATAAAAGCTCAGGCGGAACCCTCGAATCCGAACAACTTACTATGACGGCAAAAGGATGCTGCCCTTTTTCCATCAGCTCACTTCGTTTGCTGAGACTCAAATCTTTACTTAAAGGTTGACCAGTCCTAAAACGTTCATTACCCTCCATTAGGAGTTTTTGAGCCTCTTCGGGAGTGGCAATTATGTCTGAACGCATGTAGACTGGGGCAGCCAGCACTTCCCGAGCCGAGGAGCTATCTGATTCATTAGTTTGTTGCTCACCTGCCGGAAAAGGTCTATCACAGCCTGAGAGCAGGATAGCTAAACTTAACATGGCGCAGCTAAGATATGTTGATGGTTTACTCACAAAATCTCTCCTTATTATATCAAGTTGCAAAACAATTCTATCTTTATTTTTGCCATAATAAGGATAATTATAATCAACTATTCTTGAATTACCTTCATAACTCTCGATGTTTAGCAATTAAGTCAAAGATTTAAGCATTCCAACTAAACTCACAAGCAGCAATAAAAAGGAAAAATCCTTATCTAAAAGCTAGGCCCATTGAGATTATGATGACTGCAAAAACCAGTGGAGGCATTAATCGCCTAATACCATTATTCAAACCAATACACCTCTCATATACTTTTTCATATCTCAACAGTAATATGCAATTTTCGCGCCATAAGACTTGTATAAATCCGCCTCTAAAACCACCGTAATTTATATCTAATTCCTATAAACCAACCCCGACTTCTAGATATTTCTATAAATAATAAATATCTCTAAGTCAATTATAACTTTCTAAGTTAAAACTAACTCAGGCTTGCTAACCAACCACTTTTTTTCCTTTTAGGCAACCAGCATCTTACGATTTTTCCACTTTAATTTCCAACAGGACGTCGGCGAAGAGAAACCAAATGGTGCATCGATGCACCATTTGGTTTCAACTCCATGAGGACGGTTTGTGACACCAAAGACTGTTTTTCCATGCACATATTATTTAATTAGGCGCAACCCGTAATCCCTTGCGAAGTCTAGACTTTTCGATAAATTAGCAAGCCCAAATTCAGAAAAAATAACTCTCCACACTAAATTTTTCAATGTGGAGAGTTATTTAATGCATAATGAATCCCTTCTAGTTGAAAATCCCTATATGTACTTTCTAATAATTGGATAAAAGCTGCTCTTTTACACATACTATTCATTATTTTTCTATTCTTGGGGAGGTTTTCTTTGTGTGGAAGAAGGCTATTTTGGGTGGCCTAATAACATTCGTCGCTTCATACATACTATTCCAAATAGGTTATGTTGCCACCTCGGGGCCTTTTTTTTGCGCCAAGTGCCATGAGGTTGAAAAATATGTTATCTCCTGGCAGAAGTCTCCTCATAACAACTTAAATTGTTTAGAATGTCATCAACCTCCAGGTGAGTTGGGCAAAATCCATGCTAAGGCCCGGGGCTTAAATTATGTGTTCCAACATTTTAGCGGCGACTTCACCGTTCCCACTCGAGCCATTATGTCGGATCATAATTGTTTAATATGTCATCTAGGAGACAGGGATCGTTATCCTAATACAGTACGCCTAACAAATACATCTAAGGTAAACCACTATGAAACCATCCAAAACTCCCAATCTTGTTTAGATTGTCATAGATCCGCAGGGCATGAAGTAGATATGTACGTGACCCCAGACCTCAAAGGCGCTAAAGAACTCTAGGTGATATCTAAAACATGGCCGAAACTCCCATATGATTGATTGATTGAAAGATAACAGCGCCACCTAAAAATATGATTAAGCATGAGGAAACTAAAGCCAAACGATTAACAACCTGCCATTTTTCTAACTTCTTCATTGTATGACTAGCCCGAACCACAAATAAGGCTATAGCTACCATAGTAATAGCTCCTCCAATTGAGAAGGCCCCAACTAATCCTAATCCCAAAGGGATTTTATCCGCTGAAACCGCCGCTAGCAAGATGGCTAAGGCACTTGGACAGGGAACAATACCCGTGAAAAATCCTGTTAAGAATAAATTTAATGGCGTCGAGGGAGTCGTCATGCTTGAATGACTATGACCATGATGGCAATTGCAATGACTGCTGCAATTATGGCTAACAGTTTTTAGGTGCTTCTGCTTCTTTTCCCGATACTCAAAGATTCTTTGAGTAATTATATTGAGACCTATGTAGATCACAACTATTCCAGAAATAAGTTGAAGCCAATGAATCAAATTTTCTGGAACAAATACCTTAACGGCCGTTGAAGCTGAGACTGCCAGCAGAACAATCGAGAGAGTATGTGCCAATGCGGAAATTAGACCAATCATCACAGCCTCTTTAACCTTAGCACCGGAAGAAATTAAGTATGCTGTGATCACTCCCTTACCATGCCCCGGTTCTAATGAATGAAGAGCCCCTAAACCTATCACCACTGGAAAAGTATACATTAATTCCAAAATAGATTCCTCCCATTTTAAGCTTAATAGTATATATGCAAGCCTGTCTCCTTACTTGCTACACCTATGCCACTAATCTCGAGAGAATTTTCAAGGGTATTCTAAGGTCTAATAATGGACTCCTTCCTAATCGACACTGTCAGGGTGAAGGCTAAGCAAATAATTGTTCATATTATAATGATCTCATTACCTGCAACTAATAAAGAGCTCACCCCCATTAATCACAAGTGGGAGTGAACTCTTTATCGGTCTAGATATACCTAGTCATCTAAGATTTATGAAACTTCAGGCTTTAGCAGCCCCTTCTCTTGGATGAACTCCATCAGAAGCTTGGCGGTTCCTCCCGTCAGCTTTAGACATCGACGTAAATGCTCAGGCGAGTCAAATTCATGAGGGTTTAAGGCCCTACAGCAGGTCGCCTCGTATTCTTTGAGGAAGCGATCGTGAAAGTCATGGGCCAGATTGTAGGCTGGTTCTCTGGCTTCGCTGGGATCAAAACGTCCCTTTAAAAGTCCTAAAACCATAACCGAACCTGTCAAGGCTCCACACATACAACCAGCGTGCCCCAATCCCCCACCAAAGCCTGTAGCCATTTTTAGGGCTTCTTCGTTTAAAGGATTGTTGAGGATTTTGTTAAATGTATGAACAATAGATTCGGAACAATTCAGGCCATCTTTAAACATATTTCCGGCACGGGAACGAGCTTCCAAGGCTATGTCTTCCATGTTCTTATCCCCCTCTTATAATTATTTACTATTAGTATTCTACATTAACGACTGTACTCCTACTTGTAAGTAAATAAATTATCCATTTTTGGGGGGAGTTTCAATTATAAGGCAGGTTTTCTAAAATAATTCCTCGTCCTCGGTGTCTTTAACAGTAAAATAAGCCCCCTCCAGAATTCTTGCCAGAACACTAAGGGGTGTTGTTGCCACCTCTCTATACATACGATGAGTATATAAGTGTCTTACATTGGGAAATTCTTGTTTAAATAACCGCCGGGCCTTATCTCCGGCATCATCAGCATCTAGCAAAACACATACTTCATCATCGCTGTAATTAGCAATTAATTCTTCTAATTTATCGACACCTAATGTTCCATTAGTACACACGATCTCTACAGGTTCATCTAAGATCTGGAGCAAACGTTGTTTATCTGTTTTTCCCTCTACAATAATCACTCTCATAATCCACCAATTCTTTCTATAGGCTTACCATTCGTACTTGTTATGAATAGCTGACTACTTTTTTAAGATAACTACTTGTATTAATACTTCTATAAGCTAACCTACTGTGCCTGGCAATACAATAGCTATGGTATCAAGTAAGTATCCTTTACAATAATGCTATTAATAGACTCTACCCTTTACAAAAGAAATATACCAAGCACTAATCCAATTGATACTCAGAAATATGAATGACATACGTTAGAAAATATGAATATGAATTCATTTTTTGAGTCCAAACATTCTAAATAGTATAGATTTTCCAATACAAATATATTACAGTACAAGTAGTACTTAATGCAAAAGAATTGGGGGAAAACAAAAATGAGCTATGGTAAACATTTGGCCTTTAATAAGGATGGCAGAATCGGAGTTATTACCCTGGATAACGCAAGAGGTTTTAATTTAGTGGGTTCTGATTTTCTCAAAGAATTAGAGGAAATACAAAAAGAGATTACTGCTGACGGCGACCTTGGTGCAATTGTAATAAACGCTGATGGTGATAACTTTTCGGCAGGAATTGATCTAAAGTTTTTAAAGGAGGTTAGTTCTGAGTTTATCATGGCCAACCTAGTATGGCTGCAAAATCTTTATTCTTTTTGGCAAGATCTACCCATTCCGGTGATCGCAGCCATTAATGGCCTTTGCTATGGTTCTGCTACAGAACTAATCCTAGGCTGTGACATACGAATAGCCGCTGATGACGCTAAATTCTCTATTCCTGAAGTACGCTTTGGCTTAGCACCAGATATGGGAGGAACTACCCGTTTAACTCATCTCGTTGGGATTGGCCAAGCTAAACGCTTGATTCTAGGCTGTGAAGAAATTGATGCGGAAGAAGCATTGCGAATTGGTTTAGTAGAAATCTTGGTTAAAAAAGAGGATCTCAACCAAAGGGCTATGAAACTTGCTAAGAAAATGGCCGCCTTCCCTCCCTCTGGGGTTGGTTTTGCGAAAAAAGGAATTAATATAGCCAATGAAAGCGGTGTTCAGGCCGGATTGCTTTTTGAGCAGTCTCAGTCAACCTTTTGTTGTGGGACAGAAGATTTGCGCGAAGCAGTTAGCGCCTTTCTGGAAAAGCGAAAACCGGTTTTTAAAGGCCGATAATTCAGAGAATTCACAAAGTAAAACTCTCCACGAATTGTTTGTGGAGAGTTTTACTTTTTTACTATTACTATTATGTGCAGCGACAAGACTCCCACTTCAGAGGCGGGGGAGGTTTACTTAGTTGATTTCATATTAAAATGAGTGAGTTTGGGTATTCGCTCGATCATTGCCGTCACTTTTCAAATTCTCAGCTGCCTCCAAGCTGCTTTCGCTGATTTCTCCCCTGTTCAGTAGTTTTGCGTACCAAAGACTATGACGATGTTTGACATACTCCCGATTAATAAACCCGGTGAACATCCCGGGGATTAATGGACGGTTATCCTTGAGCAGAAATGCCGCCAAGTGTCCGATTATCCCAAAAATAATCAAGCCCGTACCGATGTTATGCAAGGAGGTGTTCCAGTATAAGAGAGAATGGGAAAGGTCAACGCCCGGAACATTCTTTAAAGTCTTAATCAAGCCGGTAACAATCAACAGGATCAGGCTTAAACCGATAAATAAATAAGCAACCCGTTGTTCTGCCAGGTATTTATCTGAAGCGGGCTCTTGCCCCTTGGTCAACATAGCTTTAATGATCTGATAGGATTCTTTCAGGTCACCTTTTCGAGGGAAAATATCAAACTCACGCCGGGCAAATGCATACACAATATGAAAGGCTGCGACAAATATGAGCCCTAGTGCCCCCAGATAATGTAATTTTATGGTTATAAAGTAATCTCCGAGCCATGCTGCGCCGGGGAGCTTTGTGACATTATAGCGTGTATACAAAGGCAGTTGGCCTAACCCTGTAATAATCAGCAAAATCACGGAGAGGGCCGTTGTCCAGTGGACAAATCTATTGATAAGACTTTGACGCAAGATCTGACTTTGCTTTGAATTATTTGTTTTCTGTACCATCGCTATTCTCCTCTCTTTGCTCCTTCTGATTAATTTGGGCACCCTTGACCTTATCCCCTTTTAAAGTTCGATAGGCAGTTATTCCAGCTGCCGCTGCTCCCGCAAAGGGAGCGATTACTGTACTGAGAAACATACCTTTGCCTGTGGATAGATAGTTTTCAACATTTACCGGCATTCCAGGACGTCCCGGT
The DNA here is from genome assembly GCF_000231385.2 of Desulfosporosinus meridiei DSM 13257. Taxonomy (NCBI): domain Bacteria; kingdom Bacillati; phylum Bacillota; class Clostridia; order Eubacteriales; family Desulfitobacteriaceae; genus Desulfosporosinus; species Desulfosporosinus meridiei. The sequence goes on along the minus strand of NC_018515.1, from coordinate 2,202,943 downwards.
GCTGTATCCTTCTTACTGACCTTATCCTCTTTAATGGCCGCATCAATTGCTGCAAACGGAACTGCAGAGACATAATAGGTAGATGTTCCCCCATTTTCTTTGTCCCCATAGATAAAACCGTTAATATCTTCTGCTTTTTTATAAGCGATGTTCTTGATCTCCTCTTTCTTCCCTATTAAGATGGCGTTTTTAGGGCAAGCGCTGACACAAGCTGGCTTTTTGCCCTCATGCAAAAGATCAACACACATATCGCACTTATACATAACTCCTCCACCGGCTAAGTCCGGAGCAACTTCCATGTATATTCCAACACCTGCTTGACGCTGTGGAATACCCCATGGGCAAACATCACGACATTTAGCACCGCCAAAGCATATCTCATCATCAATGGATACTGCTCCAGTTTGATCCTTAGTGATGGCGCTAAAAGGGCATAGTTTTGAACAGGTTGGATGGTCGCAATGCATACACCTTCTTGGAACATAGACTTCTTGCTCAGCACCATTGTATAAAACCTTAACATGATCCACAAACGTCCAATTATAGGGAGTTAAACGACTTTTTAAGTCTCTCTTGTTTGACCAGTCCTCCACTTTATCTTGGGGCCAATATTTTTTCAGAGGCTTTTGAGGTTCAGGGAATCGCTCCTGATTATGCTTGCCACATGCCTCGACGCAAAGTGGTGTGGCATAGTTTTTACACCCGTCACACTTGGTCAAATCAATTAGGGTACCTAACTCGCCCGCGCCTAATTCCGAAGCCTGAACAGATTTATCGAGTCCTGTAACTGCTAAGGCACTGAGTAACCCAGCTGCAGTAGTTCTCTTAAAAAAAGTCCTGCGAGAGATAGCATCGTTCCTATTCCGGTTATTATCCATTTTCATACCCCCCTATACCCCCCCTGTGTATTTTATTTATTGTATTATTTCTATCATAGAATTGTGAGATTGGCAAGGAGAAATTTAGCGATATTTCCATAGTATATACTGGAAGAAAAGTGTGTCCGCCAACAGAGTTTCATTTACCAGTGATATGTACCTAGACTTGAGCGCGAAAAAAAGCAGGCCTCAGATTGGCCTGCTTTAAACAACATATTCATTAATGTCTGTTAAAACGACTTAGGAACGTCTGCAAACGTTCGCTTTCGGGATTATTAAAAATCCTTTTAGGTGGTCCTTGTTCAATAATACGCCCTTGATCAAAGAACAAAATTCGATCCGCCACATCACGAGCAAAATCCATTTCGTGAGTTATCAGAAGCATTGCCATTTCTCCTTCAGCGGCAATAGCTTTGATAACTTCTAAAACTTCACCAACTAACTCGGGATCTAGCGCGGAGGTCGGTTCATCAAAAATCATAACCTTTGGCCGCATAACTAGGGCACGAGCAATTGCAACACGCTGCTTCTGACCTCCCGAAAGCTGCGCCGGATAGACATCTATTTTATTGGCAAGCCCTACTTGTTTCAGCATTGTAACAGCACGTTCCATTGCCTCTTCTTTACTTAGTCCAAGTACATTCCGAGGGGCCTCCATGACATTGCGTAAAATTGTCATATGGGGAAAAAGATTAAAGTGCTGAAAGACCATGCCAATATTGCCTCGAACTTTATGAAGGTGCTTCTCGTTAGCTTTAACCAGTTTCCCGTTTGTTTTTTGATGCCACAACATTTCTCCATCGACTTCGATGGTTCCTGAGGTTGGTTCTTCCAAAGTCATGAGCAGTCGGGCTAAAGTCGTCTTTCCTGATCCGCTTGGACCAATAAGGGCTACCTTTTCACCCGGCGCAATGTCCAAGTCAATATTCCTTAAAACTTGAAGATCACCATATGACTTACTGATATTACTATAGTTCACAATCGGTTGAACAGCAACTTTCCGTAGATCGTTCCCTATACTTTTAGTTGATTCTTCGTTATAAATAACTTTTAATGGTACACTCACGCGATCAACCTCCTTAGAATAATTTTTTTAATTAAGTCTATCTGAGATTTAGACGGACTTCCAAGCGCCTCACCATCAGCGAAGATGAGTAACTCAATACTAAGAACAGCACTCCAACAATCGTAAATGCCTCCAGATAACGAAATGAGTGCGACCCCAGCATCTTTGCTGTCTGCATTATCTCAACTAGGGTGATCGCTGAGAGTACAGGGGTTTCTTTAAACATAGTTATCAGATAATTCCCCATAACCGGTATTACCGGCGGAATAGATTGAGGGAGAATAATCTTTCGCCATGTCTCAAGCGGAGTAAAGTTCAGGGCTTTAGCCGCTTCCCATTGGCCCGGCGGTATTGACTCGATTCCACCACGGTATACCTCTGAAAGATAGGTACTATAGTGAAGGCCTAATCCGATAACTCCGGCAATAAACGGTGAAAGAGAAAGTCCATGTTCCGGCAAAACGTAAAATATAAAATAAAGTTGCACTAGTAGCGGTGTGCTTCTAACAAACTCGATAAATCCTTGGGCAAATAGTGATAATGGCTTAAAGTCTGATCTGCGCGCCAGCGTCAGAATCAAACCTCCAACCAGCGCTACTGCAAATGCAACAAATGTAGCCGAAACTGTTATTTTTAAGGCCTCTAAAATCTGGGGTAAAATTAATAGTGTATAGTCCCAGCTCCACATAATTAATACCTCCCCCCAGATAACCTATGCTCAATCCATCGAATTCCCCTTGTAAATGGCAAGGATATCACAAAATAGATTACCAACAGCACAGAAAAAATTTCCGTTGGACGCATAATAGAGGAATTGAGAACCGTCGCTACAAAGGTCAAATCAGCAAGTGTCACTAGGGATACCAGTGCAGTTCCTTTAAGCATTTCAATGAGCAGATTTCCAAAGGCAGGTAACATCATCACTAAGGCTTGGGGCAAAATAACCAGCCAGGTTCTTTGCCAAGGGGTCATGTTGAGGGCAATTGCAGCTTCAGTCTGACCTTTTGGCACAGAAATAATGGTACTCCGGACAATCTCAGACCCATAAGCCCCAGCGTTAAGTGATAGGGCCAATACCCCGGCCAGCATCTTTGGCAGCATTATACCTAATAGCGGTAAGGCAAAGTAAATCCAAAAGAGCTGTACGAACAAAGACGTTCCTCTAAATATCTCCACATAAGTTGCGGCTAAGAAACGGATGGCTTTGATTTTCGAGAGCCGCCCAAACCCCGCCAAAAATGCTAAGAAAAAGGCAATTACTGCTGAAAAAAGTGTTAATTGAATTGTTATTTTAGTTCCCTCCCAGAAAGAAGGGAGAATATCAAACCACATAGGTTCACATCGACTCCTTTCAGAAAGGTAAGTTTTTGTCTGATTTTATGGAATTAAAAACTTAGTTATCCGTTGGAGCACTTAACTCTTCAGCTGTTTTATCTCCAGGCAATTCTTGTTCGGTAAATCCAAATTGAGAGATAATTTTTAATAACTCTCCTGATTCCTTAAGTTTCTGGATTTCACTGTTAAAAGCTTCGCGAAAATCTTGGTCATCTTTACGGAAGGCTGTTGCACCATAGCCTTTAACTTCTTTACCATCAATAACCGGCTGTATAAAATCCATGACTCTTTCTAAATCAGGATTATTAGCAGTTTCAAGTGTCGCCTGTACGGAGGGTCCAGTAGCGGTTAATGCATCTGCACGACCTGATTGAAGAGCTGATAATGCTGCCGGCATATCCGGTACGGTCATAATCTGCTTGAGGGGTACTCCGGATTTCAGAAGGTAATCATATTCAATGGCTCCTCCCGGAACGGCGATTTTTACCTCAGGATTAGCAGCAATATCCTTGTAACTGTGAAGATTTAAAGGATTTCCTTTTTTAACAGCAATCGCTTCTCCGATACTGTACTCAGGATTAGCAAAATCTACTTCCTTGGCACGTTCAGGATTAATAAACATCCCTGCTGTGATCATGTCAAAGCGCTTGGCATTCAGCCCGGGAATAAGGGAAGCAAATTCTGTTAACTCCCCTTTCATTTCGCTAATACCCATATTTTTAAGGGCGGTTCTAGCAACCTCTACCGCTTCCCCCGTAAGTTTACCGTCTGGGGTTTGATAGGCATATGGTTTCTCGTTGGCAAATCCTACAACAACATATCCTCTTTCCTTCGCGGTCTCTAATGTGGACTTAGCTTTACTACCGGAATCGGTTGTCCCACATCCTGCTAATCCCAAAAGGGACAAAGCGAGCGCAGCGGCGAGTAATTTTCTGAATCGTTTCATGTAATATCCCCTTTCCAAATAGAAGTTGGTTCTCTCTTCATAAACTATACCTAAATAAATGTATAAAATAAAAAGAACCAGTCAGGTTCCCAAATGAGAAAACGCATAACTATTTAACGCTTTTCAACGTTTTACCGTGACAATTCGTTTTCTCCTTGACCACTGACAACCCTATGATAACAGGTAAGTTGTTGGTTTGTCAAGGGTTATGCTTATCCCTCTTCTAGTTATGAGGATTGGCTTTAAAATCAAAAAGAGTCTTAGCCACTCTAAAAAAGTGTCTAAAACTCTTTATAAACTCTCTTCTTTTAATGATTTAGCGCAATGAATTAAGAGGATTTGTTGTATCTCCATTGATGATTACTTCAAAGTGGAGATGTGAACCAGTCGATCGACCCGTGGATCCAACTAAACCAATGGTCTGACCTTTAGTTACCCTCGCTCCTGCAGAAACTAGTAGTTTGCTGGAATGAGCATAGCGTGTCATCACTCCATTGCCGTGATCAATAAGAATGGTATTACCATAATTACCGCTCCAGCCGGCACTTACAACCTTACCGGCAGCAGCTGCAGTATAGGGATCCCCTTGATCTCCATCGATGTCAATTCCTGTATGAAACTCAGAATGGCGATAACCATAGTAGGAGGTTATCGGCCCTCTTAATGGCCAGGATACCCCGGAAACAGTACTCCCGCTACCACGAGAATAAGCAACTGTGACTTGTTGGGGGCCTTTTTCAATGATTTGAGAAACTGCGGTTTTTAGTACTTTTTCATCCTTGACGGTTTGGGTAACCACTTTATCATTCTTTTGAACGTAAGCGTACTGCACTTCTTTTTCTCCGTCACTTCCAGCTTGTTTTACGTTTGTTTGTCCACTGGAGAGACTGGAGTCAGTTTTGGTAACCACATCAAAGGGAATTGTTTCTATATCCGTACGAACTCCTTCACAAACCACTGTTATGTAAGGAGCAACTTTTTCTAAGGTTATTTTCTTGCCAAGTTTTAAGATAGTATCTTCGTTGGCACCGGGGTTACTTGCCAAGACTTCTTTAGTTTTCATATCGTTTTTTCGCGCTATGAGCCACCAAGAATCGTTTTCCTGAATTGTATATTCGATCTTTTGCAGATTACCCTGTTTAAGTTTTTCAAGAGCTTGCTCATAAGAAAGTGCTTGGTCTAAAGGCACCTCCACAGGCTCAGTCTCAACCTCTTCTTCAAAAGAGACTGAGGCAACTTGGTTTTTTTCACTTGGCTTAGCATAATACTCTTGAAATTCTTTTAGCAATCTTTCTCCATCTTCAGCTTTTGCCAGAACAAAAATAGGCTCATTATTTACCTTTACTGCTGCTCCGTCAACATAGTAAGCGATGTCTGCCTCTAAGGTTGACTTAGATAAAGCCCTATATTCGGAATTTTTTATTCTAACAGATGAAAAGGTAATACTATCATGAGTTTTAGCTGCAACGCCTATGGGAGCTCCCTTTTCAGAGAGGATTTCATCGATCATTGCTCCCGCTTGCTGCTGACTTTCAAGAAGACCTACCTTTTCTCCATTGACAACAACGTAAACTGCAGAGGTTGTAGAGTTCAGGTATACAATTCCACTTCCCATTAAGAGCAGCAGAAGGATTGAACCTCCTATAACTTTTGGAGACTTCCATGAGATATTCTGTAATGTGAAAATCTTAGCTTTTAAAACATCAATGTATTGTTTAAATGGTAAATCACTGGCCTTTTTCATAGAACCCCCTTTAATTTATTTTAGTCATTATATTCGTTAAAATGACCTCTTCCTATATTATTTTCTATTATTCTGCCTCGATTGTCAACTTAATGTAATAGAGGAAAGTTGCCACTTTCTAATTTTCACATGGATTTTAATCTTGCGCAAAGCTAAAAGGAGACCATCCCTGATCTAAAAGTATTTCCGCAAGCAGGGGATCCTCTGTATTTAAAAAAACTTGTCTGCCTAATCCCAACTTATTTAGATATTTTGCAGCATCTGTCCAAAAGGTTTGATCTCCTTCGGAGATTTTTCCGACTGAGAAGAATAGAGGAACCTCAGTAGTTATAGGAAGGGCTAATTGAGCAAGTGCCAAGCGATAGGAAAAATAATTTCTTTTAACCACTGTTTCATTCTCAGTGTATTTACCTTTTGGGGAGAAGAAGTGCTCATAAATCCATTGTTTTTCTTCACTAAGATTTTTTTCATACTTAGTTTGCCATTCTTGCCAAGACAAATCCAAGATAGCTTGGGCATCATTTAAGGCATGGCGCAAATCTTCATAGGCTATCCATTGACGTTTTTTAACTTCTATTCTTTTCTCAAGGACAGACAAAGAAGCAGCCTGTTCCTCCCCCTGAAGACGTGTGTTAAGTTCTTCTAAATGCTGGAGTATTTCTACTCGCTCTTTTTCCCAGGAGGACATTTCTGCCAGCCTTTCCTGATTAGAAAGACGCTGTTCACGTTCGAGTTCAGCTAAAGGTTCAAGTATTCTTGAGAGTCGTTCTAGATCCCGATTCCCAAGCTTTTTGACAAAAATCTCCAAATACTTGGCCACTTCCTCTTTAACTTCATCTCTTTCTTGCAGCTGACCGGCTACATTTAAAATAGCTGATAGGACTTCCTCCCGATCCCCCAAGGGAATACCCCAGTTCTTTAAATTTTCACTCATCCCTTCAGCACAGATTGCTAGCTTTTTTTCCAGGTCTAACTTTTGTTCTAAGTCCTTGTTTAATTGATCTGTTTCTTCTGAGCGGTGTTTCTTCATTTGCTGATAGGCTAACCAGCCATTCAACCATTCGCTAAAATCTGCCGCTTGAACTTTCGAAAGAGCAAGTTTTATGATTTCATTGCGTGAATCGATGATTCTGAGCAACTTTGGTTCTTTATTGACTTTTTCCTGCAGCTCCTCAATTCTCTTTTTTAGGTTTTCTACCTGTCTTTGCTGTTGTTGATATTCCTCTAGCCGACTTGTGAATTCCCGATAGTTTGCTACATGATACCTTTGGTAATAATCAAGCAGATGCGCTGATAACCGTTCATTAATACTCTTTATCTTTAAGGGCTTAGTTAAAAGTTGATCCGTAATATTACATATTTTGTAGCTTTGCCAGCGGTTTAATTGTTTTTCTTTTCTAGTGATCCGGTTAATAGCATCCTCAGTTACATCGGACATAACTATTAATTTTGATAACTTAGTGATTTCCTCTTCATACTCTAATTTACGCTCATCTAACTCTTCTCTTAGCAGGATAAGTTTATCAAGCCTGTCTCGAGCTGAATCTCTCTCCTCCATCACCCTCCGGAGCTGCTGTTCTTCATCTTCTCTATATCCCTGATAGCCTGACGAAAGGAGTAGTCTTTGAGTCTGCTCAATTAGTTTTATTCGGGCTTCTATTTCTGCAGTGAAATTTCTCACATCTTTCTGAAGGCAGGCCCATTCCATACATTCTTCTCGAAAGTTCTCTATGATCTCCCAATCAACTGCACCATCACTGGAAATCGCCCTAAGACCTTCATCTAAACGTTGTTGGCGTTCTTCCATTCTGCATATCTTATCTTGAAGTTGGCGCAGCTCACGATAATCTGAGTTTTGAGCAAGACATTCAAGGCGTTGATGAATTTTTTGAGTGAGAGCAATTTTTTCAGTTAAGATGGCTTCATTTTCTTGCAAATTCTTAATCTCAATCAGGAGCAGTCGATTGGCTTCTTGTTGCCGATGGGCATCCTCCCATTCATTTCGCAAGGCATCGTATTCAGCCTTTACCAACTCCATACTCTCTCTTTGATCTTTAACTCTTTTTTGAGCACCGATCAGAGAAGCTCGCACTTTAGTTAAAGAGAAATCCTCATCTCCACCTTGGCTAAGGTTATTAATTCGCAAAAACAAGTTATCCTGGCTGTCTTTTTCCGGCCAAGTAATTCTGCCACCTTGCAGAAAAGCTTGCAAGCGAGCCTGAAATAAGTATTCTCCAATGGTCATCTTTTCTGGCAGATTAACTTTGTACCCATTTCCATCTAAGAAGGTAAATTGTTGGGTTATTTGGCCGTCTATTTGGATGTTTTCATAACGAACCACAAAGTGATGATTATCCTCAGATATCCATACCTCAGCTGCTGCATTATCTTTTTGCTTCTCCAACAATTGAGATTCCTGTTCATAGAATAGTTTCATCAGCAAATCATCTAATAGTTTCTGATCATTGATATCTCGATTAATTATCAGAGTTGGACCTGAGGGGAATATCCAGTCGATATCCTTGAGATCTCTGAAATTACTAAGTCTAATCCGTTCAATCTTCATCTATTATCCGCCCCTGCCCCAGTGCTGTCATTCCGATTTTTTGTACGACTCCCCAATACTCTTTGTTTTCCGATTCATCTGCTTCTGACAACCTTGTTTGGAGTTTGCCGGAAAAGATGTGGGCAAGAGTAGGAAAGCCTTCCTGAATATTTACTTTAGAGGGCCTAGGCAAATCCACATAGGTTGGGTCTGGTTCTTCGTGAGCAATAACTTCAACGAAAGGAAGCTCTGCCATAAGCAGCTTCTGTAAAGGAGATACTAACCTTTCAATCTCTAATTGGTCTCCAGAGATATTAATCCTATATAAATTTCTTTGACGTTCATCAGGGCTTAGCTCTTTGAGTACTCTTTCAGCTATTTCTGCAAGAGATTCTTGAGACTGAACTGTTAAATTTATTTCATAGTAACAGCGTTGTCCCAGTTCTCTAAATTCAATACAGGTGGATTCTTCTCGAATTTCTCCCAAGATCACACCATGAGATCCTTTGTCTGCAAAACTTCTAGCCTCTATCACACCACAGTCTGCCCAGATAGTCTTTCCAGCCTGCTGTATTCCGCTCCATCCTTCCAGATGTCCGAGGGCTAAATAGTTTACCCCACTGGCAGATATTTGGTCTTGCTTAATGGGTATAAGTCCTTGGCTAGTCCCGAGTGAATCAACAACAGCGTGAAGAAGCATAATCTTTAGTGTCGTATCATTAATAGGAGTGAAATCATCCAGAAATGACTTCTCTTGATGATATGCAGTCCAGCCTGCCCCATATATTGTTAGATTATGGGATGGGAGTTTGACACTTTTAATTCCACTTGAGAATATATGGACATTCCTTGGCCACACTGTCAAGCGATAAGCAGAGGATATTGTAAGGGGGTCTCTTCTGCCCGGAGTGATGAAAACTCTGGTTCCTTCCAATTTTCCAAGTAATTCTGCGACCCCCTCGACGGTCTCCTGGCGCACATACTGCTGTTCAAATAGATCACCGGTTAGAAAAAGAAATTCGACTTTTTCCGCTTGGCAAAGAGATAGTAGAGCCTGAAATGTCTGCCACAAATCTTGATTCCTTGCTGTTGCCCACCTCTCCGGTCCATCCCAAGCGGGGCTATCAAATCGAAAACCAGCACACTGTATGAAACGTACACTTGCAGCCATTTATTCTCACCTCATCTGGTACAAACAATCGTTATTTAAGTTCTGTACTGTTACTTAAATCGACGGAAAAGGACTCACCTTTATTCATGGCATAATGCCCAGACGCATAGGGATTTCCTTCAACTGTAATATAAACCTTGTCCACCCCGTAATAATTTCCTAGGGTATTAGTGATGCTCTGCAAGATTAAACCCTCATAACTAGATCCGGCAATCATTTCGCCTCTTAGTTCTTTACTAAAATCAACATAGACTGCGTTGTCTTTATTTAAGTAAAGACTCTTTATCTTAGCATTAGGACCTAATACTGGAGCAACATCCCCTTTAGGCAACTCTTTGAATGCCCTCTCAAAAGAAGCTTTCGTCAAATCATTGGTTTTAAAGGATAGTTTTTTGCTGACAAAATAAAGCTTATCAACATTATTATTGGGATAATAGAATTTGACTGTTTGGTTCAGAGCTACATCACTTTCCAGTTTGCTTAAAGTTGAAGTGACCACAAAGTCATCTGATGTAAAAACTGATTTTACAAGCCCAACATTCGGGGCATAATAGTCCTGAGTTTTATCCGCTTTGCCCTCGGTAGTCACCTCTAGAGTTTTGTAAGTACCTGAAGGCGTGGTTATATCAGCTTCTATATTAGTTATCGAACGTTTTCTTCCATCCGCCAAGACCCATGATGTTCCCACGACAAGTGGTTCTTGCAACAGAATTTCTTCACTGTTACTTGGGCTTTGGAGTAAGTTTTCTCTAAAGTAGCTTTCCCCTCTGGCTAACCGCAAGGTCAGCTTTCCATTGTCCAATTCCAGCACTTTTACCGTCTCTGTTCCTCCATTATTTGAACGAGTCTGAATCCGGTTTCCTTCGATATAATCTACCATAACGTTATATGAGGCATACTCAATTCCTTTGCCCTCATAAATGTAGTTTGTATTTTCTTTGAAAGAACAGTAATCTTGGATGCTTAGTGTCTTAGTTTCTTGGGGTTTATCATCCGAATTACTGGGCGCAGAGCCACCCTTATTGGCACATCCGTTAAGTAGAGCCAGGGTGAGCAATATACTAATTAGGTATACTAGTTTCTTCATTTTCTCCCTCCTCGGTGGTTTGATGTTAGTATAGCACTTCTCGGTCTAATTACACAGTTAAGATCAACCGAGTTACTGAACTTGTTTCAAAAACTAATTCTTCGCATAGCGTAGGGTTCCTAAAGCTAAAAATATCAATATGCGGGTTATGACAAATTATTGCAGGAATTAGACGCTGCAGGTCGAATTTACTATTAACCAAAAGAGAGGAGACAATGCAACATATGTTTGTACTTATCTTATCCCTTATCTGTTCGTTGCTCATTGCGGTGTTTGCCATTCAAAATGCTGGTTTAGTGACTATTCAGCTCTTCTGGGTTACTAGGGATGTGCCCTTAGTCTTAGTAATCTTAGGTTCCACATTTGCGGGAGCTTTAGTAATGCTCCTCTTAGCAATCTGGCGGGAACTGCGCCTTAAGTTAAGATCCAAACAAAACTCAATAGAGCAGAGTCAAAAGAGCGACCCTTCTGGTCAACAGGCTATTTCCCCTTTGAAGCCGACAGATGGGGCAGAATAATTAGCCCCATGGCGCTATGAAGCACCAGCAGAGAATGAAAATGGGGTCGCTCGGGGCAGGGCGACTTCGCCCACATCCGCTCACTCAGCATTCCGAGGCTGGCCCACGCGCTGTCCTGGGAGCTACGCCAAACCTCTGGGTAATACCTGAGGTGAACCCGTGGCTCCGCTTCCCCAGGTCAGCTTGTGGGCTTTACCGCCTCTCCATGCAATGGGTTCGCTCCTGTGGATCGAAGCCGCCCTGTCTTTTGGGTCTATTATTCTCAAGAATGTTTTGGGGCTTTCAATAAATTTAAAAACCGAGACAGATACCTAACAAAGGTTCTGTCTCGGTTTTTATTGGTGGTTATACTTCTATAGAATAGGCAGCTGAGGGATTAGGAGCTAATATTACAAAACAGGACATGTCTTTATCACCTGTGTTTTTCAGGCTGAAAACCTCAGACCCTTTACAGTGGATAACATCTCCTTCGGTTATCTCGTGTATGGTACCATCTACCCCCATTTCCCCTTGCCCGACAAGCACGTGGATAATTAGGTCACTTTGTTCATGGTGGTGGGGCGGGACTCCTTGTCCTGGTCTAAAGTTTAGAACGAAGTTCAGAACTCGAGATTCATTAAAAAGTATCTTTTTGGTAAGATTATCATCTTTATAGACAATTTTATCGGCGATTTTTTCAATCTTCATAATCTACCTCCATACTTATTATTTGTGTTTTTAGATCAATCTTATTAGCAGCGCTTAAAACTACTTCTGACAGTGAGGGCAAAAAAAGGCATTCCGCCCCCCTACTTCCGACTTTTGAATATCCTCCCCACATACTAAGCAGGGTTTCCCTGTGCGATCATAAACTTTAAAGTAAGGATTATATCCCCCTGTAAAGTCATCCCAAGCGGCAAAGGGTTCCTCCATGTCTCCTCCAAGGCGAATAGAATCTCTAATAATTCTGACCAAGGAATCAAATAGGTTCTCTTTTTCAGCATCATCTAATGTCGAAACTCCTCGGGTTGGCAGTATACCTGCACTGAATAAAGCTTCATTAGAATAAGCATTTCCTACGCCGGAGATGTTTTTAGGGTTCATCAACCAAGGTTTGATCATTCCCCTTTTCCCTTTCAGCAATTTAGAAAAGTCCCGGCTGTTGAAATCCGGGTCTAAAGGATCCTTTCCTAATTCCTGCAATTTCGTATCCAGATGAACTTGATCAAGGTAGTGCAAATAGCCCAGGGTCAGATTACAAAAAAAGAGTATCAAACCACCGGATAGTCCAAAAATGACACTGGCTCTTCCCGGAAGATCCTTAACGATGTTCTTCAACTCTTCTGCGCTGCTCCCCATGATCACAGACTGTAAATCTTCCGCTTTTGGGCTATCGGTCTTTTTGAGGGTTTCGGAGTCAAGTTGCAAGAGAAATAGCCGGCCATCAAGCATCATATGGGTCAGTAAAAAATCGCCTTCCTCAAAATCAAAAATTAAATATTTACCCCGCCGCCTAATTTCTTTAATTCTCTTGCCCTGTACCTTAGCGCGGAATTCTGATAACTCCAGGTTAATGCTTTTGGCTCGTAAGATATTTAGCTCACTAATTTCCTTCCCTTTGACCCATTGATTTAAGTAATTTTTATAGATCTCCATTTCAGGAACTTCAGGCATGGATTCTCAATCCCCTTTCGGCACCTGTAGTTATAATTCCACCAGTCCAAAGATTAATGCAATGGGGTTGAGATATTCCAACTTTCCTCTACAATCATTTCAAAGGTTTTAAACTATGTATAGCTATTTCGGCCATAAACTTGTACCCATCCCGACTAGGATGGACTTCATCGACAAAAAGCTTGGCTTCTTCACCGGCCTCCAGGCGCATAGAGTAAGGAGTGTAAAAGTCAATCAATGGCAAACAGTTGATTTTAGAGCACTCTATTAACCACTTTCGATATTGGCGAAGATAAAGCTCATCATCCTCTACTAAGGAAGGGGTAGGCAAGCCAAGTATGGGGATGATTCCATGTTCCCGGCTCATTTTCACCATTGCTGAGAAATGGGGAGTTACATTTTTTAAGGGATATTTGGCATAGGCATCATTGGTGCCGCCAAGAATAATCACGTGGGTCGGATTATTTGCCAGAACATCACCCTCGAATCTAGCATTCATTTCTTGAGTTAGATTCCCGTTAATCCCTTTGTTGAGAACTTCACATTGAAGTTCTTGGGCTAAATAAGTCACCCAAGATTCTTGGGGAGTATAAGGATAGCCTTCGGTAATTGAATCACCAATTGCAACGACTTTCATTGCTTTTTCGGTCTCCTTCCCTAGATGTTGATTCAGAATTAGTATTACCGTTAATGATCTCTCGAGTAAAATCCAGGAACTTTCTTTCGGATCTTTACCTACGGCTCTGCTATGAACCCTTATGAAATGGTGATTAAGCACAGTTCACTTTCAGTCTAAAAACACAATATACCGGTTAAGATGTATTTGCATACCTTAACCGGTATATTTTTACAGGGACGTATTAAGCATTTTTCGTCCTCAGCTGGCTGGGATAGCGGCATAAAAGTCTACTCGACACGTACAGCTGTCCCCGAAGCGCTAACCATCAGCATGCTGCCACTTTGACCAACTACTTCATAGTCCAGGTCAACTCCAACAACTGCATTGGCTCCTAATCTTGAGGCACGCTCTTCTAATTCTCGCAAAGCAATTTGTCTGGCGTCTTGAAGTTTTTCTTCATAGGCCCCGGAACGCCCGCCAATGACATCTGTTATGCTTGCGAAGAGATCTCGCATTATGTTAGCACCCATAATAGCCTCACCGGTAATTATGCCAAAATATGCTGTGATTTTATGACCCTCGATAGATGGTGTAGTTGTCAGAATCATGTTTTTGCCTCCTATTCATCTGGTTTCTTTTAATTATAGACGATATACCATGTATTAACAATAAATCGCACTTGTCATTAATCTCTCAATAATTAATAAAAATATGCTAAAAATATTATATTTCAACTGGTTTATTGTAGTATACTTGGATTTATTAGATTTAAAAGGAACATCTGGAGGCTAATGATGAAAGTATTTAAAGCAGTTGAAATGAACCGCTGTATTGGCTGTTTATCATGTATGATAACCTGCAGCGCCGTTAACCAACAAGACCATTCCATCTTAAAAAGTGCTATTCGGATTAAAACCAGTGGTGGACTAACTGGCAAGTTTGTGGCGATTGTCTGTCAAGCATGTAAAGATGATGTACCCTGTGCTGAAATCTGTCCGACAGGGGCACTTAAAAAACGTCCAGCCGGAGGAGTTTTATTAGATAAAGATAACTGTATAGGCTGTGAACTTTGCGTTGGTGCCTGCACTGTCGAGGCAATTTATTTTGACCAAGAGGCCAAAAAGCCTATTGTCTGTAAGCATTGTGGTGTCTGTGTTCGCTTTTGCCCCCACGGCTGTTTAGAGTTAGTTGAGGAGGTTCAGTAATGTTATACGAAAAAACCATTAAGGTTTTGTACATAGATCTTGCTGTAGGTAAAGTCGAAGTCAAGCAGCGAACAGATTTGAGCGAATATCTCGGGGGAGTCGGCATAGCCACAAAATTACTCGAAGAAACCGTTAAACCTGAACTTCCTCCTCTAGCCCCCGAACAACCTATTATCTTGGCGATTGGGGCAATATCAGGTATCTATCCATTGGTTACTAAAACAGTTGCCATGTTCCTTTCCCCCCTTACAGGAGAAATGGGAGAAAGCTACGCAGGAGGCAGACTTGCATTAGCATTATCAATGGCCGGCTATGACGCTGTTGTGATTTCCGGAAAAGCGTCCCGACCTTCTTACATAGCTATTGAAGGAGATACTGTCCAAATCAAGGATGCCCGTCCCATTTGGGGGATGGACTCGGATGTTGTCGGACAATTCCTGCGTGATTCAGAAGAAGGCCGAGGCAGACGCAGCATTTTGCGGATCGGACCAGCCGGTGAAAAGATGGTCAAGTTTGCCAGCGTATGTGTGGATACCTATCGGCATTTTGGTCGCCTTGGCTTAGGGGCAACCATGGGCAGTAAACTGGTCAAAGCGATAATTATCTCCGGAGATAATACGACCAAAATTCAAAACTTCAAAGACTATTTCCGCTCTTACCAAGAAATTTTCAAATCTGTCACAGAGACTGATTTAATGTCTAAATATCACGACCTAGGGACAGCCATCAATGTTGAGTCAGTAAGCGCTTTAGGGGCTCTGCCCACGCGAAACTTGACCGAAAATCACTTCGACGAAGCCGAGGAGATTAGTGGTGAAGCCTTTGCCGAAAAAAGCTTAGTACGAAAGATGGCCTGCACCGGCTGCCCAGTTGGCTGCATTCATATTGGGCAATTCCGTCGTAAGTTTGACGAGGGTTATGACTACGAATCCGTTAGCGTAGCCTATGACTATGAATTAATCTATTCTCTTGGGAGCCTACTGGGTATCCCTAAAACGGATGAAGTATTACATCTGATCGAGGTTGTGGAAAAAACAGGTATGGATGCCATCTCTGCCGGTGTTGCCTTAGCCTGGGCCACTGAAAGCCTAATGCACGGCATTGTCTCCGAAGAGGATACTATTGTCCCCCTAACCTTTGGCAATTCGGAAAACTACTCTAAGGCCATCCGCTATTTAGCCAGTCGAAAGAATTCCTTTTATGAAGCTCTCGGAGAAGGAACCCGTTCTGCCGGTGCAAAGTTCGGCGGCAAAGACCACGCTCTCCAAGTTGCGGGCAATGAAATACCCGGCTATCACACGGGCTATGCCAATTTAGTGGGTCTTACCGTAGGTGCACGACACTCCCATCTATGCAATGCAGGTTACTCAGTTGACCAGTCCTTAAAAGACTTTGACGAACAAAAAGCTGTCAATAAACTCTTTGACGAGGAACTTGAACGCTGTCTCTTAAATTCCCTCGTTATCTGTCTCTTCGCTCGAAAATTATACAATCGGGAGACAGTGCTAAAAGCTCTTAGAGCGGCAGGCTATCCTTTAACCGATGCTGAGCTCACATTAATTGCCAAGCGAATATACTCCACAAAGCTGCGCCTTAAAGAAAAACTAGGCTTCGACCCGCGCCAAGTTGAGTTACCTAAACGCTTCTTTAAGACTCCAAGCATGCAAGGAATCCTGGATTCAACAATGGTAGAACGCATGATAAGTCAGTATGTAGAAAAATGCGAAGCCTTACTCGCCGAAAAAATCTAAATCAAAAAGGAACGAAAGTCTTGAAAGACACTCGTTCCTTTTTGCTATGGGTGAAAGTAAGGGGCATTGCCCCTTACTTTCTCTATACTTCACTACTTTCACACCCTCCGTCCCCCAGCCCCCACCGACCAGAAACTAAGGGGACATTTTGCTTAGTGAACACTTTAGTGAAGTTCACGATAAAGCGAGCGCCGATGCTGAAGGGCTAATTGCGCCCAGGTTCACATCTTGCGCCGCCCAGAGGTTGGCGCAATTCCTTCAGCATCCAGCGAGCTAGTGAACGCAACGTGTGTGAACGGGCATTGTGGAATTGTCAAATTTAGTTTAGTCCCTAAACTCGTAATTCTGGCATAAAATTGCCCTTGTTGATATCCGGTAGTTGGTGTGAAGTCAAGGGTAAGGTGGAGATTTTCCAGAAATCTTTTCTCTGGAAAATACAACCTGACCTTGACGAACTTCACCATAAAATAATTGAGATGGGTCTTGCGACAATTTTGAGGAGCAAGACCTTGACTACCCATTTTTTAAGATGCTTTTATTAACTGCTCTTTGTAATAGTTTAAACGCTTGATCAGAGGAGGATAGCCGTCATTAGTCGTGTAAATTCTTTTACGATTATAGTAGACTTCTATAAACCTAAAGATCATGCTTTTAACAACATTCATGCTCATGGTTTCTGTTTTGTACTTATAGATTTTCTCTTTCTTTAGTGTAGCAAAAAACGATTCCATTCTAGCATTATCAAAACATTTCCCGGTATTGCTCATACTTTGGACTGCCTCATACCGGGCCAAAGTTTCTCGGTAAAGTTTACTGGTATATTGACTTCCTCTGTCGCTATGAAAGATCATTCCAGTAGCTGGATATTTTTTGACGGCAGATAAGAAGGCATCGACGCAAAGCTCAGCTCTCATGTTATCAGCCATTTTAAACCCGACAATGCTTCCGTCAAAACAGTCTAGTATTGCAGCAAGATAGAGCTTTCCGTCAGAAGTTGGGATTTCTGTGATGTCCCCCAGCCACTTCTGATTAGGTAACGAGGCACTAAAATCTTGTTGAATCAAGTTTTCACTGGCTTGTGCTGATGGATCTGCCTTGGTAATCCCTTTGGCATAGAACTTCTTCTTGAGTCTAAGCTTATGCTCTTTGCAAAGTTTCAGGATCAGATAATAGCTTTGGGTGTAATTGTGAAAAAGCTTCAACTCCAAATAAATTCGATAGGGTCCATAGTCCGGATTTTCTGCACGAATCTCAAGGATTTTAGCCAAAAGGTCATTATATTTATAGGGGCGATTTTGGAGGCGTAGCCATTTGTAATAACCGGCCTCACTAACTTTTAGTACCTTACAAAATTCTTTGATACTATGCTTAGTTGGTTCTTTAATCTTTTGTACCCGTATAAATCTGAATAGTTCTCGTGCAGCTATCTCTTTTGGCTCTCGGCGAAAAAACCTAATGCTTTTTTCAAAATATCGTTAGCTGATTCCAGTTCTTTGATCTTCTTTTCCAATGCAGCTATATCTGCAGTTTTAGGGTCGATACGCGGGTGACCACTACCTACAAAGGCTTGATCGCCATGTTTATTTAATTTGTCGCGCCATGTACGTAATGTCGTTGAAGGTATGCCTAATTGTCTGGAGGCTTTGGTGGGTCCTAATTCATAGGACAATTTGATAGCTTCTTCTTTAAAGTCATCGTCATAATCTCGCATCTGGAATATCCATCCTTTCACAACCATTCTTTCCAGATTTACGAGTTTTCTGACTCAACTAAAATGATACTGCTCCATTGTCCCCTTACTTTCACACCCCTAAATTAATGCACCAAAAACTGCCTTACATCGTCAAGGGCTTTCCTTAAATTCTGAAGAGCTTCCTCGCTCATTCGTCCTGAATTTTTCATCCTTTCGATTAGATCATCAGGACCAATCCCCTGCATTTTCATTGTATTGATAATCTCTTTTTCATCTCTGGTTAAATCTTCCCATTTTCTCATTATTAACACCCTCCTATTTTGTTAAAACAGCGACCTGCTTTGTAGCTTTTGAGTTCTACAAATTTTTATGTATTTGCCCTTATTTTTTTAAACATAATCAATTCTTTAATGACAAAATCAGTATAACTTAAACCGAACACCTTAGTAGTCCTCGGTTTAAATAATACTGATTTTGTCATATAACCTAACTATAGAAATAGCGGGACAAAGCTCCGGGGTTCTTAATACTCTAGTTAATTACTAGCGGCATCTGACCTACCAAAGCTAGATTCAGTCTCTTTTCAACAGCAGCCCAATTAACGATCTGCCACCAGGACCTAACATATTCCTTGCGTTTCGATAGATAATCCAGATAATAGGCATGCTCCCATACATCCATTACAAGCAGCGGAATGCCTCCAACCTGAAAGAAATTCTGATGTTTCTCGATTGCTAGGATTTCTAAGCGTCCCCATCCGGGTTGCCATACTAACGCAGCCCAGCCAGACCCTTCCACATTAATTGCAGCCTCACTAAACTGTTCTTGGAACGCAAGAAAACTACCAAAATAATTAGCCATTAAATTATGAATTTGAGTACCGGGAGTTTCCCACCGATTCCCAATAGGGGCCATCGAAGTCCAATAAATGCTATGCAAAATATGACCGGAACCATGAAAAGCAATTTCCCGCTCCCAATGTTTAACAAGACTGTAATCCCTCTTACCCCGCGCTTCAGCCATTTTAAGCTCTGCCTTATTCAAACCTTCCACATAAGCTTTATGATGTTGACTATGATGAATTTCCAGCAATTTTCCGCTAACAACCGGCTCAAGGGCATGATAGGAATAAGGTAACGGCGGCAATCTATGTTGCCCCAGCGGCACTGTTAAGTACTGCATAAGTATCCCTTCCTTTTTGTGAAGTCAGTTTAAACCTAATATATTCATCATTAATTTTTTTTGCACCACAAAAACTAAAGGAACATTAGCAGAGGTGTGAACGGACATTGTCCCCTTACTTTCACCATACTTTACTACTTTCACACCCGCCGTCCCCCAGCCCCGCCGACCAGAAACTAAGGGGACATTTTGCTTAGTGAACACTTTAGTGGAGTTCTCGATAAAGCGAGCGCCGATGCTGAAGGGGCAATTGCGCCCAGGTTCACATCTTGAGCCGCCCAAAGGTTGGCGCAATTCCTTCAGCATCCAGCGAGCCAGTGAACTCAACGTGTGTGAACGGGCATTGTCCCCTTACTTTCACCATACTTCACTACTTCCACACCTTCCGTCCCCCAGCCCCAGGCGACCAGAAACTAAGGGGACATTTTGCTTAGTGAACACTTTAGTGAAGTTCACGGTAAAGCGAGCGCCGATGCTGAAGGGCCAATTGCGCCCAGGTTCACTTCCTGCGCCGCCCAGTGGTTGGCGCAATTCCTTCAGCATCCAGCGAGCCAGTGAACGTAACGTGTGTGAACGGGCATTGTCCCCTTACTTTCACACTCCTACTTTTGCGGCACAAAATTATACATTCTTAACGCCAAGGTAACCACAAAGAGTAGCAGTCCAAAGGGTAAAAGAGCAACAGCACACTCAATAAGTGTTGGCATATAGGCCCATGAACTGACAAAGACCGGCACACCCTCCTGAAGCTGTCCAATTGCCACTGGATAAGCCCAACTTTCAATGCCCGCACTTGGAATAGCCAAGGAAAGGGGAATCGAATTAAAAGCAGGATACATCAGCATTAAACGATGAGCAAATACTCCGACAAAAAGAAGCAAACTCCCAATTATCAAGGCATTAAAACTATTTTTTCCTTTCTTGGTTAAAAAGAATACCATTGTGAAAGCAGGAAGCAATAGTTCTGTCCCATAGAGGAAGCCATAGTGACTGAAAATAAGGGATAATACCTCCTTACCTTCAGGGCTTCCCCACCAGCCATGGATCAGCAAATCTACGGAGACAAAGAAGAAATGAACAACTAAAGAACCTGCAACAATTAGGGCCATGGTTTGAAATGCCCCCTTATACTGTTCAAATCGCTCCTTACCCACAGCGAACAAAGCTATAACCATGACAAGAGCAGTCCCCGAGGCAATTGCCACAGAAACAAAGTCCGGCGGCAGCACAGCCGTATTCCACCACCCTCGGGATTCCTGAGTGGCAAAAATCAAGGCTGTCACAGTGTGAATTAAAATAGCTACCGGTAACCCTACCAAGGCAACCCGTTTAGACCATTTTTTCGAAAAGGCCTCTACATATTCTTGAGGGCGCTCCTTAGTCCACCCATTTAAAAACCCCCGTCCTTCCTTTTTCCAATCCGGCAATAGTTGAACATAGACGCTTAAGAAGGTGATTAGAAGGTAAGCAGATATAACAATAACATCCCAAACCAAAGGAGATTTAAAATTAGGATAAACAAAGATATTCCAAACCCGATCTACCCGGCCCATATCCGGAAAGATCATGGCTCCAGCCCCTAAGATGCTGGCAAAGGCCGAGAGAGACGCAATTCTGGTAAAAGGCTTCAGCTTTTCAATGTTGAAAAGATACACTGAAGAGGAAATAATCAATCCCCCGGCTGCCACCCCTACAAAAAAGGCAAAGGTTGCAATATATAAGCCCCAACTAAATGGATTTCGCATATTAGTGACGATCAAGCCCTGGTTTATTTGGTATCCCCAAGCAATTAAACTAATCAGAATCAAAACACCTGCCAGAACCATGAGTAAATTATTTTTTTTCATGTCAATCCACCTCCTTTAGCGTATCGGCTTCGCCGGGGCCAGATAGAATACCTTGGGCGAAGTACCCAACTCTTCTTTTAGGCGAAAGGACTGCCGCTTTTTAAGCAGTTTACTGACTTCAGAGTTAGGATCATCCAGATCTCCAAAAATCCGAACCTTCCCCGGACAGCCCCGGACACAAGCAGGTTCTTCCCCTTGAGAGGTGTATTGGGCACAGAAGGTGCATTTTTCCACCACCCCCACGGGGCGATTGGGAGTGAACACCAGCCTGCCGTCTTTATCTCGAAAATCCTCAGGATAGCCATACTCATAGCCTTTTTCATACCCAACCCGATCTTTGGCCTTTTTCGGATCTTCCCAATTATACTGACGAACTCCATAAGGACAGGCAGCTATACAATATCGACAGCCTATGCAGCGCTCATAATCGATGAGAACCACTCCCCGTTCATTCGTATAGGTAGCCCCTGATGGACAAACTTTTTGACAGGCGGGATTATCGCACATTTGACAGGATACGGGCAGGTATTCCATGGACAGAGCTCCGTCTTTACCCACGGCTGCTTGATGAAAAGAGGCCCCGGGAGTAAACACTCTATTCCACCAAGTTCCGGGTGGCTGGGCATTATGGGATTTACAGGCAACAGCACAAGAACGGCAGCCGATGCAGCGATCTAAATCAATCACCATCCCAAGTCTCATAAACTATCACCAACCTTTCTCACATCACAGAGGCATTCATTCCAGGCCGTGTTGGGAGACCACATTCCCGGAACAAAGTATATTTCATGAGTGGGTTTAATAAAGGGATAGGTTAAAGAATTATAGGATGCTCCTTTTAGATAACGGCTCCACCACCCTTGTTCAAAGACAGCCTGTTTTCGCCCAACCCCCGGATCGATAATCGCATAAGCTGTCAGTTTACCGCGATCATTATAGATTTCAACTTCGTCCCCTTCCTTAATCCCTTTTTCTTGGCCATCTTCAGGGCTAAGCCATACTCTCGGCTTTCCTTCTTGAAGCTCGTTCATCCAAACATTATTTGAATGGGTAGAGTGGACACGATAAATAGCATTGCGAGTGACATAACAAAATTGATACTTTTCCTTAGCTAAGGGATTTAAGGCATATTCACTTTCCTCAAAAGGAGGTTTATGCACGGGCAGGGCCTCGCCTGCTTGGAGCATGAGATCTTCATCTTTGTAAAATTCTATCCTTCCACTCTTCACAAACTGAGCAGTTTGTTCAAGTTTAGCCGGCAGGCTGACTGGCGGAAAAGGCTTTTTATGCTGGACTTGTTCATAAAAGGGAATCTGCCTGCCTCCGGGGACCTCGGACTTCAGGCGAACCGGGCCTTTTCTGAGGTGTTCCAGAGTAATCCCAGCCACTTCAGGTCCACCGGTTTCCAGCAGGAGTTCGATAACTTTTTCTGCGGCCTGATTAGGCTCCAAGTCAGGATAAAAATATTTTTCAAAGTCCGGGTTAAGCCGCTTGGCTAATTCTCGCACAATCCAAAACTCCGGTTTTCCCTCATAAAGAGGATCTACCAACCGTTGCTGGAGTTGGAGATAAGGATGTACCGGAGTGGCCACCAGATCTGTCTTTTCATACCAGGACACAGCCGGTAATACAGCATGACTGTACTGGCAGGAGGTAGTCATCTGGAAATCAGTGGTGACGACAAATTCTAAATCCTCTTTTTCCACCATTTCCCGCAGTCTGTTGGACATGTTGTGCTGATCAAAGGGGTTACCCCAGCCCACAATAAGGGCCTTTATCCCGTTTTTGGGCCACTTGGCTTTCATGGTTTTAGTGGGACCGTGAAGAACATAGAGAAAGGGCAGCCAGTTTTGTTTTTTCCCTTCCGGAACCCACCATTCTGCAACCTTAAAACGAATTCGATATTGGCCGGCATATGTAGATATTCCGGCACCTGGCTTGCCAATATTTCCGGTAAGAACCGGCAACAAGGCTAAAGCCCTTCCTTTCAGATCACCGTGATACCACTGATAATTTCCTGCTCCATAGATGACATGCAGAGGTTTAGTGCCAGCCATTTCTCGGGCAATCCGCAGCAGATCATCTTTAGGTATCCCTGCAGTTTTTTCAATCTCTTCAGGTGTGTATTGGCTTAAACATTCTTTTAGTAATTGAAAGGCTGGTTTGACCTTGACGGTTTCACCTGTTTTTAAGGTCACATCCACTTCCCCTTCGATCACCACATCTGATGGCAGATCGAGTTTTTCCGGATGTACCGCCCTAAACTGCCCATTGTAGGCAACATAAGCTTCTCGATAGGCCGGAATATCTGACGGTTTAGTCAGGCCTTTTACCTCATCAGCCTTAAGTCGTTTGCCATTATCAACACGTACCAGGAGGGGCAGATCTGTAAAGGTTTTAATGAAGTCAGAGTCGTAAAGAGTCTCTTCAATTAATACCCGTGCTAAACCCAAGGCAACTGCTGCGTCACTGCTTGGTTTAATCGAAAACCATTCATCGGCTTTTGCGGCAGTAGGACTAAAGTTAGGATCAAAAACCATGATCTTGGCCCCCCGATTTCTCGCTTCTAAGAGAAAATGGGCATCTGGAATTCGAGTCGCCAAGATATTGGAGCCAAAAACCATAACGTAACGAGAATTATGCCATTCTCTTGGCTCAATTTCCTCACTTTGAACTCCAAAGGTCATTGGCCAAAACATGGGCAAGTCTCCGTTTTGATCGTAAGCATGATGCATTGTCCAGCCAGCTAAGGTCGCTAAACGGCTGACCGCCCCTTTTTGAACGTATCCGGTTCCTCCTACCTGAAAGACCACCCCGATTGATTCCGGCCCGTATTTCTCGGCAATTTCCTTCAGTCGTCCTGCTGTATAATCCAAGGTTTCATTCCAGGAAGCTTCTTTAAAATCTCCTGAACCGGGCTTTCCCGTTAAGATAAGAGGTTTCTGCAGGCGGTCAGGACCATAAATTAAATTAGTCATAGATAGCCCTTTCAGGCAACCACGGGGATTGTAGTCTGCTTCGGGATAATCAGCAGCTTGAATAATTGACTTGATCTGACCGTCTTCGACAAGGGCATTCATTCCACACGCCCCTGTACAGTTCGGTGAACAGGTTGTTCTCACATAGTTGATTTTCGAGTCACCTTGCTTAGGCGCCGCACCTGCTTGACGAATTACGGAAGCTGTGCCTATTGTTCCTGCCACGACACCGGTAGCAGCAGTCAATTTAAGAAAATGCCTACGAGTGAGTTTCAGATTCTGCGTTCCCATTGTATGAACACCTCCTATTGGTTATGTGAATTAATTCTCATACCATATAACATGCCGCCTTAGAAAAATGACTGCCTTCATGTGGAAGGCAGTCCATTCACTAAATTACTTAGTGGGCATTATGACATAAACATTTTGACGTCATCTTCAACATTGGAAATGCCAGCTATACCGAAGTTTTCAACTAAAACTTTAACCACATTCGGAGACAGGAAGCCCGGTAAGGTTGGTCCGAGGTGAATGTTTTTCACACCTAAGTGGAGTAAGGCTAACAGTACGATGACTGCCTTTTGCTCATACCAGGCAATGTTGTAGGAAATCGGCAGTTGATTAATATCATCGAGGCCGAATACTTCCTTAAGTTTCAAGGCGATGACTGCTAAAGAATAGGAGTCATTGCATTGTCCTGCATCAAGGACTCTTGGAATACCGCCGATATCACCTAGGTTAAGCTTATTGTATTTATATTTTGCACAGCCGGCGGTTAAGATTACAGTGTCTTGAGGGAGTGCTTTGGCAAAATCAGTGTAATAGTCCCGACTCTTCATGCGACCATCACAACCTGCCATTACGAAGAATCGCTTAATGGCTCCGGATTTTACGGCGTCAACCACTTTATCTGCCAGGGCCATTACTTGATTATGAGCAAATCCCCCAATGATTTCACCGGTTTCGATCTCCGTCGGAGCTGGGCAGCTCTTAGCATGGGCAATCAAAGCAGAAAAATCTTTGGCCTTTCCGTCTGCCCGGTCGGCGATGTGTTTAACTCCCTCAAATCCTACAACTCCTGTTGTGTAGACTCGGTCTTTGTAGGAATCTTTCGGAGGAACAAGGCAGTTAGTGGTTAAGAAAACGGGACCGTTAAAGGAATCAAACTCTTTGTCTTGCTTATACCAAGCATTTCCGTAGTTCCCTACAAAATGGTCATACTTTTTGAAAGCCGGATAGTAATGAGCCGGGAGCATTTCACCGTGAGTATAAACATCGACACCTGTTCCTTCGGTTTGTACGAGTAATTCTTCAAGGTCTTTCAAATCATGACCGCTGACGAGAATGGCCGGGTTGTTCCTGACTCCGATGTTCACTTTCGTGATTTCAGGGTTTCCGTAAGTGGAGGTATTAGCCTTATCTAAAAGAGCCATTACATCCACACCATATTTTCCGGCCTCTAAGACCAGACCCACTAAATCGCCGACTTCTAATGTATCATCAATAGTCGCTGCCAAGGCTTTTTCAATAA
Source organism: Desulfosporosinus meridiei DSM 13257 (assembly GCF_000231385.2). Classification (NCBI taxonomy): domain Bacteria; kingdom Bacillati; phylum Bacillota; class Clostridia; order Eubacteriales; family Desulfitobacteriaceae; genus Desulfosporosinus; species Desulfosporosinus meridiei. The sequence goes on along the minus strand of NC_018515.1, from coordinate 2,177,194 downwards.
AGGCGAAGATTCCGCTTTCTTTATGCTCTAGAGTATAAGCATGCTCTGCATAAGCCGCCATCCCTTTTAGCCCGTAAGTGAGCAGCTCTCTGAGGGAACGAATATCCTCGTTTTCTGTGGCTAAGATTCCAACCACTGCAGCTTTCTTTTCAAACTCTTCGGCAGGTGCCGTCCAAGTTGCCGCGTCGTGTAAGTTCTCTGGAATTACGCCGCCCACTCTAAGGAGAGCTTGTTTAAGATCTTCGCGGAGTAAGAGTGCCTCTTGAATTCGTTCAACGAAACGAGCCTTATCAAAGTTGGCATTAGTAATTGTGCTAAAAAGGCTTTCCATGATAAATTTTTCTACATCTTTGCGAATAAGATAACGTTCCCGCGCTTGAACCGCGTAAACGGCAATTCCCTTCAATGTATAGATCAGAAGGTCTTGTAAATTAGCGACGTTTTCGTTCTTCCCACAGACACCCTTAATCGTGCACCCGGTTCCTTTGGCGGTTTCCTGACATTGATAACAAAACATACTCATATTTCTTCCCCCTAATTTTATTTAAATTGTTTTTGTAACTCGTTTTGACTAAGGTTAGTTTATATCAATTAAACGTATCATACCGTGATCTTACAGTTTGTTTTAGTGTGATAAAAATCACACCGGAATCCGAAACAATAGTAATAATAGTTTGCAATTATGATGATTTTGCCTGTTCTTAAATTGACAGATTTTCTTTAGCGGAGTATTATAAATTATAAGAAATATAATTTCTGAATTGTCAAACTACATCCCTCCTAACTATTTATTGCCCTTGAAAGGAGATGACGATATGCGGGTTTTAAGATCTTTTTGGGATTTCTTAGTTTTCTTCGGAACTTGGCTTTGGCCTTATGAGGAGCAAACAGCAACGGACGTTAAATAAACGTCCGTTCTCTTTATAATCAAGCTAAACTATTATTAAATCCATTACTCTGCAATCTATCGAAATGATTGAGAAAATACAAGTATTTCCCTTTTAAGTGAGTATCTCTTATTTAATAATATTAAAAGACATGGACGGTTATCAGTCCATGTCTTTTAATTATCTAAAAAGTTTAGAATGAAAGGATCTTAGACTTAAACATCATGAATCCATAAAAACAGTACTTAAGTATCCTAAAAGCTCTACAAAAGATGTATGGAAGGCTCCTGAAGCCAGAATTATATCAAAATAGATAATTTGCTCAGACGTATCTATATCCCAGGTCACCTTCTCTATAATACCTTTGCCAAATAGCAAAGAGGTTTTAAGCTTTGAAATTGTTAAGAGAGCTTCTTTCTCTAAATACGGAATTACATTACTGTATTGTTCAAGATCAAACTCTCGATAAAACTTGACCTTGTTTCTCGACACGAAGGTCACATGGCATGGAACCAAGCATAAATCCTTTGATTCCTGGTAATCGCTCATAATGGCTTCATTAGCATTACTTGTTTGTAAAGGTTTCATTATTTCTCCTCCGGCAGTCAGTCACATATATAATTCGGCTTAGAAAGCCTCTTATGTAAATACGATCCTCAGTTCTTTTTTAGAGGGGCCGGAGTAAAAAAATTCAAAAAAGCTAAAGCCACCCTATTAGTCGAAAGACCGTTAAAATAAGGATCATTAAAGTGGAGGCAATAATCACATATAAGCTATTCCAACGGGGACCCACATTCATGGGAGACTGGCCTGTCAGGCCGGATAAGGCGATAACTGTTGCCGATGAGGGTGAAATGGATATTCCCATAGCCCAGCTAATTGCTAAAATAAGGGCCACATAGGTTGGAGTTACGCCATAAGCTGCAGCTTGGACCGTGCCGCCAATAATAGTCACCGGAATTATAGGGTGAATGCCTAAGGCAGAGAGTATCAGAATACTAACGATAATTACGATAGCAAGCAATACAGCATTTTGTCCGACAAAGAGGGATAAAATCACAGATAGATAATTACCTAAATGAGAGTAATTGATACTGGTAGCAAAAAGTCCGGCACCAACAAAAAGGATTATTTCGTTCTTAAGCTTTGGAACACTTTCCTGAAAATAACCTCTAAACTCCCTAATCAGGATCCCTAAACGACCAATTATCCCCATCCAAACAAATGGGAAGATCAGTGATGCCAAGGAAACCACAATAACCGTATGTATTCCTGTAACTAAGGAGATGACAGCAATAGCGGTAATTAAAATTATACTAAAAACACTCAGCTCGAATACTTTCTTCCCATCATATTTAACATCAGGCTCCTCAAATGCAGAAGCAGCGCTCATCCCAGCCCTTTTTTCCTCATACATGGTCATAAAGTAACCTACTAAGCCTGCTATTACACCACATAAGATGGCATAAGGAGAAAAAAGAAGCCAGCTTGCTCCGCTTAGATGCACGATCAAAGCTATGGCTGCAGTGGTAGGAGCCCAAATCGTACAAGTTGCAAAACCTCGAACAATGGCAGAACTTAAGAGCTTCCTGTTAGAGCTTCTAGTACTGGCCTGGCTTATCTGAAGGACAAGAGAAACCACGGCCAAATTTACCAATACTCCTACAAAGGCAGACACAAAGCTTACCAGCAGATAAAAACGGCTATCATTATAAACATAACGCTTAAAGACCCCTTGTAAGGCTTCAAAGTATCCTCCATGCTTGATGGGAATACCTAAGAGTGGTACCAAGGTAAACATTACGACAAGATAAATATTTTCTTGCAAGGCTTGCTGCCAAACATTAAGAGGCGCATGGTAGAAAAGAAAAAGAAGGATGCTTAGGGCAAATAGCATAAAGCCAATTACCAAAGTCGTACCCCTAACCTCCCAAAAACTTAGCCCAACGACAACAATCATCATCAGCAGATTAAAATCATCCATTAAGGTTGATTTGATAAAAAGGTTGCTTAAGAAAACAAAGGCAATACCTAAAGTGAGTATACAGCGGATACGAGTAAAAAGATCTTTCATAAACTAAACTCCTTGCAACGGTCACTTCTTACTAAAATCTTCACCGCTTTTTATTATAGCATATTCTTTACAATTGCTTTCTCTAGGATTAAAGAAAAGAGGATTAGAGCAAAAGCGGTCTCTTCACCTGTGGAAGCAGACCGCTATCCTATAGAAATAATCACTTTGATTTAGACCCAGTTTTCATACTCCCTCTTGCTTTGTTCTCTTCACTAATGCTGATCTTAATAGTTAGATATTACTCATTGCAACTTTTGCTTGCGATGTTGAACCCAAGAATACAAGATAGGTTCAAGGGCAGAAACAAATATTACAGCAAAATAGACAAAGGCACTGCCACTCCCGGGGAAGAATGCCAATACACTCATAATGAGTCCAGCAATAAACCAAACAAAGCCCCCATGACGATGGGTCTTGGCCCACACCACTTCATTATCCAGAGTCCAAGGTGTCTTAATGCCCATAAAATAGTTTTGTTTAAACTTAGGCATCAAATTTCCCAGAACTATTAAAAGAATACCCAACATTAGTTTAATAATCATATCAACTTTAATAAAGGTCGCTCCCAAACTAATTGACATTGTTACAAATTGCAGAACGGCAAAGAAAGCGACTAGGATAAATCTAATTAGAAAGTACTGATCCTTAAATCTGTCGTAGTTTGCTTTTTTAGGATCAATTTTTGGTAATATGGCTACCAGCAGGGTTACTGCTATTCCGATTAGCGGAGCCATAAACGCCCCTGGGAATTTTGGATACCAGGCATCAATTTCGCCATGAATATTCCAGTGCATAGGAATTTCTGCAGGCAAATTATTAAAGATGAAGACTGTAATTACCAGAGGAATCAAGGCCATGGCCCACATTAATCTCATCATTACTTTCTCGTTTTTCATTGTTTATCGACCCCTTTCAGCTCTATTAACCAAGCCATGATTTCTTCAATGACCGAAGTATTCAGCTCGTAGAATATATATTTGCCATCCCGTCGATCCGTAACTAATCCCCCGTCCTTTAATACCGAAAGATGGTGTGACACAGTGGCCTGGGTCATTGAAAAATGAGCCGCAATATCTCCTGCTGTCATATCACCATTCTTCAGCAAATTTAAAATTTCTCGTCGAGTTTTATCGGACATTGCTTTTAAAGATTCCTGAAACCCCATGTCCCTCCCCCTTTCATTTAGAAGATCATCTAAATGTATTTTACCCTTCTATTAACAAAAAAACAATATACATTTAGATAAATTTCTAAATGTATATTGTTGATGATGTGGTATATTTTCCCTTTTTTCCAAATCAGCAAATTACTTCCTGCCCATTATTTCTCTAACTTTGTTAGTTTCTGGCGGCCTTTCTAATCTCTTCTCTCAAAGCGCTTACAACTTCCTCACTTGTTGCCCAGGAAGTTACAAGCCGAATAGCCGAGTGATCTTCATCGATTTTTGCCCAAACATAAAAAGCATACTCTTCTTGAAGCTTAGCAATCAGCCAATTAGGCAGTATGGGAAAGATCTGATTAGATGGAGAATGGGTGAAAAATCGATATCCGGCTGCACCAATTTCCGTCTTGATCAGCTTGGCCATTGCATTGGCATGTCTGGCTAGTTCAAAATAGAGATCATCTCGGAAAAGCTCCAGGAACTGCAGGCCCAGCACTCGGCCTTTAGCCAAGAGCCCTCCCTTTTGCTTAATATGAAACCGAAAATCGTCTTTCAGGGAATCCTTGCAGATCACTAAGGCCTCTCCTAAGAGGGCTCCATTTTTAGTACCTCCAATATAAAAGGCATCAACCAGAGTTCCCAGGTCACTAAGTTCGAGGTCATTTTCTTCAGAACATAGAGCAGAACCTAAGCGTGCTCCATCCAGGTATAATATCAAACCATGGCTCCGGCAATACCGGCTCAATTCTTCGAGTTCACCCTTGGAATAAATCGAGCCGATTTCTGTGGGATTTGAGATGTAAACTAACCTCGGCTTGACCATATGTTCATCCGTGTGGGCATCCAGAACAGCTTGGATATGATTCGGGGCCAGCTTTCCATCCCTAACTTCGCAAGAGAGTACTTTATGCCCTGTCGCTTCGATAGCCCCGGTCTCATGAATAAGAATATGCCCGGTACTAGCTGCAATGGCCGCCTCGTGAGGCCTTAGAAATGCTGAAATCACCGTAAGATTAGTTTGGGTTCCTCCTGAAAGAAGATGAACATCTACATCCCTGTGCTTGAGCTTTTTTTTGATCAGCTCGATTGCTTCTCTTGTATACTCATCCTCACCATACCCTTTCATCTGCTGAAGATTAGTCTGGATTAAGGCCTCTAAGATCCTGGGGTGTGCCCCTTCACTATAATCATCTTTAAAACTGTACATTCTGTGACTCTCCTTATCTCTAGTTGAACCAGTTAACTAATCTCATCCCTGGTTTGCTTTAACTTGCTTGCTCCTTAATTGTCCGCAGGCGGCTTCGATATCTCTGCCATGCTCCAGACGGATACTGCAATTAATTCCATGCTTTTTAAGAACATCATAAAAAGCGAGCATGGTTTCATGGTCACTTCTCTGATATTGTGGATGTTCATCCACCGGGTTATAGGGAATTAAATTGATATTGATAAGCTGTTGGATATTTTTTATTAAACTTGCCAGCTGAAGAGCATGTTCACGCTGATCGTTCAGATCCTTGAGCAGAATATATTCTAAGGTTACCCGCCGTTTGGTTTTTGCAAGATAGTATTCAACAGCTGGGATTATCTTTTCCAGGGGGTAAACCCGGTTGATTTTCATAATCTGCTCACGGAGTTCGTTGGTTGGGGCATGTAAGGAGATGGCCAGATTTACCTTTAAATCACTGTCCGCAAACTCATAAATCTTGTCCGCCAAACCGCTGGTAGATATTGTGATACCCCTGCCGGGGATGGCAAGTCCTTTGTGGTCTATTATGATGCGTAAAGCGTCCATAACATTTATATAATTATCAAAAGGCTCGCCGATTCCCATGACGACTACGTGACTCACTTTCTCACCCTGGTGAGCATTATCCATGTATTCTTGAACTTTCATGATTTGCTCCACGATTTCACTGCCGGACAAGTCACGATGTTTGGTCAATAAACCGCTGGCACAAAAACTGCAGCCAATATTACACCCAACCTGAGTTGTTACACAAACGGATGAACCAAATTTATGTCTCATTAAGACTGTTTCAATCAGGTTCTCATCCGGTAATTTGAACAAGAATTTAATCGTTCCATCCACGGATTCTTGGCTTGTATGTTCTCTTAAAGATTGCAGTGTAAAGTGATCTGTTAATAATTCCAGACACTCAGGATTGAGATCCGTCATTTCCGAAAAAGTTGCAACGCGCTTTCTATAAAGCCAGTCCCAGACTCTCAAAGCTCGGGACTTTTTTTGCCCATGATCTTGCAGCCACTCAATCAATTGTTCCAGGGTTAATCCATAGATGGATTCTTTTTTCATGCTAACCTCGCTATTATTCGTCAGATTTGCGAATATTAATTTTTGCCTAACGGCTTTTTGCTAAAGCTCTATAACAATGCCAGAGCCCTTAACTTATGGTTAAGTCTCTGGCGGATTATCAAATTTAACTCCTAAACTAGGCTTATTTAACTATAACTAGTTAAATATTTCTCCCAAGTTTATTTCCATATCCGGGAACAAAGCTACTCTTACATTCTCTTCTTTTCCGTAGATTTGAGGTTCGGCGAAGAGGTTCTCGGAAAAACTGTATACTTCCATTATCTGATTGAAGGGATCAACTATCCAGTATTCATGGACTCCTGAGAGTCTATAGCGCTTTAACTTTATCCTTTTATCCTTTAAAGCTGTGGACGGACTCAAGACCTCCACTACTAAATCAGGTACACCTACGCAACCTTTTTTGTGTATCTTTGTTCGATCACATATCACGGTTATGTCCGGTTCAACATAAATATCGTTTTCTTCATCTAACCAGACTCCAAAGGGGGCAGGAAAAGCTTTACACTGTTTACCTTTAAAATAGTTATAAAACTCCCCGAATAAACTCCCCACAATCGCTTGGTGTTGGGAGGATGGGGGTGGCGTCATATCATAAATCACACCATCGATTTTTTCCCAGCGTTCAAATTCAGACTCCATTGGTCGTTTTCCCACCTAAAGTTCCCCCCCTTATCTTACCTTAATAATGAGGAAGGATAGACTCTAGGTTAATTATACCATAACTAGGGAATCACTATCTACCTGTGGTAGTATTCCTGAAGACAGCCTCCAAATCAAGCTATTCAACTTTCGCCGCCTAAGATTTAATATAATAAAATAGTGATAGATCTTTCCGCCAAGGTAAAATAGAAGGATGGCAGAGCCATCCTTCTATTCATTAGTTAACCATATTCCATATTTCTTCAGGCTTAATCACGGAATAATGCTCGTGACTGACTGGCCTTCACTGCTGTTTGGAGATTCTGGATCCTATAAATCCTTATAAAATGCTGACAGAACCCTCATACATCAAGCCCGTCATGGCATCAACGGTTAAAGTCTGACCATCTGAAACCTTAGAAAAAGCCTCAACAGCACCGACAATCGTCGGAATACCGAACTGTACTGCTACTATAGCGGCATGTGACGTCAGACCACCTTCCTCAACGACTAACGCTCCTGCGCGAGCAATTAAAGGAACAAATTCTGCATCCGTAGATTGGGCAATTAGAATTTCTCCGTCATTAAAAGTGTCCTTACCCGGTACTTGAACTCTGCGGGCGGTACCGGAATAGGATTTGCGTCCAATCCCCATTCCTTTGGCAATGATATTCCCCATTATTTGGACTTTGATCATATTGGTAGAACCTACCTTGCCGATGGGAACACCTGCTGTAATGACGACTATATCTCCGGACTTGATATAGTTTTTATTTAAGGAAGTATTCACGGCAACCGAAACCATTTCATCCGTTCCCGAACTCTGAGGCACAACGATTGACTCTACCCCCCATTTCAGGGCTAACTTCCTGGCTGTTTCAGGAAATGGAGTAGCTGCCACAATCAAGGCCAGGGGACGGTACTTGGAAATCATACAAGCGGTCAAACCCGAATGGGTGGGTGTCAGAACTGCCGCTGCTTGCAGATCTTTAGCAATGGTAAAGCTGGCAAAACTAATGGCCTCGGCAACATTGACTTGAGGATGTTGAGCTGCCTTATTGTCCAAGCAAGTTAGTTCTGTGCGCTGAGATATTCTATCCATCATTCGGACGGCTTCAATAGGGAATAGCCCTGCTGCTGTTTCCCCGGACAGCATAATGGCATCCGTACCATCTAAGATAGCATTGGCTACATCACTAGCTTCCGCCCGTGTTGGTCGCGGTTGACGTATCATAGAATCTAACATCTGAGTTGCTACGATAACGGGTTTCCCCAACAAATTACACTTGCGGATCATTTCCTTCTGCCGAATCGGAACTTCTTCTACGGGTATCTCTACCCCCAGATCCCCTCGGGCTACCATGAGACCATCAGCGACTTCAAGAATAGAATCTAAGTTATCGATCCCTTCCCGGCTTTCGATTTTGGCTATGATATGTACATCCGCATTCATCTCCTCACAAATCCTGCGCACGTCCAAAATATTTAAGGCCTTCCGAGTAAAAGAAGCAGCGATAAAATCAATTCCTTGAGAAATTCCGAAGCGAATATCCTCAATGTCTCTTTCCGTCACAGCCGGCAAATCAATCAGGGCACTGGGAATATTAACCCCTTTTTGAGATTTTAAAACACCACCATTAAGAATCGTGGTGGTAATTATTTCCTTCTCAGCGGCTGTAACTTCCAGTTCGATTTGTCCATCGTCTATAAGAATACGGCTGCCTGGTTTTACTTTACGCCATAAATCCTGGTAAGTAATTCCCACCCGTTCCTGATTACCAACTCTGTTCAAATCCGTGTCTAGAATAAAGGTTAACCCATTGGCCAGAACCACACCAGCTTCAGGAACTTTACCTGTCCGTATTTCAGGCCCTTTGGTATCCAGCAGAATACCTAAGTGTTTTCCCGCCTTCGCCGCTTCCTCTTTCAAAGTTGCGATTCTGCGACCATGTTCTTCATGGGTTCCATGGGAAAAATTAAGACGAGCAACATCCATTCCCGCTGCCAGCAGAGCTTGAACCTTTTCCCCTGACTCACTTGCCGGACCAATAGTACAGACAATTTTAGTCCTTCTCATGGTACCTCCCCCAACTTACAATCCTTTTGTAACCATTAGTTTAACCATATCAACAATGCGGCAGGAATAGCCCCATTCGTTATCATACCAAGCCAACACTTTGACCATGTTATCACCCATCATCATGGTAGATAAGCCATCGACGATAGAGCTGGCCGGATGGCCGTTGAAGTCATGTGAAACAAGGGGTAATTCTGAGTATTCCAGATAGCCGCTCATGGGGCCATTGGCAGCCTCACGTAAGGCATTATTAACTTCTTCTTTAGTTGCAGGTTTTGACAAGTTGGCCACAAAATCAATTAAAGAAACATTCGGGGTTGGCACTCTAACAGATAGTCCGTTCATTTTCCCGGTTAACTCCGGTATAACAAGGGTTACTGCTTTAGCAGCTCCTGTAGTTGTCGGAATCATTGATTGATAGGCGGCTCTCGATCTGCGCCAATCCTTGTGCTTTACATCGACGGTTCGTTGATCGTTAGTAACTGAATGGATTGTAGTCATCATCCCCTGCTCAATTCCAAATGAATCAAGCAATACCTTGGCAACGGGGGCCAGACAGTTAGTGGTACAAGAACCATTGGAAATCACATGGTGTTTCAAGGGATCATATTTATCATCATTAACTCCCATGACAATGGTGATATCTTCATCTTTGGCTGGAGAGGAGATGAGCACCTTTTTCGCTCCTGCTGTAATATGTTGGGCAGCGTCATCACGTTTCTTAAATTTACCGGTACATTCCACGACTATGTCTATCCCCAGTTCGGCCCAGGGTAAGTTTAAAGGATTTCTGTCTGAAACAATTTCAATTCGCTTGCCATCAATAACCAATGCTCGTCCATCAACTTCCACTTTATTCGGAAGGGTTCCGTGAACGGAATCGTACTTGAGCAAATGGGCCAGCATATCCGGACTGCCCATATCATTAATTGCCACCACTTCAAAGGGCAGTGATTGATTCAGGGCTGAACGCAGTGTAAGACGACCTATTCGACCAAAACCTGTAATTGCTACGCGGAAACTCATGGTTAACCTCCTCTTAATCATACCGTATAATAGAACAATATATTTATATACAACATTCTATAATTCTGTGTAAAGGGACAAATTCCTTCTATCCAACAAAATTTAAAAAATTCAGACAACGGTCAAGCTTAGCCTGAATTTCTACTTTGCTATGCTAAATACAAATTGATACCTTTGACTAAAGTTGAGCATAAAGACTTCGGTGCGGAAGTTAAACCCCACCGAAGTAAACTTAAGCATACCCACTTGAAGCAACAGGAAATTCATCGATTGATGCAGATAAGTATCGACTCACCCGAATCTAGCTTTATTTCCTTGCAGAGGATATATTTTTGTTAAATTAGTTCGTTGTATGTGGCTTCTGAAGGAATTTCTGGACTTCGTTAGGATCTCAATCCATTCTTCCGCGGAAAATAAGACAGCTATGGAGGTTAGCCCCTCCACAATCATAGAATATCGCTCGGGATAATCCTTTTCAATAACATCCAAAATTCCTTCCGGAAAATCCCGAACATACTTCTTCTTGTTATTTCCACTTCTTTGATAATCAGCTAAGTCCTTCATACAATACCTCACCAGCGGTTGATAATCTGCAACCTTTCCTTAGGAAAGACGATTCTTAAAGTCTTCATAGCCAAATTGCTTAACGACTTTAATTCCTTCTTCTTCATTATATAATACAATCGAAGGCAGATTAACCCCATTGAACATATTATTCTTCACCATAGTATAGTGTGCCATGTCACAAAAAACAAGCCTATCCCCAGATTTTAATGGCTGTTTGAATGAATAATCACCAATGATATCACCAGCTAGGCAAGTATGTCCACCAAGTCTATAAGTATAAGAATACTCCTCTGGCTTTCCGGCATCAATAATCTTAGGTCTGTAGGGCATTTCCAACACATCGGGCATATGACAAGCGGCAGAGGTATCTAAAATGGCGATTTTCATTCCGTTGTCTACGATGTCCAGAACTTTGGCGACCAAAAATCCGGTGTTTAAGGCAACGGCTTCACCAGGTTCCAAGTAAACTTCTACGCCATATTTCTCCTGAAAGTACTTTATTGAGCGGATTAAGGTTTCAATATCATAATCAGACCTGGTAATATGATGACCTCCACCGAAATTCAACCACTTCATTTTTTTGATATACTCTCCAAATTTCTGGTCAACCACCCGAATGGTTCGCTCCAGGGTATCGGAATTCTGCTCACACATGGTATGAAAATGAAGTCCCTCAATGCCCTCTAATTCGTCAGGCCGGAAATTAGCTAAGGTCACACCCAGTCTGGAATTTTGATAACAAGGATCGTAGATCGGGGTCTCTATTTCCGAGTATTCCGGATTGATACGTATTCCACAGCTTATAAGTTTAGTGGGTTGGTTTTTTACTTTAGCCTTAAATCTATTCCATTGATCGAAAGAATTAAAGGAAATGTGATCACAATAACTCATGATTTCCTCGAATTCTTCTTCTATATAAGCCGGGGCATAAATATGAACTTCTTTCCCCATTTCTTCATAGCCCAGTCTGGCTTCAAATAACGAGCTAGAAGTTACACCCGTCAGATATTTACTAGCCAGAGGAAACAAGGAATACATGGAAAAACCTTTTTGAGCCAGCAGAATCTTGCAGCCGGTTCGTTCTTGCACAGAATTTAAGATTTCCAGATTCCTTAAGAATAGTCTTTCATCGACTATATAGCAGGGTGTGGGCAGGGCCTTGATGTCGATGTCCATTAATTCACCTCAATCTAGCAAGGTTGGCGAGAAATCTTCCTGCCAGGGCAGACCACATTTATTTAAAGCTTCCATGAAGGGATCCGGATCAAATTCTTCTACATTAAAGACGCCGGGTTTTTTCCAAATTCCTTTGAGCATCAGCATTGCCCCGATCATGGCCGGAACCCCGGTTGTGTAGGAGATGGCTTGAGAACCAACCTCAGCATAACACTCCTGATGATCACAGACGTTATAAACATAGTAAGTTCTGGGCTTACCGTCTTTAGTTCCTTGAATAATGCAACCGATATTCGTCTTCCCTTTAGTTCTGGGGCCCAGGGAAGCCGGATCAGGCAGCACTGCTTTTAAAAACTGCAAGGGAATAATTTGTTGCCCCTCAAAATTTATTGGTTCAATGGAGGTCATACCCACATTCTCCAGAACCCGCAGATGATTGATGTAATTGTCCGAGAATGTCATCCAGAATCTAATCTTTTTGATTCCCTTGATATTGATGGCCAGGGATTCAAGTTCTTCATGATATAACAGGTAAATGTTCTTGGGGCCTATCTGGGGCAGATCATATTCTTTTTTCACTGCCAGAGGTTCAGTCTCAATCCAGGACCCATTTTCATAGTATCTGCCGTTGGCCGTGATTTCTCGGATATTAATCTCAGGGTTAAAATTGGTGGCAAAAGGATAACCGTGATCCCCAGCATTGGCATCGACGATATCAATGGTATGGATCTCGTCAAAATAGTGCTTTTGAGCGTAGGCACAGAAGATCCCGGTAACTCCAGGGTCAAAACCACTGCCCAGCAAAGCTGTAATTCCAGCTTGGGCAAATTTCTCCCGATAGGCCCACTGCCATTTATACTCGAATTTCGGAATATCGGGGGGTTCATAATTCGCAGTATCTAAGTAATCCACTCCGGTAGCCAAACAGGCATCCATTATCGTCAAATCTTGATATGGGAGCGCCAGATTTATCACAATATCAGGCTTAAAGCTTTTAATTAACTCAATAACCGCCTCGGTATTATCAGCATCGAGCTGAGCGGTATGTATAATCGTTTGGCTTCCTTCCAATTTGTTTTTGATGGCGTCGCACTTTTCTTTTGTTCTGCTGGCAATACAAATCTCTTCAAAAACATCTGGATTTTGGCAGCATTTATGAATAGCAACACTGGCTACTCCTCCAGCGCCGATAATTAACGCTTTTCCCATATTCAGTACCCTCCAATCACTTTTACAACAATGCAAATTATACATAATACACTATAAATAATCAATTAAATCCCATAATGCCGCAATATTTTTCTTTCCCTAGAAATTGCCGTACCAATCAGTGATCTTTTAAATCACCAATGAAAAATTCAGAACTAATACACACCCTAAAGCCTTCAAGAATACATAAGTATAAAACATTGGGAGGCTTATATGAATTATATTGTTCAAGCGGGTGATACCCTATTTGCAATTGCTCAAACCTATAATACTTCTGTTGAGGCCATTCTCGCCATCAACCCTCAAATCACTAATCCAGATTTAATTTATCCAGGACAGATTATTATCATCCCAACCAGCAACATAAAATGCCCGCTCTTACGCCGTGGAGATCGTGGTTCGGCAGTTAGCAGATTACAAAAACTTCTTATGTTTGCCCGATTTAACCCTGGTCCAATAGACAGTATCTTTGGTCAAAGAACTGAAGCAGCTCTCATTGCCTTCCAAGGAAGCCAAAGAGAGCTTGAAAGAACAGGTATCGCTGATGAGGAAACTTGGGTTGCCTTAGGTGCTGAATGCGAGCCCAGGCCGGAGGTTACTACATATATAGTTAGACCCGGTGATTCCTTGTATATTATTGCTACCCGATTTGATGTAACTATTGAGAGTATATTAGCCATTAATCCTCAAATAACAAACCCCAATGTTTTATCTATTGGTCAGGTTATAGATATTCCTCCGGGTTAAATCTCCGGTAACTTCCCATCCGGATGTACAGGGTTAACAGGTATCATTGGCATACGCATACAGGACCGCTTGCCTAAGTTCCTGATTAGTCATTCCCTCGATATCCATATCGAGGATGAATTGCGCCCGTTCTTCCTTTGAGATACCTAAAAAAAGCACTGCCTGGCTGTAGTTCAAATTCGGATCCGGATCCAAATTTGAGGAGGTAGGTTGTCCGTCTCCGTACTCTTTGAAGATACGCATCAGTTACTGTATCAGTCATGATATCCACACTCCTTGGTGCTAATTTCACTCATAGGATATGTGGCCAGGCTTAAGAGTGTGACAACCTCAGTTGTCAGGCTTTTTAATCTAGAGAAGTACCCCGCTGTTGGTCGAGATAGCAGGGTACTTCCCTTTTCAGAATCTTTTAATGCCCCCATGCCTGACGCAGGCTGTCAATCATTCTCATAATTTATTAGGACAAGAGTGAACAAGCTCAGCTTGTCAATACTGCTGAAGAGAGGGATAAACCATGGCTGTGACAGAGATAACTTTGGATTCGATACTGATAACAAAAATAGTCTTGAGTTAATTTTATTAGTTTTTCACCATAAGGTTTGGATACCGAAAATCAAAATTATTTACGGATTATGGTGAAAGTTTCAGTTTGTTCATGCACTTACAGTAGTTGGGTTTCAGTTGAATTATAACAGTTTTTGAGAGTAGGAACGAACTAAACTAGAGGGAGTAAAAAAAACCATGTAGGAATTGCCTAATTCCTCTTTGACTTTCTCGCATAGTATAGCCCCCATGACATTGTGTGCATCTTCAAGTTCCTTGGCATTAGAAACTAATTCATCAGTATCTAATTTTAGCCATTTCCCGAATTCTAATGCCCACTCGGATAATTCCCTTTTCAACTTATTAGATAATGCCAGTCTAGATAAATCTAAGTTGGATTGACAATTGTTACACCATATCGAATCCGCACAAAAATCCGCTTCAACTTTAAGAAATCTAGTTTGTTCCTTACATTTACATCCTGTTTCATACATTTTAAATAAAACCTCCAATGATAATTAATAGAAGTTAAATTCTTTAAGATTACATATACTCACAATACTATGCTAGTCGAAAGAACAGAATCCCTTATAGAGGGGGCTATCTGTGCAAGAGTCTATCAATATGGAAGCCATCGCCACCATTTTATTGGTCCATCGTACACTGTAATCATCTGCCTTCCCCTAAGAACAACAACAATTCCTTTATGCCACAAAACATCTGAACCTTCTGTAATATCGTAAAACCTTTGACCAAATCTCAATGTATTAATAACCTGAATTGGAGCAATTCCAATCTTAATCATTTTTTCACCAATATGCCAAGCTGCATTAAAACTTAAACTGTATCTCACAAGATATCGTCCAAGTAACGATAAGGCGAATCTTATTAGGACTGGATTCTTACCATCTACATCAACAAAATTTACAGGGTCATCGAATCCGTATTGATATAAATTCTGGCTTATAGGATTATCAAACGAACCAAAATTGTTATCTCTCGAAACAAACCTCGCCGTTTCCGTATCATAATATCGAGTCTGCAAATAGTAAAGCTTAGTTTCAGTATCATAGACGTAACTTGCATATCTCAGAGGTTGTCCTGCAACAGCGGCATTCTCGGATACTGACAGCACCTTACCCCAAGGATCATAACTGTAGCTTGCAACGGAATTACCGTTTCCATCCATAATACGGATGACATCGCCGCGGAAGTTAGTGACGTAATAGAATGTCGTTCCGCTGGCATTAGTCATGCTCACCGGTTTTCCGTCAGCCCAGGTGAAGGTCCAAACTGTCCCCCCACTGCCATTGGTTATCCTGACCAAGTTCGTCTCATCATAATGGTAGTTATTCGTCGTGCTTCCTACAGTCTTAGCTTTGCGCAAACCATTCGGATGATACGTGTAACTGGCCAGTACTGTATCGCTGAGATTCTTAACAGTCGTGAGCTATTTAGCATCTTTTAGACAGAAGAAATGCTCCCCTTTCATGTAGTAGGTTTTATTATTTAACCTGACTACTTTTAGAGGAGCATACCATATAGAGTGGTCTAATTAATTGGGTATTCATTTAGATTTCAGTTCATTTTACATAATGAACATTTCTTATCTTAAGGATGATCTCTTGTTTCCGCATATTTATGAACTAACCTTGTAGCTCTATAGTTAGCTCTTCTTTCATTAAATAGCTCATCTTTTACCCATTGCTCATAATGAACCACCTCATGAGCAAATGTGTGCAAAATTGCTGCTAAAGCATCATCTCTTCCCAATTCCTCTTTAAGTTTATAGAAATCACCTGTTGCTAAACGAATATACGGTTCTACTAATTTATCGTATGGTGCAAAGAACGTCCCATATACTAGTTCTCCATATATATTCTTTACCGGTTAGTCTTTCTAACGTAGACCACTACTCTTGGGAAGTGAACTTGTTGCCGCAAAAAGCATGCTAAATTCAGGATAGCAGTTCTAACTTCTTCGTTAATACCTAAGCATCGTATTCTTAAGCCTGATCTCATTTGTTTCATTTCAATCTCCTTACTTAGGTTCATATTTTCTATGTCCCTTTCCGGGAGTATGCTTTTTCATGGGCTTATTAGGTTTTTATTCGACTTAGAGAGATATCCTACTATATATAAATCAAGGATTAGTTTGAGGTTGCTACAGAACCATTTTTTGCTTTAAAACATTTATTCTTTCTGATAAAAAGATTTACCTGAAATCTTGATAAGCCCTATTTTCGATCCAATCTCATCAAATTGACTAACCTCGACAACGTCTGTATTAACTGGAAATTTGTTTTTTATCTCCAGTTCAAGCCACTTTGCAAGATCAAAAAAGTTTTTAGATCCAATAATTAAACTCTGATAATAAGGGTTATTAGGGGCATCTGTGTGGATTAAGACTTCCCACAACTGAATTCCTATCTGTTCCGCATTATCTATATCCATTTTTTACACCTCTTTTTACTTAAAACATTTCACTTAGATCTTAGAAATAATATATCGAGTATTAATTAAAATATTTGGATACAAAGTTTTGAAGTCTATAAAACTGATTTTCTCCTTATTTACTTTTTCTGGCTTAACACAGTAACTGCTTATATCTCCTGGAATATCTAACATAAGAACTGTAACTAAACAATCATTTTCAATTGCTGCATTAAGGAATGCCACTACACTTTCTTTATAACTGGCGCTGAGCAGCTTACAAGAACACCCTCCCTTAGTTAACCAAAAGGTACGATATTTGTGCGAATTTAAAACCACTTTTAATGACTCATTTTCCAAAGGCTCTATATATAAATCCAATGGTGCTATTAAACTAATTTCTTCATTCGGCTTATTTTTAACACCAAAACCGACTGCAATAAACATACACATTTAGAAATTCCCCTTTACCAAAGAGAATGACCCGGTGGCTTCTGTTTTCCTTTTCCATGCCAGTGAGGTCTTGATCCTGGTTTTTTATGAGCTTGATCTTTATAAACCTTTCTCCATGCTTTTTTTGCAATCTTTTTCGCAGCTTTCTTACTACCACTTATGACATTTTTACCTCTTCTAAGCAATTCAGCCGCGCGTTCTCGCGATACTTTCCGTCCTAATATAACTCCTCCTTCATCAGGAAGTGTCGCCTCCCTGTGTTCCGCATAGTATCTATAACTAAGAACAACTGAATAAATAGTGAGAGCTCCAAGCAAGAACCAACCAGCTGGTCCAATAGCTCCGAGAGTAATGGCCCATTGCCCATCCGGATCAACATTGTTCACAGGATCATCATTACCATAAGCATAAAGGTTCTGACTTATCGGATTGTCCTGATCCCCACCATCAGGATCCCTAGAAACAAACCTTGCAGTCTCCGGATCATAATACCGAGCTTGCAGATAATACAACTGAGTCTCGGTATCATAGGCATAACTCGCATAACGTATCGGTTGCCCCGCCACTGCAGCGTTTTCAGTGACTGACAGCACCTTACCCCAAGGATCATAACTATAGCTTGCAACAAAATTACCGTTTCCATCCATAATCCGGATGACATCACCGCGGAAGTTGGTGACATAATAGAAGGTCGTTCCGCTGGCATTAGTCATGCTCACCGGTTTTCCGTCGGCCCAGGTGAAGGTCCAAACAGTCGCCCCACTGCCATTGGTTATCCGGATCAAGTTCGTCTCATCATAATGATAGTTCATCGTGCTTCCTACGGTCTTAGTTTTGCGCAGACCATTCGGATGATACGTATAACTGGCCAGAACAGTATCGCTGAGATTTTTAACAGTCGTCAGCTGTCCTTGCTGATCCCAGGTATATTTATATTTGTTATCCTGGGTCAGATTCCCTGCATCATCGTAGAGATATCCGATAACTTCATTCACTTCATTGAAAGTAAGGTTCAAACCATGGGGATTTTTAAGGTTTCCGGCTTTGTCATAATTATAGGTTACAGTGTTGGTACCGTTATTCCAGGAGGCAAGCCTTTTGGCAAAGTCGTAAACAAACGTGTGAGTAGTGCCGTCTTCTTTATAAGTGTTGACCTGACCATTGGCATAATAGCTGTTCTTGAGATCAAGCTTACTGCTGCCGATTACCGTTTGACCTGTTAATCTGCCGGCATTATCAAAGTCCTGATAGATTTCGGTAGCCCCGTTCTTGATCCGGCTTTGAGCTCCCTGCTCATTGTAGAAGAACTCGGTTAATCCACCTCTAGGTCCTGTGGCTGTGGTCATTCTGCGCAGTTCATCGTAGGAAAAGGAGGTTATTTGACTCATCCCGCCCATAGTTTCCGTGTACTTAACCCGCATGCCGTTGGAGTTTCCGGGTGTTTGTCCGTATTCATTGGTCAACGTAAAGCTGTTGCCTGGCTCTGCCGCTGTCAAGACGCGATGGTTGGCATCGTAAGAGTAGGTGTATTTTGTCACACCGTCTGCCAACGTCATTTGCGTTTTGTCATCAGCAAAATTATAGACATTGGTAAATTGTTTTACGCCTCCGACATACGTTTCCAGCAGCCGGTTTTTCCGGTCATAAGTGTAGCTCTCCGATTGGACGGTATTCGCCCCTTTACCCCTGATACTGGATTTTAGGTTGCCGTTCTCATCGTAATCGTAAGTGATAAATTTCCCTAAAGGATCTGTCTCAGTTACAGCCTTATTAATTGCGTTGTAATCAAAATTAGTAACACGCCCATTGGGGTCCGTTCTGGACTTTAAGTTTCCTTGAGCATCATAAATATAACTGGTCTGAATATCTTCAGCGAGGGTCGGGCCTTTTAAAGTGGCACTCTTGAGTTTATTCAAGAGATCATAGACAAAGCTGGCCTTCTTGCTGCTGGCATCGGTAGAATCCAGCAGATTACCGTTGGAATCGAAATTGAAGCTGGAACGGTTGTTTAATTCATCCGTTGTTGCTGTGACAAAGTTTCCGGATGAATCATAGGCCTTTTGCGACAGGGAACTCCGCTCTTCCAGTTTGATGTTGTCAAAATAAACGGCTCCTGTCTGGTTGTAGTAAAGGACATAGACCTTAGCCTGGTAAAAAGCTTTCTGGGCGCGGATCGTGCTTTTGAGCATCTGCCACTGATTGGCTCTGGATTTGTCAAATTCCTGGATGAAGACGTCTTCCGTTCCATCGTTATACCTCAAAACCACATCCAGCGCGAAGTATCCTCCGGAGGGATTGGGATTGGTTGAGTAGGCCCAGCCGGATATGGTTAGGGGATCATTGGCATTACCCTGCACTTCGACATACTGGCCTAGATTTTTACTGGCAGTGTTTCCGTTGAGTTTTAAGGAATAGCTTCCTCGTTTAGCTATTTCTGAACTTTTGCCGTCTCCCGTTCCCAAGGAAGACATGGTCCAGTTTTCAAGGTTCCCCCACTCCAGACTGGCATTTTCATTGGAATAGTAGTTATCCAGCACCCTTCCGTAGACCAGTTCTGCTCCATCAAAGTAGACCGTTCCGGCTCCGAGAATGCGCAAGTCTATTTGAATCGCGGCCGTATTAGCCGGGGCTTTGAAGTAAGTGGATAATCTGGTCCAATCCGTTGTACCGCCAATAGTCTTAGAATCATAGATTACCAAGTCTGCACCGTTATAAATATAATTTCCGCTAGCATCTTTAAAATAGACTCGAAAATTAGCGCCAGTACCTGTTACGCCTGAAGTCTTGGCATAGACGGATAAGGTATAATCTTTATCTGTCTCATCAGCGGCTACAGGCACCTGTTGCGTAAAATACCCGCCTCCGTCCGTAGGAGATAGATAGATTTTTCCTGAACTCTTGCCAAAGACCTTTTCCGCGGCACACTGTATTGTCCAACGTCCCGATTATTCCAGGAGACTGGCAGTCCGCTTTGTACTATTTCAAAATTAGAATTCGGGATACGGTTGTGGGTTGCCCTGGTAGGGCTTATGCTGGTTAAAGTGTTACCATACTTATCATAGGTGTTGTAGTCGGTCAGACCAAGGTTATTTGTGGAGGAGCGAAGGTTACTCTTAGCATCATAAAGGTTGTCGTAGGTTGTGCCATTGGTCTCTACCTTGGTAGGATTGGATTTGGCATCGTAGGTGTTACTGACCCCTAAATTATTGGGGGAAGCTGCCTGAGTGAGGTTTGCGTTGCCATCATAGGCCCCAGTATGAGTAGAACCGCTGGCCGCACCGGTGTCTTTATTCGGCTCGATAACTTTGGTCAGGGTATTTTTGTTCCATTCATAATTCGTCGTTGCCGGTTGGGTTCCTTGGTAATCCTCAATCATTTGAACAACATTTATTGTCGGCAGGTTCAGGTTAGAGTTATTTTTTGTAATAGGTTTTGAAACCTTTAGCATCCGTGAAAACCGTTTCAGTAGCACTTGGATAAGTAATAAGGATTTGACCGGATTCTGTTAATCCGGTCAAATCCTTGGATGGTACGATCCCATTTTGAGGCAAACCCCACACTCGAACAGAGTTCTGTGAGACCAATGAGGCCATTTCCTACCAAACACGGATGTAGGGAAAAAGTTTAGTTTTTACTCTTCAACATTATAAAAGAAAACTTTTGTAAAACGTTGGACTATTTTTTTCTCTAGGATTCCATATTCTGCGAAATAGGTTTGTATTGGAGTTCCCTCATTATACTTATTGACCGAATCAAGAAATATTTTGTACTTAATTTTTAGATCATCGGAAATTTCACCATAATCCATCCCGAGAGATTCAAGATCCTTTTTGATAAAGTCCTCTAAGGTATACGGTTTTACATTTTTTACCCATCCGTACTTTGATGGGACTCTACCCTTAATTGACACAAAAAAACTATCATCTTTTTTAACCCATTTCGGTACAAGATCATGAGGAGAGGAAAACACTAAAAGCTCTCCGCTATCAGAGTAACAATGATTTTTTTTACTATTTTTTGCTGTTAATATCTTTGAATAATTCAAATCAACACCCCCACAAGTACTTGAAAATACTTTACCTCCATGGATGATAATGCTTATGGATTTTTATGATCCCTAATTGTTCTTAATCTCATATTTGAAGGAACATCTTTTCCGCCAGCTGACAGGGCTTTAACATGATCAACGTTATACCCTAGTAAGATAAGTATAGGGTATAGGGTTTCAGCTTTACCACCGATAACTCCAACAGTTAATGAGACAGCAGCCCATGCTCTGTCAGTACCGGACAAATCTATAGGGGACGTAACGCATCAAGTTTCGTAACGCCCCCTATAACTATTATAATTTAATTTGTTGTATCATTATCAAAGCCAATTAACTATACTTATAATCACAGCTCCAATCAAGATAAAACCGATTATAACAGACAATAATATATACAGCTTACGTTTTTTTGATCTTTCCTCTGGAATATCAGTTGTTAAATAAGAAAATAACTCAAATAAGAAATCTAACAAAATTACATCACTCCCATAGATTTAACTTCGCGAATAAATTAACTTGCTCCAATTTATTTGAAGTATCTTTTCACACTATATATTTACCAATTCCCCATCCGGATCTACATTGTTCTAAGAGTGATCTAATTAGTTAGATTACTTTAATTACCTCTAAGTATTGGGAGAAGAGTACAATCCTAAAGCAAAAATAACTAAAAATACAAAAGTAATTCTTAGTACAACATTAAAGTCTTGATTTTTCCAAGTAATTACCAAAGATATAAATAAATATTATGCCTGTAAGAAAGAGAGTACCAAAAACACTAATAGTTTAAGTAAAATCTTAGTTATATTAATCACCTTCTTCTATTTGCGCAAAAAAATGTGGGAGAGTAATTATTGCTGTTTAGATTACTCCCCCTTGTATCCCTCACTGCTCTGTCTTATGATTAGTCTTTAGTTTTCGTATGAATTAACCTTATAGTTATAGTTTGCCCTTCTTCTGTAACTAACGCATTTTTACCCATCTCTACCCATCTCTAATGTCTATATTTATAAAACGGTATGACATTGTGTTTTTTGAAAAATGTTATATAAAAAGAATAATCAACCCATAAATAACGGCAACAACAAATAGTAATAATAGCACGTATTGAATTAAGTTAACATACCACTTCTTACTCGTTCCAACGGATACTCCCGTTGAAAATATCGACATAGCAAGTTCCAATAATATATCGAGAAACCCCAATTTTGGTTGCCTCCTTTTTATTACTTGGATCGATACTTTTTGTACTTACTTTTGACCCAGTTAATTTTACTTGTATAAGGGTACCATCGTTTAGATTTTTTTCTAGTTGCAGCATTTACCAAACCATTAACCACTATCGATTTGGCCTGATATGAATATTTTAATGCTTTTTCTGCTCGGGTTATTGGCTCCAGAAAACCAGGTTTATGATATTTAAATAGTCCTGGAACTTTAGACTATTCCCAAAAACTCCAGCAGATAGCCCCCCCATTAAGGCTGCTGTGCCCATAGTAATAGCTAAGTCCCTTCCTGAAAAGTCTCTTAGACCATTTCTAACTTCTAATCCATATAAAGCTCCTGAAATCGTTGCACTAACAGCAGCTCCAATTAACCATGCCCATTGTCCATCCGGATCCACATTGTTCACCGGATCATCATTGGCATAAGCATAGAGATTCTGGCTTATCGGATTGTCCTGATCCCCACCATCAGGATCTCTAGAAATAAATCTTGCAGTCTCTGGATCATAATACCGAGCTTGCAGATAATACAACTGAGTCTCGGTATCATAGGCGTAACTCGCATAGCGAATCGGTTGTCCTGCAACAGCAGCATTTTCAGTGACTGACAGCACCTTACCCCAAGGATCATAACTATAGCTTGCAACAGAATTACCGTTTCCATCCATAATGCGGATGACATCGCCGCGGAAGTTTGTAACATAATAAAAGGTCGTTCCGCTGGCATTAGTCATGCTCACCGGTTTTCCGTCAGCCCAGGTGAAGGTTCAAACCGTCCCCCCACTGCCATTAGTTATACGGATCAAGTTCATCTCATCATAATGGTAGTTATTCGTCGTGCTTCCTACTGTCTTAGTTTTGCGCAAAAAAATGTGGGGGAGTAATTATTGCTGTTTTGATTACTCCCCCTTGTATCCCTTACTGCTATAGCTTATGAATAGTTTCTAGTTTTCGTATGAAGGCACAAATAACAGTCAGTTCTACCTAAAACATAATTGAGATAAAATGGAATTGCCATCAAACCAGTTACCTTAAAATATTATTAATTACATGATTTTACTACGTCATTTACTAAAGAATGATCAAAGCTGGATCCGTATGAGAAAATTAAATTATCACCATCATGCCCTTTTATAAATACAGAGTTAGCATAATTTTTCTCAATAATACCAATTCCATACAGTTCAGGTTTTATACTATAATAAGTTCTCTCAAACTTTTGCCAATTTAACGTATTTGTTGGATTATAAAATAAAAGCCCCTCAAAAAACTTCCACATCTTGATAATTTGGTCAAATATTTTATCTGTGACTTTTATTAAGCCTATACTTTCTAGATGTTCTTCGCCACGTTGCTTTTTTAATGAGTATAGTCCATTTTGCTTAATAAATTCAGGCACTTCAATTCTATACCTTTGAACCTCTTCATCCTCAAGGAAGTAATTTTCTTTAAAAAACTCAAAATAATATTCATTACCCTTCGTAAGCTTTTTTATTATATATTTTAGTTCTTCAGCTATAGAATCATTGTC
This sequence comes from Desulfosporosinus meridiei DSM 13257, assembly GCF_000231385.2. Classification (NCBI taxonomy): domain Bacteria; kingdom Bacillati; phylum Bacillota; class Clostridia; order Eubacteriales; family Desulfitobacteriaceae; genus Desulfosporosinus; species Desulfosporosinus meridiei. The sequence continues at coordinate 2,153,062 of NC_018515.1, read as the reverse complement.
TATATCAATGTCTCTTATCGTTAGTATATTGATATTATTATAGTTTTCTTTGAATACTCTCATATTTTACATCCTTTTTACTTAGGTTTTCCCCATCTCAAGGGGTTTAAACTTCTATGGATTTTCCGTGCTGCCTTGCCTTTTCCCCAATGGCCATGCAACCCTTTGGGTTCATCATAATCTATTCTAAATCGTTTTCTCACACTAATTAATGTCCCTCCATTTGTATTGGGAGTCTTATACATTAATTCAATATTTTTGCCTATTTTATATCCATATCCATTATTCCCATTAAATAAAATTCTTCTTGCTAAGTTCCCTCCTACTTTGCCAGCTATCTTAAGTCCACCAGCAGGGAGAGCCCCCAATAAACCAGCCTTTGCGTATCCCCATGTGGTCCGTTCTGAAGCCGGTGTTGTAAAGTGGTAAATAGCTGTACCCACAGCTGCACCAATTAAAAATGCCCATTCCCCATCCGGATCCACATTATTTACCGGATCATCATTGGCATAAGCATAAAGATTCTGGCTTATGGGATTGTCCTGATCCCCACCATCAGGATCCCTAGAAATAAACCTTGCAGTCTCGGGATCATAATACCGTGCTTGCAAATAATACAACTGCGTCTCGGTATCATAGGCGTAACTCGCATAGCGAATCGGTTGCCCCGCCACTGCGGAGTTCTCGGATACAGACAGAACCTTACCCCAAGGATCATAACTATAGCTTGCAACGGAATTACCGTTTCCATCCATGATGCGGATGACATCACCGCGGAAGTTGGTGACATAATAGAATGTCGTTCCGCTGGCATTAGTCATGCTCACCGGTTTTCCGTCAGCCCAGGTGAAGGTCCAAACAGTTGCCCCACTGCCATTGGTTATCCGGATCAAGTTCGTCTCATCATAATGATAGTTCGTCGTGCTTCCTACTGTCTTAGTTTTGCGCAGACCATTCGGATGATACGTGTAGCTGGCCAGAACTGTATCGCTGAGATTCTTAACAGTCGTCAGCTGTCCTTGCTGATCCCAGGTATATTTATATTTGTTATCCTGGGTCAGATTTCCTGCATCATCGTAGAGATAGCCAATAACTTCATTCGCTTCATTGAAAGTCAGGTTCATGCCATGGGGATTCTTAAGATTTCCGGCTTTATCATAATTATAAGTTACTGTGCTGGTACCGTTATTCCAGGAGGTAAGCCTTTTGGCAAAGTCGTAAAGGAAGGTATGAGTGGTTCCATCTTCTTTATAAGTGTTGACCTGTCCATTGGCATAATAGCTGTTCTTAAGATCAAGCTTGCTGCTGCCGATCACCGTTTGACCGGTTAATCTGCCGGCATTATCAAAGTCCTGATAGATTTCCGTAGCCCCGTTCTTGATCCGGCTTTGAGCTCCCTGCTCATTGTAGAAGAACTCGGTTAATCCACCTCTAGGTCCTGTGGCTGTGGTCATTCTGCGCAGTTCATCGTAGGAAAAGGAGGTTATTTGACTCATCCCGCCCATAGCTTCCGTATACTTAACCCGCATGCCGTTGGAGTTTCCGGGTGTTTGTCCGTATTCATTGGTCAACGTAAAGCTGTTACCTGGCTCTGCCGCTGTCAAGACGCGATGGTTGGCATCGTAAGAGTAGGTGTATTTTGTCACACCGTCTGCCAACGTCACTTGTGTTTTGTCATCAGCAAAATTATAGACATTGGTAAATTGTTTTACGCCTCCGACATACGTTTCCAGCAGCCGGTTTTTCCGGTCATAAGTGTAGCTCTCCGATTGGACGATATTCGCCCCTTTACCCCTGGTACTGGATTTTAGGTTGCCGTTCTCATCGTAATCGTAAGTGATAAATTTAGCTAAGGGGTCTGTCTCAGTTACAGCCTTATTAATTGCGTTGTAATCAAAATTAGTAACACGCCCATTGGGGTCCGTTCTGGACAGTAAATTTCCCTGTGCATCGTAATTATAGCTGGTCTGAATATCTTCAGCGAGGGTCGGGCCTTTTAAGGTGGCACTCTTGAATTTATTCAGGAGATTATAGACAAAGCTGGCCTTCTTACCACTGGCATCCGTAGAATCCAGCAGATTACCGTTGGAATCATAATTGGAGCTGGAACGGTTGTTTAATTCATCCGTTGTTGCTGTGACAAAGTTCCCGGATGAATCATAGGCCTTTTGCGACAGGGAACTCCGCTCTTCCAGTTTGATGTTGTCAAAATAAACGGCTCCTGTCTGGTTGTAGTAAAGGACATAGACCTTAGCCTGGTAAAAAGCTTTCTGGGCGCGGATCGTGCTTTTGAGCATCTGCCACTGATTGGCTCTTGATTTGTCAAATTCCTGGATGAAGACCTCTTCCGTTCCATCGTTATACCTCAAGACGACATCCAGCGCGAAGTATCCTCCGGAGGGATTGGGATTCGTTGAGTAGGCCCAGCCGGATATGGTTAGGGGATCATTGGCATTACCCTGCACTTCGACATACTGGCCTAGATTTTTACTGGCCGTGGTTCCATTGAGTTTTAAGGAATAGCTTCCTCGTTTAGCCATTTCTGAACTTTTGCCGTCTCCCGTTCCCAAGGAAGACATGGTCCAGTTTTCAAGGTTCCCCCACTCCAGACTGGCATTTTCATTGGAATAGTAGTTATCCAGCACCCTTCCATAGACCAGTTCTGCTCCATCAAAGTAGACCGTTCCGGCTCCGAGAATGCGCAAGTCTATTTGAATCGCGGCCGTATTAGCAGGAGCTTTAAAGTAAGTGGATAATCTGGTCCAATCCGTTGTACCGCCAACAGTCTTAGAATCATAGATTACCAAGTCTGCACCGTTATAAATATAATTTCCGCTAGCATCTTTAAAATAGACTCGAAAATTAGCGCCAGTACCTGTTACGCCTGAAGTCTTGGCATAGACAGATAGGGTATAATCTTTATCTGTCTCATCTGCTGCTACAGGCACCAGTTGTGTAAAATACCCGCCTCCGTCCGTAGGAGATAGATAGATTTTTCCTGAGCTCTTGCCAAAAACCTTTTCCTGGGTACTCACACTGTATTGCCCAACGTCCCGATTATTCCAGGAGACTGGCAGTCCGCTTTGTACTATTTCAAAATTAGAATTCGGGATACGGTTGTGGGTTGCCCTGGTAGGGCTTGTGCTGGTTAAAGTGTTACCATACTTATCATAGGTGTTATAGTCGGTCAGACCGAGGTTATTTGTGGAGGAGCGGAGGTTACTCTTAGCATCATAGAGGTTGTGATAAGTTGTCCCATTGGTCTCTACCTTGGTGGGATTGGATTTGCCATCGTAGGTGTTACTGACCCCTAAATTATTGGGGGAAGCTGCCTGAGTGAGGTTCGCGTTGCCGTCATAGTCACCAGTGTGAGTAGAACCGCTGGCCGCACCGGTGTCTTTATTCGGTTCGATGACTTTCGTCAGGGTATTTTTGTTCCATTCATAATTCGTCGTTGCCGGTTGAGTTCCTTGGTAATCCTCGACCATTTGAACAACATTTATGGTCGGCAGGTTAAGGTTAGAATTATTTTTGTAATAGGTCTTGAAACCCTTAGCATCCGTGAAAACCGTTTCAGTGGCACTCGGATAAGTGAGCTGAGCAAACATGGGGAGTTGTTGGGTTGACCTGGGATCAGTAACTTTAGACACCTTGTTAGCCGCATTATACTCGATCTAGCCAACGTTCCCTTTAGCATCCGATACGGTAAATAAGCGATTATTGGCATCATAATTAAAGTTAATTGATTTGGCATCCGTGGTTCCGTAAGCATAGGTGATTGAACTGAGCTTGCTTAAGCCACTGATTTCATAATTGAATTTCGTCTGAGTTCCTTTCAAATCAGTGAGTCCATCGAGCAAACCATCGGGGCGGTAAGCAAGAATAATCTCGCGGCCCGTCGTTTCACTGCCATAGCGTTCTTGAATTTTGACAATGCGCCGGGAATCGGGTGCAGAAGAATCGAAGACATATTTTACTGTGTTTCCTTTTTCGTCAACGATTTTATAATTCCGGCCATACTGATCAAAGTACAAGACCGTTTCATCCGGCTGTTTAATGGTGTATTCGCTGCCGACAGCCGTTAATTCGAGATAGTTACCCTCGGGAGCGGTATAACTGGTCGATGTATCTGTTTGCAATTTCGCAAAATGGTTTCTTGTTCCATCTTCATCGAGATATTCAATAATGCTTTTGTCACTATTAAATATCAGCCGTTTTTGGGGGCTGAACGTCCAGCCATAGCCCCAAGCATCCTGATAGGAGGACCGGCTGTTGTAGACCATTTTAAGATTAAAAGCGTTTACCCTGCTGTTTAGATCCAAAACGGGAATATCATAAACAAAGTTCCCATTGATGACGTTAACGACGCCGGTCCCTTCGCCCTGAAATATGTCAGGGGTAAATTTCCAATAATCCGCTAAACCAAGAAATTCTTTAGATCTAAAGGAGATGACAAGTTTTGGTTTACCAAGGGGAGTTCCATCCGGATTAATCCAATCCGAGGAATAGAAGCTCCTTCTTGTATTCGAGTTTTCCTGGCTGTCGGCATATTTAAAAATCACCCCATTATTGGCTTGAGGGTTAGCGTACCATTCTTTAATAAGACTAGTAGCTTCAAAATAATTATAGCCTGTAACTAAACTTCCTAATGTAGATTCGGCAGAGTAATTAAAGCTTGGCAGTGCATTCCACGTTACTTTGTCATGAGCCCATCCACTTGTTGTCACCTTATGCATCTCCACCGGAGCAACCTGGGAATAAGCGTGGTATTGATAAAGTCCTATTTGACCACCGAGTACTTCTGCATTAGGAATATCCGGTAACTCGGGCCATTTAACCAAGGAGCGTGTCGCCCCAATTGTGGCATCGTGACCGACATAGAGATAACTGGTATTATAGTAATTCGTGTCAGAGTATGCACTGGCAACGTAGGTATCCTGGGCATTAAAGTAATCGATCCACGGGTCTATAGTGACTGGATAAACCGTTGCCTTGTTTGTCAGAAAAGCTTCGTCGGCTGTGATGGTTAGAATAAATCCGTCTTTGGTTGGAGTTATATCTTGAGTGACTTCTTGAGATATTACCCCTTCTGGCCCGGCTTGTTTATTGGAATCAAACATATATGGACGAGGAATGTTAAAGAGATATTTTCCACTTGATTTATCTAGGAACTCTATGGAGCCATTCGATTTCTTGCTGGCTTTTAGCCCGGATCCCCTGATTACAAATTCAAACGTATTTTTCCCTTGGTAAGATTCCAGGATAATATTTTCCTTTACTTTTGAACCATCAACAGAGTAGTCAAAGGTTACTCCAGGATAGAGATTAACAAACTTTGCAGTATTGTCTTGGAATTTCCCCACTGTATCCTGAGGATTAGAAATAAGTTTAGAATTATTACTTTGGGCATTTGACAAACCAAACGTAATGTCTTTACCATCGATAGAATAATGAAAAAGGCTAGTTAACTCTTTCGCTTTAGGGTTCTTAGGGAAGGATACTTTAAACTTGTTGGCTCTGTTGGTAAATGACTGACCATCAGCAGCCACTTCAAGGGTATTATTGATATCCACCCAGCGATCTTCGTACAGGTAATGAATAGGTTCCATATAAACTTCTGCAGATAAGGTTCCATCGGGATTACCGAATACTTTAGTTGTTTCATTGCGATACCAGAGCTACTTTACGTATAAACTTGCGCGGATCCTGATCTTTATGAAGATCACTATAAATACAACCGGCAGTACACATACCGCAAGTAAGGCAATTAGAGAAATCGTAGCCATTTAATAATCCTGCTATTTCTTCACGTAAAGTTGGATCTAAATTTTTAACTCTTATTGGTTCCCGCAATCTTACTGCACCTCCAACATTAATTTAATAGTTCAAGCGTACATGGAATATTAGACCGTTTTTCACCTCACTCCCTTAACAAGAGCCCTTGGAGATTTTCCTTGCTGCAGTCCATATGAGCTCAAAATCTATGTTAAAAAATTAACAATCTAACTAAGAAAGTTAGAAGAGGTGACTTTCAAGGCTCACTGCAAGTTTTGGGAAAATACAGTGTCTCAAACGCTTTAATATGAACAAGAAAATCCCATTAGTTATTGACATATGTCCTTATAAACAATAATACTCCATTAAAGACATATGTCAATAACTAAAATTCAGAATTTATCTCAAAATGATTAAATTGAAACAACTAAAGAGTTATTTCAGTAATTCTTAGATTGCTGAAATAACTCTTTGATTTCTTTTCTGCTTATTACGCATTTGTATTAGGAAGCTAATGTGAAATTATGCCCTTAAAGCTAGTTGTTATGACAACTATGATGGAATTGTTTAGGGAACTTTGACAGCGCCCACCTTTTTCTGTGGCTCACCTTTGTCCTTATAAACTTTTGCTTTTCAAATGCCTTATCGAAACCTCATGTTCGCCTAAGATACCTTTTATGTGTTTCGCTTCATCAACATCATTTCGGATAACCTTCTCTAGTATACTCGTTTTTTCATTTACATAGTGGGTAAGTGTTTCGAATTGCTGCGCAGTTTGTTCCCTCAATGAGGTTACTCCCTCGGCAACCGTTTTTATCTGCTTTTGTACCTCCTCCAATAGTATGCGGTTGCTATCAACTTCAGATTTTATCGTACTAATTTCGCCTAATAGATCAGCTCGCGTTAGCGATATTTCAGTTGATAGGTCAGCTCGCGTTTGTGATATTTCGCTTGATAGATCAGTTCGCGTTTTTTTGATTTCGCCCATTAGTTCGTTTAACATTTTCAAAACTTCTTGTTCTTCCATCTTTATTCATTCCTCTTTCGTAATTGTTAGTCTTTTAACCCTCAATTACTGGATTACACTATTTGTGTAATTAAAGCTAATTTCTTACCTTTATCTTAGCAAAGAAATTCAGCAAATCCAACCCAATTCTTTCAATGGCTTGGTCAAATCTTCCAACCCTTATATTCTTCCTGCTCGATCTTCCTTGTCGACAAATTAGCTAAGTAATGGCCTATTGGGCAGTCCCCCCTGACTAACATCCAACGGAATAAAGCTAGAGTTCTTTTAATCATAGGTCTTATATTCATTCTCAGAAATCAGGGCAGGTTTTATGATTATCCGTTCTACTGTCAGCCTTTTAATTTAACCATCTATAAATGAGTTCGTCTCTAGTAATAAAAACGAGTTTTGGATAGGTCTTATTCATTTTTTGAGCTCTTACTTTACCACCTGGGTGGTAGATTTTCAAAATAAACCTCTGAAGAAATGCTATTAGACGAGTATTAAGGGTAATAGGCACATCATTTACTTCAAAGCCCAGTCCTTTAACTCCACGATGGATTAGGGTTAAACCTAGGAACACTTTGATTTCAGCATAATTTGGATTTTGCTTGATATATGCAGCAACCTCTGAAAGAGAAGATCTAATTTCACGCAAAGCTTTCAGAGCAATTAACTGGCTATCGGTCTCTTTACCCATAAAGCGGGCATTATCAAAGTGTATTTCCCCGACTATGTCACCATCCTTAGCCAATAACCGCCCTTCTGAGGAATAAAGGGTTGGTCCTTTGTATCTTTTTTGAGAAAGACGCAGGAGATTATTGGCACTAATCCTCTCAATTTTATATAGTTTTGCAAAACCGTTCTCCCACATTTCCCAAAATCGATAAGTTAAACGCCGTGTCATTGACCATGTTGGAATCTCTAACTTTATAATGGGCAGTTTTTGCTCTTCCCCAATACGTCGGCATAGAATTTCTACAGCTTTAAGAGTATTTTCTGGCGCTTTCATTTGCCCTCCTGAGTCGTGTAAGACAATGATAGATCCTTCATTTATATGCTCAAGAACACGGTTGGCAATTTGATCTGGTTTATTACAAACTTTCCAATCATGACCCTCACTTGTCCAAAGCACAGCTTTCTTCTTACGTATAATGATCCAAAACCATAATGCCAAATTAAAAGTTCCCCAAGGTGGCCGTATCCATTGCACTGGTTTTTCGGTAATTTGTTCAACCGCTGCAACAGCTTCATCCCAATGATGCCAAGTTGTCCAAGGAGACTGAAACCAAGCATACCGATGCTTCAAACTATGAACACCAATTTGGTGACCTTGGGCTAAGATAGCCTTCAGAAGATTGGGATTTTGTTGAGCTTTTTCTCCGACCACGAAAAATGCAGCAGGAATATTATTGGATCCTAAAATATTCAGCAATTGGGGAGTGTAGACAGGGTCTGGCCCGTCATCAAAAGTAAGGGCTACACCCGAAGAATATTGTCTCTTCCAACTTCCTATACCAAGACGATGGAGAAATAAGTCAGGAAGAATGGCATACACAAAGATACAGAGTAGGATTCCAAATGGGAGCCAAAGCCACCAACTCATTTTTGTTCACCTCAAAATTTTAACAACTCAATTAGGTATTTTCTTTCGATTTAAGAAGTAGCTGATACTCCAAAAAGCTGCAATGGCAAGGCCTCCAATTATTAACCAATACCAGGTGTCCTTAGCAACTCCCAAGAATACTAAAGCTGTTCCAACATAGTAAGGAATAATGGTGACCATCTGGGTCCAAAGATAGGGCCACAATTTAATTGAGGGAATTAGGCTTGCAATATAATTAACAGCGAACGCGGGAATAGGTAGGAGACGTGCAATAAGCAATCCATAGGTTCCTCGGCGTTTTACCCATTGATTAACCGTCTCGAAACGCTCTTTGCTAATAAGCTTATCGAGAAGAAATTGACCATAATGCTTAAGGATAAAAAAAATAATAAGAGAGCCGACGTTTGAGCCAACCCAAGCCAAAAGTGTTCCCCAAAATACTCCGTAGATTTTAAGATACATTAACACCAACCCTTCTGAGGGAATTGGTGTCATACAGAGTAAGGCCATAAGAAAGATAGCGAGTAATACCCCTAACGGGCCAAGACTTTTTATCAAGGAAGAAATAGCATTATGCCGATCTAGATAAAAGAAGGCCACGATAAAGAAGATAAAGACAGCTACTATTACCATAAGAACCCAACTGGGTTTTTTAGAGCAATAAGTTTTGTTAGAAATCCTTTGTTTCATATTTTCTCCTAAACAGCAGGATTTGCACCTGCAGAACGAGTTGATGGCATCTCATAGATTAGATTAAGAATGGCTTTGACAGCACGTTCGGCTGAGTGCCCTGGAAAGGCGTGTGCTGAAGAGGACCTCATTCGCTCAATAATATGTCGATTTTCAATGAGTTCCTTAATAAAATTTAGTAACTCTTGCTGGGTATAAGCGATTTTCCCAGCTCCGATAGCTTCGATATAGTTTGCATTATTTTCTTCTTGCCCAGGAATAGGTTTAAATATAATCATGGGTAGATGCTTCGTTAAGGCTTCAGACACAGTTAGTCCACCAGCCTTTGTAATTATCACATCTGATGCTGTCATTAATACATCTATGTTATTAACGAAATCAAGGCGTACAATGGGATTACTAGCCTCTTCTATTACTGAATCTAGTGAGCGATAAAGCCGCTGATCTTTGCCGCAGACGACAATCCCTTGAATAGGTGCATCAGTGTTGGCAATATATTTACACATCCACTTTACGTTACTAAGAACACCGTAAGCGCCCCCCATAATTAAAAAGGTAAATCGATCATTTTTGAGCCCTAAACTTTGCCGTGCCTCAGAAGGATTTAAGATACGGTCAAAATTAGGACTCACAGGGATTCCTGTAACTTTAATAGATTTTGAGTTAATTCCTCTTTCAACAAGACCATCCCGTACCTGTGGGCTGCCAACAATATACAAATCAACGCCTGGGTGAATCCATTGACAATGAGTCGTATAGTCAGTTATTACGGTTACTAATGGAATATTTAGTTTACCTATGCTTCTGAGCTGAGCAAGCAGTCCAGATATGGTTGGGTAAGTGCAAATAATAAGGTCAGGCTGCAAACTATAAATGTATTTAATTAATTGTTTCCGGCCAATGTTATTAATAAGTGTCTGAAATATAGAATCGTGCGTGAGGTCTTTAGTGCTTTGGTAGAAAGCACCCCAAAGTTTTGGTGCACATTTAATCATACTAATATACGAAATCCTAATCATTCGATTGACTGCATTGTTGTATAGCCCCATGAAATCCTCATGAATGACTTCTACTGAAGGTTTTATATCTTTAAGGGCCTGTATTAATGCTTCTGCAGCCATAATATGACCCGCTCCATACGTTGCAGAAAATACTAGTACACGCATTGACCTCATTTTAGCACCTCCCAAATATCGATAATAAAGTTCTATAAGAAGTTTCTTTAACACTCTTTTGTTAATTTTCGCCTCTTAAGTAAACCACAAATCTTTAATTCTCCTTAAAATTCAATTCTGCACGTCTTTTCAATTTATTAATGGATCTACTTTTCCCCTTATTACGCTAGAATAACCCCCTAATTAATCGTTAAGGGCAGACTAAGTTAAGAAAAAATCACTATGTTGGGCTATCATGTGTCCTTTCGCCTGCACTCTTCCTCTCCAACTTCCAAAGCTCATCAGATTCTTTCCATCGCACGAATAAGGAAGTCCCTGGAGCATTCAGTTAATATAGCGAATCTACTTATTTAGATAGCGAGTTCTTGCTAAAGGAACAACTAAAGAGTTATTTCAGTAATTCTAAGATTGCTGAAATAACTCTTTTATTTTTCTTTCTATATTTCGCATTTGTTTTAGAAGCTAATATGAAAATTGTGGCCGTTAAAACTGACCTCTCGAGTTGCTAATAGACAGCTTTGGCGACCAGGGTTTCTTCAATGTTTACTTCAGAGAACTGATATCTATAGTAACCTGCTTCATTGTCCACTCTCCGGCCGCAATTCCTGCCGGCAGCTCTTTGTACATTGAGGTTGTTTCCTTTCCGTTTTCAGAGATTTCTACACCACCTCCCTGGGAATGAGCCAGTTTCAAAGTCGGTGTGATAAATAGGGTTTTCGCCTGGGGATCAAGGCGCTTAAAGGTCAGGACATATTCCATTTTAAGCATTTCTCCGTTGATTTTGCCCTGTCCTCCATTCTCATTATAGGCATATACATTACCTAAATCATCCTTGATTTCCCAAGCTATCTGCACCGAGTTGACCAGATTGCTGGGAACTTCCTCAGCGTAATACAGAATTGTATTAATCGGGGTTGCCGAGAGGCGCTTTAAGCTGACCGCCACCCTCTGAGCTATAGACTGGTTTTCAGCAATGTCCAGCACTTTATAATCCAGTGTTTTTAAAGATACGTTGAAATTCAGCCGGCAAGCTGTCGTCATATTCTCTTCTTCCTTTAATCCTTCATCCATATCAGTCAGACCGGAAACACTCCAGCGGAAAGAAATAGCATCCCTGTTTTCCTTCTCACTGAAAAAAGTGTAGTTGCTCTGCCCCACATAGACCCCGGGGCTGACCTTTTTCAACCCCTCGCTCCCTGCGGTTCCCTGAGCGAAGTTGACCTCAATTGCACTATCTAGGTGTGGATTTTCGCCATAATCCTTGGTAGTCTTTATGGTATAAGTTAGGACTAAAGTTTTTCCGTCATAGACGCCTTGATTCAGCGCTACTTCAATACCGTTGTCCGCCTTTACCATATCGATATCCAGAGCGCTTTCCGCATATAGATCATAAACTCCCCTGCGCCCTCCATCTAAAAACCGGAAAATATCCCCTACAACAGGAACTTCTTTGGCATAAGCAGGAAAAGCCAGTCCCAAGCCACCGATACCAGCCGCCATAATCACTATTGCGACTGCCGCCGCCCGAGCCCTACTTTTCCCCCTTTTTTCCAGGCCTCCTGAATTGCCGGATTGGGCAATCCTCTCTCTCACCATTTTTTTAACTCTGGCTCTTTCCAGTTCATCTGCTTCGACCTCTTCAAACTCATTCATATCCATATCCATGTCGTTAAAAAGTTCATATATATCCTTCATCTTTATTTGCCTCCATCTCCTAAACTTATGACGCCTTTCACAAGTTGTTTTTTGCCTCTGTAAATACGGTTATCCACCGCCGATTTTGTCAAGCCCAGTTTCTTGGAAATTTCTTCGGAGGGCATACCCCAGAAAAATTTCATAATAAATATCCTTCGATCCGTAGGAGAAAATAAACTCAACATTTTTTCCATCTCCCGGGTACTCTCCTTAAAAAGAACTTGCTCCTCTGCGGATTCCTCTGGCAGGCAGATGTCCATGCTTTCATTATCGGATGAAGGAATTTCCAGCCGCTTTTTTTCGCGACGATAAAAATCAATGGCCCTGTATTTCGCTATAGCACAGAGCCATTTGCGAAAATCCGCCTCGCTCTCACCCCTGAATTTTTGGGCATTAAGCCATACAGAAAGAAAAACATCGCTTATGCATTCCTCTGCCAGTTCCCGTCTTTCTAAGGGGAGTAATATATGAGTGACAATCCCCTTCACTAAAGGGAAGTATTCATCCATAACAAATTCTAGGGCTTCTTCCTTTTTATCTTTCAAGCGCCGTATGTAATTGTTTTGATCCGTCTTCATGGTTTCCCCTTTTCTCTCCCTTATTGTAAAAGCTTTTACACTCTATATAACGAAGCAGGAAGCGATTTTTCGCAAAGAAAATAAAAAAATGACGGAAAGCTCCGTCGAGTACTTGCTATGTATTGATAGTTTCCTAATCTCAAATGGAATGTAAAACAGACTTGACATCAAATGTAAAGTCACCTATACTCTTATGTAAAGTTAACTTTACTTCAATTGGAGGAGCCACAAGTGAGAAACCGTATTCAAGAATTGCGTAAAGAGAAGCGCATCACGCAAGAAGAGCTAGCTGTTTTATGTAATGTCACTAGACAAACAATTATTTCCTTAGAAAATGGCCGTTATAACCCTTCGATTTTTCTTGCACACAAAATTGCTCAAGTATTTCATTTAACAATTGAAGAAGTATTTCTTTTTGAGGAGGATACTCATGAACTACGCTAAAAAAACCTTGCTATATTTTATCGGACACACTTCCGTTGGTATTATTGCACTATTGTATGCCGTTTTTAGCTCTTTCTCAGGGGGATACAGAGAAGGGATGATATCAGGAATAATTGGAGGATTCATCACAACAGGAGTATTAGGGATATTCTTTAGCTTACGATTAATGAAAAACCCCAAAAGGGCCGCGGAAGTCGAAATGGTCAAAAATGAGGAAAGAACTCAATTCCTCAGGATGAAAACTAGTGCTGCTATTTTTTCTGTCATGATATATGCTGAAAGTGCCGGAATTCTAGTAACAGGACTTCTCGGGTTCAGAGAAATATGCCTTACCCTTGCGACTATACTAATTATCAAAGTAATTCTATATATAGGATTTGCTTCTTACTATTCCAAGAAGTACTAATCTGAAATTTTCCCCGCCCCACAAGGTAAGTCCGAAGGTTTTACCTCTAGATGTCAAACCTGAAGAGCAGGCCCTTTCCCCATTGAAATATTTCGCACATGCAGAATTTTAATCCTCTTCCAGTCGCACTGATTTTCTCAACAGCCTTCGGCTCTTCATCAGCAAGAGATAGCCCAAGAATCCACCGAGTGTATTTAAAATAACATCATCAATATCCGCCGTCCCGAGTTTTGAGATTAGCTGTATTCCTTCCAGGACAGAACTTGTTATAAAGATAGTAATCATAATAGCTTTTGCACTTTTGAGCTTAGTAAAAACAAGGGGCAGCAGAAAACCCATGGGCATAAACGCTAAGACATTGCCAAACAAGTTATAAAACCAAACATCAATATTATCATCATTGACCCAACTTATATAGGTAAGGATTGTTTTAAAGGGAATTAGATTAAACCGCAGGTCCTCCACGGAAAATCTAAAGTATTCACTGTAGGCAAAAAAGAAAAGTCTATAGAGCAAATAGGTAAAATAAATAAGGAAAAGCACCCCTGGGATTTTTCGCACCAGCTTATTTAATCTGGAAGGCATATAAATGCTCCTCACTTTCTCATTTCTTATTATTCCCATATTCATATACCTTCCGGAGATCCTCAAGCACCATATGATGACGTAAACCTGAAGATTTTGCACCTTAATTCATGGCAAAACCCAACCGATTTCCTCCCCTTAAAGTTCCGATGTACCAAAGATTTGTTTTAAGTGATGCTCCAGGTGTCTCAGGTAATCCTGAACCAACTCAAAGAAGGTCATGGATTTATTATCACCTATATCACACACATAACCCAGTTTCTCTTCCGGTATTTTTGAGATGATTCTAAGGATATGCCTATTTAAAACCGTCCAGAGGGTGATTATCTCATCCAGCGGCATATTTTGATAATCCTGAATCAGAACCCAATTGTTTTGGTCATAAGGCACTATCACAAAAGGCTGCTTCTCAAATTGAATTTTTATAAACCTATGATGATTGTTAGTAGCGGAATCACATAAATGGCCCAGTATCTCCTTTTTCGACCACCTGTCTTCTATGCGGACTGAAAATTCTTGTTCTGAATATTGTTTGACCTTGGCAGGTACTGATTGAATTAAGTAGTTAAGCCTTTCGTTAATATCTCTCATATCCTCACTCTTCTTTCTTCTCAATATTCTTGGTAAGCAATCGATTACTAATGGATACCATTTCTGTTGATAACTCTCTGTTTTCAATAATGTTCGCGAGCAGATTAAGAGATAGCCTTTTAAATGAGGGGTTGTAATTCCACCTGGGTGGATGTTCCTGACTTGGTGAATTGAACCAACTCAGCCCCATCGGCGGAGATATAATTTTCATCGCCCTGCAATTTAACCTCCCTAAGATGACCCTCAGTAATAATATAGGCTGTATGATTATCGTAGACAATTATCTGCCCCTTCCCTCCAACCAGGGCACTAATATTTTTATTATAAGGAATTGATCCTTCCCATTCAGTTTTTAGCGCAGGGTTATCCTTCATCACTTCAAGGTCAGCTGTAGTTTTAATCTTTACGAGTTGATTATCAACTACTTCTCCGATATACACTCTTCCGTTTCTAACCCCAATAATTCTATCATTGGTATTTTCTGAGATGATCAGACGCTTATCTTTTTTTAAGGCTTCAACATATTGAATTGCCGCAACTTGCTGGATAGTCCCCACTTTACTATCAAGATAAAGTGTCGAGAAGCGATCAGAGGTGGCCATATTATTGATAAGCTCTCTTGGTTTGTTTAGGGTGCTTAAGTTTTTCATAACGTTAATTTTCATGAGCTGTTGGGTAGAGCCATTCGTGACAGTTAAGTACATTAAATTAGTAGCTGCTGCGACAACAAACTTCTCGAGTTTTCCGCCTGCGGAAATCTCTTCACTGCAACTCGGTGGATCAAAGGAATTCAAACGATCTTCTGGAGCGCTATCTTCATCACTATCCGGAAGTTCCAGGGAATAGAGTTCAGTAAGTTGTGGACTTCCATACCGTTTTTCATACCTTGGTTCAGTCGGGAACTTTTGGGGCTCAATTCCCCCTTGGTTTGGGTCTTCTGTTTTCTCCACAACTGCAGGGTTAGTGGCTCTAGTCTGAGGGGGGTATACTTTGACAGTTGTCACCTCATTTGGGTTTTTCTTGGCATAAAAATAGAGTAAGATATTTCGATCCGGCAACCATTGATACCTTAAAACTCCCAGGGTTTGATCCGTGGCAGACGGAGATGTTTTTTCAAAGACAATCTTTTCTTTTTTTAAGTTAAAAATTTTAAGTGTACCCTTCTCCATATAAGCCAAGTAGTCCTTGGCGTAAGAAACTTGAATATTAGTAAGCTCAGAACCAGGGATGGTTGCTTGAAGCTGGAGTGTGATCGGCGGCTCATTTGCTAGGGGAGTCAGTCCCATAACTTTTTGAATTTGGATGTTCAAAAGCGTGTGCCCTCCAAATTGAAAAACCAGTGACACTAATATCCAAACTAACAAGATCCGAAGTTTCTTCTTCATCTATACTTCTCCTTCTATAACGGTAATTACTTTGATCCTTTAAGAGAGAGCTGCAAGGCTTCCTACATTCGGTGCTACTATTCTGGCATGACCACAAATGCCGTTGGCAGGTAGCGTTCACCAGCCCAGTTCCAAAGTTTATTAATCACTTTTCCGTTATAAAAGAGTTCTGTAGAAGAACCGCCATCCAGATTGGCCGCATCCACTGCATCATAATCCCTGAAAAGGTTATAGAGGTCGCTCATTTTTGCTCCCCAACTCCAAGTTGGTTGGCGACCATCAATTACGACGAGAATAATCGTGCCATCTGCTTTCTGTCCGATGGCAGTTCGTGGTGCAACGCCCCAAAAAGAGTCTTGAAATTCCCCTCGTTTTCCGTCTTTTATTAAGGCTGGCCAGAACGATACCCCTTCCTGAATATTTTTCTTTTTAACGTCATCAGCCTTTATTTGTCCAACGATCAGTTTACCCTCTTTATCAAGGGCCACAATGTCTGTACTCTTGTCGCCAATACTGTTATGGACGATTTCTCCATTATGAATGGTTAATCCGTCAGGAAACCCTCCATTTCCTGCACCATTGGGGTCATAAAACCCTCCGCCATTTATTCCCGCAATAGCCCCAGTGTCTTTAACGAAGTCACTTACCCGTTCACCTCTAACCTCCAATTCTTTTGTCACAGCCACTTTTATCCGTTTGGGATCCTTTATGAGCATTACTTTACCTTTAAATGCCTTAGCGTTAATATCTTCAATCGTGATACCAGTGGATGCATCTGAAACAGTATGCCAGGTTGGACAGGGCGTTGCTGCGCTGTCATATTTGTTAACAATCTCGCTAATTTCCTCATCCGAGAGAAACGCCTTAACAACCTGTGGATGTCTAGAAGAGAGAATAGATCCAACCGCTAAAGTTTTCGTTGCTTCAAATGGCCCCCACAAAACGGTAAAGGGAAACAAGATTACGGAGAAAACCAGATTAAAGATCATAAAAACAAGCATCATTTTGGGCCGTATTTTTCGATTTTTCCTCATGCTGCCTCCCTTAAGATCATGATCAATGAAACCTCACTCTAAGGGGTAACTACAAAGGCTGTGGAAACATAGCGTTCCCCAAAAACGTTCGGAAGTTTATTCTGAACTTTACCTTGAAAGACCATTTCTGAGGAAGAACCGCCATCGAGATTGACCGCATTAACGGCGTGATAATCCTCAAAAACTTTCGTAAGGTCACTTAAAGTCGCCCCGATACTCCAAGTAGGCTGGCGTCCGTCGATAACAACGAAAATCACAGTACCATCCGCCCTCTGACCGATACCGGTGCGCGGGGCAATTCCCCAGCCATCATCTTCTAAAATTACAGATTTGCCCCCTACAATAAGATTAGGTGCAAAGGATACAGCTTCTCGAATGTGTCGAGCTTCCAATTGATTGGCCCTCATCTTGCCCAGAACCAGTTTTCCCTGGTCATCAAATCCCACAATATTGACTTCGTCTTCTCCCACATTATTGTCGACCAGTTTCCCGTTCTGCACAGTTAACCCGTCGGGAAAAGCTCCGTTCCCTTTACCATTTGGGTCATAAAACCCTCCGGCATTAATTCCGGCGATGGCTCCCCTAGCTTTGACGAGCTCGCTAACCCGCTCTCCCATAACCCCAATATCTTTAGTAACGGCTAATTTTATTCGGGTAGGATCCTTGATCAACATCACTTTGCCTTTGAAATTTTCACCTGAGATATCCTCCACTATGACTCCCGAGCTTATATCGCTAAACTCTTTGGGTAGTCCGATTGCTTGTTCCGGTTCTTTTTCATATAAAGGGGGGTTGGCCATCACTTGAGGACTGGCAAATGACGTTAAGGCTAGTACTCCTATTGCCACAACTCCCAGCAATGACCATTTAGCTGAAGATCGATGATCCTCTCTGCTTTTAATCATGATTAGTCTCTTCTTGATTTGTGAATTTGAGCCACACAAACTTGCCATACCTGCCAGGCGAGGGGCTGCAGAATATGTCTCTGCCAGCTTGAGAAGTGTATAAGCGTAGTCGCTGCAATGCTCCGCATCTATCCGGGCTGTCGCTAGAGCATCACAGGATATCTCCTGGTCTTCCCGCATCCGGTAAAAAGCGTACCAAATTAGTGGGTTAAACCAGTGACAGATAATCAACAGCTGGGTTAAGCAATTTATCCAAACGTCCTTACGTTTAAAATGGATAAGCTCATGTAAAAAGATATGATTTAACTGTTCCAAACTAAACCTTTCCTCAATTCCAATGGGTAATAGCAACCTGGGGCGGCTCAAGCCTAATAATGATGGGCTGTTTACCTGCCTCGACTTTAAGAGAGGAATCTCCGTTTTTATCTTTAAATCTACTTTGAGCTTGTTGAACTCCGAAAGCAAACCTTGATCAGTCACCAATGCATGTCCAATGTTTTTAGAAAATCGTTTGTTAACGATCACTGTGAGAATGGTCAGTATCAAGACCCCTGATAACCATATGTAAGACATTAGTCTATAAACGAACGGGAAAGAAATCCATGTATTTGATTTTTCCTCACTTGGGCCCAGGGTTTCTGCGCTTACATCAGCCTTCTGAGAATTGCCATCCCCGACAGCTGCTAATTCTAAGGCAGATTGTTGGTCGGCAAGGTTTGCTGAGGATGATGGTATGGTTCGGTCAATGATCGACGCCACCTTTTGCTGGAGGTGGAAAAAGTCGAGGTAATTATAAACACTTATCGGGCTATTGGGTGTCCATGGCAACACTAAACCAATGATTAATACTGACCATAACACATACTGAAATCCTGCTCTGATTTTATGTCTAAGTACAAATTTTACTCCGAGAAGAAAAATGATAAAAATGCTTGCCTTGGCTGATGTTATCAAAACCCAGTTGAAGAAGCTTAGATAATTTGCCTGTGAAAGCGTTAGCATCTCTTTACTCCTTCCTGTCTTCAAGGAGTCGTTTTAGTTCTTCAATGTCGTCCTGAGAGAGTTTTTCATCTTTAAGAAAGTTAACCAGCATGGGCTTTAGAGCTCCGCCAAAAACTCGAGTGAGAAAAGACTTACTCTCTGCTTGGATACACTCTTGCTCGGTCACCAACGGATAGTAGATATAAACCCTGCCCTCTTCTTTGAAACCGAGAGCCCCTTTTTTCACGAGTCTCCCAATTAAAGTCTTAATCGTGTTTGGTTTCCAATCTGTCGGTTCTTCTAAAGCCTTAACAATTTCATTTGCGGTACATGGTGCCGACTTCAACCAACAGATCTTCATAACTTCCCATTCTGCATCAGATATATTGGGTATGTTTTTCAAAGTTGGATCTCCTCTCAGTTTAAGTTTACACATGTAGTTGATAGTATACTACAACTGTAATCGATTACTGTCAAGCATATTTTCTGAACTTTCTAGGCGTTCCAGTCCGGTTACCGTTGCTTAACCCTTACAAGATCTCCCAGGATCACTGAGCTTGCCTCCCCTTGGATTATTAAAACTAAAACAGGACCCATTCCTACGACAGAGAAAGGGTCCTGTTAATTCTGGAAAATCACCTATTGGGTTATACCCTCTCCTAAAAGATCTTTGAATTCATAGGTAATATCATTCTCCATTACCGTTACCTCAAGATATTTTGCTGCAGTTGGCTTTTCCGGGGAAAACTCCGGGGTACTAAAACCAGCGCAGGAAATATACCGCACTCCCCTATCCAGCTCACTTTGATTGACATCTCCCGAAAACAAGACCCAGACATTCTTTCCGGTTTTCTCCCGATATTCGGCCAAGGTATCCTTGAGTAATTCACTTTCTTTGGCATTAATGAAAGTTACGGGAGCAGCTGACATGACGACAAATACATTACTGCCGGTCAGGTTGTCTAACTCCTCAAATAACCATAGCCATTGTTCAGGATCACTTCTGCGCAGTCCCCCCTGACTGACATCCAACTGAATAAAGCTGGAGTTCTTATAAGCATAGGTTTTATATTCATTCTTAGAAATCAGGGCAGGTTTGGACACGTCTCTGTCAGCAGTTGGGGCTTGACTTCCTGTATATACTGCCATGTCTAAATTTTCATTAATATATCCGGTCATTTTGTTCAACAATTGCTCTTCCATAGGATTATAGCTTGCCTGCCGGCTAGCAAAAACGGAAAACTTAAAACTTTCCGGACCTGATCTAAAATCTGTTCTCCTGTTGGCATCATCTTTGGGGCTTGTATTCTGAGGTATTTCCCTTTGCTCAATTACCGGGGAAGGCAGGTCGTCATCGAAGGAATCAATTGTATCTGTAGCGTTTTCATAGACCTCTGCAGCAATATAGGCATTTACGCCCCCTACGCTGGACTTGATATAGCCTGCACCAACTGCCGTGGCTTTAAAGATTCCCTCCTTGAGATCTCCTATTTTCCCACTTACTGCCCACTGAACATCTTTCGGCTGAATTTTTCCTTGGAAGCCCTGTTGGTCGTAGCCAGTTACCTGGATGGTTTGGCTCTGTCCAAGAGGTAAGTCTATCTTATCTGAACTGAGCTTAAGCTTGACAGGAGCACTTAAAGAACGGATATCCAACTCGGCTGTTAATTTCCCCACTTGGGCAATTATTTTACCCTTGCCTACCGAAGTGGGCTGAAACTGGTTATCTCTAAATCTCCCTTTAATCCCGCTCACCCTCCATTTTATCTGTTGAGGATTAATCTTGACCGGATTAGCGAAACTATCCACTCCCCTAAGTGTATAGTTTCTCGAAGTATGAACAAAAACATTAGGATCCTCGGTTTCTAAGATCAGCTTCGCCAGCGAACCGGAAGAGGCCTGAGAAAAAATTCCGATTCCGTTGGCAACAGAACGCAAAGAACCTTCAGAAGGTATGTTGACCAGGTCTAAGGTGGAAGTTCCCGGCTTTCTGGCTACCATGGTAGTAGATCCGCCGCCATCAAAAATCAGGGCATTGTAGGCTCCCAATTCCTCCATGAGTTGAGCGGACTCACTCTGGGTAAGACCGATACTATTATCTTGTCGGCCATCGATCGTGACCAAAATCAGTTGTTTCCTATCCTCAGAGCTCCCTGCTAAAGTACGGGGGTTTTTCTTGTCAAAACTGCCGGTGCTATAAGAAAAGGTCTCAGGAATCTGACCGTCCTTGACCAGCAAGGAAGACCCGGTTGCTGACATTTGCAGATCAGACCAGTCTGGGTTAGAGGTAATAGTGAATTGTGCAGGATCTCCCATCTTGAAGCTTTCCAGAAGTTTAGCAGCTTGTTCTCCCCGGGAAATCACCACATAACCTTTGGCAGGTATTGTTGCGGCAGGCAAAGCTTGGCGAATTTCTATCACCCGTCCTTGGGAGACAAGAATCTCCACTAAATCCGGATAGGTTTCTGAGGCACCGAGGGTGGCGGGTCCCCATTTATTATCCAACACGGTAATATCCTTATATTGCTGACGGCTAGGCTGGTTGTACTGAGTCACCGCAAATGAAACATTGTTTAATCCGGTCAAGGCAAGGGAGTTTCTCCAATAATTAAAAAGTATCTGACCAGCATTATCCAGAGAGAGGGAAGCCATTTCATCATTGTTTTGATTGTACCAACCGGTGGTGGCTACGAGGTCTCCTCCTTGTACAAAGGGTCCGTCAGGATATCCGGTACCGCCACCCATGGGATTGAAGAAACTGGCGTTCACGGCAGCTACGGCATTGTTTTCCTGGGCTAAGGCAAGTACAGTAGAAAGTGGATCTGTGATCCAGCTATTAGCCAAGGTATCTATTTTGATGTTAGGATTTGTGGTATCAATACGTAATACTTTGATATTTAACCACCCGTCTGCTGTAAACCGCGAAATATGTTCCAGAGTTGCTCCAGCGGTTATGGTCTGCTGAACTCTAGTCTCATAGAGAGTTTTTGATTGGGCAACCGCTGTGCCAGAGATTGTCAGGACAGCGCAGACTGTTGTCAGAAAGCTTACAAGTACTTTTTTTAAATAAGTCATTTAGTTCTCCTCGGATATTTTTTCACTAATAAGATTCAGCTTATCAATACATTCCACATCTTCCTAAATAATCCTCTCCCAGGGTAAAGATTATTTGAATTCAAAAGTAAAGTCCCCGGGTTTCCTAGGACTGTCCCTCAATCTGCCCCTTATCCTATTGGATAAGCGACTAGACTGAATACTTTAACGCATTTCTACTTCTATTTTTACTTTACTTCTATCCGAAATGAATGTGCAGAGTCATGGGTGTCATCCCATCTACCTATAATTTCGTAAACATATGTACCTGGTATAGTAGGTGTACTAAATTTCTCATTATTTAGGATTACTTTCGACTCAATTTCTCCTTGGTCCCAGTGTATTATTTCTATCTGTTTTGGTTGGTATTTGGTATCAAATCTGATCGTTATGTTACTATTCGGTTCAACTGCAATAGCGTCAATATTCTTTGTTGTTTCTTCGGGAGCGGGGTTTAGATTACTATTTCCGCCCTTTTTTTCTTCAAACCAATTGTACATAGACTCCACGGTCGGAATCTTTAAATTATTATATTTAACGATTGGAACTGGTGCTTCTTTAGGAATACCAGTATTGATTGCGAAGTATGCAATAATTCCAACACCTAATAGCAGTAACAGAATTATATCCGTTATGACCTTTTTAGTAATGATATTATCGCCTCACTACATTTTAAATGTGATTCGTTTCTGGGTTTATTGAAGAGCTTATTATAAAACCTAACTAATCTACTTATTTATGACGTTTGCAAAAATAAGGACCAAGCCACCCATCTTCATGTGTTACGACAAATGTCCAATTAAATTCTTCATCAGTAATATAAATATCTGCTGTTTCATGATCGGTTATAAATTGGCTCAAATCATCAAATAAAAATGCTCTGAACTTGTTGTCAATGATATATCCCGTATCTTTATATTGATGGAAAAGATAGAAGCTATATAAGTTATCTTTTAAAATATCTTTAAAGGAATTTCTTGCCTGTTCACCACTTTCACACTCCTTGCTTTGTAGCTGAATATATGCCAAAGCATGTCTTCGTAAGGGATCTTTTGTCTATCTATCCCAATAGGCACGAAAGAGTCTTCCCATATTTTCTTTATCTTTGTTGTTTCAAAAGAATTTAGTTTTAAAACTGTAAATCTTGAGTTATCGCCCATCTTTAATTCCCCTTTAAAGAAATAAATGTAAAAAATCACTTCTAACTAGGTTTTTAGATATTCATGGATTTAATGATTTTTAAAGGCATCAACCCCAGAGCAAGCCCTTGATTGATTTATTGTTAAGTGCGTCTATCGTGATAAATATCGGCACCTATAATAGCAATAAACATAATCGATGGCACAATTGCCACTCCTACAAAAATCCCTAGTAAGCCATTATATATCGTTAAATCCATCAAGCCCTTATATTTTGTAACTCCTATGGCAAGTATTAATAACGCAGTTAGGGCAAGAAATATATTAAAGGTGATTTTGAAAGCACTGCTTTCAGCCTTGAGTGTAACTAATTTTCTTCTTTCATCGTCATTTTGTTCATCCTCTTTAGTACACTTACTATCTAAACCTCTATATACCTGACTAACACCAAATAATACACATAAAATAGCGAAGAAGATGCTTTTAACATTGCTTACAGTATTTATATCATGGGGATCATTTATCAAAAGTATAATATAGGCAACTGCTGCTAGCAGAAAGAATATACCACTCCAAAAACCTTTTCTATTATAGATTTTCATTTTTTAGATTTTCCTCCAAGTTATATAAGTTTTCAATTTAATATTAAAAACTAAATAGCAGACTTTGTGCTTATTTTTTTTGGATTATACTATATACCAAAAACGCAATTAAATTTAATGCAAGCGTAATGAATAGGTAAACCGAGGATACAAGTACCAGCGCATTCGTAGTATCCATAATTGCAGACCAATCCTCTATATCTACCAGATGATTTAACGATACTATCTGTATAAACAACGTGATGGCACACGCGCTAACGCTTGTTAAGGAAAAGGCAACCCAGCTTTTGTTTTCTGATTTTTTACGCCTTGCGAGATTTACTATGGGAAATATCCACGCAATCAATCCCAATAAAATGATTCCAAGACCAGACAATACATCCATAATAGTGTCACTCCTCTACGTTTAAATTCTGCTTACGCTTTTATACCATTGCGTCAAAAGCACAGCATTAGATAATTAAGTAGAATGTATGAGACAGCTATACCTTTTTTGAATACCCATCAGCATAGAGATTTAGGAGATTAGCGCACATTAGCGAAATATTATAAACTCCAACAATAATGAATGTAGTTTCCCGTACTGTTCATGGTATTTAATATTCTGTATTAAAATACTCAACCCTCTTAAGCCCTCCAAGATAAGCTACACGATCATTTGAGAGTCTTCACGAAACAACAACGCTGTTTCAAAATAACCTGACCAACGGTATTGTCAAACAAAAAACAAGTAGGCTTGCTCGATTACAGAGGTCGGCGAAACTTTTGTCGTTTTGCGAAGGGTCATGGAACATAGGCGGAACAACAATAAATGCCAGCTCAATATGTTCCGCCGAGTAATGACGTTTGCAGAAATAAGGAGCTGGCCACAATCTTCATGCATCGGGAATCATCCACCCTAGTGTATCGGTGAAGCCATAAGAAGTCGGGCCTGCTGCCATATTATCAGGATGAAGTGTACGCCCGGTCCTCCATCAAAGGTCAAACCATATGAAACCAATATAATAAACACTATTAATAGAAAAGGAATCATAAACATAAGTCCGAAACATCCTACAGATACGCATTTTCAGAACTACAATAGTCTAGGAATTACTCAGTTATGAAAAAATTAAATCTACTTTTCTCGCAGAAACTGACCAATAAAAACTGACACTAAAAACCATGCAACCCCACCAAATAACCACAAAAATCCTAGTCTTCTATCACTTATATAATGCAAAATTGTTAGTATTAGTGCAAATGAAATTCCCCCGTATAAACCAAATTTAATGGGATTAAACTTCACTTTTTAACACCTCCCTCGTAAGATAATAGACTCGGCATTAGCCGAGGCGGTTGGGACAAGTGTTTTCCTGAACCAACCTTATAGCATTCCTCCCTCTTTTAGTGGGAGGAATTTTGCTTTTCATCACGTTTAACTGGAAATTCATGAGTAATAAAAATTTACTCAATTGACCAAAAACGCCTTAAAAACACTTGACTTTTCCAAATCAACTCCATAATCGCTTGACGAGGGTTTTTATTCCCTTGATTACAAAATTTGGGGTTGGTTAGTTGAAACCTATTTTAATTTCTCATGAACTCTATCAGGATTCCGTTCTTCTTCGTCTCCGCCGATATTATTCTAGTGGGATCTTTGTCGTTGTCAATAAAGACTGGCCTTTGGTTGCAAAATTCTGGCGAACCGATTTGTCTTACATCACCATACTGCTTCACGATGGCTATGACGCTAAAGGCCCTGAACCCCGTGATCCTGCTTCCATGCTTCGTTCTTATCTTCTCTTTCTCATGACAAAACCTGAAATCGGTCTTACTGAATGGGTTAATGAAATGAGGCGGATTCCCTACTACGCTATCCTTAGCGGCTTCGAACCTGGTAATCTTCCCGGTGTCGGTACTTTCTACGACTTCTTCAAACGCCTTTGGGGTTCCAGCAGAAACAATCTCAAACCTAAAAAGCTAGCGAAGCGCACGCGAAAACCTAAGAAGGGTAAAAAGGGTGAAAAAGCTCCGACGACCACGCCGGGAAAGGTTAAACGTCTGGTCGATTGGATGATTCGTCACGCTGACAAGAAATCGAACTTACCAAGCGATCGATTGTTCCACTTTTTTCAGACTCAAATCCTTACCGTTTCGGCTAATCTTGGTTTACTTGGAGACACGAATACCCTTACTGTGGCTGGTGATGGAACACCCATCGTTACTTCGGTTTATGCTCGCAGTAAATCAACCTGTGATTGTCGTGCCCAAGGCCTTGCTGATTGCAACCATCCTCGTATCTACTCCCAACCCGACTGCAATGCGGGTTGGGACAGCGCCCGAGAGAAGTACTTCAACGGTTACCATCTCTACATGATTTCCGCAACGGACAGTAACTACGATTTGCCACTGTATCCAAGGCTGCAGCCAGCTTCCAGGCATGATGCTGTCAGTCTCATCGTCAGCTCAGTTAAATTCGAGCAACGTTTTACCTTGGGAACGGTGTATAAAATGCTGTTGGATGCTGCTCATGATGCCGATGCCATTTACCGCCTACTGCTACTTGTAAATCAGGATGAACGGCTATTCCCGTGTCAATTACGGCTACTTTTACTCCGTGTCCAGTATACGAAAACTCCATGCCTTTGGAGCAGCAAATTTAGTAATTCCCCAATCAACAATTTGAGAATCGGTATGAACTAAGGTATCATCCTCATCAGATCAATATTAGGATCTTTATGCAATTAACTTAGATAAATCAGCTACATAATATTACTGTAAACAACTGCTCAATAACAGGACATGTTATGGTGCTTAAGGGTACACAGGCTGTCCACACAAAACGTGACCCGTGAGGCACGCCCTCTTCCATAGGCTATTGTACCGGAATATTCTGCATTCTAGCCCAGATTGACTTGATTACAATCTCATACAATAGCAAACAAAAAATTATGTAAAATACAATTGCCGCCGTTAGACAGAGATAACAATAATTTTTTGCCTCAGCAAATTGGGCTACTTGCAGAAAAGATGCAAATATAGCATTTAAAGTGGCAATAATTATGGACATGTACTTAAGATAGACCGAGCGGATTATATACAGACTTAATAATGCCAAAGTAAGCGAGGATGCAACACCTAATAAAGCCAAGGTGACACTGTTTATAGGAAAGAATAACACTTGGTTACATGCAGCACAACCTTTAAGAAAATGTTTTTCCCACGCGGTGTAACTTAGCAATATAGCATTGAACACAGAAAGAAGAGTAACTATCCTCAAACTTAGTTTATTCATAACGTTTTCCCCCTGAGTCTAACATTTTTGATTGTTTTAAGTTTACCTTTGTCTAGCCAAATTCACATCCAATAATTCATTACAGGAATGTTCCTTTTACGATTGTTTGGTTGGAAATCAGATTAGACCTCCAACCAAATCGTTGATTTGTAATTATGGATAAAAACCTAGGTCTTGGCACATCCAATCACAGTTATACCATGCAGCACCACTACATATGATACCATAAACAACTCCACAAATAATAGGACAAGTAGCGGTGCCAAAGGGTGCACATGCTGCCACACAAGCGAAGTAACCAGTAAGACCACACCCACCTCCATAGGCGATCACTCCGCAGACGAAGGTACATATGGTGTAACTGGTGGAGGAAGCCGTCACATCACTTCCTGAATTTTTCTTGGCGTTTGTAGCTAGAGGACCATCTTTCCAATTTACTTTTGTATCTTTGCCAACCAATTCTACAGTAGAAGTTTGATAGACTTTTCCATCTACAATATCAAATACATCTATAGTTTTATTACCGTCTGTACTTCCAAAGAGTCCCGCCCCTGCTTTAATTATTCCGTTTGCATTTGTATAAACTATCTGGATATCTTTTGGTTTTTTGGAACCCAAAATTAGGACATCCCCTTGCTTGTTATCGTAGTTCCATCGAAAAGCTCTAGTGCTATCGATCTTTAAATTATTCACGTTCATTTCAGTTAATAGACTTTTTACCTCTTCACTCTCTAGTGCCTGTTTTGTTATGTTCTCAACTTCTACTCCTTTAAGTTCAACATAGCTGGGGCTACTTTTTTGAACTAATTGAGTTGCAGCAAGAGCTCCTGAAATGGGTGTTATTAACATAATCGCTGAGAGAGTGGTTAGTAAAACAGCCCGTAGTCGTTTACCAATTTTTCCTATCACTTTAGACTTCCCCCCAATATTTTTTATTGCCTTTTGGAATTCGCCAATTAGATAGCAAAACAATTTTTTGAAGAACATCAAAATTGAGCCCTCGTGAAGAAATTTTCCTGGGGATAAAAATCAAAATAATTTTCTCCTCCTTATTTAAAGCTCCCTTCACAAATATCCCCAGTAGGTGTAGTATAAAAATTACCTACTATTTTGTGTAGGGGCGAACGCCTTCAGATCATTTGTTACTTTGCCGGTATGGATGATCTGAGGGCATCTTTATTTAAATGGCGAAAACCATTTAAATACAATAAAGTCTACTCAACTCCTCACCGGATACTAGTTTAATGAATACAAGTTCAACTAGTTCTTCCTTTTCTTCCTTTATAAGCACCAATCTCCTTGACTTCACCTCTTTGATTGAATATTATCATCCAAATTAATCCATTAGAGTGATATTTTGGATCCACTGTTTAAACAAAAAAGATCCACAGTGTGCATCGACAGTACCACTCGACTTCACTCCAGAGCAGGCCTTGACATGGGGTCACATGTCAAGGCTCGACTTCAAAGAGTTTCTTGCCTTGAAGGTTAGTTTTCACAAGAGTTGGATCTTCATGATCAAGGTGGATTTATTTCAGTACACCAGTGATATTATTCCAAGATATTGTTTTTTTGGCAAATTACACCGCATCCATTACAATTTACTTTACCATAATCTAAATACTAATGCACCGAAAATCTTACTGCAAGATACCGCAATTCCTTTATGTAACCGCAAACCTATTTATAAAGATGCCAGATACGACCCAAAAAAGGACCTCACGGCCCTGTAACATTTTTCAGATTACTATTTTAACCCAAATTTCAAAACTAATAACTATATAAAATCCTCACTAGGAATAAGCCCAAGGCGCTTAGCTTCAACAATTGCCTCCGCCCTAGAGCGTACGTTTAACTTCCCAAAAATCCGCGTCAAATTATACTCAACCGTTCGTTGACTTATCAATAAAATATCTGCAATTTCCCTGTTACCCTTACCTTTAGAGACTTCTCTCAAAATCGCTTGCTCCCTTTCATCAATTGAAATACCTTTTATTTCTTCATTCACTGAGGCAGCAACTCTAGCATCATTACGCCTTAGCTGATGTAATAGGGATACGGGTATAACGGCCTCACCATGCAAGGCACAGCGGATCGCCGTTATAAGCTGCTCTCGCGATGCTGTTTTACTTACGAACCCAGCAACACGGGATTCAACTAGAACATTAAAATGAGGAGCAATATCGTAACCTGAATAAATTATAATCGGGGTATCCGAATTTGTCGTGATTACTCTCCGAGTTAATTCCAATCCATTGATTACCGGCATATTCAAATCAAACATCAGAACATCAAAAGTCTGGTTATTTATTAATTCTAATGCCTCCATACTGGAAGTTACCACAGTAACTTGCATTTCCACGTCTTGCTCAATCATGCTTTTTGTACCTTCACCAACTGAGGGATGATCATCGACTAATAAAATTTGAATCACTTTGTCCCTTCCCCCTTAAACAACTTGTTCACTTACTCTGGACATCATCTCTACCACCATGCAAATTGAAACTTCCAATCCTTTACCCAGACTTGAATGAAGACTTGTATTACCCCCAAGACTTGAAACTCGTTCTTTGATTCCAGATAACCCCATATGGCTAAGTGAAGATTTTAAGTTGTTTAGATCTATACCAATACCGTTATCTTGATACCTAAATTCTAAAATATCATTACTATTAGATAACGAGATATTAACTTCTGTTGCTTTGGAGTGTTTTGCTGCATTTGTCAACAACTCTTGGACAATTCGGTAAAGGGCTAATACATGTTCATAATCCAAATTCATACTGAAATCTTTTGAATCGAAATTAACAACGTAATTTGTTCGCAATTGGGCATTGGCAAACAAATTCTTTAACGCTTCTACAATCCCTGATTCCCTTAGTAAAGGCGGAAATAATTCATTGCAGGTTTCCCGAATTTGATGTGTTACATCTAACATTCCTTCTGCCAGATTATTCAATTGCTTCTTCAGATCTTCCGGGATTTTTTCATCTTCTAATATTATTTCCAGCTTTCGATACCACAGCAATTGATGTTGCAGCGCTGAATCATGTAAATCTAAGGCAAGACGTCGTCTCTCTTTTTCCGATAAGTTAAATAGAAGACGCATTACCCAAGGATGCTCTGGGTCTTTTTTGCTAACCGCTTCCTCTAATTTTACGGTTAATCCCTCAATTAAGCGTAAGTTTTCATAGACTAGGCTGGCATAAGAAGCGATTGTTCTAAGCCATACTTTTTCATGTTGATTAAAAGAAGTTCGATTTTGCTTTTCTCTAATCCATACCAGGTGAATTTTGTCCTCCGCCTTACTTACTATAAGCAAAACTTCACTATCTATATCGATTAATTCTCCAACGGAAATCGATCTGATATTGTTATTTAACCAATTAATGTTTTCTTCAGTCGGATAATTCGGATCCCCTTTTTTTATTACCAATGAATTGTCTGTCAGGTCCATTGCGAACAAAGAAATAGATTTCACCGGTAAGACTTGCATGACTTCTATGATTAATTCTTCTTCCAGTTCAGCTGGCTTCATCACCCTGGAAATAGTCTGGGAGAAACGGTCTAAGCTGGCTTGGAAATTATACTTTTCTCTAAATAATTTTGAACGAAAACTGAAATCAAGCTCTTCTTTGATATACAGAAACACTATGATTCCTATATAAGCAACAAGGCCAACATGAATCCCCTGAAGAAAAGTAATTTCTCTTACAATATAGATTACAATCAATAAAAAGAGCGTAGTAGGTATGAGGCAGATTATGGAGTAATATCGTATACGGCTAATGATAAAATCGATATCAAACAAGCTTTTTGCTGTAATTAGATATAAAAAAACAACCGGAAGAAATACTAAGAAAACCGCCCCTAAAGCCCCCGGTATAAGTTCAACCCCGAATAGAATACTTGGTAGACCCACTAATACGACAAAGGGGAAAAAGGACAGTATAAAACCTACTATTATAATTTTAAAAACAGGTTTGTGCACGGTATTTCTATAACGCATATACCGAGAGATAATAATGTAAAAACATAGAAGAATGCTTACTGAAAAGACAGCCAGAAAGGAATACCTGATAATCGATAACCTTCCGCCGAAGATCTGAAACAATGAAAGAATAACAAGCAGCAACCCATTTATTCCATACAATGCAAACAAGAGCCTACGACTATACAAAATAAGTCCATGTTGCAAAAAATAAACTCGTAAAAATTCCAAAAATAGTACGGGGATTAAAGACAGTGTAATTCGATTGATGTATATCCCGAGAATATCTATCCTAGCAGAAGCCCCAGAACTTAAGTAGCTAAACCCTATGGCAATAAAAAAGAGAATGAGGAGAAGAGCAGCCTTATCATCCCTTTTCTTAATATATAGAAACAGGGAAAAAATAAAGAGAATCCCAAAGACTAGTCCTGGTATCAAAATGTGATACCAAATCAAATCTTGAGTGGCAGTATTGGTCACCTTATATAAAATCAATTCGTCACTTTTATTAATTGTTAATGTCTCTGCCTGTTCAATGATACCATATTGACTGACGGTAAAATGCTCGCTAGGCTTATTTTGGTTGATCAATGCTACAGTATCTCCAGCCTTGATTCCTTGTTGATTGGCCCAACCAAGATGATCGACATTAGATATCTGCCATTTACCTGCTTCATTTTCCACCACGTTTAGGCCGATGTAAGGAACGTTTAGGCTGACAAAGGGCAGGTAATAGATCAATATTAAAATTATTCCGGCAGAAGATAGCCACATGCAACGTCTTTTCAGGTCTCCCATTCACAAATCTCCTTCATTAAAGAAAAGTCAGGATTTATCCTGACTTTTCTTTAATTTCTTACCAATACTGCAATGGCCCAACGACGCTGGGCTCATCTTCAAAGCTATCAATAACTGCCTGCTGCTCCATCTTTGTTAATCCTACTAAGCTTGCAGAGCCTTCTTTAACTTTCTCTTTTACATCCGGGTTTTCTATTAAGTATTCGACAACATTTTGTAACATACCCTTTTTCTCTCCTTTAATTTATTTAATATACTATCATATAATCCATCAAATAGCCCCGCAAACAGGACTGCGGGTTCCCGCAATTGTATTGCGGGGCAACTACATTATATAAATTGCAATAGCTTTTCCTTCCACTTATTTTCTATCCCTATTTTATCTATCAGTTCAATCGCCTTTTGTTGATTTACTTTCATAATAACCCGCGTATATTCAAAAACACCAGATTTTTGAATTAACTCTTGAATTTCTTCCTTACTTTGGATTAATTCTTCCTTGTTTAACTTGCCGCTAAAATAGTCCTTCACAAACTGATATTGGGGTCTTGAATTCTTGAATAAATACAATGTGAGGAGAGTTTTCCTTTTGTTAATCAGGTCATCTTTTTCATCCCAGCGGCAAGTATCCTTGATATCATTCCTTATTTGGGCAATTATCCCAATATGTTCTCCGTATTTACTGACGATTTCATGATGTTTGTCAGAAGTAAGTATAGTACCTAGCAAACATGCCGAAGCCATAAGTGAACCTGATTTCCCCCTAACCATTTGGATGTAATCTTCTTCAGATTCAATATTGCCCATAAGATCAGAGTGTTGGCCATTAATCGCTTTAAGCACACAGGTATTTAAGCTGTCGTTGGCCATTACCTTCCTATCTTGATCAAACGATGTTTGTTCTAATGCTTTTGAACTAACCATCAGCAGACCTATAGCTATGTTCAAAACTAGAGCGTGATCCATTCTCTGCCAAGGTACGGAAAAATTATCCTGATCCTGCAAATCATCAAATATATCCAGAGAAAGAATCATTAGTTCAACTGCTGCTGCCGTATTAAAGATGTCTTTAGACTGCCCGCCAAACATTTGGTAATGCAAAATAACGAGCTGACCGAAGGGGAAATGACCGTTCATTTTGAAGGTAATGAATTCTGACATGTTTATTTTTAGTTCCTTCACCGGAAAATAGTCATTGACTAATTCTAACATTACCTGGCCGATAAGCTTCCAATCTTCTAGCATAAATTTGTTACCACCTATTCCGAACCAAAAGTAAACTATCTTTTTACAGCAAGTAGTGCCGACCCCTGAGAGGGTTTATGTATTGGCTGAATCCTATACGAGCTACTTGGTTTCAATTTACAGTCACGTACCCGGCTAATGAAGAAACTTCATCTAGTTTTATACTCTTTCATTATGACATAACGTTTAGTCAAAATTTGGCGAACGAAGTCACAATGATGATTTTCTTAAGTGATAGCTCTATAAGACGTTAATGAGTGCCTCTTTTGTCTTTTAGGAAAGCCTATTTTCTTCTTATGGATAAGGTCTCCAAGTCTGACAGTATGTTTTAAAAATCGATTTGCGAAAACCGCAAAGTATTGCGGTATCTTGCAGTGAGTTTTTCGGTGCAAAAATATTTTGATTATTGTAAAGTAATTGTAGGATGGAGGTTTTAGATTTATGATTATTAAGAAAAAAATAATTAATACTATAGCCATAGTTGTTTTAGGTTTAGGGCTGGCATTAGGCGCTTATGCTATAAATAACGATAAGGAAGTTTTAATTCCAGCAGCAAATGTCGATGTAAGTGAATTGCCGATATATCCAATGAGGAGTTCTTTTGTAATTAATTTGGATAATCCCAATGCAAATGTTGGATTTGTTGACTATGTTTTTGTGGGTAAAGTAGTAAAGAATCACGGAACTGTTTATTCAGAACGAGTGACTACGGTGGCTCAATATGCTGGAACTAAAGAGACAAGTGCACCTTACACGATTTATGAAATTGAAGTCATCGACAACATAAAGGGAAACTTGAATATAAATACTCCTATTGAATTCCGGAAAGATGGTGGTATTTCAGCAGATAAAAAAGCAGTATATGTTTTTGAAAATGACGAACTTCCAGCAGAAAACAAATACTACATCTTTTCCGGCAGTGCAGGAAATGATGGTTCAATTATAATATCCGGACCAAATTCAAACATACCATTGAATGCCTCTGACAAACAAGATATATTGTCATCAAAGCAATACAAAGAATATAAAAACGCCTTTGAAAATCAAGTGAAAGTTCAAAGAGAAAGATCCGTTTCAAAATTCAGAGAATGATTTACCGATTTTGTATTAATGGTAACAAGGGGATTCGAGGGAATTCCCCAACTTAGTGTAATTTAGCTTAAGTTCAACCAATGATAAAAATAACTCCTTTCCCGAATTGGGATGGAGTTATTTTAATCCGCAGGGGTTGTTTTTTTTCTATTGCCTCCCCCCCCACCGCAATTAAGCTAAGTAGTAATTTGTATGAATAATTAAAATTTAAATTATATTCTTTCGAATGTGATTATGATCAATATAAATAGCCACTCAATAAATTATACTATTTAATATAGTGTCAACGTTTTTAATGTCATTTGAGCACTATTACCGTGAGGAGGGAAGCTATGTGAAAAACGAAATGTTACCCGGTCGTGCTTTAACAACCGCAATGGGAATTTTACCTCATGTCAACTTAGAGGATGCCTTACGATTATCCCTTTCCGTGGATATTCCATTTTGGCCTCAACTACCCAAGTATCGCTTTAAAGAGGATATGTATGCGCAGTTTGCTCAGCACTTTCCCGGATTGATCATTGATGAAGAACATGAGATCTTGCGCTTTTCACATCAACTTTTTACTGAGCAACTTGATATTTACCTTGAAGAAAGTCAAAAGGATGATTATTTTGAGCTTACTCCAGATTTTTCGACTGCATTTCGTGCTTTCTTAAAACAGGATCTTTCTAATTATCCCATGGTGAGAGGCCAAACAGTAGGCCCTATTAGTTTCGGACTGAAGATTTGTGACGAGGATCTAAAACCGATGATCTACAACGATTTTGTCCGGGAAATTCTATATAATTTTCTAGTGCGAAAAATTGAATGGCAATATCAAGCATTAAGCAAAATCCACAAAAAACCGTTTGTCTGGTTAGACGAGCCTGGATTGGAAATGATATTTAATTCTTTTAGTGCCTACACATCTGAGTTGGCTCAAGGTGAATACCAATCCTTTTTAGCGCAATTACCCGGACCAAAGGGTGTTCACCTATGTGGCAATCCAGATTGGTCGTTTCTATTAGGTGCAAACTTAGACATTCTATCCGTGGACGCCTTTAGTTGGGGTCAAATTTTAGTTCGCTATACAGATGAAGTGAAAGAATTCCTTAAGGGTGGTGGAATTTTGACCTGGGGAATTACTCCTACCCTAACAACAGAGTTAAGTGAAGAGTCCGCGGAAAAACTGTATAAACGTCTGATGGAATTATGGGAGTTCTTAGGGAAACATGGCCTTGAAGAGAGTTTAATCTATGATCGCTGTTGGCTCGCTCCCTCCCGTTGCTGTTTAATTAATGCGGATGGAGTAAATAGTGTGGAACAATCTTATAAAGTATTAAAAGATATAGCGCAAAAAGTAATCAATTCTTAGTATGTTACCTCTTCTTTAAGGCAATCTATATAATTTCATATAACTATTCATTACAGTCCGCCGTTCTATCCTAAGCTACCTCTTTGGGCTTGAATATTTAGCTAAGCAACGTACTCCAGTTCCTTTTCTACCTGATTCCAAACAGGAATTGTCCGATTTGCATAGCGCTTTGCTGTGATCCCCTGATGCCCATCGGTTAATAAGACCAGGCTCCATAATAAAGGGTCTACACATAGAGATATAATCTACATCTCCGGTCTCTACGAGCTTTTCAGCTAACTCATAGGAACGTATTCCCCCAACCAGAATGAGCGGGATATCTATTTCACGTTTAAAGACCCGGGCTTCATTTCTAAAATAGGCCTCTTTTTCAAGGGAATTAATCCCTGTCCTGCTGGGTTCCAACCTGCCGGTTTTGATCACACCACCGCTCAATTCTATGGCATCGACACCAGCGTTGGCGAGTCTGTATGCAACTTGAAGAGAATCGTCCAGACTTAAGCCATTTTCAATAAAATCCTGACAGTTGAGTTTTACCAGGATAGGATAGTCCTGTCCAACCGTTCTTCGTATCCCTTGAATAATATCGAGATGTATTCTAGAACGATTATAAATACTTCCTCCGTATTCATCCTGGCGCTGATTAAAAGCAGGAGACAGGAATTGACTTAGAAGATAACCATGGGCCGAGTGAATTTGAATGCCATCAAAACCTGCTGCTTTAGCCCTTTCAGCAGCTTCAGCATAAGCCCCAGCCAGCTCCTGGATGTCCTCAATCGTCATTTCCCTGACGGATGTATTAGGCAAATCTTTCACAAGGGAAACAGCCAAGGCTGTCTGCCCGGTTAATTGCTGCGAGGCAAATCTTCCCGCATGGGCTAACTGCATTATAATTCTGCCGCCTGCAGCATGAACCGCCTCAGTCATTTCTTTGAGGCCGGGAATCAGACTGTCGCTATAAGCACCTAATTGATTGGGGCCCGCCTGTCCATCTCTACGAACATAGGAATGACCGGTAATGATTAGTCCTACTCCACCTTTGGCTAGTTCTTCCATTGCCCCAATTAATTCGAAAGTAACGGCTCCCTCATTACTTGCCAGCCCTTCCCAGGTAGCGGATCTTACAAATCGATTGGAAAGGTCTAGGTAGTTTATGGTCGTTGGGTCAAATAGTTTTTTCATTGGAATCACCTCCGTTTACCCCCTTCAACTTTATCTTTAAGCTAAGGTCGATTGCATAAATAGCTAATTCCCTTTATAACAAATTGATCTTTTTAATATCCGTGTCACTAAGTTCTACGACTAATTCAGCATTATATAAAAAACGATCCTTGATCTCTTCTAAAACCTCCGGAGCAGGTGGGGGAAGACTTCCACCAATTATCTCTATATTACTATATTTCCCTTCTAAATTGGTAAAATTGGGCATAATATTCTTGAACAACAATTTAGAAGGTGATATTATATGGACAAGGAAGATGTCAATAAGATTAATAAAGGGGGGGAAGATATGCAAGCAGTTCCTAAGGAAAAAGACTATAAAGGATTATCTATATCCCCTGAAAAATTAGAAAAAATTACTATAAAGCCCATTGTTAAAGATGGTAAACTATTGTTCGATAAAAACAATAAAGACCATCGCTACATCGTAGAAGAGGGAGAATACTGAGATCAATAAGTATGATTTTTCTTTAGGTGAGATTTTTTGGTCTGATGTAAATTACGAGGATATTCCTGGAGAATCTAAAACAAGACCAGTAATAATAGTAGGCAAGCAAGACGATGAGTTGTTAATTTTGGTCTCAACCACATCTCAAGCTCCAGACAAGTCACCAAAGTATTTTGATCGATATAAAATTCCTATTCCTAATTGGAGAAAATCGGGATTGGCAAAACCATCATGGGGATTGGGCTTTAAATTATTAAAAGTAACTAGAGAAGACTTTAAAACAACTATTAAGGATAAAGACTTTATCGGTAAAATGCATGAATGGGATTTAAAATATCTAGTACATCAAATTGAATTGATCCATGAATTTGAATGATCTCTATAAAAGTGGGGGTCTTTTTGTTATTATTCCGTTTTTTACAAAACATTTATCGAGCATTCAATTACGATCTGAATGAATTGAGGGGCACACAGACGGGAAAGAGATACACGTATTTCGGGTACGTCCCGAAAAATCAACACCGCCGCGAAAACTGCTTGAGGTATTTGTTCTCTTCCCCGTAACCCTGGCCGTAACTTTTAACACCGGCTGTGTGTTGTTGTCTAAAAATTAGGGCTGCTCAGCATATCTCCACCAGGCAAATGTTCCAACAACTCCCGCTATTCCCGTCAGGGCAAGAATAATTATGCTGCTTAAATTAAGGAAACCGGTGCTTTGGAATACCCCTGGGATTGTCCAGGGGAAATAGGGGGCAAATCCCATTGAGGCCAGTACATTGGAGCAAATAACAATTACCAGGATTAGAGCTAAGGGCGCTAAGTATCCTTTACTGACATTAGCCAGAAAGATCCCTGGTGTGGTCACAACAATAAACAACAGGGATGTTACCACAAAGCGCAAGAAAATATGCCCAATCAGAATAGCCGACCAACCTGTAAGCCCTAAAACACCACCGATGGCGAGGCTGACTGCAAACATATAGACGGAAAGCAATACATTCCAGGCTAATACTACCAGTAATTTTGCCATGACAATACGCGATCTGGATACGGGCTTGACCAGCAAATCCTTCATGGTTTTATCTGTAAACTCACGGCCGAATACCCAGGCCGCGATAAATGTGTAGCCGATAAGCCCCAGGGCAGCCAGATTTTTCACCAATTCTTCTAAATACATTTGCCAATTAAGATCACCGCCGTCACCGGATAGGATCCCAACTCCCATCATGATTGGTCCAAAGGCAAAAACAAGGAATACCAGCCCAAACACATTGGAGCGGATAATCTTACGAATTTCACAATGGAGAATAGAAAAAATAGTCATCAGTTAGTCCCCCTTACCATACCAATTGTGCGCAGAAAGTAGCCTTCCAGATCTTCCGTAATCACCCGAAGC
Organism: Desulfosporosinus meridiei DSM 13257; assembly: GCF_000231385.2. Classification (NCBI taxonomy): domain Bacteria; kingdom Bacillati; phylum Bacillota; class Clostridia; order Eubacteriales; family Desulfitobacteriaceae; genus Desulfosporosinus; species Desulfosporosinus meridiei. Next base: position 2,114,547 of record NC_018515.1, on the reverse strand, counting down.
ATGGTTGGCGGCTGATTTGCTTGAACGAGGAGTTCCGCTAATCGCTCAGGGTTCTCAACTGCTTGGCTAGCAGTTAGTTTAAGCTGCCCATCCTTTGTTTCCTCAAATTCATAACCCTGTTCTTTAAGTACGCCCTTAAGGGCCATTTTGTTCCGTCCGGCCAAGACCAGGTTTTTCTGTAAGGATTTTTCCAGCTTCCCCATTTCTATTTCTTGAATAAGGTGACCCTTGTGAATAATTCCAATCCGTGTAGCAACTTTCGAAAGTTCTTCTAACAAATGACTGGATAAAAATACAGTTACCCCGGAATTTCCAGCTAAATCATCTAACATATTCCGGATCTCAGCAACTCCTGCCGGATCAAGACCATTGATCGGTTCATCCAGGATCAGAATTTCCGGATTGTGAATCATAGCTTTGGCGAGTCCCAAACGCTGCTTGTTTCCTAACGAAAGATGCTTCGCCTTTTTCTTTTTGTGGGGCTCCAGCCCCAGTTTACCCATGACCCGCTTTACAGATTCCCCGTCAGATACTCCTTGCATTCGGCGGGCTATGTCAAGATTTTCACTGACAGTTAAATCAGGATAAAAAGCAGCTTCCTCTAAATAGCCTACCTTATCCCATAATTTATAGTTGCCGGCATGGATCTTTTCCCCCAGCATGTAAAGCTGACCGGAGGTCGGCTTGAGCAGCGCTAAAAGGGTTTTTATGGTGGTTGTTTTTCCGGCGCCGTTCAGCCCCAGAAATCCAAAAATCTCTCCTTGTTTCACCTCCAGAGACAGATTGTTCAAAACCTTATATTCACCAAAATTTTTGTGCAGGCCTTGAATTTGGATTGCAGCTGATCCTTGGGAATTTTGCCTGGAGAATATACTCATAATCTTCAGCTCCTTGTTTTCTAGTTGCTTCATATTAACAATTCAATCTCAACTCAAGGTCAACTTTCAGCCCTCTTCTAATTAATAAAGGAGCTTAAACACTCCTTTACCCAATTTTTATAGGTTTCCTTACCTAATGGCTAGAAAAATTGGCTGGCGCAGGTCAATGCCATAGTTGTCTTCACATCTATTGTCCATCGTAAGGTATATACATGAAAGTTATACTTTCTAAGTAGTACAAGTAAAAGAAGGGCCTGCAAATGGTCTAATCAATCCATTTGCAGGCCCTTCTTTAAGGCCAGGAAATTTGCTAAATACAGATCTAACTGCGGATATAATCCTCCGGCAGCCCCGAAGGCAAGAAAACTGTGAAAGTGCTGCCTTTGCCCGGGCTGCTTTCAACTTCGATCTGGCCGCTGCAGAGGCGAACAATCTTTTCAACCAATGTCAGTCCCAGTCCATTCCCGCTCATGGCATGGGAGGTGTCCCCTTGATAGAACTTGTCAAAGATATGTTGTTTTGTTTCCTCGTCCATTCCCTGCCCATTATCCCGCAAACTAAAGCGTATCCAAGAATTAATGCTGCTTAAACTGACTTCTAATTTCCCGTCGTTATCGGCGAATTTCACAGCATTATCCAGTAGGTTTATCCAGATTTGCTGGAGCAAAGGGACATTGTTATAAATATTAATACTCTCCAAATCTACCTCTAAGGAAAGATTTTTAGCACTCCATTTGGGTTCCAGTATAAGTATAGCCCTGCGAATTTGTTCATCCAGAGGATAAGCTTCTTTTTCCCTAATGATCTCCGTGCTTTCAACCTTAGATAAATTCAGTACATTCGTAGAAAGGTCAACCAATCTTTGGGATTCCTGAATGATTATATCTAAATATTCTGCTGCCTCTTCTCTGCTTAAACCGCCTTGCTGCAAAAGTTTGGCAAAACCTTTAATCGAAACAATGGGCGTCTTAAACTCATGGGAAAAATTGTTAACAAAATCCCTGCGCAGCATTTCAATTCCCGCAAGTTCCCGGACCATTTTATTAAAACTCACAGCCAGGCTCTCCAGCTCCGGGATGTTACTGCCTTGAACCGTAACGGTAAAATCCCCTTCGGCTACCTCTTCAATAGCTTCAATCAGATTACGAACAGGCTTAACCATCCACCTGCTCAGGAGAGCGGTGACAGACGTTCCAATCGTTACACTTGTCAGCAGCAGGGCAAAAAAACCTATATAACCATTTGCCAAAAAGCTGCTGCCAAAAAAATATTCCAGTAAATATGTACATAGTCTGCCAATTACAACGGACATAACCATAACCAAAAAGACAAAGACAACCAAGGAAACAGCCAGGCTCATTCTCTTTTTCATGTCCGCTTTACCGCCTTATAGCCCAGTCCGCGCACAGTAACCAGCTCAAAATCAGGGTTATCTTTAAATTTTTCGCGCAGCCTGCCCATATGAACATTCAGGGTATGCTCATCGGTTTCAGTATCGGGGCCCCATATCTCATCCATTAATTGCAGACGGGTAAAAATCACATTTGGATAACTCAACAATTTAAAGAGTAAATAGAATTCTTTTTGAGGCAGGGTCATTTTATCCCCGCCACGGGTAACAGTAAGAGTATTATAGTCCAAAGTGGTAGTACCGATGGTTAGTTTGTGCTCATTGATAATTTGTGCCCGGCGCAGTAAAGCCTTGATGCGCAGCAGCATTTCCTGCTCGTCAAAGGGCTTGGTCATATAATCGTCTGTTCCTGCCAGGAAGCCCCTGTGTTTATTCCTAATTTCTTGTTGTGCCGTGATCATCAATATAGGAATATTGTCTCCTGCATCACGCAATTCTTCACAAAGCTGGTAACCGTCCATTCCCGGCATCATCAGATCCAGGATTATTAAATCAAAATACTGTCTTTCCATCCTATTTAAAGCATCGAGACCATCTTTTGCCCCAAAAGCATTGTACCCTCCCCGTTTTAGGACAGCGCAGATCAGCTTCTGGGTATTCACGTCATCTTCGACGACCAAAATGTTAAACATTAATTCATCTCCCAGTAATGGTCTTGAACCTCACTTATCTCTTAGAAATATAATCCTTTCTTCCGGGCATTGCAATGGATAGAAATCAACAACTGCCATATCATCAATGTACCGTCCATTATGAATCGGGATTCTACTTGAGTTCAATTGTAAACTGACTATTCTCCAGGAGCTCCTCGTCTTCAAACCTGCTTGTGCAGGCAGTATACCCTTTACTGAGGTCAAGAAGCGGGAATACCTTCGTGAATTCCTGGGGATGCGCCGCGTCCCTTCGAATATCATAATTTTTGGCTGCCACACTTTCCCCGGCAGCATCTTTGATGTATAGGGCTTTACCCTGGTGATAGGGTGCTTTGCCTGCAGCCGTATAGCGGATGATCGTTTCTCCCTTCTCGTTGGCAATCTCCCTGATAATCAGTTTGCCTATCTTGCCCTGGGGAAGCTCAAGGGGGAATTTGCCGTCTAAAACTCTGCTTTCACTGGGAATTTCTGTGGTTTGGGCAACCCTAGTTTTCTGATTACCAGGTTTCATTCCAAGCTTGACTTCTTCGGGCAAAATCTGAAGGCAAGGAATGACGGTAAGACAAGGCGGGATGCCCTTTGTTTTTTCAAACTGCATCGAGCCTGTAAAGGGGCCTATGCCATGCTGGCTTGAGCCCTTAGGCACAAGCTCTACTCCCTGATTATCAAAGGCGATCCATGTGTAATGAGGTATCATGTTTACTGTTGCTTGATCCTTATAAACTCCGCTATAAAATATCGTCGTGTCAATGGGGGATAAAACCACTTTGTCGATGGTTATCACCTGGTCCGGCAGATCAACTTTAACCTTGGTATTAAAGACCTTGCTGTTGTCAATCAGCTCGTCCTTCGACACGGTAAAGGCAAAATCCCAATTCCCCTCTACTCCCCATAGTTCTTTGACATTGATATCAACCTTCAGTTTATTAAAGAATAAAGATGGATCATATTTAAACTCACATCTTCCGACGTAGGTAAAATCATCGGTAAACTCCCCTGTGGCACCGCCTCCATTTAAAGGACTGCCGTTAACCTTCGTAGCCTCAAACAAATCCGCCAAGGACAAATCATCAGCCTCAATTTTGCGGTCACTTTTCAGGGTATATCCTAAGATAATTTTTGTGTCGTCCGCCAAGGCTTCATTAATGGTCACTGTAATGCCATGATCAGTGACACTTTTATCCACCAGCTGGGAATAAGCTGCATAATCCCCCCGATAGCCGAATTTGTCACTAAACATCTGCAAAACCGAATTAACCAGAGGAATGTTCCTGGCCCAAACGGGAGACGTTGTTTCAAGAGCAATAGCGGCAGCCAGCAGGACAACAGCCGCAATGGAACCAAAGCGCAGGATTTTAAAAGACCGGGTACTTCTAATTTTTCGCTTAAGGGTTTTCTTGATTCTTTCTCTTTGCCATTCCGACACTTCATCCCCTGCGGGGTTAAGTCCTTCCTGATCCAACCGGAAATAATTTAACAGCTTTAAGATATCTTTTTCTTCCAGCAGCAGATTCTTATCAAACATTAGAGCATTTCTCCTTTCAAAAAGACCAGCTTTTCCTTTAAATACTGACGACCCCTTGAAAGCCGTTTATCCACGACATTCCTGTCCACTGAAAAAGCCCTCGCTATATTCTCAATTCCTTCACCCAGAAAATAGCGCCGGATAAAAATTTCTCGATCTTCATCCTTCAGATCATTGATTGCCTTCACAAGTTCTTTTCTATTTTCCTTTGTAACAACGATTTCTTCAGTTGAGATCTTTTCATACATATTTCCATCGCTGAAACTTACCCATTGACTTTGTTTGTTCAGCTTTCTCCTGCAATCAATTGCCTTATACTTTGATATAGCTGCGATCCAGGATTTAAAATCACCTTTTGTTTCATCAAAACTATCGATGTTGCACCACACTAGCCAAAAGACATCGTTCATGCACTCTTCAATCATTGCTTCACAGTTATTTGCAGGAAGCACGCTTCGGATCACTTTGCAAACCAAGTTGCTGTAATGGTCTACAACAAATTCCAGGGCTCTTTTATTCTTCTTTTTTATATTTGCAATAAAATTCAGGTTATCCATCCTTTATTTCGCCACCCTCTTCAATCCTCAAAAACTCTTCATAAATTAATACGAAGAGGAACCGCTTTTCTGACAAGATTTTTCAACTAATGAAAAATAAAGCATGCCATATCATCAAAGGGATAGTAACACATCAGAGTTTTACTATTTTTCCGCCCAGTCTCGCCAAGTAACTTGCGAAGCTCCGAAAATAAAAACTCCCCGATATGAAATTATCAATGAGGTGATTAGAAATTCGGCTATTTGAGTCTGATTAATCACTAGATTCACCAGATTCAAATAGCCGAATTTCTATTTCCTCTTAAATTAATGTTGTCTTTCGGCAATAATTGCAAAAATAACATCGACCCATTCTTTATCATTCCAAATATTAGGGTCATCAATCTTGCTAATTTCTCCTCTAACAATCCCATCAAGATAACTTGCATTACCTGCACTTTTAGAATACCAATCAGAAATGGATAGCTTTTCCTCTCTATTACTTATAATAAATTGATGTAACTCTCCAAACCCTCCAACATCTTGTTTAACATCTACAGTCATATCAATGAATGCATAGCCCTCATTTAAATGCCATTCTATATCCTTTAATCCAAAATTCAACTTTTTAACTCTATTATCATTGACATTGCAGGATGTCAATAATAGCAACAACAATATCATTATTGGAAGTCTATGTATTATTCTCCTCACTCCTTAGCAACTCCCCTTCAAAGAAATCGAGTAGAAGCAAACTTTTCTCCAACGGGCAATACGCCTAGAGTAGAGATTAGTTTGCCCCTTCACAGATCCCCGCAAGATCATTTATAGTTATACAAATATAAAATCCTTTTTGCATACCCTGGGTATACATCGCTTGCTTTCGCATTGTCATTATAATGACCATTTGCTGATCGACCAGTAACTAAAGCGCCTACTCGATCATCCAAAGGGTATGTTCGTAAATAGCCCCCACCTAGAATTAGATGAGGGCTATTGGCTACTTATTTGAATCAATTTAAATATAGTTGATCTTGTTCAATAATATTCCCTAACTCGGTAATCTTTCTGTTCTATCTTCAGTACCACAATTGTACTTTTGATTAAACGGAGCATCGCGTTTCATGATGCCCCCTAACCGAATCATCGAAAAACAGATTCCAAGGGTATAGTGAGATCTTCGAATAATTCTACTGGGATCTCATCGGGTACTGAGTATACCGTAGGTTTTCCATACTGGCCGTTCTGAAGAATAAATACCATAACTATTTCATCCAGGGGGTAGACGACCCAATATTCTTTAACCCCGGAACTTTCATAAAGGTAAGCTTTATCCCTAGGTCTTTTTTAAACGTTGACGGTGATAGTATTTCAATAATCATGTCCGGTGCTCCCAAACATCCACGATCATCAATTTTCTGAGGATCACACACCACTGAAATATCTGGCTGAACAACTTTATCGATTTCCGTATCAAGTGTATCGGATCCGGCTAGTCGAACATCAAACGGGGCCATATAGGCTCTACATCTATTTCCTTTGAGCCAATTTGCCAGTATGCGAAACAATTCTCCTAGAATTTCTTGATGTTTTGGCGTAGGGGCGGGAGTCATATTAAAAGGAACTCCGTCAATTAGCTCCCAGCGTTCGTCTTCCGGCCAGGTCAAATAGTCTGCGTAGCTGTAAGAGGCTGATAACTCTTTTGGAGTAGGTGGCATATAGACACCTCCTTTTCCCATATTATAACACATCCTTGGCATGAATATCATTATCTTAAAATTGAATACCTTATAGCGCAGATCAAATGCTTCGCCTTTTTCTTTTTGTGGCAGGGTCATTGTTCTCCCGCTGCGAGCACCAGTAAGGGGGTTATAATAGATAATCCTTTCTTCCGAGCATTGCAATGGATAGAAATCAAACAGATGCCACACTTTATTGTCATGTGACATCTGTTTGATTTTAAAAATTAAATTCATTCTCCCAATTAAAATCTTCCGATTCCTCTAAACTTTTAGGCCAATGGCTGCACCATTGCGGTACACTCGGGATTTCCGCCCTGTCAAGGCTTGGGGTATACGGCTTTATGTCAAGTACCGGTGTTCCATTATTAGCATCAATATAGGCAATTTGCAGAATGCCTTTTGCGTAGTCAATGCCAATAACCTGCGCCGTAGTTAAAGCCAAGGGATTTGGACGAATCGGTGACCTGGTGGCAAAAATGCCCATTACAGGCGGAGCGTTTTTATAGGGTTGGTGCGTTTCAAATATGTTTCTGGTTTCCTCATTATCAAAGTCACTGAACCACCAGATAACATTGATATGGCTAAATCCGTCTAATCCTTGTAACGCCGGGATATACCTCGGCTCAAGCTCAATGAACATTCCGTCGTCGTTTAGATTGATTTTGCCGATAGGAGTGATCTCAAAATTCTGCATAGTGCATACCTCCATTAATACTTGATTGATCTGCAAATTCAGTGTAGACCCTCTCATCATGTGAGAGTCAAGAATCCGATAGGATAGCTTAAAAAGCGTCTTGCAATCTGCAAAACGCTTTTCCTTATATCTTTTCCAGCGGTATTTGAAGTTCTGTTAAGTACTTGTCAGGGTTTTCCTCATTCCACGGCCCGCGATGAACGATTTGCCTGCTCTGCCCGCTCATTTTATATTGACTATGCCCTGCAGCCAGTTGGCGAAGGCAAGGTACGCCCCGGAAATGTTTTCAAAAGGGCCATAAACCATGGAACAGGCCATAATGGGTACAGGTTCCGTATTCCGATAGGTAAAACCACACCTATCCTGGCCTATGCGGGCCACAGGAGCACATATTTCCATATCGACATCTGTTTCCCGATAATCCGTGTCGTGATAAATGGTAAAGGTGTTGTTGGAAATGGGAATATTATTTTGACCTGCAAAAGCCGACATTTCCTTCCACAGTTGGCCCTCGGCATAATAATTACAGACAACCCGCCTTAAAGAAAACACCTGATAACTGGGTATGGATTTAAGAGAAACATTGTAATGTATCCTAATTTTTTCCTGCCGGATATCCCTCTTAGCCAGTTCAATTTTAGCTAGTTTTTCCTGCCCGGCTTTAATTCCGTTCTCAATTTCCAGACGTTTATGGTCAAGTTGATTGGCTATAAATTCATCCTCCCAATGGTTTAGCGCAACCGCAATTTCAGAAACATTAAACCCTAAATCCCGTAAAAAGATGATTTTATTCAAAACAGGAATTTGCTCTATGGAGTATAACCTGTAATTTGTAAATTTATCGATTTCAGCAGGTTTTAATAATCCTGTTTCATCATAATATCGCAACATTCGAATCGATACTTGGGCCAGTTTGGAAAATTCACCTATCTTAAACATATCCCCTCACCTCATTTTCTAACCACATTTTACCACACAGCTGAGAAAATGAGCAGCTTGGAAATAGGTTCCGACATTTATGCGCTGTGATAATCTTCACTGCAGGGAACTAATATCTATCCTAACCCCCTGCTTCATTGTCCACTCTCCGTCAGTCATTCCTGCCGGCAGGATCAACTCATCTGTTTCACGGTTTTATTCTCGATCAGCGCAAAATTATAAAATTCAAAACCGACGACAGCGAAAATACTCAATTTTTTACTTATCCGTCGTGTATTTAATTCCATTAATTCTTAAATCTCTGCGCCTGAATTGGATTGGGCAATTTTCACTCTCACCATTTTTTACTCTGGCTCTCTGCAATTAAACGCCTTTATTTGGATTAATCTGTATTATCCCAGATGTGATATTAGTAAAACCAGCCGATGCTCCTATACTGTATATATAATATTCACCTCCCCTTTGTGCAATAAAACTAGCTTCCAAAGTATCAGATATTGGGGCAGAAAAAAAATCTATATATTCTTCATTAAGGCAATAGCCTAAAACACAATTATCTACATTTTCTGTTTTAATATTTAATACTATTAATACCTCATCCCCTTTTTCAAGATTTATACCCTTTCTTCCTTTGATTTTATAAAACGCTAGTTCGCCATTGTCAATTTGGGATTTTGGAATTTCGTATGCGTTTTCATTTTGATTTTTAATTGATATAACTTTTGATTTCAATTCATAACCGTGATGATTAACTGACTTATTTTCCATTTTTAACAACATAAATATTGATAAACATACTACTACCATGAATATGAAAATTAAAAACATGTATTTCTTTTTAAGAATAATTATTCCTCCTTCGCTTTTCCATGTCTTTTTTAGACAATTGTTCGTCTCCTTCTTTGTTAGTAATTACTTTATAACGATTCAAGTAATTTTTCACCGAAAATCGCACTGCAAGGTACCGCATTTTTTGCGCTTATCCTTAATCTCTTTTATCATGTGCTAAGTAGATGAACCGTTTCTGTCTGATATACAAAAAGGACCTCATGGTCCCTGTAATATTTTTCGGATTATCATTTTAATACACACTTTTCTAAAACTAATAATCTATATAAAATTCTCATCTCCCGGGCATTGCCAGGGAGAGTATCAAAGATAAGCCGGAGATAACGACAAAGGCAATAAACAAAACATGAGTGGCGCTATTCAAGGATAAACATATCTGTTCGGAAGTAAGGGCTAGACCAAACGACGAGAGCTGATAGAGGTTGCCTGAATTGACTCCCTCAATTCCATGCCTGATAAAATAATTGGTGATATGGGAGTTGAAAATATTTCCGAAAACACTAATGCCGATGGTCTGTCCCAAGGTTCTGAGCAAAGAATTAGCGCCTACCGCACTGCCTCTTTGGTGGTAATCTACAGAATCCTGGATAATGATTGTCAAGGCCGTGGACGCTCCGCCAAAACCAATACCCAATATGAAGCAATACATTAACACGAATTGTACGGGTGTAGCCGTTCCCAGGGTGGTCAGCAATAATGTACTAATAAATATAACTACATTAGCAGCCACTATGACAGCTTTGCCGCCATATTTCGACATGATTCTACCAAGGGTAATGGACAAGATCAGCCAGGAAATCGACATGGGCAGCATGGCCAGTCCGGATATTGTAGGGCTGTATCCCAAAACTGTTTGCAAATATAAAGGAATATAAACATCAATGCCCATCAATACAGCAAAAATCAGGCAGGATAACAAATTAACGATCACACTTGTCCTAGTAAAAATAGCAAAAGGTAAAACTGGCTCTTTGGCCCTTTTTTCGATTTTGTAAAAGAGCACCAACAGCAGAATCGCCGACGTTAGAGCAGTTCCGATAAAAATGGAATAGCCTTGAGAATGGGCGTTTTGATCAACAACAAATATACTCAAGAAGGAAATTACCGCCAAAGATAAAGTAATAATTCCCCCATAATCAATGCTCTGTTTTTCCCTCGAAAAGGTTTCCCGCAAAGACCTTTGCAGCAAAATAACGGCAACCAGACCAAAGGGAAGATTAATAAAAAATATCCAGTGCCACGAAAGCACGTCAATTAAAAACCCTCCCAAGAAGGGTCCCACAAGGGTGGCGACTCCCCAGACCGTACTTAGACCACCTTGGATCTTAGCCCGTTCCTCCAGGGGGAACTCATCGCCGATAATGGTGAAGGAGACTGTGAAGATCCCCCCTGCCCCCAGCCCTTGAACTGCACGAAAGGCGATGAGCATGACCATACTCTGAGATAAACCGCATAAAAAGCTTCCGGCTAAAAAGAGGAGGATACTGATTGAAAGCACATGTTTCCTGCCATATAAATCCGCCAGCTTACCGTAAATAGGGGTCGATACGGCTGAGGTCAGCAGATAAACCGAAAAGACCAGGCTGATCAGTTCAAATCCCTGCAATTCTTTGGCGATGGTTGGCATTGCCATAGTAACAATTGTTCCCTCAACAGCCGCTAAAAACATGACCAGCATGATTGCTATCACTAAATTTGTTCTTTTCCAATTCAAAAGAAGGTACTCCCCTTTCCTTCCTATAAACCTAGTTGGCACCCACGCATTGTCTTCGGATAGTTAAACTTAATTGCTTCCCAAACGAAAAAATGCCAAACAAAACACCGGGCGCACCCGACATCTTATCCAGCATTGTAATTACGATTACAAGCCCTCCGATGACCTCTCTCAAGTTTACTCATCTTGAGTTCGACTAAATTATAGCATTGAATTTTAGAAAAAGTCAATTTGAAGAAATTTAATCTTAGCAAGCAATGGTCGGTACTTGACCACCCTATGACCAAATCCGATCTGCTGGTTTTGGCAGAAATCAGCAGATTGAGAGGAAGGATTGGTTAATCCAAAAATGTATTTTTATTTGCCCAATTGGGAAACTTTGATAACTATCCATTAAATAAAGGGTTAACCCATTGCAATTATGACATTTTAATCCCGGGAGGCCATTGACTGATGCTTTTGGCCATGTTCTCCAGGAAGGCTTTGAGCTGCTTACGCAGTCTCTCCTTCATCTCCTTGTCCTTCCTGGTCAGCACGGTCAACAACAGGGTGAGCTGCTCAAAGGAGTTTCGAATATTGCTGCGGTGAAATTTAAACAGCGATTCGGCTTGCCGGGTATAGTATTCAGGATCGGCGTTTTCAAATCCTGATGCTGTAAACTTGGGAAACTCGGGCACCGTTAAATTAGAAGTAACGAGCACGGGAGCTGAGGAACGCGAGGAGGCAGAGGGGATTTTGGCAGGAACCGCTTCCGGAGCGGCTGACTCCGTCATTTCGGGGACTTGAGGGGATCCGGGAAATTCAGCGCCTTGAACGGGTATGGGCGGACCCTCGGCTGGGAGGTTTTGGGCCTCAGCCGGCGCTGCTTCTTTTGGGCTGTCCTCCGAATTCGCCTCTTTCCCCGCAGCACTCTTCCGTCCTGCCCGGAATTTTGACGATGCCTCCTCTACCCTCTGCTCCAGGCTCCAGACCTGGTCGGCAAGGACACTGATTTTGGCGATCATGGAGTTCAGTGCCTTTTCCAGTTCGTCGATCTTCCGCAAGGCCTGGTCTAGTTTCGGCAGAGACAGGGCATGCTCCCCGTCTCCGTCAGCCCCGGTAAATCCCACAGCCCGCTTAAGCTCCCGGGAAGACATGTTCTCCACATCGTTGTGGGCGATAAAGTCCGCCCGCAGTTCTTCCGGAACGTCGAGAAGGATGAGGGCGTTGGTGTAGGTCAAATTAGACAGCGCTGACCAATTCGGATCGGTTTCAAGATCAGGGAATGAGCCATAGGCCTCATATAGCTGAATCAACCTTCCGGCTGAACGCTGGGAATAACGGACTGACTCAACCAGCCATTTTCCCCATTCTCCATGCCTGACCAGAGCCTTAGCTTCTTTCAGCCGCCCGCCGATCTCAATGGCGTTAGTCAGCAAAGTCCTTCCAGTCTGATGGTTGATTGTGTTTATTTCAGCCGCGATAATCCGCGGGGTTCGTTCAGCTGTGGGAATCATTGGCGCATCCATCCTTCTTGATTACTTTCTTCACAATATGTACTAGGGCATATGAAGGTGAGGACTTGTCGGATGAACCCCGGAAGAAACACCGCTCTTTAAAATGGCGGCCGGTTGAAACTCCTTCAGCCGGCCGTCATTTTTGATTTGACTCATTCAATTTGGGTGTGGACTAGCTTTTACCGGGTTTGCCCCGATATCAAAACATTTTAAGCAACAGGTGGATCAAAAATATCTTCCGTCACTGTTTCTATGATTTTAGCATCTCGTTTGGCGACGAGGTCGCCGTCGGGAAGCTCAAAAATATTCTTTTCGATAAGGAGCTCCATGACCTGCTCAACTTCCGCCTGGGTCAGGTCCGCCCTTGGCGAAGGCAGTGTCACAGTTAACGTACCTCCGCCGGCGACGGTGAAGACGAGGCGAACAACTTTCTGAGTTGCCGTTGGCATGGATAATCACTTCCTTTTTATTCTTGAATATTGACACACTTATTCTTCGGTGAGAATATAACTGCTGTTGCGGCGTATCTCGACAATGGGATATTCCAGTAAACTGAAAAGTGCTGTGGCAACGGCGTAAACATCTTCTAAAGCAGCGCTTTCTTTTACTTTTGCCAGGGATTTCTGGCGGATAAGAGGCTGGCCCTCGGCATTCAATCCGGTCTGATAGCGCACCACCATAGCCGTTTCAGCGTGTGTTGAATTGATAGACATTAATTTCTCCTTTCTCCATCTCTGCATAATCGTCTCTTCCAGCGGCGGCAACCTCTTATGAGTAAAAGCCAGTCCATGTTTTATCATATGAACTGGGTGGAAAAGGGTGACAAGCTCAAAACCAAAAGAAAAAGGTGCTGATTTCTCAACACCTAAACTATCCGAGATTCCCATCTCTATAAAAACATATCAGCCAATGTTACCTTCAGACCCTTGAAATATGCTGATTCAACATATTCCCTCCATTTTAGCTATATATGTTCCATTATGCATATAGTTAGCTAATCGGTCAACAATCATCTCAAAATTAGCTAAAGATCGCAATGCCATACTCTCGCTTTCGTTGGACATGAACTTCTCCATGACCTGAAGTAGGACAAGCTTAACGTTCCTTCTTTTTTACATTGAATTATGACGGAATTCATAAGAACGTAATGCGAAAAAAACTCTGGACAGCGAAGATGCGACCATAATCCCGGCTGCTATGGCAACTGCAATACTCACCGTATAAGAGCCATATTCGGCGAGATCTCCAAACTTACCATCGATCGCATAGCTCATTGTGTAGTATAAGGACCGACCAGGAACCAGTGGAATTATAGCAGCTGTTAAAAAAGTAGTAGCTGGCGTTTTCTCGATGCGGGCGAAAATCTCCGAGTAAAAGGTTACTATAATGGAAGATATGAAGTACTGCATCATTTCTCCGCTTAGCCAGAGACCACCCAGTAAGTATATCACCCATGCTAACATACCACCGAAAGCAGCATATCCTAATTTCCTTCCTTTAATATTAAACAGAATCGAAAAACCGAGTGAACCCATAAAAGCCGTAATGATCTGATATGTATGGATCATTTAAACATGCCTCCAATAAAAACTGATACTAAACCGAATCCAAAAGAGATGGACAAAGCTACAAGAATAGCTTCACAAAGGCGCAGTAGTCCTGCTATCGTATCTCCGCTTATAATATCCCTTATTGAGTTCGTGAGAGCCAATCCAGGTATAAGAAGCATGATATTTCCGATTGCAATCATTTCGAAGCTATGACCTATCCCCATTCTAACTAGCAGAAACCCCAGCATGCCTACAACGAAGGAGCATAGTATATTTACAAAAAAAACATTCTTATCAACTCTTTGGATAAAAGTGATTGCTAATTTCAATATCATGCCGATAGCCGCAGAAACAGCTGCATCATTCACGTCGCCTCCATAGAAAATCGTGAACGTTCCAGCGATCATACCATATACCAAGTATTGGACAACCGCACCATATTTGCGTCTAATTCGGATTTTTTCTATTTCATTTCTAATATATTCTGCCTCGGGTGTGTGTTTACAAACGTAGTAGGAAAGATTATTAAGCCTATCCAGCTTATCCAAATCCGTTGAGTAACTTAAAATCCTCCTGGTTTGAGTGAGGGTATTTCCGCTTTTCAACTGAATAGATACGACGATGCTAGACGTGATAGTAAATACATCCACCCGCTTTGCATCATATGCTTTGCAGATTCGACTGATGGAGTCCTCCACACGATTTACTTCAGCACCGTTGACAAGCATTAGTTCTCCAATATCTAATATATAACTTAGTAATTCTTTTGTAAGCATATCATTTAAGGCCCTTCCTCATAAGGTGCTTAATAATTTGAGTTAAGTATAAGGTAATACCTTCTTAAATTCCATTGTATAATTCTAACTTGATTGGATCATTATGTCTGCCCTTTTCTTCGATAAGAAGGATAATCAATGATTTTGATAAAGCGCAATTATGGTACTTCTACATACACTTGTGTTGCATGAACCCGAATTTTGGCGCTTGCCGCTAGGTAACCTCTATGTTATGATTAATTAAGGGAAAATGTGGAACTTGACAGAATAGAGATAGAACTCTTTAATCAACTTCTTAGGAGATGATCCTTGATGAGCCGACCTGAACAAAATTTTGACCGTAAATTCACTTATAAAGACTATCTAACTTGGTCGGAAAAAGAACAGTGGGAGCTCCTTAACGGAATTCCTTATAATATGACTCCCTCTCCATCGACACAACACCAAAAAATTGTTACTACGCTCATAGCTCAATTTTACAACGCCCTTAAAGACAGTCCTTGCCAAGTTTTTGGTGCCCCCTTTGATGTAAGATTGCCAGAACAGGAAAAAAACAGTGACGATATCTTCACTGTTGTACAACCTGATCTAGCTATTATCTGTGATCGAAATAAGCTGGATAATCATGGATGTGTTGGTGGCCCTGATCTCGTTATTGAGGTAACATCTCCATCAACTCTACGTAAAGACATTAAGGATAAGTTTTATCTCTATGAAAAAGCAGGGGTTAATCAATATTGGATTATCTACCCCGAACAAAAGACTGTCGTAGTTTTTACATTGGACAAAGAAGGAAAATTCGGTCGCCCCGACATCTATTGCGAAACTGATCTAATACAATTTGAGATATCAAGGTCAATACGTATAGATTTATCAGAGGTATTTAAAGAGTATTGACAAGGTTATCCCTACCCACCTGATTTTGAATTTTCCCAAGAAGAAAACCCGTTAAAGAAAACAAAATCATTTGGTAATTCCTTAAGCATAAGCCATCCTCCAAATTCAGTTACAATAACTTATTGTTTGATAATAAGGTTGTATTATAGTATAAATATCCCTCTCTGACAATAGTTAAAAGCCCGGAGGACTTATCCCTAGTCAAGTCGGGATATTTCAAACATCAACTATCCGATATATTCCCATTTCTATATAATTGTATTAGCCAATGCTACATTAAGGCCCTTGAAATATGCTGTTTCAACATATTTCAAGGGCCTCGCATCTATCCCGCTATTTCTGTGAACTTTTCTTCTACCTGCCGAAATTCCTTTTTAAGCTGACGATGGACTAATCCTATGGCTACCGGCAGAAATACCGCTGTCATCTTTAGCAGTGTCCAGATGTTAGGTAGAACCTGCTCCAAACTAATTCCCATCAAGGCCAAATCCCTAACTTCGGAAACGAAATAGGTAAGGGGAAGAACTTTCGAAATCATCTGCACAAAATCAGGCATTGCCTGAAGGGGCCAAGTGAAGCCGGATATCAGAAAGGAAGGGACCGCAAAAAGCATAGCTAATTGTGTGGCTTCAAGTTCATTTTTACAAATAATAGATAGCATCACTCCTAAGGACATGATGGTCAGGAGAAAAACGGAAAGCAGCAGCTCAAAGGTCCATATGCTGCCGTGATAGGGCACTTGGAAATAACTAATGCAGAGATAATAGACTAAGTTAGCGCTCAACATATTAAGCAGAAAGTGGACAGTTAACTTCCCCAAGACCACTTCGATTGCATTATAAGGCCTCAGTTCATTAATCGTTCCAAGGCTCTTTTCTCTTGACAAAGCACTTGCTACATAGAGCAAGGCAATCTGCTGTGCCACTGTACCTGCTAAGCCTAGCAGCAAAAAATTCGCATAGTTGAAGGTTGGATTATACCATATTCTAAGAGCAAATCGCGCGGGCATGGCGGCTGAGGCTGCCTGGTTCGGAAGCAGTCCTGCTCCACTCTCCAGACCCTTGATACTAGCTCCGGCGGAAAAAGTTCCTACTATTTCATTAGCCGCAGAAAGTACAGCATTACTGAATAATAGGTTCGTTCCATTGACAATCACCAAAACGGTACTGCCTTCCCCGGTTTTTATCTTAGCGTCCAGATCTGCTGGGATAACGATGCCCGCAGTGATTTTACGATTCTCTATCTCGCTGCGTAGTTCAGCTTCGCTTGCCACCTGGCCAACAACATCAAACTTCTCAGAATCCCGAAACCCCTGGGCGATAGCCCTGCTGGTGGCCGTGTTATTATAATCCAGAACTACAGTCTTGATGTCCTTGACCACATGAGTACTATACATCAGACCAAATAGTATCATATATAGCAGCGGTATCATGAATATTACTACCAACATTCGTTTGTTTCGGATAATATACTTGAGTTCACGGAGGGCTACTTTAAGAATACCCATTGTTCAGACTCCTCACCCTTAATTAAATTTTACACTAACCTCCATACCCGGCCTTAAGGCTGGCGAGTTAACCTGAACTTTAACATTATAAGAAACGATATCCTTTTCCCCCCGGTCATTGGTAGCCCGGATGGTGGCAAATTCTGGTTTGCGGCTAATGTCTATAATTTTCCCACTAAGTTTCTTATCCTCCTGGCTGGAGATCAGAATGGCAGCTTCCTGCTCTAACTTTAGATCAGTCAACACACTCTCACTTACCTTCACGTTAACCCAGTTGTCCAAATAATTCGTGACACTCATAAGGGGCAGCCCCTGGGAGACCATTTCCCCTTCTTTGACATTAAGCGAAGTAACCGTCCCATCACAAGGTGCTTTGATCTGAGCCTCCGCAAGGTTATTTTCGATCTCTTTCAGTTGCCCTTCGGCAGCAACCTGGGAAGCCTGTGCTCTTTGAATATCTGCAGCATAAACGTCGAGTTGTGCACGAGCCGCCTGAGCCATTCCTAAGTCGGCTTCAGCAGCTTCCACCCCTACTAATGACAGCTTATATTTATTTTCCACTCCATCCATATCTTGATCCGATATAACCTTTGCTTTATGTAGATCTAGCATCCGTTGATATGTCTTCAGCGCTAATTCCGCGTCGGTTTTAGCTTTCTCAACTCCAACTTGTGCTTTAGTGATGGCAGCAGTGGTTGCGCTGTTTGTAGCGGACATTGCGGCTGTTGCTTTGATAATGTCTCCTTGAGCAACCTTTACCGCAGCCTGTGCTGCTTCTTCCTTTGCTTTAAGATCACTGTCGTCTATTTGGGCCACTATGTCTCCTGCCCTAACCTGCTGACCCTCTTGGACATTTAACTTGACTACTCGGCCGGGAATTTTGGTATTAAGGCTAACTTCTTGTGCTTCTGCATTTCCAGTGAAATCTGTAGCGGGTTGTTGTTGATTAGCAATTGCTACTCCTACCGGAAAATAGGAAGCACACCCTGTTAGGGTTGTAGCCAAGGTCAACAAACCGATTATTCTTGTTACCTTTTTGATGTATTGCAAGTTCACATTTCTTCCTCCCCATGTTTTAATATTCCATTAAAGATAATGTCTTGGATATGTGTCAAGCGCTCTTCGAGCATAGCAGGAGCCATCATATCCTCCTTCCAGAAGGTCTGAAGCATTTCCCGTCTTGAAAAATAGACTAGACATAGTGCATTAACACTCACCAGAAGATGACGGATATCAATATTCCTACGTATCAAACCCGCTCGCTGGCCTTCTTGCAAAAACTCGCGGAGCACAGGCTCAGCAGGGTCAATTAGTTGGGGAAGGACTCTGTTAGCATATTTCTCCTGATTCAAAGCTTCCCAACTCATTAGACGCACAAACTCATCGTGCTCTGCCAAATAATAAAAGTATTCCCGAATCCCCTGCTTAATCACTGTTTCAGGGTCGGCCCCTGACTGGATTACTGACGACCCTCTTGCATAGAGCTTAGTATAATTGTAACGGAGTACTTCCACATATAAGTTTTCTTTGCTCTCGAAGTAGTGATAGATCATGCGCTTATTAATCTTTGCTTCATCAGCAATTTCATCTACTCTTGAACCTTCCAGTCCTTTTAGAGCAAAAATAGCTGTTCCGGCTAAAAGTATTCGCTGTTTACTTTCCTCCGAACGAGTAAGGTCACCGCCTTTTTCGCTATTAAGTGGATGTGTCGGGTTACCTTTCATTTTTCATGTCACCACTTTCATTAGTTGATAGATTGCTTTTGCTTAGTGATTTACGTCCAAGCAAGTAAGTAAGTAACTAGTTAGTTACTTGATATAATATAGAACTTATAACTTAGTCTGTCAAGAGCAACGCCTCTGGATTATTAGAAGGAGTTCTCTTTGATTGATTCTTCAATGGTTCCTTCTAGGGACATAGGACTCTTATTTGGACGCAGTATGTGCCGGTCGGTGCTGGAATTATCGCGAGTGCTATATTAATTCTTATTGCCTTAGGGGTCATATTCTAAAAGAAAAGTGCACATTGAATTGGCTACCATTTTTAAAATAGTAGCCTTTAAAATCCTTTTCTTCATCTTTAAACTCAATCTCCCGCTAATCATTCCACATTGATTTGCTTCAGTCCACCGGTTCTATCAATTTCACCAACGGGTGTTTTTTCCACGAACTCTTTACTGATATCATAAAGAGCTTGCATTACTCGGGCTTCCAGACCTTTGATAGGTTTTTGCACGGACTCAGGCAATCTCTCCACAGTTTTATGAACTAAAGACAATTTGAAATTAACCAGCTGTTTAAGGATTTCGTCATTCATTGCTGACACCTCCAAAGTGAACTTTCAGAATTTCATCTTCAAATTTGGCTCCTTGAACAGACAGACTTTGCAACGTTCTGGGTAAGGTAATGGTTCGTTTAATATTTCCTACCCTGATAATCAACTCATCCCCTTTTTGGTTAAGGGAAAGATCCCTTTTTGTGGTGAAAGGCATATAGATCTCCATAATATACTCGTTATTTTCTTTGCTTATTTTCTGTGTCCGGGCATTGTACTTAATTTCCGTGGGCTCTTCTCCTTTAAAGATCTCTTCCCCCATTCTCTCCAGCATCTCTAAGCCCACAATTTCTTGTTCAAAGAGCGGCACATAATAGATGGGGACAGGGGAAAAGCTGTCTCTAATCATTTCCTGATATTTTTTCTGGATATCTTTCCAGAGGGAAAAATACTGATCCGAAATATTACTGGGTATAATTCTGTTGACGACAACGGCATCCACATTAAAGTCATAAATATTTAAATAGGTGAAACTGCGCTGAGCTTCTTTAACAACCATCTTTTCCGGATTGACAACAATACGAATACTTGTAATCTCCCGGTCGGAAAACACCTGGCGCATTTCATCAAGCTCGTGGTAGATTTTTTCTATCTCTTCCATTACCGAATCAGTGGGCAAGGGAATCCCGAGAATTGGTTCCGCTACCGGCCTCATAAATTTCACAGCTTTTCTCTTAATAGGAAAGAGTTTGTCCATCCACCAGCGAAGCATTTCCGGGAAGCTAAGCAGGGCTAAAGTCTCCCCTGTCGGCGCACAATCAATGATAATCACCTCAAAGGTCTTTTCTTTATAATACTTAAGGATTCTTAAGAGACTCAGCAAATCCTCCATGCCGGGAAAGACCGTTAATTCTTCCGTGGTAATATCTTTAATGGTTTTTGCCGTAAATAAGGTGGTTAAATACTTTTGTACCTGCCCCCAGCCTTTTTCAACTTCGTGCACGGAATCAATTTCTTGGGCCCAGAGATTGGGACGAATCTCTTGGGGCTCAGGAGACAGCTTAATATCCAAAGAGTCTCCCAAGCTGTGGGCACGGTCCGTACTGACAACCAAAGTTTTTTGGCCTTTTTTTGCGCTTTGCAAAGCGGTTGAAGCGGCAATACTGGTCTTTCCCACTCCGCCTTTTCCGGTATACAAAATAATTCTCATAGTTAATCCCTCCTGCATTATATTGGCATTTTATTTCCCGTAAAGTACTGTATTTCTAACGAATAGTACTTTGTGCGAAGTATTGTTTAAAAAAATCTCTATAATCCATTTGCACCATTTGCAACCTCATTGACCTACTTTTTAAAGAAGTTAGGGTGAGCATCTGGATTAAGAAATATGAAAACTTATTCAATCGGTATTTTTCGTAAGAAATGATCCTGCTTTTCATGGTTCTCAGCGACTGGATCTTTTCGGCTCAACTCATTAACGATCTTCAGGATAATCTTAAATAGAAGTTGACGCTCTTCAGCGGATAAAAGAGCATTGAATCTTTCCAGGTAAGACTCAATCGTTGCTTTAAGTTCTCTCATCATAGTTTTACCCTTATCCGTAAGCTGGATCGTTACAATTCGCCGATCCTCCTCGCTCCTTTCTCTTTGCAGATAGCCGTTTTTAACTAAGCGATTGACGAGCCCCGTCGTGGTACTAAGTGGAGCATTAAGATAATCTGATATCTGACTCATGATTACCTCTCCATACCTGTCGACAATCAGCATAGCTAAGAGTTCGGTCTTGGAAACACTCAGATCCAACTGAATCCATTCTTCAGGGAAAAATACTTTCTTTAAATTATCCAATACGAAATCTAAAACCTTCTCCTGCCCCATGATAGTCCCCCAGATATTATTACCTCAAGAGAATACTTCGTCGAAAGAACTATTCTGCTAATAAAATACCTCATTGATTTGGCTTTGTCAAGTTAATTCTTTTCGAGTCGAGTAACCTCGGTTCGTACTAAAACTTATGCAGAGGAAGTATAAATCTTCGTTTAGGATTTCAGACATGATCCAAAAAAAATTTCACTTAGACAAATTTCAAATTGCAATATTTTCCATATTATGGATTAGATCAAGGTTAAAGGGGGTAAGTTAAATGGCATTTGGTAACGTTGATGGAGCCGCTTGCGGTTGTGATCATGGAAAAGGATTTGGAGCTGGCATTGCTGCTATTGTAATAATAATTCTTCTTCTCATCGCATTAGGAATTGTGTTCTAATTTTAATTTAGAAAGGTGGAAACATTATGTACGGAATGAGTAATGTCTGCTGTCCTCCTCAGGTTGCCCCAGTCGCTGGTTATGGGTATGGCGGAGTCGGTGCAGGAATCGGTGCAGGAATTATTGCGATTGCTATTTTAATTCTTCTTGCCTTAGGAGTCATATTCTAAAAGTGTACGTTGAATTGGCTACCATTTGAAATGGTAGCCTTTAAAAATATAGATCCAGTATATTTTTATACTTATCCTTTGACACTGATTACCGAGGATTGCCTTCTGAACATTTTTTTGCAATCATCCAACAAGGTGTAAATAACCGGTACAACAAATAACGTCAGAATCGTTGAAGTAATTAATCCCCCAATAACCGCATGAGCCATTGGAGCATACATCTCCGAGCCGGTTGCTTGCGCAAATGCTGAAGGCAGCATGCCGAAAATCATAGCCAAAGACGTCATCACGATGGGACGCAGCCTTACCAGTCCAGCTTCCGCCAAGGCGTTATAGATCTCTGCTCCTTCGCTTCTCTTCTGTCTGGCATAGTCAACCAGCAAAATAGCATTCTTGGCAACTAGGCCCATCAACAAAATGACCCCGATCAAAGACATGACGCTTAGCTGACTGCCGGCAATAAACAGGCCAAGTATTGCTCCGATAATAGCCAAAGGCAGAGCAAACATAATCGCTACCGGGTCAATATAGCTCTCAAACTGGGCTGCCATAACCAGGAATATAAAGAGAATGCCCATTCCCAAGGCTATTACCAGCTCAATAAAGCCATCTCCCATTGGATCATCAGCCAGTACAAGAGAAATACCCTTGGGCATCTGTAGTTCATGATTGAGCTTTTGCAAATTTAACGCTGAAAAATCATCGGCAGAAATCCCTGTAACATTGGCTGAGAGTTCAATTTCTCCTGCCCTGTCGTACCTTTGCAGGGTGGAAGAGGTGGTTGCAAAAGCCTTGCGGGTCACCTGGTCCAGGGGAACCATACGCTCATTTGAGCCTGAGACATAGATCCCGCTCAAGCTGCCTAAGTCCACGCGCTGATCTTCTTCCAGGGAAACCCTCACATCATAGCGGTCTTTTGCTCCATTAAACTTGCTCACGACGACACCGTCAAACAGCGTATTTAGGGTTTCTCCTACCGCAGCCGAATTGACTCCCAGATCTGCTGCCTGATCACGATCCACCTCCAGCTGTAGCTTAGGCTTTCCTGCCTTATAACTAATGCTTATATCCCGAGCACTGGGATCTTCCCTCAACATCTGTTTTGCTGCCAGGGCAATAGTTTGCATCTGCTCGTAATCATTCCCCCTAATATTAAAGGTGACATCCTTTGCGGTGCCCGATCCCATTGAAGCTGTATAAATGGCAAACTCTATCCCAGGAACTTTTTCGTAATCATTTCTCATTTTCTCAGCGATGTCTTTGGCACTGTCCTTTCGTTCCTTTTTATCAGACAACTTCAGGTAAATTGATACTTCATCCATGCCTACTGTAGTATACATACTCCGTACTTCAGGATATTTTAAAGCAATACTTTCCAAGTTTTTAGCTTTTTGTCCTGCCGCCTCCAGGGATAAACCTGAGTCCAGCCCCACATCGATGGTAAGTTCCCCCAAGTCTGTGGCAGGTAGAAAGGTGAAGCCCAGCCCGGGAACTAAAGCGATACTTCCCGCAAACATAGCGAAAACCAAGACCAGAGTTTTCACCCTGTGGCGGAGGACTACCTTAAGTAATTGTGAATAATTTCCCGCAAGTTTATCAAACCTTTGGTCAAACCATCCTAAAAACTTGCCAATAATCCCTTTTTCCCTTTTATCCTCTGCCTTGAGCAGTTTAGCAGACATCATGGGTACCAGAGTAAAAGAAACGAACAACGAAACTAACATACTAAATACAACTGTCAGGCCAAACTCAATAAATATTTTCCCGATGAATCCGCTGACCAGGGCAACTGGGAGAAAGACAGCTACGACGGACAGGGACGTGGCAAGTACTGCCAGACCAATTTCAGAAGTAGCATCTTGGGCTGCTTGAAAGGGGGATTTACCCATACCCAGATGGCGCTCAATATTTTCTATGACAACAATTGCGTCATCGATCAGCAGTCCGACGGAAAGTGATATGGCCATCATTGACATGGTATTAATGGAAAAATTCATGAGCTTCATGGCAATAAACGTGGTAATGATGGAGATAGGCAGAGAAATAGCACTTGTCAAGGTGCTTTGCCATTTATTCAAGAAGAGAAAGATAATGGCAACTGCCAGGATACACCCTTCCAGGACAGTTTTATTAACATTGTTGACCGTGTCCTTTACTGCCTGGGAATTATCACGAACAATGTCAACTTTTACTCCTTCAGGCAGCAGTCCTGCAATTCTCGTCAATTCTTCTTTAACGTTTTCTGATACCTTTACTGTATTGGCCCCTGATTGTTTGATGATATCAATCCCTATGGCCGGCTTGCCTTGATAAAAGCAGAGAGATTCCCTATCCTTCATTCCATCCCTCACTTCTGCTACATCACGCACTCTGATCTCAGATCCTGCCCGTTTGGCAATCAGAACGTTACTAAAATCCTCAACTTTATTGATATTACTGGTTGTACTAAGGGAAATTTCTGTGCTGGCATCCGTCACCTTACCGCCCTGCATCTCAAGATTATCACTTTGCAGGCTATTAACTACTTCTGACGTAGTTAAGCCAAAGGAAGCGAGCTTTTCCTTATCCAGCAGAATATGTATTTCACGTCCTGTATTACCCTGGATGTTTACTGCACCAACGCCTTTAACCGTATAGAGACCCTTTTTTACAACATCATCGACTAATTGAGATAACTCTTTAGTTTCTCCTGTCCCGGATACTGCCAGAGAAAAAATAGCTTCGGCAGACATATCAAATTTGGCAATAACCGGCTCCTCAACCTCTTGAGGCAGCTGCCCTCGTATGGAGCCAACTTTATCCCGCACCTCTTGAACCGCCACATCTGCGGATTTATCCATAGAAAACTCCAGAACTGTATTAGACACTCCCTCAGTGATGGTTGAACTTATATGCTTTACACCGGAAATCTGTCCTGCTGCTTCCTCGACAAGCTTCGTCACCTTAGTTTCGAGTTGCTCCGGCGATGCTCCCCTTTGCTCAACAGTTACTGTAACATAAGGTATATCCGCCTGAGGCATATCATTGACCGTCAGTCTATTGTAGGAGAGAATACCCACTACTAGGAGGACTACGAAAATAACCGTAATAAAAACAGGTCGCTTAATACTGACATCAGCTAAAATCATCCTTATCCCCCCTATTCCTCAACTACCGCTATAGCGTCTCCATCCTGCAATGTGTTCACATTAGTACAAATTACGCTCTCGCCTTTTTGCACACCGGATTTAATGACTACCACATTTTCCTCGGTTTCGCCAATGATGACACTGCGTTTACGGGCAATCCCTTGGTCATTTACGTAAACGTAGCAGTTATCTCCATTGCCTGCTAAAGCTGCCAGGGGAACGGTAGCTATCTCAACCTTTTGGTCATTAACTATTTCTGCCTTGGCAAAACTTCCGGGCTTGAGGGTCTGGTCTGGGTTATCCAATTGAATCTTGCCTTTGAAAACCCGTGAGGATGGGTCAGCGGACCCATTGATACTTTTCAGCGTTCCCTCATAGACTAATGGGTTGCTCTCTCCGATGGTTACTTGGGCCTTTTGCCCAACTTTAATATCCTCCAGGTTTGTCTGCGCTACTTCTATGACAGCATTGATCGGTGAAATGTTTTTAACTTTCCCAAGTATGGTTCCCGAATCCACATTCTGACCCAGACTCACACTTTTTTCATCCATCATTCCGCTGATTGGTGCACTAATAGTGGTATAGGCTAAAGAATCCGCCAGACTTTCCACATTAACCTGCGCAGTAAGGACATTTGCTTTTAAGGCCTCGAGGTTTGCTTTCGCAACTTTTACAGCTATTTCTGCCTTTTCCAGCTCAACCTTAGCAATTCCATTATGATCAAAAAGTACTTTCAGCCTCTCAAAATTACCCTGTTCCGATTCCAAATTCACTTCAGCACTTGTCAAACTTGCTTGAGCGGCAGACAGTTGACTTTCTGCTGCTCTAAGATTATTTCTGGCCTCCTTTTCCTCAAGTTTAACCAGAGGCTCTCCCTGATGTATGTACTCACCCTCTTCAAACAGAATTTGTACAACCTTTCCTCCGACTTTACTACTTACGATACCTTCCTCCGATGGCTCCAAGGAAGCCTTGAATTCAATTTCTGCTGCTTTTTCAATAAAATTCACTTGCTGAACCATGACATAAACCTTATTATTTACAGCTTCAATAGTAATTTGCTTATTTTCTGCTTCAGCTGCTCTCTCCTGATTGCCTAACAACATAACACCTGTCATCAGGACAACTAAAACAGCAATAGAAATAATCACTTTTTTCTTCGTTAGCATTGTTTGATTCCTCCCTGTATGAATTGCACACTAGTTTGAGCACCGTAACTCGCTCCCCTCGAAAATCGGCGCATTCCTGAACTCAGCATAGAATAGGAATTTAAACGGAGCGTAAACAGGAATCCATTTTTCGAAAAGCTTTTAAACATTAAGAAACTTGGCGGAAAAGGCAGCGGCCTTAGTTGCACTTTTGTTTGTAATTGAATAAAAAAACGGCTGCAGGATAGTTCCTACGCCGTTTTTGCCCGATTTTCTGTTATTCCTTGGTGGGTAATTTAACCTGGAATACTGTTCCCTTTCCTAACTCACTTTCCACAGTAACCTTACCCTGGTGTAAATTTATAATCTTTTTCACCAGGGCTAGTCCCAGCCCATTTCCACCTAATGAGCGGTCACGGGATTTATCTACTTTATAAAATCGCTCAAAAATATGCATTTGCTCAGCTGGCGCTATACCGATACCGTTATCGGAAATGATACAAACCACGGTTTCGCCGTCTTGTTTTAAGCTGACGTTAAGCTCCCCATTTTCAGGAGTAAATTTTAGAGCATTCACCAAAAGGTTGATCCAAACCTGCTTTAACAAATCCTCGTTTCCATAGACAGTTATTTTTGGCAAGGTTGTTTCGGGAATAATATTTTTTGCTTTCCATTGCGGTTCTAAGAGTAAGACAACGTTTTCGAGTTGTCTGTCCAAGCGAAATGGGGCTTTCGTGATAGATCTGCCCGACCTTTCCAAGGCCGACAGCCGCAAAAGATTATCTGCCAGTTTGGATAATCTCTTACTTTCCTCTTCGATGATCGCGGCATATTCCTGCTGTTTAAGCGTCGCTCCGTCCTTGCGCAGCAGGGCGGCATAGCCACTGATGGATGTCAGCGGCGATTGAAACTCATGAGATATGTTAGAGATAAAATCCTGCCGCAGCTGCTCCATGGAGCCGAGTTCTTTGGCCATCTTATTGATGCTGTCAGTGATTTCAAGAAAATGCCCATGTTTATCCCGCTCAATAAAGACATCAAAATTACCCTGGGCTATTCTCTCCAAAGCTTCAAGGGTTCTCTGCGCAAGGCGGGACCGATCGTCTTGATGTATAAAAGCCACTAACATAAAACTTCCGACAATCAGGACTAAATTGATAGTACCGTAGAGCATATCCGACCACGGTTCCGACGGTCTTCCTATGAACCGGTAAATCAGCAGCATCAGCAGATAGCTCGCCACAAAACACGCCGCCAGCATGCACGCAACAAAACACAGCCAGAGTAAATTTTGCAACCAGCTCTTTTCTTTCAAGAAATCACCTCCAGACGATAACCCAAGCTGCGGATGGTGAGAATTTGAAAACCGAATCCTGCGGGCGGAAATCGGTCGCGCAGCCGTCCGACATGAACATCCAAAGTGCGTTCATTGCCGTCAAAATCGAACCCCCAGATATCCTCAATCAGCTGATTGCGGGATAAGGTTTTTCCCGGGAAGCTGCCGAGCTTAAAAAGAAGTTCAAATTCCCGCAGGGGAATACTTAGGCGTTCTCCGTTGGCTGAAACTGTATGACTGGTGTTGTCCACGGTAAGAAGGCCTATCGCAATGGTTTGCTGGGAAGCGATTTTATAGCGTTTCAGCAGCGCTCTGCTGCGCAGCAGCAATTCTTCCGCTTCAAAAGGTTTTGTCAGGTAATCATCCGCACCCGATCCATAGCTTTCAATTTTTGAGCCTATTTCACTTTTCGCCGTCAGCATAAGGATAGGCATATCTTTGTAATAATTGCGGGCATTCCGGCAAAACTCCAAGCCATCCATATTAGGCATCATTATATCAGCTACGCAAAGATCTATTCTTTTTTCGTCGAGTTTCAGAAGTGCGTCCCGGCCGTCTACAGCTTCGTAAACCTCGAAACCGTCATCCTTCAATATGGTACTTACCAGCCTGCGAATATAAGCATCGTCATCAACCACCAATATTTTAATCATTGCCACACCTCATTTTCGTAAAACACATATTTACGATAATATAGGTTTTTAAACAGAGTGTAAACCAGACCAACAATGTTAGACGAAAGAAGCTGTTCTGACTCTAAAATTTTCATAAGCTATATAGCTATGATTTCAAATAAAAGCACTGGAAATTGTAATCCACAAGGATGCAACAACCAGTGCTTTCGTCATATCTCCACCTTATTGGGAGTGTATATGAAATATTTTGATTTTATTATTCCCCTTTTTCAAAATGTCCTTGACATGGGAACCACTTTATCGCCGTCTTCCTCTTTTTTACCGTTTTTTATATTTCAGCTGTTCTTTACGACCCTTACGATACTCAGCACGGCCCTTTCGGTATTCTTCAATACCTTTTTGATACTCTTCCATGCCCATCCGCCATTCGTTACCCCGCCATGGATTGAGAACCCATGGATTGCCAACTTCAATTTTTTCGCCAACACGAATCATATTTGGATTGCTGATTTGAGGATTTATATTGATCAAATGTTGAAGGGTTGTTTTATGCTGCATTGAAATAGTGTATAAAGAATCTCCCGGTTGGGTTGTATAGTACATCACAGACACCTCTCTATTTCCATATTTTTACTTATTTATTTTATGGAGAGACAAATATTTGTTGTGCATGTACCGGCTCATGTCAATATCTCGCCTACATTTGCTTTTTAAAGTAACCTACCATTGGTTATAACTTTTACCTAGCAAGTTTAGATCTTCGGTTAGGATTTCGATTCATCATATACCAAAGAATTTTTCTTAGACAAATTTCAATTGGGTATTATTTCCATATTATGAATTAAGTCAAAGTTAAAGGGGGTAAATTAAATGGCATTTGGTAACATGGATGGAGCCGCTTGCGGTTGTGATCATGGAAAAGGATTTGGAGCTGGCATTGCAGCTGTTGTAGTAATAATTCTTCTTCTCATCGCTTTAGGAATTGTATTCTAATTTAAGTTAGAAAGGTGGAAACAATATGTACGGAATGGGTAATGTATGCTGTCCTCCTCCCGTTGCCCCAGTCGCTGGTTGTGGGTATGGCGGAGTCGGTGTCGGTGCAGCAATTATCGGGATTGCTATTTTGATTCTTATTGCTTTAGGAGTCATATTCTAAACGTGTAGGTTGAATTGGCTACCATTTGAAATGGTAGCCAATTATTATGCTTTATGGCTCAAATGACGTTTGAAAGGATAGGGGCGTTCCAATTTATCTAATTTAAGCAACAAAACTCCGCATATAACAAGCAAGCCTCCTAGCAGTTGGCTGCTTGTCAGTGTTTCTCCCAGAATGAAGCCAGCTAATACGATGGTTATTGCAGGTTCCATGGTACTTAAGATAGAAGCCTGGCTGGCTCCTAAAAGGGCTAGCCCTTTTTGATAAGAAAAAAGAGGGATAACGGTACATATTATTGCTGTTCCAAGACCTACGATCCACAGGGCTGACTGGGAGTGACCCGAAAAGACATTGGTCGGAGGATAAACAGCCATAGTAGCCAACAAACAAATGATGCTTGTAGAAGCGGATACGGTAAATGGATCCGCCTTTTCGGAAAGATGCTGTCCAAGGATATTGTATAGCGCATAAAATAGCGCTGATAAAACACCATAAAAAAAGCCCGGCATGCTGATTTTTTGCCCTGATATATTTACAACATCTACCACCAGCAAGCAACCGAAAAAGGCAATCAGTAAAGTTACGCCCTTAACCAAGGATATTTTCTCTTTAAAAAACATGGCGGACATAAGTACAACCATCAGAGGATAGGTATAAAGCAATATATTAGTAATGGTGGCTGACATATACTTAATAGATAGAAAGTAGGAATATGAACAGCCAAAAAACAGTAATCCCTGGAGGGTTAGTAGTAAAAGACAAGATTTGGATATTTTTAAGCCCTTTTTTCGACTGACCAAGTGGATAAAAACCATTAAACTACTGGCTATCAGAAATCGCGAGAATAACATAAGATCCATGGTTAAACCCAGGTTATACCCCCATTTTACGAATATGGGCAAAGCCCCATAGCCTATAGCTGCGAGAATTATTAATAGATAACCATTTAGCATTTCATTTTTTCCCTTCTCCTTGTTACATATTACACAATATTCACGAGCCTCATTATAAGTAAGGTACCGACTTTCGTCAAATACCTAAGAACGATACGGGGTATAGGCATCTCCGATTCCTTTTATTGATTGTCATACAGTAAAATGCAAAAAAGCTCCCCTAAAGGAAGCTTTTTTGCATTTTTGAAAAAGATACATTGCAGCAAATGATAATAAGCAGTGATTATGGGGTGAATTGACTAAGATTACTTATTCTATATGCTTTTAATATCATGATAATGTTTCTCAAGGTGTTCCAAATATTTCGAAACTTCCGCTGGATAGAGCGAAAGAGCCTTTTTATACAACATCAATACCAATCTTATCCATTTGTATTTTGGCTGTTCCGCGTATATAACACCTGCTACTACTTTGGGATCTACTTCATAAAAATTTGCAGCATCCGGAATGTTCTGCAAGTTATTTTGATCTTGTTGCCCGCCTCCGAATATGATTGAATTGAATAAGCTTTACCCGTCCCCTAAGGTGTCAAACTGTAGTTGCTTTTTAGGTGGTGGCAGATATCCTTCCAACATCTACCGCCATTTTATCACAAAGGCTAGAGAAAGGATCACCGCTCTCTACAAAATGCGGCTAAATTCACTGCAATAGAACAAGGGTCCAGTCGACTTTTCGCTGGACCCTTGTTCCACGATCGGAATTGTTGTACCCAGAATCTGACCGCAGAATTATCATTATGGTAGTTAGTTTCTTAATTCAATGTTATTTAATTGAGGTTTCGAAAATATGTTTCGACATCGCAACAATGTTGTGGCAGAAGTTTTTTTAGATATTTAACCTTTTTCAGAATCCCTGAGTATTGCTCTAAACCTCGTTATCCAGTTCCTAATGTCAATTTCATTATGAAGGTATTCTTCTGGTGAATCTTTAATGTCAATACCCATTACTACATCAAGGCTTTTCCAAATGGATATATCCTTTTCACTCAATGTACCTTCACTTTCAAAAAACTGAGAGGTTCTTTCGGCCCAATTAGAAATCTCCTCACGACTTAACTTCCCTTCATCGACCAGCTCCAGTTTTTCAATAATATCCTCTAATGTAGGTTTTATCATGCTTATCACCACATCCCCGTATAATTTCCATATTCATCAAACATATAGTGCATCTTAACTGAACCTAATTGCGGTCTTACCTGTCGTATGTTTCCATAACCATCTAAGGTTTCCTGCCATGTTCTAATATTCCCATTTGTTGGGTCAAGTTCTTGGACTAATCTTCTACCAGCCATTTCGCCTGTTTTGGAAGCTGGTTCATTTCTCCGTAGTATCGTATTCTTCCATCAGGCAGCACTTTTCTCGCATCAAGTCCATACTTTTCCGTATATTTTAAGTCTTTTTTCAGCAAGTCATTCATGAACGAACTACCTGCCCCGATACCTCCTACTCCAAAAGGCATAATTCCTAAACTGATATTCCCTTGTTCAATTTCATTATTAAGTTGCTTCTAGCTCTTTTGAACTGGGGAATAATCTTACTGCAACTTCTTCAGAAAGGCTCCTATCATTCGGATTTTTTTCGTATGCTTGATCTACCCATTGTTGAAAAGCACTTGTTATTTGTTTAGCAGGAGGGTTTGTATAATAGTCTGACGGTACATTGAAATACTCATCAAGTCCGAAATATGGATCTGTACTAGCAATTAGCCCATCAAGATTTAACGTCCCAGCTTTACTCATCCCCTGAAATCCATAACTACCTCCACCTGCGTCTGCCAAATGTCCACTTGGGTCAGTATACTTAATGGGATTGCCTTGACAGTACGTATATAAATTCAGACTCAACGGATCTCCAAGGGTTCCCTTAACTGAATCTTCACTAATAAACCGCATCGTCTCGCTGTCATAATACCTAGCCCTCAGATAATACAGCCCACTCTCATTATCCAAATACTCTCCAGAATACCTAAATGGGTTGTCTATCTGCTCGACTTCCTGCTGCCATACACCCGTGAACCGACTGTTACCGAAGGAATTACTACCCTTTACTTCTTCCTCGCCATAGGGATTATAGGTATAATCCTTAACGACATCCCCGTTTTCGTTAAGTAGCTTGATGACATCCCCATGAGCGTTGTGGAGATAATTATACACCCCGGAACTTGTTTCCCTGGAGATTAAACGATTTCCTCGAATGTTTTTCGCCGTGACTTCATCATTGCTTGTTTCGAAGATAATATTCCCACGGTCATAGTAATAGTTGATGGTTTGATCCTCAAGGCGTTTTCCGGTCCTTAAGCCATCACCATTGTAGGTATACTCTACTATTCTGTCGTCGGAATTAATGAGTGCCTCCAGTTGGTTGTATCCATTAAACAGATACTCTGTTTTTTGACTGGCTGCCAGGTTTCCGCTCTGCTTGATGACTTCTTCCTTTGTCTTAAGATTTCCTTCTTAGTCATATGAAAATCTTTGCTCCACATCCTGGTCACTCTGTAGGGTTTCCATTAAGAGAAGTCGGCTGTTTCTGTCATATAAATAGAAGGTTTCGGAAATTCTATTGCCCTTGATTTCTACAGAACCTGCGATGTTGCTTAAGTCATCATACTTATAATCGAGCACTTCGTCATCGGGACTCAAAACGGTCTTGAGCCTGGATAGCGGATCATAGTAATACTGGGTTACGGTCCCGTTCTCTTCTTTTTGAGTCTGATTACCCCTCAAGTCGTAATCATAATTAAACGAATCTAGGATCGTGTCTCCAGATAGATGACTCATGCGTTTGATCGTTCCAGATTTGTTGTAGTTGTAATCGGTTTTAATACCTGTAAGATTGTCGTTTTCTTCAACGACTCTTCCCAGGGCATCGTATTGATAGCGGTAATTTCGACCGTTTTCGTTGTCCTTGACTAGGGTTAACTTACTCATATTCGGTAATGATCCACTCATCCTCATCGTTGGCGGTGGTTATTTTACTAAAGTCCGCTTCATACGTCTGGCCATTGGGGAGGGTTACATAGACGTTTTCACCGTTAACTTCCAGGTAAGGGATATCGAGGCTCCACCCTTCACCCATTATGTGTCTTGCGGCTGATTGCAGGCTCTTTTCCCGTGCAGAATTGGTCATACTGCCGCTGGTTAAAAGGGCTGTGCCGTTCTCATATTGAAGATAGCCGGTAAATACCCACTTTTCAGAGTTTATGGTTGTCTCTCCGAGAATGGTTGGCTCACTGGTGGTATACTTCATCCCTTGCGTACGCAGCCAGTAGTTATTGCTGTCATAGACATCGTAGAGGGCAATAATTATCCTGCCGTAGTTATTGGTTGTGCTGATGGCTTGTGCCGTTTTTAGTTTCTTCACCATTTACAGCCATTGTCTTTACCGGCTGAATATTGGTGATTTGAAAATATTACAGCAATATCATACAGCTTTTCAAATCACCGGGCCAGCCGGTAAAGACAATCTTTTACAGGTTCGTATAGAGTTTCAGAAAAAATTCAGGGGTCTATTGGCTTACCGCTCATGGAGTGATTTGAAAAAGATGAACACCCGACTTCCTGCCTTTTCAAATCACTTGCTATAGCGGTAAGCTAATACTACGAAGCGTTTTTTTGTATCATTATCTTACTTGGGTTTTTAAATAATCGGGCTGATTTGCTGACAGCTATTGTCTTTACCGGAATCAGTTAGGGGATGGGCTGTTCTACTTTTGCTTTTTATACTGTTTGGTATAAAATATAGGCCACCACAGCGGAAAACTGTGTGTGGCCTATATTTTATTATCTATTTTTGAGAGCTTGTATTTTTTCTAATAGGTCATTAGCTACCTCAAGCTTTAGTAGCGTCAGAGAATCGCTACAGGGAAAAAAGCTGAATAAACTTTGTTTTGCTTAAATAATTTCCGCACTCGTGCGCTGACAATAATTTGCCTTAAACGAAAATTATCAACATACTCACTTGTAAGGTTAAAATCCTGTGCCTCATCCAGTTTCTCTTTTTCATATTGTATATCTGAGCGTAGATAAACCACTGAATGCCCGCATGCATCATAACGTCTGTCAGGGTATTTATCCTTTATTAACCATACAGAATCTCTCATGGGGGGTAAGACGTGATGGATGTCAAGAGTTAAAAACCTTGACATTTCTCGTCCCTTATAGTCTTTTACTACATGGTCAAATGAAACTCCTGTCAGATTGTTTAACTCTATAAGTTCCTTGATTTCTTCCGAAACATAGATATCAGGATACAGTGTTCCAATTTTGTATTTTTTCATGAACTTACGGTCCACCAGCACATCCGACACCGGTTCCCCGCCAAGGCCGCAGTGGGGACAACCGCCACTATATTGCGTTCCATAATCACTTGCTTTTGTTCCTTCTAACTCTAAAGGGGTCGAAATACCCATAACATAAAACTTGGCACTCTCTTCTTCTGCTTTTGTGTATCTTACCCACTGAGCTATATGTGGATGCAATTGGAACTTCTCCGACATTTCCATCAAATAATGATACCCTGAATATTCATTATCTAATATTACATGTAAATTTCCACGACCTGTATATTCACATTTTTTCGCTTCCGGTTTATAAATATATTGTTTAACATGGTCATATAGCTCATAAAGAAGGTCTTTATTTCCTATTATCGTTATTGAAACTTTCCTAATCACAGTTTACCATTCTCCCCAGTTTAGATTTTTACCAGCAGTAATAAGAGAATCTTTAAGCGGGTTCAAATACTGAGTCATTGACCAAAGTAATAAATGACATATCACTGTGACTATGCTGCAAATAAAAATAAATACGATCCTCTTTTTGCAAAAAAAAATATATTGATAGAACTAAACTAATTGGTAGGCTAAGTAGTGCGATAGGACCTGCAATATCCCAAAATGTCGGTTCCATTTCATTTTCCACTCTCCGGCAACTATTCCTGTCGGCTGACTTTTGAATACTGAAGGTGAGCCACATTCTTTAAACTTAATAAGACTATCCCATGATTAGGGGGTGAATTGACCAAATTACTTATTCTCTACAAATTGAAGTTTGAATCCATTGGGATCATTAATGAAGAAAAACTTTGTGTGAGGATTGGGCTGAAACGGTCCACTTTGAATTTCTATTCCTCTTTGTTTAAGGAATGTCATAAATTCATCCACAGACTCTACTTCGAATCCCCAAGAAATATCTGTCCCACAATTAATTTCCGTATCGGCTGCGTTACAGACCAATTCAACCTTTGTTTCTCCGTCTCCTAAAAAGGCTATCTCGACCCCCGGTCCGGCAGGAAACCTATTGACTAATTTTAAGCCCACTATTTCCTGATAAAACTTTAAAGATTCCTCTAGATTTGCGACCCTTAATGTGCTCCAGCAGAATTTCATAGTACTAATCCTCCCTTTAATTAGGCAATTGTTACCCTGTAATTCGGGTACTGCTCTCATTTTCTTAAGATGAAGAAACCTCACCATGCTTTGCCATAATTTTAAAAGATTATATTTAATTTCCTGCGTTGTTAATTAGCGTCTTTCGCCTTACTGGTAATTATAGGTATTATGGTAGCAACTACCAGAATCACTAATATCATAATTGCCATACCGTTAGAAGCAGCGAAGCCACTTGGCTCACTTCCTTTTATCACACCTGATACTTGAAGTATTATACCAATAAGTCCTATTATAGAACCACCAGCCACTAGCCCCGAAGATAAGCTTATTCCATTCGATACTTTAACTTCTTTTTCCTTTTCAGATGTGGAAGTTCTTTCTACGAGGGAACGAATTAAGGCACCTACTAAAATTATGGAAGTTGTAGAAATTGGTAAGTAGAATCCTATAGCAACTGTCATGATAGGCAGGTTTAGAAAGAATAAAACGATTCCCATAATAACACCAAAAATAATCATGACCCAAGGTAATTTTCCTGAGATTATACCAGCCGTTAAGGTTGCCATTAAGTTTGCTTGAGGCAGGGCAAAGGGAACGTTATCACCGGTCATGGCAAGTTGATTGGAAAGTAATAATATAGTACCAGTTACAACTACGACGCCAACGATACCTGCTATAGCGAAGTATTTTTGCATTTCATTTTTGTCTCCGCCTATTATGAAGGCAACTTTTTGAGATTGGCAGTAACCGCCAGCTGTTGCTATAGCAGTAACGATAAATGTACCAAATAGAAGTAAAGATCGGTTGCTTTCAGGATTTGTCCATTTCATTACAACGAATAAAAAGGTTACAAGAACTAAAGAAGCTATAGTCATACCAGATACAGGAAGGTTGGAAGTTCCAATAGTACCTGTTAAACGACCTGAAACAATGACAAATAATAAAGATAAGAATAATGATAAAACAGAAGCAGTTACGGCCATTAGTATGTTACCGCCGGATACCAAGAAACCGGCAATAAGACCTACGATTATACCACAAAGTAGTATTAAGTTTGTGACAGATGAGCTATCCTCATTGTTTGATGACTTAGCGTTGAGAGTTTCTTTAATTGAAAATATTATAGTAGGTATTAACTTTACAGCACCAATTAAACCGCCGGAAAGCATCATACCTGCGCCGATATATTTTACATAACTACCGGCTATATCACTAACTTTCATAGCGTTGATCGCAACTCCTGGATTATTCCATACGGTTACGTCACCTTTTGCCAGATCAGAGAAGTAACCTATTAGAGGCAAAATACCGAAGTTCGATAAAATCGAACCAGCAAACATCGTTAAAGAAACTTCCATGCCAACTATGAATCCGATACCTAATAATAAGGGATTAACTTCAACTTGAAATCTCCACTTGTAAAAGGACTCGTTGACGTAACTTATAACGTTGTTAACGGCATTTAAAAATGAACCCGTTATAATAGTTATGACACCACTTATTCCAAACCCTATTCCCATGTACTTAAGAGATTCTCCGGCGGCTTCTGAAGCTACAAGTGTTTCAGAGATAGCCATTGACTCAGGGTACATTAATTCACCGTGTTCTTCGACGATTAAGTAATTATGAACTAGGGAAGCTATGGCTATACCGAATAAGACGCCGCCTACCCCAACAACAAAGCCTTCTAAAAAAGAAGCTTTTGAACCTATTAAAATAATTGCCGGTAAAACGAATATCATCCCACTGGCAATTGATTCCCCGCCACTTGACATCCCTTGAATTAGGCTTTTCCCAAGAATACCCTTTTGTTTGGCAAAGGCCGCTATAAGTGCGGAGCCTATTATCGAACCTGGAATACCAGCTGCAACTGTAAGACCCGATTTCATACCTGAATAGGCCGTAGAAGCTGCAAACAAAGCTGCTAAAACAATACCGATCGTTAATACTGCCGCGTTTCCACCAGATTTTTTAGAACCGCCGGAAATGTAAGGTACATAGTCTTTGCCAGCTACGCCACCATATGCATCTTTAGATAACTTATTATCCATAATATACCTCACAACATATTTTTCTTTGTAGTATTGTCACCTAATTTAAAAAATATGTTGTGAGGTTAAATATCAGTTGGGAAATTTCCCTTCTTGACAGAATACCTGGAATTCCATTGAGATATTTTCACGAAAATCAAGATGATTGATTCTTAGCATTAATTTACTGAAATTCAGAGAGTGTCGAGTGATCAAAATTGATGCTCATTTTAAATGTTCTTGTTCAACCCACCTAAAGAAGACCGGAATCCATTTGTTTAAAGTTATCTTCTGGTACCGCTAAAAGTCTATCTATGGTTTCAATCATCTCTGGCTTATCCTTAGGTATATTCCCATTGATTGGAGCATAATTCGACATATGATCACTGAGCAGCTCGAAAGGATCTTCTAAGTTAGCTATCAGAAGACGGGTTTCCCTTAATACTTCGTAGGGACTGAGAAGGTGAAATCGCCCTTGTTGATAGTCATCATAAAGGGGCGTCCCTTTCCAAGGAACATAAGTGCGGAACCGAACAAAATCCGGGGTAAAGGCATTAAGCACCCGAGCACTTTCTAAAGCATGTTCTTGAGTACGTTCACGTCCACCGATCCCAAGAAGGATATATTCACTCAGTTCAAGACCGGCTTCTCTCACCTTGAGACCTTCTTCGATCATTTCAGCTGCAGTGAAGCCTTTTTTAATCCTACGAAGAACTTCGTCATCCCCACTTTCCATTCCCGAGTGTATACGGGTTAAGCCTGCTTCTCTTAGAAGGCGAAACTCATTGAGTTTTTTTAACTTCATGAATTTCGCAGAGCCATAGACGGTCATACGTTTCAAGTAGGGAAACATTTCCCGAGCATAGTAAAGAATCTCTAAAAGCTGATCTGTTTTCATTAAAATAGTGTTCCCATCGGGGAAAAAAATCGACCTTACTTTATCGCCATAAAAATCTCGGGCCATGAGAAGGTCTTCTTTTATATCGGCCACGGATCGGATTCGAAACTTTGTGTCCCGATACATACCACAGAATGTACAATCATTATGAGGACAACCGATAGTCGCTTGAATCAGCAAACTTTCGGCTTCACTGGGGGGACGATAGACCGTTCCTTCATAACGCATGAAATCACTCTCCTCGCAAAGTCTATTCGCTTGTAGCTTCTTCCTTACGACATTGCTCTATATCCTAATCATCTCATAAATTTTCTGCGAAATAGGGGGAACCATGTCTCTCCAATATAAAAAGGTTCAATATCTACTGTGATTTCAGCATGAATATTACTTCTTACTTGGCCATCCAATATTAATCCTCCCTTCTATGATTTAAGCATACAACATCGCACCAATGCCAGTGAGATAAACGCATGACGCAAGAAGAATTAGCCGTATTATGCACTGTCACTCGACAAACGATTATTTCATTAGAAAATGGCCGCTATAACCCTTCTATTTTTCTCGCACACAAAATTGCTCAAATATTTCATTTGACAATAGAAGAAGTATTTCTTTTTGAGGAGGATATTCATGAAGTACGCTAAAAAAACCCTGCTATATTTTATTGGACACACTTCCGTTGGTATTATTGCACTATTATATGCTCTTTTTAGCCCTTTCTCAGAGGGGGCCAGAGAAGGAATAATATCGGTATAATCGGAGGATTCATCACAACGGGAGTATTAGGGATAGTTGTCAGGACGATCTGTGAAGGAAGCAATTTGATTTGAGTCATTATTTTTATAATAAATTAAATATTCTAAATTGTCTTGCAAGTGACCAATTTCTTAACCTGAACGATGTATAATTTATTAAAGATTGGGGGGCATTATATGACAGAGAAACACAATGAAGGATTGTTGGAGGAAAAACGGTTCTTTTTCCCTCCAACAGAGTTTAGTGCGAAAGCCATCATTCAAAACCCTAACATTCACGAACTAGGGGCGGATCGGGCAACGTTTTGGAATGAACAAGGGAGACGGTTGGACTGGTTTAAACCATGGAACACAGTTCTAGAATGGAATCCACCATTTGCCAAGTGGTATGTCGGCGGAAAATTGAATGCTGCCTATAATTGCTTAGATCGACATTTAGCCGGCCCGCGTCGGAATAAAGCGGCCCTAATATTTGAAGGAGAACTGGGAGATCGCAGGGTATTAACCTATCAAGATCTTTATCGTGAGGTATCCCAGTTTGCCAACGTGCTAAAGTCTCTTGATGTAGAAAAGGGAGACCGGGTGACTATTTATATGCCCCTGATCCCGGAGACTGTGATCGCCATGCTGGCCTGTGCCAGAATAGGCGCTGTGCACTGTGTTGTATTTGGTGGGTTCAGTGCAGAAGCTTTGAAGGACAGGATTCAGAACTCTCTGTCAAAAGTTGTGGTGACAACGGATGGGAGCTATCGACGTGGAAATAGTATCCCTTTGAAGGCTAATGTTGATCTTGCCCTGCCTGTAACTTGTATCAACAATTGTGTAGAAAGTGTTATCGTCGTCAAGCGGACCGGTCAGCCTGTCGATATGTTAGAAGGACGAGATGTTTGGTATCACGAGGTCATGAAGAATGTTTCTATCGTATGTCCGGCGGAACCAATGGATGCGGAGGATATGCTGTTTATTCTTTACACAAGTGGAACAACGGGAAAACCCAAAGGAGTTGTTCATACTGTTGGGGGTTATATGGTTGGGGTATCAACAACCCATGAATGGGTATTTGATCTCAAAGAGGAAGATGTGTATTGGTGTACTGCGGATGTGGGCTGGATAACAGGGCATAGTTATTTGGTGTATGGGCCATTGTCGAATGGTGCAACGATCCTGATGTATGAAGGAGCCCCGGATTTTCCAGAAAAGGATCGCTATTGGAAAATCATCGAGGACTATAGGGTCACCATTTTATATACTGCGCCCACTGCTATTCGCACGTTTATGAAATGGGGGGAAAGCTATCCTTTAGGCAGAGATCTTTCAAGTTTACGGCTCTTGGGTTCGGTGGGAGAACCGATTAACCCAGAAGCTTGGATGTGGTACAACAAGTTCATCGGAGGAGAGCACTGCCCTATCGTAGATACCTGGTGGCAAACGGAAACGGGGATGATTATGATGACACCCGTTCCAGGGATTACTCCTCTAAAGCCGGGCTCTTGCACGATACCCTTCCCCGGGGTCCATATAGAAATCGTGGATCATGCCGGTAACCCGGTACCGAAGGGTGAGGGCGGATATTTAGTGGTTCGTGAGCCATGGCCGGCGATGCTGAAAACCGTGTATGGGGATGACAAACGCTATCAGGACACATACTGGAGCGAGATTGCAGATGTGTATTTTACCGGGGACGAAGCGAAATGGGATGAAGATGGTTATTTCTGGGTGGTCGGCCGGGTAGATGATGTGATCAATGTCTCGGGGCATCGGATTGGGACGGCGGAAGTAGAAGGTGCTTTGGTTGATCATCTCTTAGTTGCTGAAGCAGCCTGTGTGGGCAGAACCCACGAAGTTAAGGGTCAAGCGGTTTTCGCCTTCGTTAGTTTAAAAGAAGGGATCGAAATTTACGATGGGCTAATTGCTGAATTAAAAGCGCATGTAGTCCAGAAAATCGGAGCACTTGCCCGTCCTGATGACATTTTCCTGACGGCTGAATTACCTAAGACGCGAAGCGGAAAGATTATGAGGCGTCTTCTAAAGGACATTGCAGAGGGTCGGACAATAGGCGATACCACTACCCTTGCCGATGCTGAGGTTATTAATTTCCTGAAAAAGAATATTGATGCCCAGAAAGTTCTTGATGCGCGGAATGCCTCGCTTAAATTTAGGAGGAACAAGGTTTCAATTCCTGACACTGCCGTATTTAATCGTTGTAGTGATGAGTCTTATGAAGGGTACAGTTATACGATATGGTTCGCTACACCAGCTCAAGATGGATCACGTCATCCAAATACCCATTTTTATTTCTTTCAGTGGGTAGAAAGACTGAAGTTGGTAGAGCAAGTTGCGTTGGCTATCACAAATATAATGGTAAACAACAAGGCTGCCGTAGAAGCAATCTTCGCGTACGGGACACCGGATTTCAGCCATGCGGTGATCAATGAAGGCAGTATTACGGATGACTTGTCAGAAGAAGGACAAATTTGCTTTTTTGGTTCAGAGGACTAGCAGACTATACCGCCCCACTTCTAATAAGACATTTTCCTATTGCATTACTCGCTAGAGATTGTTAATAATTACTGCTTTTTTAGCAACGGCAAGTCCTAAACCGGAACCTCCATCACATCCTCAAACAATATTTAGAATATCTTCATCCAACTATATTCTTTATCCATAAAACCACACCCATTAGTCTGAAATCTATGCCAAGGCGATGGCTTGTATCACCATTATTACAAATCACATCCTACCAGGCTGGACTCACTGCCCTCGCTTGTTTTGGCATATCCAATTTAAAAATTCGGTGGTATTGAGATGAGTAATCTAGATTAGCCATCTCAATACCACCGAATTTTTAAGCGTTTCATTATTTAACTACTGATGATTCCTGAAAAAATCCTGCCCAGAATCATGGGGTGTTTTAAACTCTTCTTGATAATCGCCTCGCTCTGACGAATCCCTATATCCTGTGCCAACGTCCCCGAAAATACCAATTCTGAAACTATAGTTTTTCGTCAACTAGCCAGGTTATAAAATGATCAACCAGTTCTTGCTTTTTCTCATCACACAGCTTGAGTTTTTGATTAATTTGAGAAAGCAGGCTGTCCTTCGCTTGTCTGAAAATACCCAGCAGGAGGTAATCCGGCGTAACGTCCAGGGCTTCACATATTTTAAGCAATGTTTCAATGCTGGGAATAGAATGATTGTTTTCGATATTGGAAATGTGGTTGTTGCTAAGTCCCGTGGCTTCTGCGACATCATCCTGGGTCAGGTTCAATACCTTACGCCTTTTCGCAATCCGTTCTCCTAATTCTTTGTAATTAATCTCCAAATTTTATCACCCTTTTTAACTTTATCAATTACAAATATTATTCTTAACAAACTATAAGGGTATATATACACTTGTATTTGTATTTTTACAGATATATAATGGTTCAAATACCTTTTCAGTTGTATATTAATTTGACTTTGGAGGGAGATGCTTTGCTTACTATCGGCATTTGCGATGACAGGCCGTTGTGTCGTCATTTATTGGAGGCATACATTCATTTATATGAAGAAAAAAGGGGTCTGTTGTTCAACATTTCTCAATTTGGCAGTGGAGAAGAGCTTCTCGAAGAAGTTAATAAACATGGGATAATTTTCAACCTGCTTTTTCTTGACAATAGTATGAAAAAGCTGACGGGTCTCGAAACCGCAAAGCAAATCCGGCAATCTGAGTCCCTGTCAACCTGCAACATAGTATTTGTGACATCTACAGATGATTATGATCAATTCACGCAGGTTCAGCCTTTACAGGTAGTATGCAAGCCAGGTTCCCAGGAAAGTATTGATGAAATATTGAATAAGGTTCTGGCTTCCTTCATCTTCAATCGATCCTTGTCTATGTAATATTCGTAACTCGAACTAGGAAGAACTCTATATTCAACAATAGCGTACATGGAGAAATTTCACAGCCTACTGTTTAAAAATTGCCTGTTTTAAGATGACTAATCAAGATTAGTCATCTTAAAACAGGCAATTTTCAGTCATTTTACTGGGTGTACCATTATTCCATGTTCTTTTAAAATTTCTCAAGATTGAGAGTTATCCACGACTCCTTTTTGTTTTACCCTTTGAAGACTCATGTGGAACCATGGATGGCAAAAATCATCGGGCTCATTGTTTATTCTCCTTCCAGTGTAATAATAACGATGAATTAATAATCACCACGACTGAACCGGCATTATGTACCAGCGCGCCCACAACAGGTCCGAGAACCCCTGCCATGGCCAGAATAATTGCGACAAAATTCAGGGCCATGGATATGGCCATATTGAACTTGATAGTATTCATCGTTCGTTTTGCTAAAGCAAGCAAATGGGGAATGCTCTTTATATCGTCACCGACTAGGGCAATGTCGGCCGCTTCCACTGCGATATCACTGCCGATACCTCCCATAGCGATGCCTACATGAGCTTTTTTTAGGGCAGGCGCATCGTTTACACCATCGCCTACCATGCAGACCAAGTCGCCGCGGCTTTGATACTCTTCGATAATCGCCAGTTTATTTTCGGGCAGGCAATCGGTATGGATGTCCTGAATTCCGGCGATCTTTGCCATATGGGACGCGGCATGATGATTGTCACCCGTTAACAAGACGTTCTTAACCCCTAATTTCTCAATCTTCCTAACCACATTCACGGCATCGGGCCGTAAAGTGTCAGACAAGACGATAAAACCAGAAGGCTCGCCGTCCACAGATACAAAGATGATGGTGCAGCCGTCATTTCTGTATGTATCCGCCTTGTCCACTATGGTTGGGGGTAAGAGGATAGAGTTATCACTCAGCAGTTCTGCATTTCCGGCCAGTATCCTGCGGCCGTCTACCAGGGCGGAAACACCGCGCCCAGCCAGCATCTGAAAATCGCTGGGTTCTAGTAGAGATGGATTTGAGGCAAGCTTGTAATGAGCGACAATGGATTTTCCTAACGGATGCTCGGAACGCAGCTCAGCGGAAGCCGTCAGAGACAGCAATTCAGCAACAGTCAGGCTGGGAGCAAAGCTCTCGACGGCTGCGACATCTGGTTTTCCATAGGTGAGGGTGCCTGTTTTGTCAAAGGCAATTCGCTTTACCGCAGCTAGTCTTTCCAAGGCGTCGCCTTCGCGGATCAGGATACCAAATTTCGTGGCATTGCCGATAC
The DNA here is from genome assembly GCF_000231385.2 of Desulfosporosinus meridiei DSM 13257. Classification (NCBI taxonomy): domain Bacteria; kingdom Bacillati; phylum Bacillota; class Clostridia; order Eubacteriales; family Desulfitobacteriaceae; genus Desulfosporosinus; species Desulfosporosinus meridiei. Next base: position 2,070,069 of record NC_018515.1, on the reverse strand, counting down.
CGGCCATAATAGCTGTTGGTGTTGCCAACACCAAAGCACAAGGACAAAATACGACTAAGATGGTCACAGCGCGGATTATTTCACCTGTCATTAACCAGGTGGCTCCGGCCGAAAGCAAGGCAATAACTACGATCCAAGTAGCCCATCTGTCCGCAATCCCGACAATCTTCGCTTTGCCGGCGTCCGCCGATTGTACCAGCCTTATCATTCTTTGCAGGGAGCTGTCCTCGCCAACTTTTGTAGCCTTCATTTCAAATGTGCCGTACTGATTGACCGTACCGCTATAAACCTCATCGCCCTCGCTCTTGTCAACCGGTAGGCTCTCTCCGGTCATCACTGCCTGATTAACCGAGGTTTGACCGTTGATAATGATGCCGTCTACAGCAATGGTTTCGCCGGCAAGCACCCGGAGGATATCACCAACCTTGACCTGCTCGGCAGAGACAATAACCTCTTCTCCATTCCTGGCGACCCTTGCCGTTGTCGGAGTTAGATGCACCAACTTTTCAATACCTGCTCGGGCTTTTGCCACAGTTCGTTCTTCCAGATATGCACCGATTGCCATAATAAAGGCAACTTCCCCAGCGGCAAAAATTTCGCCAATGATAACCGCTGCTATTAAGGCGATGGATACCAGTACGTCGGCTTTAATATCGAATTCGGTAACGAGGCCGACAACAGCTCCCTTGATGATCGGTATCCCGCACAATAAAATTGCCAACCATGCGACATCAAAGGGTAAATCCCCTACATTTAAGAAGCTGATTACCACGGAAATGAACGATATCCCAAGGAATAGGACTGTCCTTTTTTCCTCGTCTTTCAATAGTTTTATCATCTATATCATCCTTTCAGATACCTATTTCTTTTACCGTTTTCAGTTAGAGCAATTAAGTTAATCCTTCTATCTTCCTGAGTTGATTCTATTGAATTTTCTCTGATAATGAGCAATAAGAGTTCATTAGTTAGTTCCGAATTCATTAGCCTCTCAACTTTAGTAAGAGTTTCTTATTATTTGAAACTCAAGCTATAATGGCAAAAAAAATCCCTCCCCAAAATCATGTTTCAGAAATTTTGCAGATATAAAAGAAAAATCGACTAGAATGGTTTTATTTTAATAGAGTATACTTTACTGGCTCAGATTAGAAAGTCTCCATATTTATCTTTTTAAGGGTATCATGAAATTGCTTTATTTCATCTTCGCTCAAAACTGAGACCATCTGTTCCGTTAATTGTATGTGGTAGTTATGGTGTTCTTCAAAAGCCTTCTTCCCTTTTTCTGTTAATACAATTAAGTTAACCCGTCTATCTTCCTGAGTTGATTCACGTTTTGCAAAATTTTTCTTCTCAAGCCTATCGACTGTAACCGTCGTAGTTCCCGTAGTAACTCCCAGTTTTTGAGCTAGAGATTTCATATTTATTTTTTCGTGTTCCCCTAATACTTCTAAGGCATGGGCCTCTGAAATTGTTAAATCACTGGCACGTACTATTGAATTTTCCCAAGACGAAAACCCGTTAAAGAAAAATAAAAGTTCATTGGTTAATTCCTCTCTCATAAGCCATCCTCCATATTTAGTTATAGTATCTTATTGTTTGATATTCAAGATGTATTATACTAAAAATATCTCGCTCTGACAATACATTCTCTGGATAAGTTCTCAATAGTACGTGACTTTCGTAACACTCTTTGACTCAACCCCTGCCGGTTAAGTTTATTTAATAGGTGTTATGTGATAAAGTATCCCTGAATTCTTATCATTAATTTTCATCAATAACAGGAATATTTCCCTTTTCTATATGTGGTTTTAAATCGATTAATTGTTGTTTAATTAAATTTTTTGTGAAAATTTTCTCCGACTTAGTCTGAAATATTAATGTTGATCGATCTTAACTTTCCCATTCCAATTTTCTGATTAAAAAGACAGCAGGATTGAGAGGAACAACTATGAAAGTGAACGCGTATGCAATTAATTCATTTGCCAAAACTACCGAAGGAGGTAACGCGGCAGGAGTAGTTCCAAATGCTGATTTTCTGTCAGATGTACAAATGCAAAAAATAGCTGCCATCCTCAGATTCAGTGAGACCGCATTTGTTCTGAAATCAAATCTGGCAGATTTCAGGGTAAGATTCTTTGCCCCGAGGGAAGAAGTCGATCTATGCGGACATGCTACAATAGGAACCTTCTATACTCTGGCAGCTCTAGGCTATCTAAAGCCGGGCAGCTATCTGCAGGAAACCAAAGCAGGAATTTTGGGAGTTGAAATAACGAAAGACTTGTCGATTATGATGTGTCAGCCGCCCCCGTCTTTTTTTGAAACCGTTAAAAAGAGCGAAATCGCCGATTCACTAAACATTGAAACAGCCAGTATTCTTGAAGATCTGCCGGTTCAAATAGTATCCACAGGTTTGAGGGATATCATAGTGCCCATAAAAAGCTTAGATATTTTAGACACCATAAAACCGGATTTTGAAAAAATCAGAGAAATCAGCAGGAAGTACAATGCAGTCGGTTATCATGTATTTACACTTGAATCAATCAACAACTCCACCGCCAGCTGCAGAAACTTCGCCCCCTTGTTTAATATCCCGGAAGAATCCGCTACAGGTACATCTAACGGCGCTCTTGGCTGTTACCTTTATAAATACGGCAAGCTCGATTTTAATCTAGCTTCACATATTATCATTGAACAGGGTTATTCTATGAAAAAACCGTCGGAAATACTGGTTTCCCTAGATGTTGATGGGACGGAAATCAAAGGAGTCAAAGTTGGCGGTAAAGCATTAAATTTTACTTCAATTATAGTTGACATAGAATAGTTCAATCTTATCAAGACTCACCGGCTTTTCACCCTAAAACGGTTCAATTCTAACATTTCACTTTTTTAACAGATTGCGATACATTACATATGTAACAGCAACCACTAACCAGATAACTCATTAACACTTAAAAATTGTTATTGACACAGTAAAACTCATCATGTATTATTAAGGACAAATACAGTCTTTAATATCTTTAAGGAGGGTCTACTATGAAGTATACGAAAGCAACGAATTATGCTTTGCATATAATGGCCTATTTCGTTAAGAAAGAAGGCACAGACAATTTAAGTCTTCAGCCTTTAGCTAGTCACATGAATATATCCCCTACCTACCTGTCCAAGATACTAACTCAATTAGTCAAGGCTGACCTTATTCAGTCTACCCCTGGAGTAAATGGAGGTTATAGTCTTAGGAAACCTAAGACTGAAATAAGCTTTTATGACGTTATTCAAGCTATTGAAGGCAGCGGAGCTCTTTTCACTTGTGAAATGGACGAGAATCGTGCTTGTCACATAGAAAAGGTTATGAGAGACGCCGAAGAGAAAATGGTGAACCACCTTAAAGAAAAACGTATTTATGACATTGTGTAAAAATGAGTTAGAAATATAGGAGTTGCAGCTGCTCATTTTTTGCCACAATTATAGATAATTGCAGTCTCTATTATATTTTATAGGAGGTCTTATTATGAATCACATGCATCATCACGACCAACTGGATCAAAAATTTTTAAACAAAATTGCCTTTTTAGATAGTAGACAAAGGGAGCGTCTCATACCACCGGAAGCACTTATTAGCCAAATGCCAATTCAAAAAAATCATACTTTACTCGATGTCGGTGCCGGCTCCGGTTTTTTTACAATTCCTATGGCAGAAAACACATCTAGCAAAGTGTATGCTATGGATCCTGATAGACGTATGCTCAGCGTCATAGAAGATAAGGCTAAGGAAAAAGGACTTACTAATATTGAACTGATTCAAGATTATATCGAAAACTTAAGCATTCAAAATAACAGTGTTGATTTTGTTATGGCATCCTTAATCCTCCACGAAGTAAGTTCACTGACAGAAGCACTCACAAATATATTTGAGGTACTAAAAGCAGGAGGGCACTTGTTATGTCTGGAGTATGAAAAGGACGACTTGATAATAGAAGGACCTCCAATGTCCATTCGTATTGGCTCAGAGGATCTCGAAAAAGTATTGTCCTTAATTGGTTTTGAAATTGTGAAGAAGACTAAAATTAACGATGCTATATATACTGTTTTAGCTGTTAAGAAGGAGAGGTAAATTATGGGAAATAATAATAATACGCTCATTACCATGCCAGTCAGTAGACTTTTACTCAAATTTTCACTTCCCGCTATTGGCGGTATGATTATAAATTCCTTATATAATTTGGTGGACAGAATATTTGTCGGCAGAATTGGTGGTCTTGCCATGACAGGAATAGGATTGAGTTTACCGTTTATGATGATGCTATTCGCTGTGAGTTCGTTGGTAGGAATAGGAGCCTCAGCACTTATTTCTATTAAGTTGGGAGAAAATAATAAGGACGAAGCAAAAGGGTTACTTGGTAATGCCATAACATTGCTCATAGGCTTAATGCTTTTAATGACACTTTTAGGACTTATTTTTATGACTCCTATACTTGAAACATTTGGTGCCAGTGAAGCAACTATGCCTTATGCCGTGGATTATATGACTGTCATTCTCTATGGTGCTGTATTCCAAGGCATTGGAACAGGATTATTAAATGTGGTAAGGGCTACAGGACATCCTGTCAAATCAATGGTGATTGTACTTGTTGGAACGCTCATTAATATTATCCTGGATCCAATTCTCATTTTCACTTTTGATATGGGTATTGCTGGTGCAGCTTGGGCAACAATTATCGCCCAACTCGTAACATCCATCATGGTAATACAACATTTCATCAGTGAAAAGAGTCCAATGAAAATTGAAATGAGTAAATTAAAGCTCCACTTAGTAACTATAAAGTCGATACTAAGTATTGGATTTGCTCCCTTCATAATGCAGTTATCTTCCGTTGTCGTCAGCATCATATCTAACAATGCCCTCAAAACACACGGAGGTGATGTTGCTATAGGGGCAATGACAATAATCAACTCTGTGATGGTCTTATTCCTTATGTCGGCTATGGGTGTTACACAAGGCGCTGCACCAATCATAGGCTTTAATTATGGTGCTAAACACTTTGACAGAGTTAAACAAATATTAAAACTCGAACTGCTTGCTGTTTCATCAATCTTTACAATAACCTTTATAGTTGTTCAAGCTTTTCCTGTAATGCTTTCAAGTATCTTCACGAATGAACCGGATCTTATTTCAAAGGCAAGTTCCGGAATGCGTCTATTCTTATTAATGCTTCCTCTCTTAAGTGCTCAGATAGTTGGAGCAAACTACTTTCAAGCTATTGGCGAAGCAAAGAAGGCAAGTTTTTTAGGACTTTCAAGACAAGTGCTTTTTCTGATACCTCTCCTGCTTATATTACCTAATTTCTTAGGATTAAATGGTGTATGGGGAGCAGGTGCTCTGTCTGATCTGATCTCTAGCCTCATTGCCATTATGGCTTTAAGATCGGCATTTAACCACTTGAACAAGCTCGAAAATGAGCATCGATCAGAAGAACCCCGATTTTTGTCAATTGCAGCGAAATAATGTACACTGGTATAAAGGGTCAGCACTTTGCAACTTGCAAAAATGCTGGCCTTTCGTCTTGCCTAAAGAAAGCAGGCAGTTTATATTGTTACAGGCGTTCTCTTGTATAAAACCGGTATTGCCGCCGCTATAAGGATCATACCCATAAAAGCTGGTGCGGCATGACCTAGTGATACATAGATTTGACCTCCAATGATCGGCCCGATCATTCTTGCCAAAGCCTGAATAGATTGGCTGCCTCCTTGAATCCTTCCTTGTTCACTGGAATCGACAGACTTGGAGAGCATCCCATTGAATGAAGGTCCAAAGATCGAATCACCAAAACCAAATATAAACATTCCGGCTATTAAAAGAGGATAGAATGAAAACAAAGCCGATGCTGCAATAAGACTGTAGCCTATGATCTCTGCAACCATGCCAAGAATTGCAATGCGTGCATCACTAAGTTTCAGCAGAAGCTTTGGCATTATCAAACCTTGGGAGATAATGTCTTGGATGCCCATAATTGAAAACATGAGTCCGATTAGGGCAGGCTTCCAACTGAAAGTATCGATTGTAAATTGTGAAAAAACTGCCTGTAAAGATCCGTTGGGTATCCAAAGTAAGAAGGCTGAGACAAGCAGCCTGTTTAAGTTTTTCATGGCAAGTATGTTTGCCAGCTGTGTAAATGGATTCAGTCTTGTAAAGCTAATCTTTTTCAGTCTATTATTCTGGTCAAGGCTCTCAGGCATATAAAAGAATCCATAAATAACATTCAATAAAGTTATTATTGCTCCAAAATACAAAGGTACAGAATAGCCAAACTTAGCAAGTAATCCGCCTAGAGTTGGGCCAATGACGGTGCCGACACCTACAACCGCACTCACCCACCCAAAGTATTTAGTTCTCTGTTCCGGAGGAATGATGTCTGCAAAATAGGCGAAGATAGTGCTTATAGTTCCGCCTGTTATCCCATCGATGATGCGCCCGACAAATAGTATCCATAGAGCTCCTCCTATGCCAAAAACTACGTACCCGATTGCGGAACCCAAAAGGCAAACTAAGAGTACCGGACGACGGCCATATCTGTCGCTCAAAGCTCCAAGTCCGGGAGCCGCAAAAAACACGCAGACTGCATAAACAGAGGTCAGCAGCGTGACAACTATAGCTTGATCTCCCGGATTGCTTATATAAGGCTGCACTAAGAATGGAACTACAGGTGCTATGATCGTGAAGCCGATTCCGCAAAGAAACACAGACAAAAGACCGAATATTAAAGCCTTTTTATCGACGGTTGGTTCTGTGGTCTGTTCATTATGTGATCTAAATTTGAACATCAAATTCTCCTTCAAGATTCGTATTTTTGCTTCCTTGGAAGACATATTAATCCTATTATAATTTTCCTTCCTTGTCAACAAAATAATAGCAATGAAAAAAGCAGCCTGTTCTCAATGGAGTGATAGGCTGCCTGTAGCTTTTCGTTATTCAAATTTATTCCAACTCAATATCTATACCCAGTTTTTTTATTTCTGCATCCAAATGCCTGCTATACTTTTCTACGAAGTTAAGCATACTGTCAAATTGTTCCTCGGTTACCTGCTCAAATACGACCTTATCCCGCTCTTGAAACTCTTTGTGCAGTTCCTCGTGGATTTCATAAATTGCTTTCCCTTGCGGAGTCAAGCGAAAATAGATTTCTTTCTTGTTATCCGGCTTTTGGTAGCTTTCGATAATGCCTTTTTTTATGAGCTTCTTAGTGATTTTGCTTATAGCACCGCTAGTCATATAAAAGGACTCTACAAGTTTAGTCCCGTTGGAATCTTCATTTCTTCCAATGTATTCGATGCAATGTACTTCAGAAGACTTATAACCCTTGAGACTGTCTTCCATCTTAGACTTATTAAGCCAAACCAGCTTGTTAAATAAGTCCCTGAAACCCGCTATGACCAGTTCTTCTTTGTTCATACCTGTCCTCCCACCCATCATTGTTCTGTATTCTAATCAGAACTGAGCGAATCTTAGTCATAATAATCTAACTCTTCTTATTTAGCTGTAAGATATGATCAAATTAATTATTGACATGTTTCCTAACACAATGAGGGTTATGAAATTATGCTTTGGTTGATATTAACATTATTTAATAAATCTTTTATAAGAACCCCTAGTTCTGTCAATTCAAACGGTTTAATTACAAAGTGTTTAATCTTTCCTTCTTTGACTGCCTTTTGTAAATCTTGTGCATCGAAGTAAGCACTCATAATTACTACTATTGTTTCTGGAACTAAATCCCTCAATCTATCCGCAGTTTGTAAACCACCTAATCCAGGCATCCTCAAATCGAGCAACACAAGATTAGGTTTCTCCTCCATAACAAGTCCTAAAGCCGTTAATCCATCAGATGCTTCTTTAACATAGTAACCTTCTTGAGTTAAAAACTCACACATAAGTCGGCGTATACCACAATTATCATCAACCACTAAAATATATCTATTATTCCCCAACAAAAATTCCATCCTCCTTTGCCAGCAAATAAGAATATGGTAATCGTTATTCGTCAAGCGATAGTAATTTATTAACCAGTTCAGTAACCATTATTTCCATACTATTTATTTCATCTAATATAACTAGTGAATGATTGACTTTATTATTCAACTTACCCAGTTCTACAAATCCTTTAAGAACTGTTAAATGGTCAATTAAATTGTCACAAATACTAACTATTTGATCTTTATTCATATTCAATCCGCCTCTATAAATAATGGAAAATCCTTTTGAAAGAGGAAAGAAACTTTAAGAAATAATTTTCTTTTTCTACCATAATTCTTATATAATCCTTATTCTATATTCTTTTATTTACATATTCAAGCAAGGATGAAATTTAAGTGCCACGAGACAGAGCCTTATTAAAGCAATTCACATCCACAAAGTGATAAATTCATTTTGGCCCATACCACCGTTACGCTATTTTGATAGCCGCCGACTCTAAATACATAGTGGAGCTTTATCACAACAAAGAAAATAAAAAAGCACCGTTAAAAACGATGCACAAATTTGTCTGTTTTGTACAATACCGGTTCTTACGGATAAAACTACAGCTAGAATCTAATTCTGGGTATGTCCGCTTCCTTAAGATTATCTTCCCATGTCCAAAAATGAGCCTCTCCGTTGCCCACTCGGAAAAGAATAAAGTTAGGATCATCTGCCGTATTTATTCCGAGGGCTTTTAGAAATGGTCTTTCGTCTAAAGCTTTAGTCTTTAAAACAATATCCTCAACAAACTCTACACGGCCTGTTATCCGTAAATGCTTCACAGGTTGCAATGTTAAAATCTGTCGGCCAGTTTGAATTCTTTCAGGCTAATTTTACCATAATATTATGATATAACAACACATATTGAATTATTATATACAGAAGTGATTAATATACCAAATTATAGCTCCTATACGACAAATAAATGCGACAAATTTTTAGGAACATTGGATGTACAATCTAATTATTAGAAAATATTGTGACATAAAGGAGGGATATATTTTGTATTATGACCTTGCATCCAATGTACTCGATGTAATGTTATTATGTGGTATTCTGATCTGGATTAACTTATCTCTCAAAAGTAAATATTCTCGTTTTTTGTTAGGTATTCTATTCGGACTTATAACAATCTTTGTTATTAAGGGCAGAATTGAAGTTTTTGAAGATCACTTTTATGACTTCCGGAATATCACTATGACGATGGCAGGATTTATTGGTGGTCCAATCACTGCTATAATTGCAGCTATCATTAGTGGGCTTTATCGATATTTTGTAGGTGGAAACGGCTCCATGGGCGGCGTCTTCAGTATTATCGTTTTTGCTTGTTTTGGAAGCATCTTAAGAAAACACGTGAAGAGTAGTCAAAATGGTAAAAAACTTCTATTTTGGTTTATCATCGGATTCATTATGTCCTGTATCTCTTTGTTTATTGTTTTTTTCACATCCCCATGGGGGGCTAATAGGACAGTTGTTCTTAGTGTCATTATTGTCCCTGTTTTAATCATCAATCCAATTGCCACAACCATATTATTCAACTTCTACTTCTTGATTTCCGAGTTCTTTGGCAAAGCCTCAATCTTAAATGCAATTGTTAACGTTAGTCCAATTAACTTAATGGTTTTCGATGAACATGGGCCAATTCTGCAAAGTGAAAATCTAAAAATCCAACATCAAACTTCCCAAATTGCAGAAACCTTTGTTCGATCACCGGATTGCAAAAGAACCTTCTTGAATGCCACAAAACAGGAGCATCGAGAAATCTGTACAGATGATCAGAGACACTATGTCGCTGACTTGTGTAGTTTTCAGCTGCCCTGCGGGGAATTTGCCTGTGCAGCCATCCTTAACGAGGTTACTGATCGGGTGAAAGAACAAGAAAAACTCAGAGGTGCAACCAATCGATTTGCCAAAGCATTTCAGTTAGGTCCTCATATGATGGCTATAGTTCAAATGTCTGACTTTCGATATATAGATGTTAACGATCGTTTTCTTGAAGAAAGAAATTTCAACCGTGAAGATGTAATCGGTAAAACACCCATCGAGTTGGGCGTGCCTGAGAGTGAATTTGGGCGAATCATGAAAATCCTCGATCTACAGGGGTCTATACAAAATGTTGAATGTTCATTAGTAACGAAATTCGGTTCGATGGGTACGGTAATTCTTTCTGCAGAAAAGATAGAAATTGACGATCAAGAATGTATTATGTTTGCCTATAATGATATTACTGAGATGAAACGACTGCAAACAGAAAGACTTGATCAACTATCCAAATATTTGACATTACAGGCGGAGCTTTCTCGAAGTAACCAACTAATAGCAGACATTATCAATAGTATGCCGGATGGATTTTACGTATTAGACGATCAATGGCGCTTTACCTATATCAATAAAAAGGCCGCAGAGTTATTGCTCAAAACACGAGAAGAGCTCTTAGGTGAAGTATTATGGGAAACAATCCCCCAAGCCCGCGGAACTCTGCTCGAACTTAATTATCAAAAGTCGATCAATGATTGCCTACCCATAACATTTGAATACCTTAGCTTTTTACATAAAGACACATGGTATGAAGTCACTGCTTATCCTTCCAAATTTGGGTTGACCGTTTATTATCGAGATATTACCAAACAAAAACTAGTACAGGAAAAATTGGTTACATCTCAAGAAGAAATGACTTACATCCTTGAAAGTATGACAGATTGTTTCTTTGCCATTGATAGCAACTGGCTTTTCACTTATGTAAATCGCGCAGGAGAAATGGTGATGGAAAAATCACGTGAAGAATTGGTAGGCATGAAATTGACTGAAGTTTTTGAGGCTAATGACACCACCCTTCAGCGGTTTAATGAAGTAATGTGCGAAAAGAAGTCGGTTACTTTTGAAATTCTTTCGGAAGCCTTAGGTAATAAATGGTTAGAGGTAAGTGCTTATCCTATAGGAACCGGCCTAACTTGTTATTTTCGAGATATTACAATCCGAAAGATAGCTCAAGATGAAATGGCCAGACTCGACCGTCTTAATCTTGTCGGGCAATTGGCTGCAGGAATCGGACATGAAATAAGGAATCCTCTGACAACAATTCGGGGATATCTCCAATTGATTAGCGTGAAACCAGATTATACAATTCTGAAGCCAACCTTCGACCTAATGATTTCGGAAGTTGATCGTGCAAATTCTATAATCACGGAATTCCTTTCCCTGGCTCAAACAAAAAAAAGCGAATTGAAACAACAAAACCTTAACGATATCCTTGATCAGCTATATCCGCTTTTAGAAGCCGATGCCTTTTCTCAAAACAAACAAATCCGCTTCACTCTGGGAGAGATTTTCGATCTTGAATTAAATGCCAAAGAAATTACTCAACTCATTCTAAATCTGACCCGCAATGGGCTCGAAGCAATGGAAGAAAGAGGCTGCCTAACTATTGAAAGTTATTTACAGGATGACAAGGTTGTGCTGGCAATTGCGGATGAAGGATGTGGTATTCCACCTGAAAATAACCAAAAACTCGGAACCCCCTTCTTTACGACTAAAGATACCGGTACTGGGTTAGGTCTAGCTACATGCTACAAAATTGTCGAAGCACATGGAGCTAAGATCAGTGTCAATTCCAGCTCAAGAGGTACAACTTTCTTTATTTATTTCCCTATTCCAGATAAGGTAAAGGAAAAATGCCAATTAATCGCCTGAACGTCATCATGTATTCAAAATACTTGTTCGAATAGTCTGAATTTTTAGAGGATTATTCATGGTATATAGCGAAGTATACTATCAGTAAGCTACTGGGTTCCACTTTAAATCTTGCTACTGCTCTAAGCATAGGTCTTTCTCATTATATAAAGAAAAGAGATGATTATCTTTGAGTAACGATTATCTTTTGGTTGTAGATGATCATTTTGGTGTACGGCAACTTATGTGTGAATTTTTATCTCGGGAAGGTTTTCGCGTTAAAGAAGCAGCCGATGGGTATACTGCTTTACAAATGGCTAGTGAAGAGAAACCCAAACTAACATTCTTAGATTTGAAAATGCCTGGTTTAAGTGGATTGGAAACTCTGAACAAATTGCAACAAATACGTCCAAAGACGCAAGTGGTTGTAATGAGTGGCTATACCCAAGATAATGCTTTGACGTCCGCTGTCCAGAGTGGTCTTGTTAAACACTTTTTAACCAAACCTTTTGACCTAGATAATTTGCGTCGGATATTACCTAGCTTACTGAGTAATCCTTGGGAGTCCTCAAATTAAAACACCACTCGTCAAAAACCAGGGCAGCTTCTGAAAGTTGAAATTGCCCTGCTTGATTGAAAGCAGGCCTTGCTACCTGTTAGGTTTTGCCCAATATTATTTACCCTATATAATAGGAAGGAATTTTTTCTAATACTCTGGATATAATACACGCTGGTGCAGCTCGATTGGAAGAGTAGTTGATTGGTTTATCAGCTTGCGGGTTCGATTCCCATCACCAGCTCCATCTAATGCTACGTATCTTGAAATTTTGGCAGTTTGAATTCATTGCCATACTCTCCTATAACCCTTCACTTGTGAAGAAGTCAACAAGACAATCTGAGATGAAAAACACTTGATATTCATGCTATATCTATATCCTATCCAGCATAGCTGCTGCCTGTTTTATCAAATCCCGACCCTTCGCCGGAAGCTCAGCAAGGAACTTTTGCAAACACTCGCCCAGCACAATTTGGCTTTCCCTTAGCTCATATTGATCTAAGGCAGAGGACATCGGATGTTTTTTTGCCAGCGCTGCAATTTCAGCAGGGTTTAACTCCCTAATAATGCTGAGAATTTCTTCTTCGTGAAGTTCCGCATCCAGTAAAATATCCTCTAAATCGGCAAGGGAGTGTATTTCACCTTTGATCAGGGCTTTCTTGTCAGTCAGATAACGGCATTGCCTAATTTCTTCTAATACCTTACGATATTTTTCATCGTCCATCTTCTCTCCAAAGGAAAAGATGAGCTTCCTGTTGTTTTCCGGATATTTGGGGAGGATGAACACACGATCCAATGTTTGCAGCAGGACTGCGTTTTCTATTACCGCAGCAATTTGAGGCAGACTGCCCCTTAGATACCTTTTTAAGGGCTCGGTCAGCTCCATCAGTCCGCTCAGTTGACTTACGGCTTCCCTGAGAATTTCCACGATTTCTGTTCTTCTTTTGCCACGAAATAAATCACTCAGAATTTTGATGGACGAAGCTGCCATCTCCAGCCTGTGGACATCCCTGCCGGAAAGGATGCATCCGATTGCCGCAGATAACACCGGCTCATAAATATTAACGAGCAACTCTTCATAATCTTCATCGTATCCGCAAAGCAGATGATGAACATTCTCTGCAGAGAATTGCGCGCAAAACAGATTTTCGTAGTAGATGCACTCTAAATACTTCTGTATAAACTCAATCCCAACCAACCGTTCCATTAGATGATGAACTGGATAGTCTGCAGTGATATGAATTTCCTGGGCGGCAAATTCAGGGTAATATAGCTTAAAAAACCCCTTTATGCCGTCCACAATAGTGGAGCGGTAAAACACATTTTCGGTTTGCAGCAAATTAGCAATAATTGAAGAGTGCAGGATTTTGGTTGACTTTATCAGTCTGTCGATACCCTCACGTCCGGCTTGATATAGAGCGTAGACACCGTCTTTTTGTATTGCTGCCACTGCTTCATCGGGGTTAGGATAGGTCTTTAACCTTACACCAATGGTGAACATGATAGAGGTTAGGAGACTCTGTGCTCCTTCTACTAGGATCGAGCTGCTGCCCCCGCTGTTATACCTCTCAGTTTGCTTGGCCAAAAGTGAGAGGCAATCCAATTGAATTTTTTCAAGCTGTGCCTCTGACAACATCCCCGACATATAGGCTTGCTCAAGTAAGGATTTGAAATAATATTCACTGCTTAATGTTTCTCTTTTGATTCTGCGGATCTTTTCAATATCTGCCATCATTCATCATCCAATTGGATAGCATCGTCTGAATAATCCAGAGCATAACCATAGCGCAAGTTTCGGGCAAGCTTATATAGTTCCCGCCCAGATAGCAGTTCAAAAGAACCTTGGCATATTCCATTAAAAGCATTTTTCATATATTGGATTAAGTCGTCATCACACATCAGATCGAGAGTTTCATTCTTGTAATAATAAAATATTCCTAAAAGCTCATGCATGGTTTCTTCATAGTTATGCCTTGAAAGATAAGGTGAGTTGCAAAATTCCTTAATTATCTTGTCAATCACGCCTCCACCAAATTCAATCCTACCATTTTCCTTTAATGCAAAAGCGCGTGTTTCAACCAAAGCGAGAGCCTGTGCCTCTGTCAGAACAAGACCAAATTTCACAGTCAGGTCATTGCATTTCATGACTTCGTTGACAGCTTGCTTTTCTATCAGAGCGCCACTAAACAAGGATAATTCAAAGGCCATAAAAAATAATCCTCCTACCTTGAAAAATAGTGTTGACAATTTAAATTATATGTGTTATGATATAAATGTATATAATATTGTTAATGTAATTAAGGATTATACAATCATAACTTCTCCTTGTCAAGATGAAGCAGACTATTTTACGGTTTGCTTTTTATTTTTCACAAAATTATACATGACTCATTTGGGATAAAGGAAAAACAATACATAAAAATTCGGCAGTTTTGAGAAGATTAGTCATCTCAAAACTGCCGAATTTTTATCATCCAGACCTTGTCATCTAGCAATTGACTCAAAGTGACTTTTGATGTTAGTTAAACAATTCCACTGCTTTTCTAGCGATCCTTTCCCCAAATACTTTTGCTCGCTCTTTTTGACCATCATCCCCATCTTTAATGCACACAGCTCCATAATGAATAAAAGGCTGTCCCTCAGCAACTCCTGAAGAGTAGACCAACATACCTTTTACCAACATCTCAGCAATCATGGAGATTTCCGCCACCTCTGCACCACCGCCAACATAATTTGCTGTAGCAAAAACAGCTCCCAGTTTTCCTCCGACATTTTTAGCTGTATCTAACCATTGTTTTAATTGCCCTGCAAAGGATCCCGCAATCGTCGGCGACCCAAAGATAACTGCTTTGGCTTCCGTCAAGAATTCATCGTCGATTGCTTCGATGGACATAGTTTTGACCTCGACTTTATCAATTTTCTTTGCACCTTCAGCTACAAGATCTGCAACCTTTTGGGTATTACCAGATTTACTGTAATATACAATAGCTATTTTCACAAAATCCCCCTCCTTTTGAACACTATTCTAACACCATTTCCATTGCTTGGAAATATTTATTTGTGTCTATTGCACCTGACGCAACGTCAGGTTGTATAATTTACTTGTCGACAAAAATTCTACGGAAACGAGGTGAAAGAATGGAAAACACTATTTGGAAAATCGGTGAGCTTGCAAGCCAGTGTGGGATTACAGTAAGAACACTGCACCATTATCACCAAATAGGCCTATTAGTCCCCTCTGAAACTACCGAAGCCGGCCATCGGCTTTACACCAAGTCCGATGCATTAAAACTTCAGCAGATATTATCTCTAAAACAACTGGAATTTTCCTTAGAAGAAATCCATAACTTTATTGAAAATCCTGATTTTAATCCCCTCCTCGTCGTTCAAGCTCAACTGGAAATCGTCAAGGAACAGATAAAATTAAAGGAAAAGCTGCGCTCTGAGCTTGAACAACTGCAAACACTGCTGTCATTCAACCAAACTATAAGTTCAGACCAATTAATAAAAATAATGGAGTTGATCCGCATGAATGAAAGTAATTATATAACACCTGAGCTGGCCGAAAAAATGAGAGCTTTCCTCAAAGACCTTCCGGAAGAAAAAAAGTTAAAGTTGAAAAAAATGCTGCCCCTCATAGATGAGACACAAAAACAGGCTCTGCAGAAAATGATCTTAAAATAGCACACCAGGCAAAGCAAAAACGGGCCGAAAATGCGGCCCGTTTTTGTCAGCGTCAGCGTCGACTTGCTCTATCACAATATTAAAAATGCCCTTGTAGGGTCGTTACTCATTTTTTGCTAGTTCTATAAACCAATCAATTAAACTCCGGGCTATGCTTCCGGTTCCTGGTATCAGCGGTAGCTGATCCACATCAAACCATCCGGCATTCAAGATTTCATTTTCATCAATCTTTATGTCCCCGCCAGCATATTCCGCTGTAAAGCCAACCATCAGAGAATCTGGGAAGGGCCAAGGCTGGCTGCCAAAATATCTAATATTTTTAACTTCCAGGCCAACTTCTTCTCTGACTTCCCTTTGCACACACTCTTCAAATGTTTCCCCCGGTTCTACAAAACCAGCCAAAACGCTATAGAAGTCGGCTTGAAAGCGACTCCCCCTCGCTAATAATATTTCGCGCTCTCTTGTAATCGCCACAATAATAGCCGGAGAAATCCTGGGATAGTTTACTCGCCCGCATGCTGGACAAAGCTTAGCCCTTTCATCTATTTTGTTTTCTGTCCGAGCTCCGCACTGGCTGCAGTACTGATGGGTACGATCCCAGTGTAAAATCTGATAGGCTTTACCTGCTAAGAAAAACAAAGCATCCGGGATCTTGCCAAATAAACGATACAAGTTGCAAAACAACATAGTTTCCGGAGCAACGATATCCGGGGCAAGTTCTGCGGCATAATAAGAACGTCCTTCCATCTGGCCCAGTAACTGACTACGAACCAGCTTCTTGCTTAATTTAAAGTAATCAATCTCCGGCAAAGTAAATTCCAGCACTTTATCTTCGGAAATGAGTATTTTATTCCCTTTAAACAACAACCAATATGCCGTTGAATCCCCATCAATTTTGCTCAACACTAAGCATCCTCTTTTCTTATGAAAAGCTATCTCTGATAAGTGTTGTCCCCTCAGAAATCACTCAACTTACCAATTTCAGCTATATTCCAACCAATTTCAGAATTTTGTCCAGTTTTACCGTTCTGGATGGGTTCCTTTTTGGGCAAGCTATTCACCCACCTTCCAGTAAATATTATACAATAGGCTCCCTTCTATAAAACAGTCCCAATTTGGAACTAAAATCAGCAGGAAAGCGGGTATGTCACAAAACACGACAACCTGTCGCGTTTTAGGACATACCCGCTTTCCTCATTCTTTAACCTCTGTACCTCAGGAGAAATGACATCATAAGCCAACGGAAGACCAAAGTCAGACTGCCTGCTAAAATAACACAAACCACAAGAATTATCGCTAAATAGACACCCTGAATTACTTTGTGGGCGACTTCAATTTCATCTGCCACCGATTAAATGGGCCACAATTAATTGGAACGGGCCATTTCAACCACACTCATAGAGTAAGTTTAAACTTCTTAAAACTGAAACAGATATTTCAGCAATAGATAAATACCTAGTATTGCAAAGACAATAATTGTCCCAATAGCTTTTCCTACAAAAAATCTACTCACACTTTTATCCCCCTTCCATTTAAACTTGAATATCAGTATCCCCACAATTACAGTACTTAGGACAACTACTACTATGGGCATAAAGTTTGAGGACGTATTTTTATTTAGTGCCATGCCCATAAATGCTCCAAAGAGTAATAGGGCCGACGAGATAAGAAAAAGTTTTTTCTTAATTGAAACCAATACTCTTTTATCATCAACGTCTTTTTGGATTGGCAATGCCTCATGTCCAAACTCAAGTTTACAGCTTTCACAGTTTTTTAGATGTTCCGAAACTAAATTAGTACTCTCTTGGCTGGCAACATTATCTTTCACAAGGGGTATCAAATCCCTTATTATCTCACAGGATGCCTTCAAATCAATCCCTCCTTTTCCAAAACTGATTTAAGCCATTTTTTTGTTCTAAAATCTATGACTCTTGCTGAGTTTTCCGTAATACCTATTCTCTCGGAGATTTCAAAGTAACTTATCCCATTTACACGCATATTGATTATTTTTTGTGTTCGCTCGTCTTTGGTTTTTAGCAACTCATAGACTCTATCGGCTATTTGCTTGGTTATGACACGATCCAGGCTTCTGTCTGCCACATAGACATCTAAAAGATCACTATATTCCACCGCAGGTCTAGCTTTACGCAGGTTTTGCAGCCATAGGTGGCGGGCAATCCCAAATAGCCAAGTCTTAATAGAGGAATTACCTTTAAAATTACCCATAGAGAATATCGCCTTAACAAAAGTCTCTGAGAGCAAATCTTCCGAAAGGGTAGGATCATGAGTCAAGCTTAACAGATAGCTATAGATATCTTGTTTATATTCAAAATACAGCGTTTCAATTTGTTTCATTAATACCCCCCTTTCATATAATGAGTCACGTTTAGATAAAAAATATTACACTGTTTAACAAATTTAAGCATGCCAATTTTCCCCACACCATAAACATTGATGGGGAGATAACCATTTACCAAGATTTTTTAGAAATCTGGATATCATTTTCTAGCTAATAATGCTATCCTGATTCGAGTATTCTTCATGGGGCTGAAAATCCAGGGCAATCTTGGAATGCAATCACTGTTGGAGCCATAGCGCGCACTAAGTCATTATGTTTTGGGATTCCTTTTTCAGTAACTTCCGATGAATACGCTTCAATTTTTTTAATGAACTGGGATTCCTTTCCTGCAGGGATATATATCGTTGCCCGTTTCTTCATCGGATTTTACGTTCAAAAGGTGTATGCCCTGAGTTCGACAGCCAGGCCCAAGGCAGGTCGCATTTACCCAGCCATTCCAGGACGCGCTGGAATTTCCTTAGCAGTTGTTCTCGGCTAATGATCCTTTGATTCACAATCGGTGCCTGAAGTTTGGCTTTCAGCAATGCTTTGCCCCCTTTCCGTCCCTGCCTTTGAGCTGGTAGGGATAGAACAAAAAACGCCCACAAAAATCGCAGGCGTTCACAATATAATTCTATTTCTTTCTAATCTTCTCTGGAATATACACGCAGAATGGCTCTGAGGCCATATAGTTTCCAGTTGCGCCGTAGGCACGTGCTCTTGATCCACCACAAACTTTGTTGTACTCACAGATACCACATTTACCTTCATACTTATCTGGTGAACGCAAGTCTCTTAAAATAGGGCTTTCGCGGTAGATGTCGCGCAGTCTATTTTCCTTAACGTTACCAACTACTAAAGGTAAAAATCCACTTGGTGTAACGTCACCAGTGTGTGATACGAAGATGAAACCATTTCCATCGTTAACTGCTTTTGGTGCTCTTGCCAGACCGTCAATGAATTGAGCCATGTCACGTGTCTTAGTACCTTCGAAAGTGATTTCCTCACCTGTAGTACCGTTTTCCTTAGCACGTTGTTGGAATACAACACGGCGATAGTGCTGGCCAGCAGTTGTTTTTATATCATAAGGCGCGTTTTTACTTAACTCGTAAAGCCACTTGAATACTTCTTCATGCTGAGCAGCTGTTATGCAATCATCCAGTGAAGCACGTCCCGTTGGAATCATCATTAAAATGTACCAAACCGAAGTCTTCAACTCTTTCATCAATTCCGCCATTTGCTCAAGTTGGTGCAAGTTTGCTTTGTTAATGCAAGTATTGATTTGGTGAGAAATACCAATTTCGTTTAAATATTTAAGTTTCTCGATTGTTAAATCAAAGGTTCCATCGATTCCACGGAAAGCATCGTGGGTCTTAGCATCTGCACCGTCAATTGAGAAACTCCAACGAGAAATCCCAACTTCTTTCGCCATGTCCATGCGCTCTTTTGTTACTTCAACAGTAGCACTTGGGCTCATCGAAACACGCATTCCTTTTTTAATACCGTAGTCTGCTAATTCAAAAAGGTCTTTTCGAAGCATGCAGTCCCCACCTGTGAAAACTAGCATCGGGTTGTCCATTTCGTAGATTTCATCGATTAACGCGATACCTTGCTCGTGGGTTAACTCCTCTGGATGCGGGTCAGGTTGCGCATCTGCACGACAGTGTTGGCACTTAAGCCCACATGCACGAGTAGTTTCCCAGATTACGATGAACGGGTTCTTATTGTAGTCAACGTTCATTCCTGGGTGCCCACTTGGATGACCACCTTTACCCTGCGGATGTCCTCCCATTCCGTGATGATGTCCACCCATTTTCATTTTATTTTCCATCTAAAATCACTCAATCCATTTTAGTTTTCTAAATATAGATTTTACACAGAAATCTGGCGAAAGTCCATTGACGGACTTACCGCAGTTACTCCATAAGTCCGATACGACGATTACGATAAGCGCTGCAATGTGGGAAATGCTAGCCTCCTCATACCAGAACCGTATTAAGAATTTGTTGAAGCTGCCTTGTTACGCTATTAATGAATACCTAGAAGTTACTCTAATATAAACAATTCTTCTACTGTCGTATCCAATAATCTGGCCATTTCATAGCCACCAAGTTATTTAAGCTTACCGTTGACCTACTATGATAGTAACTAAACTAATTTTATCTGCTTTGTTTCAAGTAAGTCTTCAATTGCGTTGGTTACAGCTAGGCCACCACAACGAAGTAAAAAGGTATAACCTTCATCATCTAGTTTTAATTGTTCACTCAGAGTTTTTAGTGTACCACCAGTAATCGTCAATCTCGCAATTTCTCGTATGATATAACCGGCAAGTAATCTTTTACGGCATTGAGGCGTATGCTCCCAAAGATTATCCATATCTTCTGTTATTTCATCGGTTTTACAGTCTACCTCTTTTTTATTTTCATCTCCAGTCATCGAGATAAACTCTTTTAGTTCTTTAGCGAATTTCTCCAAGACTAGTCTTCGTCCTTCTTCATTCTCCCACTTTAATCTGCCTTTTCCACTAGCTAGTTTAAGGGCTTTTTCCAGATTATCCAGTGAAACCAATATATTATGACGAACTTGCAAAGAAGCTAGTGCTAAACAAGCTAATTCATCTTCCATGTAGTTATTAAAAATAGACACGGTTTCGCATAGAGCTTCCTCTCTGGATAGTCCTTTACTGAGGAACTCTCTGAACTGGTCTTTAATATTTGAAGCGATTTCGTTATCGAAAATGCCATATCCCCAAATCATAACTTACCTCCTTGAGAACGATTGAATCGCTAATCACCTTACAACAAACACGAAAAGATGTTTCGGGTATTCCTGAATGACTATGTTTAGCATTTCCAAGTATGAACTATTACATTTCTTCTTATAGTAAAAACTAATTATCCACTATTGGGTCCAGAATAAGAAAAATAGCAACTTCAGCAGAGCCTATGTATCACTACTCCTTAAAAGGTTTAACCAATTTGTAAACCATTCAACAGGAAGTATTACTTCCGAAAAATTTAATATTTAATAAAAGTCAAACCTCCGTATAATGAGGATAGCTTAATTAACAGACTATAGTTTTTGACCTTCAAACATCCAAAAACTCTAACAACTGACCAAGGAACTAAAAAGACGCACGCCATAAGCCAATTCATGTCACGCTTCCTGCGATGCCGTCCACCTACCTATAGGTGAGACGGCTGTTTTTACTACTGGGTTTAAGAACAACTGGAAGTCAAAAGTTTTATAGATACGTTCAAAATTTGGGTCTTTAGCGAATGTAATTCTGCAAGTAATTCCTATCGCGCTAAGTAATTTAAAAATCGCCTGAGGTCCTCTTGTGTTGCGTTTTCCATCTTTTTTTGCGGTTACATAAAGTCCGAAATTTGTTGTTAAAAAATCAATACTAGATCCCTTAACCCATACACCATCTTCTTTTAAAAATCCATCTATATCTAACACTATATGAACAACGCTATACGTGCGAGTTGCATCCTGTGCAAAAAACCACAGATTAACTGTGAGATGCTAATAGCAATGTTTAGATTAGTCGAGTAACTTTATTTGATGTATTTGAGATGTGATTGTCCACTAATCAACGACCAATCTTAATTCATCCATCACTTATTTGTTCACATTCGTCATTGTTTGGAGATCAAGCTGATAATTGATCTGTAATTCCATATTCCCCCATTTCCTTAACCACTCTTCGTCCTTGATTGGTTGCGAGAAGGGGGTAAGCGAGTGTGTCCCCACTTGTAAAGGATCAACTTTCCACTGTTGCATTTTCTGTAGTAACGCAGTTGTTTGTTTTTCCAAATAGGATTTGATCTCTTGATTAAGGTCCTCTAATTCGTCACTATCGACTATATTTTTATCCCCCCGGTACTCCTCGATTCTGCCAACCAAATTCACCTTAATTGAAATTGACGAGTAGTCTGGAGCTAATTTTATAATAACCTTTGAACGAATCTGACCTAAAGAGACGGCTAAGGACGGAATCGGTAAGAGTTTGAGGTAATAATCGTTATTAAGGAGTTGGAGAATTTGATCATTCATGTCGCTGATGGTTGCAACTAATTTGTCATCCTTGAAAAAGGCAGTTCCATTGTAGATGAAATTTTCTTTGTTAACTTTAAAAACAGGCAGTATGGGATCTGAAAATGGAGAGTACAACCGTTTCAAGAATTGATGCAAATTAATTACAGTGATATCCCCTTGATTTTTTGTTTCATAATGTTTAAGCATGCGATAAAGAAAATAATCTAGGTTTTCTTGTTTATCTACTTGATTTCTGATGTAATCATCAAAATTTCCTTTGATGACCACGAGATAGAGCCGTTGGGAGATATCGGGATCTGTGAGAAGGGTGTCGATAAGGGGAAGAATCCCTTTTTTGGCAAGCTCTTCGCTGATAAACAACATTCTGAGTTGTCCTAATTTCAATTCGCGATAATAAACTAAATTAAAGTCCTTTCTTCCCTGTTTTAATAGATTAACTTGAAGGGTGAGCATACTTTTCTTCTCATTGATCAATGGCGGCAACAATGTGCTTATTTTCAATTTACCTGACTCACCTTCTTGGATAGACCAGAAAATAACAGGAGCGATTTCTTCGACCGTATTGTTCTCCACAAAAAAAGAAGAACATCCGCTCAAAAAGACGATATTTATTATTATCATCAATAAAACTACTCGTTTTATATGCGTCATACTTTGAAACGCCCCTTCAGTTTAGTGGCTACCAGAAGGAAGGCCGGAACTAAAAGGTAGGTGAATGCTCCTACTCCAATCTGAAGGTTCAGCCAAATGTTCTGTTCTTCGCCGGATTTCCAGAACCACTCATTGATTACGAGGATACTTACAAGAATTATTATAAAACTTGCCGCAAAACCCATTCGTGTGGTCTGTCGCACCCCTTTTCCCAAGAGGATTCGGATAGCCCCATAAAATAATAAAATGAAAATTGAGTTAACAAATACAAGGACAAACAGATGGACCGAGATCAAAACTATATCAATTCGTTCATAGGCAGGAAATTGCAGGTACCGAACCATATCAAGTACAGGATACTTCGTTTTGTCTAAGTAATTGGAACCAAAAAATAATAGCGATGATATAAATAAGACTAGATATTCTAAGACTGAGATCGTATTGCCGATCGTCAAGTATTTTAGCATCTTTTGCTTTGGCCTTAGCCAAGGAGTCAAACATACCAAAAATTCAACTCCTGACAGTGAGGACCAAACCAATAACAACCCTTTCCAAGAAATTGCCGACCATTCCGGCGGCATCAAAGGATATAAATCATGCATAGAAGCAATCGGCGGAAAGAAAAATGAATAATATATGATCACCATCCAAATTGTACTTAGAAATGCGATCACAACAAAACGTATGGTATTCTCCATCCCTTGAGAGGCTAGGTAAAAGCAGACTATAAAGATGGAAAGAATTAACCAATTGGAAGTCATCGAGGGAAATATATATTGGTGCGCGATTTCCACAAATCCCAGTGTCATTACAGTTATTCTGAGCGAGATTAGAAACAAACCAAGAAAAGCAAATACTCTAACCGTCCTTTCACCTAATAGCTGCACGAATCCTTGATAACCCTGCACTGAAAAATCAGATGAAAACCACTTGGATAACAGCATCAAATTAACTTGCGACAAGATTCCTACGGCCATAATCCCCATAATCATATAAGGATGAACTAAATGCCTCGGCATGATTATAAAATAGTAAAGCATTTGCATTCGATTGACCATCAACATGAAATAAACGCCGCTAAAGGGAGACGATTTTTCAAATAACGAAGGTGAGGGCAAGTGATCATCTCCTTCGGCTGGATCGCCATTTCTGCAGGGGATATAAAGAAACAGGACGCGTCTTGATCCACTGCAAGGGTGCGCGAATAAAAAGATCCTTCCAATCGCTCATATGTAAAGGAGCAATTGGGGCAAAGTAAGGCTGTTTCAGTGATGTAAGCCCATTCAAATGAACGAGAACTATAATGAACCCAAGTGCCATACCAAATATTCCAAGAATTGACGAAAGTAGCATAAAAGCAAATAAAAGTAGCCTGTTAGCTTTGACCATCAGATAATTGGGAACTAAAAACGAAGCAATTGTGGAAATACCTACTGTGACAATTAACACTTTACTTGCAAATCCGGCTTCAACAGAAGCCTGCCCAATGACAATCCCGCCAATTACTCCTAAAGTTTGTCCAGTCTTCGTAGGCATTCGAAGACTGGCTTCAATTATGATTTCGATTATGATTAACATTAGAAATGCTTCCCAAAATGGGGTAAAAGGCAATTTGCTTCTGGATTCTAATAAAACGAATAGCACTTGAAGGGGAAACATCTGATAATGATGTGTGTTTATAGCGACATAGAGAGGGATCATGGTCAGCGAAAGAAAAAAGCTTACAAAGCGAACGCCACGCAAAAAACTTCCAATCAGCCATCGATGGATATAATCGTCGGGAGAGATAAAGAGATCAAAAAATGTGATAGGGGCAATTAATGCAAATGGAGTATTGCCAACCAAAATCGTGAGTTTTCCGGCGCCCAAAGCATAAACACATGAGTCCGGACGGTCTGTCTGTTGGAATTGGGGGAAGATACTATGAACGTGATCCTCCATAAACGCGGCAACTTGAGATGAATCTAAAAACAAATCATAATCAATAGTAAGAATTTTACTTTTCGCAATGGTAATTAATTCAGGATTAGTCAATCCCTCAATGTACATAAGTACAATCGGTGTTCTAGTTAGAGAACCGACTGTGAACTTTTCCGTTTTGAGTTTCGTCAGTGGTAGCCGCCTTCGAATCAGTGTAACATTTTGTTCTATTTGTTCACTAAAGCTATCTTTTGGACCGAATAAAATGGTTTCCGTTTCAGAGGATTCAATGGAACGGCTTAATGGATTTTCTAGTTTAATGGCCAACCATTGGTCCTCACTACGATCACGAAGAAGTATCGCCCCCTCCATCAGTTGCCTCTGAGCCTCATCTAAGTCATTGACTTTCGATGCTTTACAAACGTTTATACATTCGTGAATAGGGGCTGGAGAATGATGGATCAACGGTTCAATAATTTCATCATTCAAACGTTCTTGATTAATCAACGTTCTTATATACAGAAGTGTAACCTTATGGTCTGGATTAATTTGACGTTCAATGATTTCTGCATCATCCATGTTCACCACAATGTTTTTCAGAGTATCTAGTGTTAAAGTTGTATTTTCAACTTCCTTGTTAGGGTCATTTTGTTTCCGGTCGCTTCCACTTTTCCTCTTTTTCCAAAACATAAGCGGTCAACACCTTAGATTAATAATTTAGCGATAAAGGTAAAATATAGAATATTATTATTCGCATTTATTATGATTAGTTCCGCTTCATTTTATACTGGACAAGAAATTCAAAAAAGGCCCTGAAAGATACAATAGCCTAATTAAATGATACCTGCATAAATTTATTTGGAGGAGATCGCTGAGGAATTGAAAAGAATTTCGGTGATTGCGTCTTTACCCCGACAGGGATGTTCGCTAAACTCCCATTTAGTGATCATTTAGTTATTTACAAATGCCGCCCAACACTGAGGTTAGGTGGCATCATTGACCAATCCTTCTAAAAGAGATAAAAAACTTTACTCTTTCTTACTTGAAAAAATTATTCCATGCTCGTTTAAAGTTTGACGAATAACATTTATTGCATTTTTTCCTATTCCGTGTAACTCAGAGATTTCTTTTTCACTATATGATGAAAGTTGCTCAATTGTTGTTATACCTGCATTTTGAATTGCTCTTTGTGCTGGTTTGGCAAGTTTCTTAAGTAAAATTTCAATTTGCATATGTCACTCTCCTAGTTAATTCAATTTCGCATTGGTACTATCCTACAAATGCCGTGCAACTACATAGGAGGTGGGACGGCATTTATAGGATAGGTATATTGAACAATGCGTATTAACTATAATTATGAACGTCTTACTGAGAGGTACCTAACCAAATACGCAGTTTATTTATAAAACGGCGATTTACTTCATCTGTTGAATCATCACCTTTATATGAAGCGACAAAAGAGGCAGATTTCACTTCATTTCTAATATCCATAAATCATTTTCAATATACAACTTTGTTAACAGCTAGGTATTGTTCTGTAATTGCAAATGTAAGGTTAGTAATTCATCAATTACTGCTTTAATAATTAATTCTTCTTTCATAATCCTCCTTAAAGCTCCATTTCACTAGCGTTCTGGGGATTACCGCAGCATCATAATACATCACTCTATTTATAGTTTTACTTTGGATAATGAGCTGTCTCCTTTGCATCAGCCCCTTCGGGCAAATAAATTCTTGTTCGAATCATTCCGGCAAACTCCCCATCCTTAAAATAGCTACTATAGGTAATAACCATCCCAAAGGCTATTTTTGTAAAGGATTTTAATTCCCCGGATTTGAACCGCGATATAAAGTTGGCAATCTTTTGGCGATTTTCTTCTTTGTGACAATCTAAAGCCCACAAACCCATAACGGTTTTCCCATAGAACTCTTCCTCGAATTTATTGGCCCAGATCACATTGAAATCTGCATCTGTAACCAAAAGTCCCGCAGAAATATCCTTAAAAATCTCACCAAAATTCATTCCTATACACCTCCAGGATATAGTAAGTCCATTTATTTAAAAGGCTCCTTGCTAGTTAATAATGTGGAAGCCTTTGGGTCGCGAATAAGAATTAGCAGAAGTTACTAATTTAATTGTCTAGTTTGTCAAGAACCTCTTTTTGAACCAGAAACATACACTTGGAATTTGATTGGTAATTATAATACCTGTGGAAATCAGGGGCTAGATATCGAATACTTTTTTTGTTCTCTAAGTCGTACTCAATTATTTCTTTAATTGAATTAAAAGAGGTTTTTCTTTTCTCTAAGTTAAACTTATAAAAACAGTCTAAACCAAAATAGCTCTTTAATTCTGAAGACTTTGCTTCTACCTCTTTGGAAGTATGAAATGGAGTCTCCTGAATCATCACAGTGATGAAATCATCGTAATCCCGAACTTCAAATGCGGGAGCATTTAAGAATTTATCCCTACCCCATAAATTTATATATGGTTTCCCGAAGATGTTTACCCAACTAAAACCTCCAAGGCAGTCTTCTATACTTCTGCCTGACGTGTAGGTATCCCCATTGTAATCCAAATCTACGAACGCATAGCATGCCCTAAGCATAGCAAATAAGTCATTAACAAGTGTGGTAATAAACGTCAGGTCGGTTTTCTTAGATACCTCTATTATTAATGTTTGGAGAAGTGGTTTAGCGAAGTATTCACTTACACTTAATTCAATAACAAAGACTTTGCCTTTTATAGCTATACGCCCCTGTGAAATACAAACTTCAGCAACATCGCTTTTCAATAATGAATTATATTCAAACTTTGGTCTAGTTGCCGAAAGACCATATTTGATAGGCACTAAGTCTTTTAGTTCCAGATGCGTTATCAAATCAGTGATTTCTTCTTTCCCTAAGCTGACAAATGACTTAAAGCTACAGTGTAACCGATTCTTTGCCATTCATTATCACCCTCGTTATGCTAAATTACAGTGCCTCTATTTTCTTCTTTCAATAATTCAAAACCAAGTTATCCATATTTCTGCTTAGCATTGGTACTGTCGATGCATCCGACACCGAGGTAGGACGGTATTTTTTTATACTGATGGGTTTAAGAATAGCACTAAACCGCTGGCGCGGTGGTTTTCGTTAGTTTGTCTTTGCTGGTTAATCAAATATACTGTAAGCCTTTTAGCATCTCCTGTAAAATGTTAGAGATTTTACGTTAAAGGAGATGTTTTTCTATGACAAAGGAAGAGGTTTTAGCCAAATTAGTTTTCGATGTGGAACTTAGAGGGTTAAGTAAAAACACCCAGGCCGAGTATTACACCAAAGTAAAACTTTTTCAAGAACACTACAATAAACCTGCCACCGAGTTGGGCCAAGAGGATATTCGACAGTTCCTCCACTATCTCACGACAGAAAAAAAGTTAGCTTCTGGCTCGGTAAACACTTACAACAGCGCTCTTCGTTTTTTGTACGGTGTCACATTTAACATTAAGTTGAATCTAAGGCAAATCCCCCGCCACCGCAAACAACGTAAATTCCCCGAAATTCTTACCAAAGAGGAAATTCAGGCCCTTTTTGATGCCTGCGATAATTTAAGAGATAAATGCATTCTCATGACTCTTTATGGTGCAGGGCTTCGCCTTAGTGAAGTGGCTGCGCTTAAAGTTTCAGATATCGATAGCAGCAAAATGCAGTTGTTCATCCGTAATGCTAAAGGCAGTAAAGATCGATATGCTCTGCTTTCACAAGCCAACCTCGATATTCTCAGAACTTACTGGAAGGCTTATCGTCCTAAAGAATGGCTTTTTTACGGCAGAAATCGCAATAGTGCTCCGATGACCAG
The DNA here is from genome assembly GCF_000231385.2 of Desulfosporosinus meridiei DSM 13257. Classification (NCBI taxonomy): domain Bacteria; kingdom Bacillati; phylum Bacillota; class Clostridia; order Eubacteriales; family Desulfitobacteriaceae; genus Desulfosporosinus; species Desulfosporosinus meridiei. The sequence goes on along the minus strand of NC_018515.1, from coordinate 2,041,340 downwards.
TAGAGCTATTCAAAATCTGTTCCATAAATATGTTATTAAAGCTAATATCAGCAAAAATGTAACGGTACACAGCATGAGACACTGTTTTGCAACTCATCTACTGGCATCGGGTGTCAGTGTTTTTCACATTAAACAATTGCTCGGACACACGGACATTGCATCAACGTGTTTCTATTTACATTTACTTAAAATCGAATCACTTAACGTGAAGAGTCCTCTGGATGAGCTTGTTGAATTGGATAAGGCTAATGGTTGAGGTTCAAGATATCTTCCTCAACTATGGCAATACTTATCGAACCAACCATAAGCTCACGCTGGTCCAGCATAAAGCGATGTCTGCTATCCAAAAATGCAGAACCTCACAGTTAGGCGGTCACAAGGAGGTTTGTGACAGTTGCGGGCATACTCGAATTTCCTACAATTCTTGCCGCAACAGGCATTGTCCCAAATGCCAAACTCTTGCCAAAGAACGCTGGATTGACAACCAGAAAAGTAATCTGCTGGATGTCGGGTACTTCCATGTGGTTTTTACAATCCCCGATTCACTTAATTCAATGACCTACCAGAATCAAAAAGCGATCTATACTCTCTTATTTAAGACCGTTGCTGAAACGCTTACTGAATTAGCGTCTGATAAAAAATATCTTGGCGCAAAAATCGGCTTTACATCGGTCCTGCATACCTGGGGACAGAATCTCATACATCACCCTCATGTTCACTCAATTGTCCCTGGCGGCGGATTATCTTCAATCGGAAAATGGGTAAACAGTCGAAAGAAATTCTTCATTCCGGTTAAAGTTCTCTCTCGGAAGTTTAGAGGAAAATTTCTATATTACCTTAAACAACTCTACTACCAAAACAAGTTAGAATTTCACGGTAGCCAAGCCGTTCTTGCCAACAATACGGATTTTGAAGAGCTGCTCTCTTCTTTATATAACAAAGAGTGGGTTGTTTACTGCAAACCACCGTTTAAAAATGCTACTTGTATTGTTGAATACCTGGGCCGGTATACTCACAGAGTGGCTATTTCCAACAAGCGCATCGTCGGCCTTGAAAAAGATACGGTGACCTTCAAATGGCGGGATTACAAGGATGACAGTAAGCAAAAGTTGATGACACTCTCTGCCGACGAGTTTATCCGTCGATTTCTGATTCATATTCTCCCGGATAGATTTATGAAAATTAGACACTACGGTTTGCTTGGAAATCGTAATAAGACCACCAACCTGAAGCTGTGCAAGCAGCTTACCCATACGCCTCTATTAACCAAGGAAAAAACCTCTACTCTACAACTTATCCAGAAGATTACCGGAATGGATTTATCTAAGTGTCCTAGCTGCGGTTCAGATAAACCTAAACAATTTATGAACCTTGGTAAATCTCCACCGATAACTCACGAAATTGTATATGTTTAAAAAATTGCCCTGATATGGGGAGGGGGAAGCTATGTCCATTTTTAAGTTATTGGGTACTACGCTGATACATTTGCAAACGAGTTTTTCGCTATTGTTTGTTAAAATCGATGGGTAACAAAATATTCAATCCCCATAGCGAGAGGGCCGGCGGTTTCGTGCTATTTTAGTTATCCAAAGTTAGGTTCGTTGATCCTCTTAGCATATGGTTTTTAGATACTCAAGCTCTCCATGTAGCTTGATTTTTTTATACCTAACTTCGGATAACTGCCTATGAAAAATGCGAAGTTGACGAAAGTCCATTCATACAAATTATGTGTGTTCCTATAGCACCCTTCCGCTTTCATGGCATACGGGATTTATTCAATATCGTAATCTGTAAGCATATCGTTTAAAAACGCTGAAATAGATTCCCAAGTTTCTATAGGATGGCAAGTTTCATGACTTATTCTGTGGACTATACAATCTTGCATTGGTGTTTGTCTAATATCAAATGAATACCAATCACCGTCAGGCGAATGCGCAAAATGCAGATGTGTCAAGGGGTAATCATCATTTACATTCATTAAATACTTTTGAGTTTCGATATTAAATTCAACTAAGTCTCTAGTATTTACATAGGTACATTCAGAATTTAAGAAACCACCATTAGAAACCTTTAAAACATCAATCCAATAACCTGGTATTAGTGCATTTAAGGTTTCTATTTCAGATTTAGTAATTGCCTTGTTAAAATCTTCTGATCTTGTTTTCTTTGAAACACGAAGTAATTTAATAGAATCCATAATCTGAATTACTTTAATAGGCTTAGATTTGAGTGAATATTCGTTCCATTCAACTGCCAGTTTCTGTTTTATCTCTTGTAACTCAAGTAAATTATAAAATGGTAATGGTACATCTTCTTTCCCATCAAGAATGTCACAGCCTTCGGGAACTTCTGTTAAAATTTGTATTGGCTCTATGTCCCTCTGGGAAATTAGTTTATGCTTTAATAAAATGTCCTTTGCCTTTTTACTTATGTAGAGCCCTCTCCATCTTGCCCATCCTTGATCTTTTCCTCTCCAAATATAAGCAAAATCTGCATCAGGGATGAATTTACTTAGGAATCTTTCGTAAGAACGAATTTCTAGTTCCTTTGGGTTAAATAAGCTTAATACTCCTTTTTGATTGCTATTATCAAACCTAATAAATTCGTGCATCTCTTTTTTATAAAACTCCCAAATCCCATGTCTATATTGCTGCGGCCTAAGCATATGCGACCCTCTAATATTAATTGGGTCCCACCAAGGATGATCAATCCCCCTCCCAATCGCTTCCATCGCAACTGGGAGATACCACTGTTTAGATTTATACCGCCCTATGTCTTTTATCCATACCCACTCCAGTCCTTTTAAGTCATATTCCTGAACAGTTTTTATGAATTCCTCGGAAACAAATTGATTATAGTAAAACCCAGAAGCCAAATGAATATTCTGTGGTATCCTATCTGCCTTACAAGTTATAATTTCGTTAACACTTTCAAAGTAAAATTCATTCTTGGATATTAGCTTGTACCATTCTACTTTATCTTCTTCGTCTTCAACTATTGTTTGCTTTAAAATCCCTATAAGCTTTGCAATACCATTTGTGATTAGTTCTTCCGATTTAGTTATAAAATCATTTGAAACTGGTGAGCTTAAGTTAAGCGTACTCCAGACACCACTTTCTACTCTCAAACCTAACGAACGAATAAACTCTTTGGAGAATGCATATTTTTCGTTCTCGCTACATTCAAACCTTTCTATACGAAAGGTTAATTCTTCTTTGATCAAAAGCTCCACCCCAAAATTCTATCCCAAAATGACTTATTTGTTCATATAAACTCAATATAGGATTTCCCGAAATAATTCTTCTATTACATCTTAGTCTGATGGGGCATCTTTCTATTACCTACTGCACATTATCCTACTAATGGTATTACAGTATAATCATAGGAAGCGGGGCGCATAGAAACATAACTGCAATTAAAAATCCGTATATTAAGATATTCCTTATTAACCTTTCTCTCGAAGTCTTAGCCTCTAATCTTTTGTTTTCCTTCTTGATTTGTATTTGAACATCTCCCAACTTACTAGCTGTTCCAAAATAGACCAAAGCTGGAGAAATGATTAGAATAACTAACCCAAAATAGTCTCTATTACCTTTGAAAAACTCAAGCATCCCTAAGATTGTAAATGGGAATAAGCGCCAGCCCAAAGGGTATTGCAATAATCCTCGTCTGAACACCTTTCCGAAGTGCTTTCATACAACCCCACGACACTAAAATTACCAACAAGAAATTCAACGCTGAGATAAAAGCTGCCTTATGGACTTCGTTGAAACTATCGAAAATTTCCACAAACATGATTGGCTCCTTTAAAAATACTGATACCTAAAACATGCCCCATGGGGGGCACTTTATGCTAAAGATCCAATAGCTGGGATTCCAAACCATCAGGCAAAATCCACCCCAGACATTCCGCACATGCACCCTATATGCCCTTAGACATTTAAATATGTCATACTCTGAGAGACTATTTATGAAAGTATAAAGGTAAACTTGAAATAATTATTATTTGAGTTCCACGAACTCCTTCCCCTTGGCTTGTACCAAGAATCTTACGCGCGTAAGATTCTTGGTACAAGCCAGGCCGCTTACCCCCGTCCTCCCATTACGTACAGTGCCAATATTGCAAAGGACCAGCAAACATACATTGGTTAAACTTGCCCTTCTGTAGGTGAAAAGGTCTTGTGTTTATAATATTATAGAAGGAAATATCGCATACAAAATTATCGAAAGGGCTTTAATATGAAGAAAACAGCCAATAATCATGACGCATCCGGATATATTCTAGAGAGCGCTCGCTTAAAGTTTCGCCAAATAACCCACGAAGATTTTGCTTCCCTTAAAGAAATGCTCTCTGACCCCAAGGTCATGTACGCCTGGGAGCATACCTTTACTGACGATCAAATTCATGATTGGATACAAACTCAATTATCCTACTACCGGCAAGACAACGCAGGCTATTTTGCTGCTATTGAGAAAACAACTGGGGCATTTGTGGGCCAGATGGGTCTCCATCGCTGTGAATTCAATCAGCAACGTATTTTTGAAGTTTGTTACATGCTCAAGCACCGGTACTGGCACTACGGCTATGCTTTAGAGGGTGTCCGGGCACTGACAAATTATGCTTTTAGAGAATTAAGTTTGCCTGAGGTCTATGCTCAGATCAAAACAAATAACGCCCCTTCCATAGCTGTTGCTGAATCAGTAGGCTTTGAAAAAAAGACAACCTTTATAAAGCATTATAACGGAAAAAACATGGAGCATCTCCTCTACTCCAAAACAAAAGAGTTTCTGCTTTAATACTCAGTTCCTTAAACACTTTCTCCCTCACCGGACGGTCCCAGAATCCGGTGTTCAAAGATACGTTCAAAATGTGGGTCTTTAGCATACTCAGCGAACAAAATCTTGACCAAAGCCAGACGGTTTCAGCGGCCACTGAAGAACCAAAGTGCTTCTGTAGAACAATTCTCTGCTTCCAGTCAAGACTTAGCGAAAATGGCCCAGGTTCTTCAGCTTGCTGTGGGCTGAGTTTAGCGTCTAGTAGAAAACCAAATCAGCACCCTACGTTTTCGACGCAGGGTGCCTTCGCACAAACTTACAAATCACTTATACATTCCTTTAGTGACACGGGCCACATCTATCCATAGCTCCCTCCCAGGCCTCATTCTTTTCCGCTCTCAATTAATCTCACTGCTTCTTCAGCTGCCTCCAACAGAGTTTCCGGAAGTGAGGGGTGGGCATGAATTGTGTCTGCAATATCGTTAACCACAGCTCCCAAATTAATGGCCAATGCTGCCTCAGAGATCAGGCTTGTTGCTTGGGGCCCAAGGATATGCACGCCCAGTATTTTGCCGCTCACTGCCTCGGCAACAATTTTAACTAATCCTTTATTTTCTCCCATGGCCAGGGCTTTACCGCTCCCTGTGAATTGAGACTTTCCGACAACAATCTTCAGGCCCCGGCTGACAGCCTCTTCTTCCGTAAGACCTACGCTGGCCAATTCCGGCGAGGTATAAATACAGCTGGGTATAACCCTATAATTCATGTGTTTTTGGCCGCCCATGGCATTTATTGCCGCCACTGTCCCTTCGGCGGATGCGACATGGGCCAGCAAAATTCCCCCAATTACGTCCCCTATGGCATAAATGTTGGGGATGTTTGTTTCCATCTTGGAATTAACTGCGATCTTCCCCTTTTCCACCGTGACGCCTATTTCCGGCAAACCCAAATTTTCATATTCCGGACACCGGCCAACTGCTACCAACACTTTATCCGTCTGAATCTCTTTAGATCCTTTAGGGGTCTCTACCTTAACCAGTAAACCCTCTGCCGATTTTTGAATTCCGGCCACCTTAGATTCCGTTAAAACAACGATCTTCTCCCGTGCCATTAACTGTTTTAAAGCATCGCTGACCTCTCTGTCCGAAAAGGGTAAGATTCTGTCCATTGCTTCAACTAAGGTAACCTTCGCTCCAAGTTTCTGGTAGATGCTAGCGAATTCAACACCGATTGCCCCTCCGCCGATGATCAAGAGTCTTTCGGGAATGCTTGCTAACATTAAGGCCTGGTCGCTGTTCATAATCCAATGTCCGTCCGGCTCCAGGCCGGGTATTGCAGCGGGCCGTGAACCGGTGGCTACAATAATGTTTCGCGTTTTCAGAACAATTTCTTCGGAGGGTGTCGTTACCGTTACTTCATCGATTCCGGTAACTTTCCCTTCTCCCCGAATAATTGTGATGTTATTACTCTTCATCAAAAATTCAACACCGGTATTGAGACGTTTAATAATCCCCTCTTTCCGGTTGAGGATCTTTTCCAGAGACACCGTCGCTTCGCTGATATCCACGCCAAAATCCTTGGCTTTTTTAACGCTTTCCAGTACTTCAGTGGACTTCAGCAAGGTTTTGGTGGGTATACATCCCAGATTCAGGCAGGTTCCCCCCAAAGCGCTTCTTTCCACAACCGCTACCTTGCCACCTAAAGCACTGGCTTTGGCAGCGGCCGTATATCCTCCGGGTCCACCGCCAATGACAATAACATCAAACCTTTCATTTTGCATAAAAATTTGATCCTCCTTTTATATCCTACAACTATCTTTTTAAAAAAATTAAGCTGGCAACGCCCTGAACCATTGCCAGCTTACCCCTGGGACACCTAAAACAATAAATTATTCATAGTTACTCACAAATTCCCGAGTGCAAAGGTGTTTCTCTATTTGAAATTCAAGCTGCTTGTTCGGCAGCGGCCGTCTCTGATTTTATGGGAACAATAAAGACCATCACATTCACAAAGATTGCCGTTACAATCAAGAAGAGATTTAAGCCAATTAAGCCTTTCTGGAAGAGCCAGTTAAATTGGGTTAACGCAGTAATTACAAATATAACCAAGGCAGCTGTTGACACAATCCCTAAAGTCTTTCTGCCGGAGGACTGATCAAATTTGAATTTCCACTGTCCGGCTTTCTCCGCCATGGAAACCAGTACCATGAGTAAGATATTAAAGGTCATACCAATAAACACCGGATGTATATTATAGAAAAACTTAACCGGGTCCCAACCACCCAAGGCATACCAGGTTAATCCAGAAATGAATCCTCCGACCAGGGCAGCTATCGCCCCGCGCCGGGTTGCCAAGGGCCATGCCAGGGCCACAAGTACCGGGGCGAAGGTCGATCCGTTCCGTAAAGTCCAGGCCAGTACATTCCACCAGGAAGCGTTTTCACTTCTCATGAGGCCTAATAAGATCATCTCAACGGTGAGGGCTGCCAAAGCATATTTGGTGTAAGTGACTTTGCGTTGATCACTTAAGGACGGGTTAATGGCACCCATTACGTCACGGCCAAGACTTGTGGCCCCGGAAAACTGGCAAGGGGCACCCCAGCCCAGGGCCGCAGCCCAAATTCCCAGAAAGAACACACCTACCAATGGGGCAGGCAGCACTTGAGCCAAATATTGAGGTATGGCAATCATCCCCCGGGCTCCGCCGGGTACCACGATAGCAGCTGACAAACCAAATAATACACCGAAAACAATGAAAAAAACATTTGCCCCAAAAGCCATCAGCAAGCCTTTTCTGCCCTCCTCAGGAGTACGGCAGGATAAGGCCATCTGAAAAGCTGCCTGAGCTACAAACACATTGATCAAAAAGGTAGCAAACCAGGCAATGATCACCTGCAAACCAGCATTGGTTGCAGAAAACATGGCGGGTTTGACGGCTGCTAATTGAACTAACCCGTCAAAACCCGGTTCGATAAAGAAGGCAATACCGCCCACGATAAACATGGCTGCGAAAGCTAAGCTATTCGCTGTTTGAGTCACAACAATGGACCACATTCCGCCTGACTGCAGAAAAATCAGCAGGGTTATACTTGTAATGGCGATAGACACAGGCAGGGATAAGGAGGTATAAACGTGAAGGCCCGATGCAAAAGCAAGGGCGGTTGCCACGGACCACATGGGAAAGGTAAAAGCAGTAATCGCGCCGCTCACACCCAGGGCCAGACGCCCGAATTTATCCCCGATTAAGCCGGAAACCGTCACCATTTTCAGTCTGCGCAAATTAGCAATTAACAATAGCGCAATGATTAAGACGTGAACCATTTCCGCTATACCGTACCAAGCTGCCGAAATACCTACTTTATAGGATAATTCCAAAACCGAAATGAACGACGATCCCGAAAATAAGCCCGTAATGCATACGAAGACCATCCAGGGTTTAAAGCTGCGTCCTCCGACCCAAAAGCTGTCACCGCCGCCGGATTCCGCTTTCTTTTTGGCATATCTGCTCAGTACTATAAGGACAACGGTATAGGTCAGCCACAATCCTACAATCCAAGCTCCGAATGAATTCATTAGCCCTCCTCCTTCATGTTACCTAATCAAGAATCTTATTCCCTAATGAATAGCACTAAGCTTCGTAGGGATGGATCGTGCCGTTAATTTCTATGGAATAGGTAATTTCCGCAACGTTTTTAATCATATTCGACGCTGAACAATAGACCTGTTCGGCCATTTGCAGAGCTTTATTCACCTTTTCTACGGGGATATTCTCTCCACTTAACCGATAGACAACCTGAATATCGCTGAACACTTTGGGATGCTCTTCTGCTCTATTGCCGCTGACTTCAATGTCTAAGCGGTCGTAGCAGACTCTCATTTTATTGAGAATGTGACCCAGCTCGATACCTGTGCACCCGCCCAGGGACATCAGCATTAGTTCCATCGGCCTTACACCTTCATTTTTACCGCCATAAATTGAGGAAGCATCCATAGGCACCTTAAATCCACCTTCATCTGTCCCTACAAATTTCATATTTCCTTCCCAGGTAATGTTTACTTTCGACATAACTAATCTCTCCTTTTGATGAATTACTTCGCAGCTCTATTCAGATGACCGCCGATTTAAGTTTTGTCACGACCCTCGTCTTTAACTCTCACCACCTTTTTAAGCACGCAATGTCCTTGTCCTTGTGATTACAATTGCAAGGACCATGCCATATCAGCTAAGCTATAAAATTTTTATATAAGACCTATCAGGAAAGTTGGCCCGCATGGGCAGCTGCCCTGGCTGCACGCTTTAGAAGGCAGGCACTGGAAAACTATCCTTGCGCTTAACAAGAAAAAACGTGGTGTCTAAATGCACCACGTAATAATCATTCCTCTATGACTTGAGAAAAACACTCTAGTCAACAGGGCTTTTTCGTCCCGTTCTATTTTTGCACCGCGTTTTCCATTTTTGCACCACTTCTTAGTCAGCGTAAGAAATACCTAATCCTCTAGCCTTCCTCAATAGCGTAGAATGGGCTACTCCTAAGACCTCTCCGGCACGACGCAGGCTATTATATTCCTTTAAAGCCTTAATAATCAACTCCGTCTCCACTATATCTCTGGCCTCTTTTAACGGAACAATCTGATCAACCGTTACCCGGAGAGGAGTTGAAGACTGATTGACCGAGAACTCCTCGGGCAACTGATCCGGGAAGATGGTATCCTGTTCGGACATGATGACCAGACGTTCCACCAAATTAGCCAGTTCTCTGATATTTCCGGGCCAATTATGTTCTTCAAGGAATTTATAGACCTCGTAGGAAAAATACTTTCGCATCTTATACCGTTCATTAACCTTATTCAAGAAATGCTTAGCCAAGGGTAAAATATCACTTTTCCGTTCCCGCAGCGCAGGAACTTTAATGGAAACAACATTAAGACGGTAAAATAGATCTTCGCGAAATTTCCTTTCTTTAACTAATTTCTCTAAATTTTTATTGGTGGCTGACAGAATGCGAATGTTAAGCTTAATAGGTACACGGCCGCCGATACGGTATATCTCCTGCTCTTGGATTGCCCGCAGTAATTTCACCTGAAGATTCAGGGGCATATCCCCAACCTCATCCAACAACAAGGTACCCCCGTTGGCCAGTTCCATCATTCCAGGCTTGCCTTCTTTATTAGCCCCAGTAAAGGATCCTCTCTCATAGCCGAACAACTCGGATTCCAGAAGATTTTCCGGTATCGCTCCACTGTTTATTTGTATAAACGGCCCCTCTACCCGGGGACTATTTTGATGAATAGTTTTAGCTATTACTTCCTTCCCCACTCCCGATTCGCCTACAATCAGCACGGTGGAGTCCACTCCCGATACTCGCAAAGCCTCGTTGACAACACGCTCCATAGCAGCACTATGATAAATAAGATCTTTCTGTTCTTTTACCCTAAGTGATTTCAGCTCATGAGAGTATTGCTCAGTCTGGAGTTTTAATTGATTAAGTTGGGTTAAATCCCGAATACTGATAACTACCCGAACAAGCTCGTCTAATTCATCAAAGACAGGACTTCCCGTAATAACTAACTCAGTTAAATGTTTGCCAGTATACCGCTCAAACATCACCTTGCCCTCTGCCATAACACGCTGATACACCTGAATAAGAGATTCCCGGCATACTATGGTTAGTTGCTCGATTGGTCCTCCCATGGGGTCGTGGTCAGAACCTTGTACTCTGAAAAAGCTCTTATTGACCATTTGCACTGAGCCTTGACTATCAACAACTATGATCCCATCATAAGATGCTTCAATAACACTTCTTAGTTCCTTGTTAATCTCATGGGCTTCAGCCAGTCTGTCCTCAGAGTTCATCAGAGCCCCGTGTACCTTATTTATTAGATCAATGCGAGTTAATACCCCAGTAAGCTTCTGCTCGTTGTTATAAATCAGCAGGCGGTCCATGGTTTGTTCCCGGATATCATGGAAAGCCGTATTTTCATCAATTATTTGTAAATGTTTCTCCATTATCTGGTCAACAGTGGTGGCAAACGTTGCCCCCTCTTCAATTGCTTCAAGTAAGCGAAAGACTGTTAGAATTCCCACAACGGTATTCTGGTCATTCACAATCGGAGCACAGTTAACCTTGGTTTGCCTGTAAAGATGACAAGCATCCCTTATAGTTTGACTATAATGCAAAGTCCGAGGATTCTCTAACATTATTTGCTTAACTTTCATGATGTCTCCCCCAATGTAAAATCCGACAATCTTAATTATTATAATACCCAATCTCACCCAAGGCAAAAAATATGTCCATTAAAAATGCCCTGTGATCTTATCTCACAGGGCCCCTTAGAGCTTGCTAGTTGGAGAGGCCGGCTATATATTCTTCTTTGGTCATCAATTCATCGAGTTCCTTGGGGTTTTCAAGCCGTATTTCTGCAATCCAAACCTCTCCCTCAGGGTCAGCGTTTAACATTTCCGGAGCATCCTCCAGTTCTTCCTTAATCGCCAATACTTCTCCGGACACTGGACAATATATTTCAGATGAAGACTTGACTGATTCAACTCTTGCAATTACTTCTCCAACTGCAAATTGATCATTTATCGCCGGCAGTTCTACAAAGACGATATCCCCTAGTTGCTTGGCAGCAAACTCTGTTATCCCCAGATAAGCTTTCTCCCCCTTTGACTCAACCCATTGATGTTCTCTGCTATACTTTTTCATAACTCTAGCTCTTCCCTTCTTGATAAATTAATTTCTTTTGCAATTACTGCTAATGCAATTATCATTCCAGGAGCTAGCAATTCAACGGACAACTTATAATTAAGGCAAAATTTGCATATGGAGCAAGCGGCATGGGCCAGATAAATTGACCTAAACAGATGGTAAATAAGTCCGCTGCCCGAAGGTTAATTGTCCATGAATCACGTCAATTGAGTCAAAAATTAAAGCCTGAAAAATGAAAGCCCCTCCCTTTTCACCCGCCAAGCTCATATAAACACTGCTTTACATCTGTAATGGCTGGATCAGTATAAAATATTAGCGGCATTTTTTATCACCGTTACTAATTCATCCCTTTTCGTGCCGCTAACGCAAACATCATAAAAACCCATTTCCTTAAGAATTTTAACATCCTGGGGCGGAATGACTCCGCCAATGAGAAAGGCCATACTTTGATCAAGGCCTTTTTCTCTGGCTAATTCCAAAAGGTGTTTGCCTGTACGCAAATGAGCTCCTGATAGTGAGCTGACGCCAATAATTTGGACGTCTTCTTCCATGGCTGCTTTGAGGGCATTTTCTGCAGTGGTGTTGCCCATATAGACAACTTCCATACCTTCTTCTTTTAAAATAGTACTCACGACGATGATTCCGCGATTATGTGTCTCGGGTCCGAGACAACACATTAAAACTTTAATTCTTCTATTTTCCAATGTTGCCCACCCCTTTCCTTTAAAATACACCCGGCCGTTTCCAAAGCCCAAAAACTTCTTTAAAAATCTTCCATTGTTCACCCACCGTACAACCTGCTCGAGCACAATTCACCGTATATTCCATGACGTTCTTACCCTCTCTGCAAGCTATTCGTAATTCATTAAGTGCTTTTTCAACCTCGGCACTATTTCTAGTCGTTCTGTGATCCTCAAGGCGTTGTAATTGTCTGGCCTCACATTCCTCAGGATAATGGAAGGCTTCAAAATCTTTTCCTTCACCACTTTTTTGGTAATTATGACCGACAATTTTAATTTCACCTTTTTCAATCCGCATTTGTTCTTTATACATATAATTGTATATTTTCCGGCTGAGATAACCGTTGGCAATAGCTTCCACATAGCCCCCTTGGTTCTCAATCTCGGTAATCTCTGCTAAGATTTTCTCTTCCATCTGATTGGTCAAAGCCTCAATGTAATAAGAACCACCCAAGGGATCAACAACAGCGGTAACTCCTGTTTCATGTTCAATAATTTGTTGGGTCCGTAAAGAAAGCAAGGATGCTTCCTCCGAAGGAACCGAAATTGCCTCGTCATAGGAATCGACATGCAAAGACTGAACCCCGCCCAAAACAGCAGCCAGCGCCTCAAAAGCCGAGCGAATAGCATTGTTATAGGGTTCTTCCCTTACTAAGCTGATACCGGAAGTCTGAAGATGACATCTCATCCAGGTTGACCGATCCTTCTTAGCCTTATACTTATACTTAAGGATTCTGTACCAAAGTCTCCTCATGGCCCGCAGTCTGGAGACCTCCTCGAAGATATCCATCCCTCCGGACCAGAAGAAGGCTAATCTCTCAGCGACCCAATCCACTTCGTAACCTCGACGAATCATTTCATCCAGGATGGCCATCCCGTGAGTTGCTGCTACAGCCATCTCTGTGACACCGGAAGTCCCAAATTCCCGGAAATTATAACCATTAAGCGTAATGAAATTCCATTTGGGCACATTCTTGCGGATGAATTCAATATTGTCACACTCAATCCGGAAACAGTCTTTAGGTGGAATATATTCAGAAGAATTACGAACCAGTTCTTCAAGGGTCATATCATTTTGGGAACTGCCTTTAAGTTGATCCCAAGGTACCCCTCTTCTTTCGGCCATAACCAAATACATGGGAAAGAGACAGGCAGTATTGGAAGGGTAGTGGGTAACGATGGAAGAAGTTTCTTTAGCAAGATCAATCCCTTCATAAAGCAATTCCCAGTCAGGAACATGGTTGACACTGACTCCGCAGGATCCGACAGAACCTTGGGCCATTGGGTCGTCACAATCATACATTTGAATCGTTGGCATATCAAAAAGGAGATTAATTCCTGTAGCTCCGTGATTCAGCAAATACTTTATGCGCAGGTTCGTGTCCTCCGGACCGCCAAAACCCACCAATTGACGTTGGGTAAAGGTACGGCCGCGATACATATTACTATGAATTCCCCGAGTAAAGGGAGCTTCGCCTGGATTTCCCAGTTGATCACAGTAATCCGTATCGGCAATATTTAAGGGCGTATAGATCATTTCCCGGGGAATTTCAGAACCCAGAACTGTTAGGGGAATATTTTCCCAATTGGCGAGATTCTGGGGTTTAACCCTTTCCTTTTTCCATTGCTTAAGCCCTTCTTGAACTTTGGCCAGATAAGTTGGGTCATAGACTTGACAATTTTCAGTTTTCTTCATAGTCTCTTGAAGTATCTCTAAGGTTGTTGGCTGTTGCTCAATTTGCATAATTAGTCACCTTCCTCATGTGTCTTGGTAAAAAACAATTGCAGAATTTCATCCGCGGCCTGATAAGGATTTAAACCCTCCTCTTGAACTCTTACTAAAATATTTTTAACTTCCTCAACTTCTAAAAAGCTTTCCCGCAAGTAAATCTTCAATCTTTCTTCTAGAGCACCATAGCAGGCATGTTCACGCTGCAGACGGGTCTGGCGTTCTTTTAATCCCGCTTGACCTAAAAATGTTCTGTGCCTTTGAATGGCTTCATCAAGGTCTGAGATCCCTCGGTCATTAAGGGCTTCCGTCAAGACAATTTCCGGAGTCCAGTCACTGTCTTTCCTCAAATAGAGCATCATTTGCAGGTCATCAACAACCTCTCGAGCACCTGGAAGATCAGCTTTATTGACCACTAATACATCGGCAATTTCTAAGATCCCGGCTTTTAAGGCCTGCATTTGATCCCCCAACCCCGGAACAGATACAACAATTTTTGTATCAGCATAACGAATGATATCCGCTTCCATTTGACCTACTCCTACGGTTTCGACGATGATAACCTCTTGCCCAAAGGCATCCATCAGTTTAATAATTTCACTTAACCTAGGAGCCAACCCCCCCAGCGCACCACGGGTGGCTAAACTTCGCAAATAAACACCGTCATCTTGATAAGCCCACTCCATTCGCACCCGATCACCCAGAAAAGCTCCCCCGCTAAAAATACTGCTGGGGTCTACACAGAGCACACCGACACTATAATCTTTACTTCTGAAATTACGAATCAACTTATCAACTAAAGTACTTTTTCCGGCACCGGGAGGACCGGTAACCCCGAGAACATATGCTTTACCTGTCAGGAGATAGATTGCCTTCATAATATCCAGGGATTTAGGGCTATCATTCTCGATCATCGTGATTAGCTTACTAAGAGCTATGCGATCTTTTTGGATTAAGCCTTCGATAAGTTTTTCCATCTCTGCATCTCCAATAGCAACTTTGTAAATATGCTTTTGCATGATCTCTAAATAAAATACCCTCCATTGATATCGATCACCGCACCTGTCATGTAGGCTGCAGAATCAGCCGCGACAAACACCACGACATCGGCGATTTCAGCCGGTTCTGCCAAACGGCCGGCAGGAATCTTGGCAATGAGTGCCTGAAGTTGTTCTTCAGGATATCTCATCATCATATCCGTTTTAATATAACCGGGGGCCAGGGCATTACAGGTAATTCCTTTGGCCATATTCTCAACCGCTGTAACTTTAGTTAAGCCGATTAAACCCGATTTTGTTGACGCATAATACCCTGTCCCAGAGACCCCTAGTCTAGCCGTAAGAGATGAGATATTGACAATTCGGCCATAATTATTTTGTCTCATACCAGGCAATACAGCTTTTGTACAGATGAAAGGCCCAGTAAGATTTACATTCATTACCGCATTCCAATTCTGTAAATTGCCTTTATGGATCAAACCGTCACGATTAATACCGGCATTGTTAACAAGGATATCGATACGACTGAAACGTGCCAGGATTTCCTCAACCATCTTATTGACTTCACTTTCTTGAGTCACGTCTGCCAGAAAAACCTCAGCCTCTGTTCCTATTTTACGAAGTTCTGAGACGGTCTCCCGGGCTTTTACTTCATTCAGGGAGAGATCGTTAATTGCCAGTTTAGCCCCCTCATTGGCTAAGGCGAAAGCAATTGCTTTACCTAATCCCTGACCGCTGCCTGTTACCAGAGCAACTCTGTCTTTAATTTTCATGGCTTACCTTCCTTTCGTCCTGATCTTTAAATCCCCTCTGCTGGCGGATTTTCAACTGCAACCTTGCTGCTACGAGTCTGCCTGTTGCTTTAGACCTTTAGACCTTTAGAGGGCTCATCTAGATTTAATGCAAAACATATGCCAGTATATTTTTAATATTCAGATAATAAAAGAGGCATTTTCATTGAGATTTTCAGACAATTATAGCTCAATAAAAATAAGCGATGCTCTATTGCATCGCTTTAGGTTATTTTGCAGGCAATCCCTGATGCTCCAGTTAATCAGTGATGCTACTTGGCATCACCAAAGTTTCTTTTCCATAAAGCTTCGATGCCGATTTCTATCCATATCCTTCCCCCCTCCAGGGTATGGTTCAGGGCGATGATAACATTCATTCCTTCCAGAAAACCCGGCTGGTGTTTCACACGAAGACACTGTTTTCGCACACGGATTACTCTTCCTGCAGACATTGTCTTCCCGCTGATTAGTACAAAAAAGTTCCCCCTAAAATTAGTCGGGGGAACAAAAATAATAAATGCTGGCCTATATCCTTCTACGTCTTTTGAGCAAGAAATCGGTTATTTCGTCTTCATTTCGAATTAATTTTTCCACTTGAGAAGCGACCTTTTCGAGTTCATCGTGATGCTGTTTGCCCAAGGTTTCAAGGTTATCGAAACGTTTATCATAGCCATCAAAACGTTCATCATAGCCATCAAAGCGCCTACCATGCTCAACGAGCTTTTCACTAATTCCCTCTAAACGTTTAGCGTTGTCTTCTAAATGTTTTAAGACTAACTCTTGAAACTTCTCATTATCCATCAGCCCACCCCCCACCACCCTTTTTATAATTTTAAGTATAACACAGTCATCAAACATTATTTTGTCTAAGATCGTAGAATCGTCAGAACCATCTGGTCAACACCGCGCCGTCTCAAAGAGGCTAAAACTATCCCACCATTACTTTCCAGTGTGCGGACGTCAAGACCTCCATGCCCTCAAGCCGGTGGATTTCCCTCCCCTTATCCAGCACCAGAACTGTGGGAACATTCTTTACCGCATATTTCTCAGCAAGATTTTTTTTCGTTGCTGTATCCAAGCTGACGATTTTGCAGTCCAGACCGTCTTTCCGGTTTATTTCCTCTAACACTGTGCGATAACTCAGGCTGGCATTGTCTTGAGCATTAAAGAATAGCAACAGGACTTTTTTCTCACTTTGCAGCACATTGCTGTTAAAGGCATCCAGTTCTTCGATATACCGCTCGGCTGCAACAGCCGCCGTTGCCCCGTCCCCGGTAGCCGAGACAACTTGCCGGAGATATTTTACCCGGTTGTCCCCCACCGCATAAATCCCAGCCAAGTTAGTTTCCATTTGCTCTGTAACAGGGATATACCCCCGTTTATCCATCTCCAGACCGCTGTCTTGAAGATAGCCCGTGGAGGGAACCATTCCTACAAAGAAAAAGACGCCCTGACAACTAAGCTCTGAAGTCAAACCGGTTTTCAAATTCCTGATTTTTACTGCCTCAACATTCTCTTCTCCCAGGACTTCTTCGACGGTTGAATTCCAGATGAATGCCATTTTTTCGTGATTAAAGGCCCGTTCAGCACTGACTTTATTGCAGTCAAGAATACCCTCGTCATGCAAAACGATGACCGTTACTTTACGAGCGAACTTGGCGATGAACATGCCTTCTTCAATGGCCTGGTCACCGCTGCCCACAACCACCACCTCGTCCCCTTCGAAGAACTCCGCATCACAGGTGGCACAATAGGCTACGCCCATACCCCGCAGCCGTTTTTCCCCGGGAATATTCAGCAGCCTCGGCTCGCTGCCACAGGCTAAGATCACCGCTTTCCCGAAAAGCTCCCGGCCCTTTTTCAGCACTACTTTCTTCTCTGCCTGGGAAAAATCCGTCCGGACCACCTCACCTTTTAAAAATTCCACCCCAAAGGTTTCGGCATGTTTCTTGAACTCCTTCATGAGATCCGGTCCGCTGATCTGTGGGTAGCCGGGATAATTGACGATTTCCCGGGTAGTGTTGACTAAGCCGCCAACCTCTCCCTTGTCGATAACCAAGGTCTTGAGTTTTGCCCTGCCGCCATAGACGGCAGCAGAGAGTCCGGCAGGTCCGCCGCCAATGATTATTAAATCATAGCTGTTTGCCATGTGATTCACATTCCTTTTTTAAATCAGAATTACCCTGGGTACTTACCTGGGTTCAGCGCTGACCCCTTACTTCAGGATGTCGGCTATTTTTTCTTCAACTTGGTCATCCTCAACCTTACCGGCTTGCTTTCCCTGGTATTGACCGCCCTTAAAGTAGAGGATCTGGGGTACCCCTTTTAAAGAAAACCGTTGGAATAAGGCCTTATCTTCTTCAACGTCTACATAATAAAAACCGAACTTTTTCTCATATTGTGGCTGCAGCTGTTCTAAGACCGGAACAACTTCTTTACAAACGTGACAATCTTTCCTGGAGAAGATAACCAGACATGATTCGCCGTTATGATAGACAACTTCTTCAAAACCGGTAGCTTTTAATTGCTTTAAAGACATAATTAAACCCCTTTCAGTGCTTCTATCCTTTATTTTAGCTCCAAAACCCCTGCCCGGCATAATACAGGTTTTGTTATAGCTGATATGTGAAAAATACTATTCCTTATTGGTGACGACTTTCCTTATAAATGAAATTAATGTATTCGGAGGCCGGTATAGCTATAAAAAAATGAGGCCGTTGCTGACGATTTATTCAGTTCGTCAGCAACGACCTTTTACTACAACTCTGAAAAAGCCTCTTGGGTAGAGAGAGGGACGGTTCGCGAGCCCCTACTCTTTTTGCACACAGAAACCGGCAGATTCTCCATACCCCTTTGTTCCCGCCACTTCAACGGTTCTTTGGGGTTCCTTACCTTTGGCTCCCGGCAGTCTGTAGTCCTTATTGTCAATTCGCTCAATGGCTACTTCTTCAGGTTTTGCCAATTGGGGCACATAATCATAAGGATAACGGTAGGCACGGTAGATCATATTGATAGGAATCCCCCCCTCTGAGCCCCAATAGGGAGAAATATACTCCCAAACGACTTCATGCTCGCTGGTAACTTCAATTAAACGGCCATCGGAACCTTCCGTAATCAGGGTGTTGCCGTTAGGCAGCCTCTGGGCACTGCTGATAAAGGGGCTGTAGAAATGGGAGGCGTGGAAAGGCATACCATGCCCCATTTCCGCCGGGGAAAACTGCCAGACGATCTCCATGGTTGTAGGATCGATTTCTAAAACCCGGGAATAATCCCTGCGCACAGCTTTATTTCCTGTGGCGGTGATCTGGCTGGGGTTGTCATAGCCGGCCCAGCCGCCGTTGTCAAAGATCAGGATATTGCCTGCCCCAGGCAAACCGGCAGGGATCATGTGGGCGTGGTGCTGACCGATGATCACTCCGATCTTACGGATTTGTTCATTTTCATCATAATTAGGACCGAGTTTCCAGACGATCTTACCGGTTTCTTTGGCAATAATGGCGATGATATTGGTTTCCCGGCCGTCAATGATGATGTTATCCGGATGGAAGCGCTCGTCCCCGGCATCGTAGAATTTATTGGGACCGAGAGTGCTCATGCTGTTGACGTGCATCCAGTCTGCCCCGGCCGCTGTCATGTTCGGGTCTCTGAATAAGGCGCTTTTAGCGGCATTATTAAAGCCAAGTTCATCAAAATGCTCATTAAGGGCCCATTCCCAGACAATATTTCCTTGCCAGTCCACTTCGACAATCGTATCATCGTGGAGCTTTTTATCCGTAATCTTGTGATTGTATAAGTTGCGGTGACATAAAATCAAGGTGTTGCCGCTGTCAGTTTGGCATTCCATACCCGGTACATAGTAGCCGACGGGATTGCCTTCCCTCTGATAATCGTGATGCTGTCTGGCCATCCATTGAGGCTCTTCGCCCGGATCTTCGATGTACTCTAAACGGTCAAATTTCCAGACGATATTGCCGTCCCAATCTACTTGAACCAAATCAAGCTGATCCTGGAAACCACATAACATTGTTCGTTCTCCCAGACTGCCCATGACATAGCCGCCTTTTAACAGCTTGCTGGGGAAGCCTTGGAGATCCTTCCAGAAGCTGACTACACCGCCGTTCATATCGATTAAGGTTGCCCCATGCTCGTTCGCCGGGAAAATAGTATAACCGTTGAAACACTTTTCCGGATTATAAATTGTAACCCCTGTTGGATGGACTGATGGATGACCCATTGAAAAAACCTCCCTTAAAATTAATTTTTAACTAAACTTCATCTCCTGATTATGAGAAAGGGAATTCTTTCACCTAATCGAGAATAATGAGCAAGTTTCTGCTTCAGAATTGCATCGTTTAATAGAAGATACCCATGAAGAGGTAGCTGACGGCAAAGGCGATGACTGTGATGACCATAGCCGTGATCACACCGTACTGATAAATATCCTTGGTTCGGATCCACTTAGTATTCGGGAACAAGATCACCGAAGCGGCTGAGGCGACAGGGGTTAAGATGGCATTAGTACTAACCACCATAATCAGGTAAGAGATTTGTTCCGGATGGATGCCCAGCACTGAGGACATATTGATCACTACGGGCAAAAGCAGCGCCACAACCACCATGTTAATCATGAAGTTGGTCAGGACAAAGGTGATTATTGTGATAGCAATAACGAACACAAAGGGGGACAAACTGGTGAGCAGCGGGGTCAGATTCTGCTGAAGATAAGCGTTGATCCCCGTAGCCGGGTTCATTAAACAACCACCGATGGCTAAAATAATCACAGTCATAACCACCATGTTCCAGGGTACTCCCCCCCTGGCGAGAGCAGCAAAATCAAATATATTCTCACCGTCAACCTTGATCAGGGACAGAGCGGCAAAGACGAAGACAATAACTCCGACTACCCCCAGATTATTGAGCACCTGATAGATGAGCGTGGCTTTAGGCAATAAACTTGGGATAAGTAAGAGAGCAATAAAGACACTTAGAGCGAGAAAGGCTATTTTTTTCGACTTGGTCATGTCCAGATCTTTTGGGTCAATCATGGCCCCGGTTATTTCTTTGAGAGGAGTTATATCCAGCCCGAAAACATATTTACAGAGGACAAGATAAGCAAATATCGATAGGATACCCACCGGTACTGTATAAATAATATAGCGGATCATGTTGCCGGGTTCGCCCGCCAAATTGGCGTAAACTGCCAAGTTGACAATGGCATTGCTGCCCCAGGGCATGGCCGAAAGGCTGAGAGCTCCCATCATAGCGACCCCAAAGACCATCAAGGTTGGGAATTTATCCATAGGTTTTAGCTTAACAATCTTGGTAATGTTGTAGACAATTTCCCAAACTAAGAAAATGCCAATAAAGATGTTAACTAAACTGCATATAACATAAGCTGTCAGCATAATCATGAAAATCAAGCGCCAGGGATGTCCCTGGATAAACTTGCGGCTCATCAGCCAGGCAGCCAGGAATTGGCTTACCCCCACTTGTTCCAGAAACTTGATTAAAACAAAGGCCAGTACCATGAAATAGAAAGCATCCGAGCCCCAGCCCATGGCGATAAATTCCTTCATTGTAACCACACCCGTCAGCGGGAACATTATACAGCTCAGCAAGCTGGGCCAGACCTGGCCGGTTACCGTCCAGCCGTAAACCACTGCCAGAAAAACAAAAAACACTTTAACTCCTATGGGAGTAATTGGTTCCGGAGCAGGTAAAATCCAGCCTAAGCCAACAATTACAAGATATCCAAAGACTTTGAGTAATTCTTTGTTGCCATCCAATTCTTCTGCCATGTCAAAACCCTCCAGCTATTTAATTTTACCTGAGTGATTTAGCCTGATGACCTTCCTTCCTTTGCTTTAACTTGCAATTTAGTGACTTCCAATCATGATTGTGCACAATTGCGCAAAAACGATAAGCAAAACTAATAGTTAGCTTTATCATTTTTTATTGTAGATTAAAATGAGTAAATTGAATAATATAGGTTTTCTTATAGTTAATATGTCAAAAAAAATATACTTCCAGGTATTCATCCTGGGAGTATATTTAGACATAAGATAAGCTCAAAGATTAGTTACAACTGATCTGCAATCAACTCTTTGACAATTGCCATTAATTCCCGTTCGATAAAGGATAAGGATTCCCTGTTGGAGTAGAGGATATAAATATTGGCTTGTTCGTTTAACTCTATGCCTTTAATAGGAATAACCTTGATTCTCCCGCTTTTTACGTAGAGATCATTAACTGCCAGGGTCTCCGGAAAAATCGAAAAACCAAAGTCATCGCTGATCAGTTTCTTTAACAGTTCAATATCTCTGACGACTACCGGTTTGTAGAGTGAACGTTCCAGGTCTTTGGACATCCTGGCGTAGTTTTCTTTGTAAGAAATCATCCGTATGTTCTTCAGCTCAGCAGCACTGACCCATTCCCGCTCAGCCAAAGGATTATTGCTGCTGATAAAAAGGGAAAGTTTTAAATGCTCTCCACCGGGAACCTTTTCCCAGGCAATGTTTTTCTCCTTGAGCTGGTTAAAGAAATTGTATTCCATACCATTCCCGAAGCTGACGATGCCTATGGAATAGATGCCTTTATCCATCAAATCGACTATTTCATAATAAGTCGTCTCATGAATATGCAGGTTTACATTAGGGTAGAGTTCTCGGAACTGCCTGAGGAGTCCCGGCACTATAACATTGGCAAAGGCAGCCGGTAGTGCCATCTGCAGATTCCTGATAGAGACATTAGTCTCCTCCATGATTCCAATGATCTTGTCACTTAAGTTGAGAATATTTTCTGCCAGCTTTAATATCTCTTTCCCTTGTTCCGTGGCGGCAACTCCAGCTTTGCTTCGTTCAAATATTTTCAGACCCAGTTCCTCTTCCAGGTTATTGACAGATATACTTAAGGAAGGCTGGCTGATAAACAGGTCGCTGGCCGCTTTGGAGATGGATTGCTGCTCCTGAATCTTAACAATTTGTTTAAACTGTTCTATGCGCATGATAGGCCAGGCTCCTTAGTATATTTTCTCGAGTTATCTCAATAATCATTCTAATCAGCTGCTTGGTTAAAGGGGATAAGTGGCCGGCCCGGTAATAGAGGAGATACATGGTCATTTTTACCTGGTCCGTAACCTTTTCTATCCCTCGTATTTTAATTAATCCCTGCTGGAAATAAATATCATTAAATGAAAAGCAACGCGGAAAAATAGCAATTCCTTCATTGGCAGCAATGACTGATTTTAAAACTTCACGGTTATAAACAATAATGGATGGCTTCTTGGGTTTTATCCCAAACATTCTTAAATAGCTTTCCGTGAAGCCGTTATAATCCACAAAGGTCATATCTTCAAGATCCCTTAAGGTGATGACCTCTTTTTGGGATAAAGGATGCCTGTCCCCGACCATTAAGCCAAAATAGTCCTTCAACACGTCATGATAGGCAATATTTTGAGCATCGAGGAGCTGCTTCCTGGTCTCATCCTGTTCATCGGGCCAGCCGGTAACCCCCAAGGCGCAAGTCCCGTTTGCCACGTTCTCAATCACTGAGAGAGGCATATCTTCGGTAATCATCAGGTTGGCATTGTGATACATATTATAAAAGCGTTTAACGAGTTGAGAAGCAAAGGCATTAAAAACAGCGGGTTCAAGTGTCAAGCTCAAATTCCCCGCCAGGTCTCCTTCCCTGCTGCCGATGGTTTTCATTTCTTCCACATTATTGATGATTTCCCGAGCTAATTTCAAAACTTCTTTTCCTTGAGCGGTAGGAATAAGACCCTCTTTATTGCGCCGGAAAATTTTATAACCCAGCTCCGTTTCCAGTGTCTTAACCGAGTGACTGAGCTGGGGCTGGCTCATAAAGAAGGTTTTAGCCGCTTTAGATATGGATTTTTTGTTGTCAATTTCTATAACATGCTGGAGCTGTTCTATGCGCATTGCCCACCTCAAACATTTCTATTGAATTTTTTGTGTTATTGATTGCAAAATTCTTTTGTATCTGTACCCATTATAAGTCAGATTACAATTGAAGTCAGCCATCCTATTTAATTTTCACTTGTCTGCTATTTATGATAGAGTTCTCGCTTATACTATGGAATTAAACAAAGCTTGTTGGCTTCTGCTAATTACTCGCTGTTGTTAAACGGACAGAGGTGTTTGTTAAAACGGCAAGTACATTAAATACCCTGCCGGATGTTTACCCGGCAGGGTTATCAATTACACTGTCAGTAAGAGATTTTATTTTGGATAAATGTGCCTTTTCTTAATTCAGCGAACGCTGCATTTAATTCTTCTTTTGTGTTCATTACGATAGGACCGCCCCAAGCCACCGGTTCAGCCAGTCGCTTTGAACTTATAAATAAAACTTGGGCTTTTTCATCTGTAGCCTTGATCTCTACCTCATCTCCAGCAGTAAGCTTTACTGCCGTCTTTTCCTTTACCAGAGCACCTCCGATATAGGCGTCCCCTAAAAGAGTAAACACCATGACAGAGCGCTCACTTTCTGTATTCAAAACAATCGCTGCATTGGAGTTGAGGTGCAAATCGTAATAGTTAAGCGGAAGATATTTGCCCATATATCCTTTTCTTCCCTCAAATTCGCCCGCCAACAATCTAAGCTTGCCCCAAGCAAACTTGATTTCCTCAATTTCGGAGTTTTTAATACAGTGATAAGCTGGCGGTGCCATTTTGTTCTTAGCGGGAAGGTTCAGCCAAAGCTGCACACCAAGCATCCGCTTGGCAGCCGGCAATTTTTCTTCATGCATAATCCCGGAACCCGCTGTCATCCATTGGACTTCTCCATCACCTATTGTATCCTCATTTCCTAAGCTGTCCTTATGAGTCATAAATCCACGGTACACATAACTAATTGTTTCAATACCTCTGTGGGGATGCATTGGAAATCCCGCTGTGTAGTCCTCCGGATTTGTGCTGTCAAAGGAATCGAGCATCAAAATCGGATCATATTCCTGAACCGTCCCGTTTCCCAATACCCTGACCAAACTCACTCCGGCTCCGTCCTTTGTTCTATAACCTCTAACCTGTTGACTGACTTTTCTTTTCATTTGTTTTCCTCCCTAGAATAATCAAGCCCAGCCTGTACCTTCTCTATTTCTGTTTTGATATGGGCATATTACAGTTAATCCTCTCATAAATTCCAACTTATATACATTCTAGAATAGTCTTTGCAAATTGTTAAGAGTCCACACATTTTATCACTGATTGCTGTACCAGATTCCCAGGGATTCTCCCCTTGCCATAGTGCTGCCACCTTGCGTGGACTAATCAAATTGTAGTTTCTTAATCCATCAGTAGTAGAATTGAGACTTTAGAAGGATATTTTGGAACACCATCGAACTAAATGTAATATGGAATTTATCAAAGTAATTGCGGCTAACTGCCGCACATGTATTTGCCGAGAGGAGTTCATATGAAGTATCTTACAAAGGAATGGTACGAGTTGTGCCAGCGTACAGGGCTGCATTTTGGCATGAGCGTACACAACGGCGCAGCTGTTTATGACGAAGCACTCTATTTGGAGCTCTATAAAAGAAAAGAGCAAGAATTCATCAAAAGTCGGCGCGAAGTTTACGATGTTGACCCTCGTTTTATGTTGAAGCAAGACGGGTGCACCCTCGTGCCGGCTGCTAAATTTATGAACGGAGAAGGGATTAAAGAAGAAGATAAAATTGTTCACGTTATGCCGCCCGAAGAAAAAGAGCGCATCCAACAGCTGATAGCGGATTACGATGCCCGCCCGTCCTTCGACATGCGTCAATGCCAGGAGGAATTTCCCATTTTCCAGGAGACATTCCGAAAAGAAACCTCCCACCGGCTTCCCCGCGAGCTTTTGGAGCAAATAGCCGATATGCGGGTGTTCTCCCTGGGTTATTGCACTAAAGACATTCTGCAGCAATTAAAAAGCCTGAGTGAAGAAAACAGAATGACTGTACAGCGGGTTTCAAACGAGTATTCCAAGGCCCAGCAGGTGGAGGACATCCCTCAAATCATCCGGGAAAGATTCGCTTTTCACGATTGCTTGGTAACAGCGTTTAGCGTTGATCAAGATGTTATCATGTATCTCGACACGCAGGGCGGATTCACGGATTATAACAGGATTACCTTTACCGCCGCTGAAATGATCAGGCGGGAAGAGCCTATTATAGGGAGCACTTGGCTTTATCAGGAGCTGTATCGCAGGGAAAAGGGTTATGAAGCCCATATGCTGTTTGGCAGGGAAGGTATGCCTGAGCTGATTATCCGCTGTCAGGATATCATTGTTGAGAAAGTATGAAGAGAATTAGTCGTTATTAAGGCCCTGTTCCGCATTTATCAACCTTCCATCCGTCACTATCTTCATATAAGTAAAAAAAGTTCACATCTGCAAAATCACCTATAACTCCCCAAACACGATACAGTCTTCCATACTTTGGATATGGATCGATAAAATCCGACTCATTCACTCATTCCTTTGAGTATAGCCTACGCGATTTGGGCCGGGGTAGGAACTGCGTTAACGGCCGTGATCGGCATTCTCTATTGGAAAGAACAACTCAATCTCTATAACGGCTTAGGTATCGTGTTAATTATTATCGGCGTTGCCCTACTTAATTTGAAGGGTACGACACATTAATATTGGACAAAGAAGGGAAAAGGCAACTGCCGGCAGGGTCAAAGCTGCCGACAGTTGCCTTCACTAATATATGATTTTTTCCTGCCAAGCAAAAGGCATCCTGGCAACTCAGCTGATTTAAGACTTTCCCTGCACTGACCGCACAACAACGGCCACCCTCCAAACCCTAGGCGGAGATCGTTACGCCGGTTTCGTAAAGTTTTTCTTCGGCAACCAGCATAACTTGATAGTTTCCGGATAGACCGGTTTTATTGATGAATACGTCAACATTGCGAGGATCAGCCTTTTGGAAAGTACCTACACACATAGCCTGGAAATTCTGAGCGACGGTATTTATAGGATAACGTCT
Organism: Desulfosporosinus meridiei DSM 13257; assembly: GCF_000231385.2. Taxonomy (NCBI): domain Bacteria; kingdom Bacillati; phylum Bacillota; class Clostridia; order Eubacteriales; family Desulfitobacteriaceae; genus Desulfosporosinus; species Desulfosporosinus meridiei. Next base: position 2,014,616 of record NC_018515.1, on the reverse strand, counting down.
TACCTCACCCGCCTCATCTACTAAGAGCAATTGGGCCATTTCGCCGGTTTCAAAAATGGCGTTAAAGGTCAGGCGGTCCTCTTCCTCGATGATGGATGCCTCATAATGTTCGGGTACTAATTCACCGGTTTCTTGAGCTTTGATCTTCATTTTCGTAGTTTCGGTCTCAATTAAATTGCCGAGAAGTTTTCCGGCACCTAATTCAGCGGTCTCATGAGCATAGTAAAGGGGCAGCTTTTCTGCACGATAGCAATTGGCGGGTACCTGTAATTCATACATCAGGACATCATCTTTAAGTTCACAGGTGATGGAGTTGAAGGTAATACTATCCTTAAATTCCGGCTGCATGACTTTCATTACGGCCATTCCCTCGCAGGTCTCACCATTCTCGTAGCCGATGCCTCCGGAATGAACCATGTAATGTCCTTCATTATAGTACTCGACATTACAGATATAAGGAGAGAAGAATTCAGCCCCCCGCTCTTTACCGTATTGCCAAATTTGTTGGATGGTCATTTTCTCCGTATCAAGGCGATAGCGGACGCCACGGGAGAAGTTTTTGCTGTTGGCCAAGTAGTTCTTCTTATTCTTTGCTCTGAAATGGCCGTTGTCAAAAAGCATAATATCCCCATCCGGCAAAACAACACTGGCATGCTGTTCATATTGCCAGTCAAACTCTCCATCGCCAACGGGGGTAAAGAAATACTTATCAACCATTTCCTGAGGCCAGCCCTCTGGGTCACCAAGGATCCAATTCAACTTTCCGGTTTCAAAATCAAGGTTAATCACGGCGTCCTGATGACGTCCGGAGAACGTCAGGCTGTGGGTTTTCTTATCATACCAGACGGCATTATTATGGAACCAGTCATGCTCGTCCTGGCTGCCCGATCCCGCCACATTCTGAGGCAGGACGTTTTTGTAATCCCAAGACTTTAAGACTTCCCCTGTGTTAGGATCGATGAGTAAGCACATGTCTTCAACGGTCCCGGAATAAAAATCAAAGGACAGCACTAAGATATTGCCATCTTCCATAACAAATTGGTCGTGGTGATAACCACTGGGTGTACGGTATTCTTTAAAGATCTTACCGCTAAAGGCCATTTCGTAAAGTCCGGTTGTAAAATAAGGCATTTTAACCAAGCGCTCAGTGCCAATTAAAATATGTCCATTAGGTATACGCTTCAGATCGAAGGCAAAATTCTCATTAGAATACCAGCGAACATCCCCTGCATAGTCATAGCCTACAGGCATCGATCGCATAGCAGCTGTCAGGAACATCAGATTATGTCCCATATACTCAGGTGTTGTCTTAATCGAGGTTGGTAAGGGTACATCGGGGTGGATAGGAGCTGTTTGAATATGAATTGTGTTTTTCTGACCATTGGCCATGACAATTTCAACGGTATTTTCATAATCAGCATAAAGGCCATACACAGGCAGGATATGCTTAGTGCCGGCAGGGAAGGTATGGCGAATATCTCCAGGGTGTTCTTTTCCTTTAACAACGATAGTCGCTTCCGTCATGACCGGAGTTTCAAATAAGACCATAGCCGTTAAAGGACAAACCCCATAGGGATTTAATTTAACCAGAGGGTTAGCAATGGTATAAGTGCCTGCTGCGAATTCCGCCAGCATTGCTTGCTCTAGGCTGTTTTGTTTTGTGATAATATGCGCAATCTGTTCGTGTTTAATCTGCTTTGTCATGTTTTAACTCCTTTCAAACTTAAGCTAATACGCGGTTCCACTTCCCCTTGATGAGCGGAAGACCTACAATTGGATCACAACTGTGCATTTTATCTGCTATTACAATAGTAGCCTAAAACTACTCACAAGATGTAATATAGGTTTTGTAATAGCTGATATGCGAAAAATACTATTTTACTTCTTGATAGCGGGTGTCGGATGGTTGGGAGCCAGCTCCCGGGCTTGTACCAAGAATCTTACGCGCGTAAGATTCTTGGTACAAGCAATGAGCTTTGGGCCTCTCTCCAAGGCTAAGTGCTCAACTAAAAGAAGAGACTTCCGGCGGCATCCCAGCTGACGGCAGTCTCCTTCTGCATATTTGAATGTTTGGCAAACTACGAAACATGATTGACCTCAGACCAAGCCGAGCTCTATTGACCAATCTCTTTAATAAAAGGTTTCTTGTACATAGTTTAGTCTTTCAAAGTCCATTTGTTGCATGTCAACCTCGGTTTTAACTTCTTTAACGATTATTTTCTTCCTGTTGGCCGCTATTTCTTCTCCCAGGATATAGTTAATGTCAAAACCGGAGACAATTCGGCTGTTGATCTGATGCGCGAAAGCAATTAACTGAACATTGTTTTCTTTAAGTATTTTAAAGATGGGATCCCAAAGATAAGGTGAGGCAAACGTTGCAAAAGGATTATCCAGAAAGAGAACTTTGCTCGATTTCCCAAAATCGGCCTGGTTTCCAATAAGCCGGATAAATGAAATCAAAGAAATCAAAAAGACAATATATAAGGAGGATTTTTGACCGGTTGAACCTACGGCATTCTTCCACTCGAGATACCGGGATTCTTCTGAGTCCGCTTCCACTTTAAAAAGTTTAACCTTCGCCCGGTCCAGATCCGTAATCCGATCGACAAGATATTTAGCCGCTAATTTCTGGCTTAAAGCTTTGATCTCAAACTCCTGCTGCGCAAGGGTTGTGATATATTCACCCATTCTCCCCCGCTTGTCCTCTTCGGAAAAATCTTTAAACTCAATTTTCACCATGTTCTCAAGCTGGCCATTGATTTGAATAGCGGGCAGGGTATTGATTTTCTTTAACTCAAGGATAATTTCCTCTGCTCTTTGCAAACACAGATTAACATGGTTTTCCTTATACCCCTTCAAGGTGCTTATCTCTTCATCAATTTCGCTGATTTTATCACTGATAATCCCAACACAATAATCGATTTCCTCAAGTTGTTTCTCTGACTCCGACAGTTTTCCGGGAAACCTGAACTTTTGGAGGGGCTCGGCATATTGGACTGACATATTTTTGGCATCTTCAATAAATATCTTAATCTTGGTAATGAGCAGATCGCCATGGCGTTTAATGCGATCTTTATTGCCAATATACTGACCGTTCAGTTCTTCAAAATCCAAAATCTCAGAGGCTATTTCATCGGTTACGATTCCAAATTCCCTAATTGGTACAGAGAATTTGAAGAATTCTTGCTGATGGCGATTCTTTTTTTCTATAGCCAAGTTTTGCTTTGTTACACACTCTTTTTTTCGAATTTCATTCCCATCAATGGCATTTTGAGTTTCTTTGATTTTTAGATCAATCTCTTCTTCTAGGCCCAGAGACTCATCCGGTTCAAACGCTCGGCGGTAGGATGCATAAATTCTCTCCATTTTTTCATTGATTGAGGTCTCAAGCGCAATGCTTTTCTTTTCCAGTTCCTTTTGAGATTTATCCTGTTTCTTTAACTCCCTGTTAAGATCATCTTTTTGTTTTTTGAGCAAAGCCATAGATTCGTTACTGATCCGCTTAACAGGATGGCCGGCATCTTCAAGCCCACGAAAATAGCCGGCTTCAAAGCCAAAATTTCGAAGCGTATCTTCAAAGTTTTCTTTTCTGCCCCGGCAAATCTTTAATTTTTTTTCGATAGTTTCCCTCTGCTGAACCATTCCGCTTTTTCTGGCATTTAGGCTTTCAAATCTGCTTTTGGCCTGCTCATATCCGTAATCCAGGAAAATTCCAGACTCAAAATGCGCCAAAGATTTCTGCTCCAAACTCGACAAAGTCCACTGAAGATGTATATCCTGCAGTGCCTGCCTGCTCGTTTCTATTTTGGCGGCAATTTCATTTATCTCATGATCTTTCCATTCTATATCCTGATTAATGTCTGACAACCGGTCTCGTAAAGATTTAATATCCTTCTGGAGTAAGGAAGCCTGTTCATCTTTTTCTTGATAAGTTTCCAATCGCCGGATCACTTTCAAAAGATGGTCCAGATCGGCTTCCAACTTCTTTTCGGTTCTCTGTTCTCTTCCAAGCAGCCTTTCTTGGTCTTTCATCCGCCATGAGTTCTCTTTGATCGAAGCCTCAACCCGCTCCTTTTCCTCTTCTTTTGCTGTTAATATAGTTTCAAGTTCCTCTTTTTGATTCAACAGAGGAATATAGGTTTCTAAAAACTTCAGGCTAGCCTTAAGAATGGAAATATCACCGACGATTGTTTTTAATTCTTGTTCCAATTTAGCCTGTTCCTGGGCTAAAGAATGGGTATAAGCTGTAAATTTGCTTTTATCCGTGTAGAGTTCGGTCCGCCCGGAACTAAAAATCATGTTTCCATTTGGTGAGACCTGTCCTTTTCTTACAGCATCAAGGTTTTGGATAGGGATAGCATAATCTCCGAATCTCTCACCATAGGTTGCGAGGTTTGTCTTAAGCTTTTCAAATACCTTATTCGTGACTAATACCGAATAAGGAAGCAGCGGATTTTGCTGCAAAAGTTCTTCTTTATCTTCCACATCACTCAGCCATTCGGCTCCCAGAAAGGCATCTCCCAATTTAGCCTTTACATACTCCTGTAAACGAATCACTTCCTGGTTGGGAACATAGTAACCTTTCTCCGCTAACAAGTGCTGTTTTTGAGCCGTTATTTCTATTTGCGCTTTCAAATCATATTTTCGACTTTCCAATTCTGCCTTGTTTCTTTCAAGAAGAGGCTGAAGATCCGGAGGCTCTCCTTTAAAACTATGCGTCAGCGCTATTCCTTGATACGCTGAGGTTTTTTGGATAATCTCGTCAAATTTCTTCTGAAAAGGGACTATTTCAAGATCAATCATTGCGACTTGGTGCTTTGATTCTGTCAAAAGGTCTTTGATTTTTTCCAGCTCCAGGTTAAAATCACTGATATTGTCCGCAGCTGTTGTTAGTGCAAACTGGCAGTCCGTGATTTCCCCAGATAGTTTGCGGATTCCTTCCGAAGGCTGCAATAATTGACTTATCCGGCCGCTTTCGTTAAGAAAGGCCGTTATTTTGGCCAGCTCTTTATTTATGTCTTCCAACTGCGACTCCTTATTCTCGATATCACTGCTTATTTTGGCTCGTGATTCTGCAAGACCCCCTTTCTCATCCCGTAAGCCCTTTTCTTTTTTTAGCAGAGAACTCAATTGATGGTTTTCGTCCTCTAGGTTCAGGCTAAAGGCCTGGATTTGTTTTTCAACTTCTCTTTTATAGTTATAGCCGGCACTATTCCACTCCTGATCGATTTCCTCCCCAGATTTCGTTAAGTTTTCCAGATCAGTTTCCGCGACTGCAATGTCACTTTCCACATCTTTGTAATCACAATAACTATTCTGAGCCATTGACTCGTTTATTTTCTGTTCCGCATCTTCGATCTTTCTCTTGAAATCTTCTATAACGTCAAGAAGCAAACTGATCTCAAAATCCACCTTTTCTTTTGCCAATCCTTTGGCCTGCACTTCCAAGCAGTCTTTTTTATAATAAAGCGCTTGTAGTTTTTGGTCAGTTTCGGAAATATCCAGGCCAATAAGGGAGGCCTCCAATTCCAGTTCATCAATAACACTGTTGATCTTATTGGCTACCATCACAAACTGTTTTTGCAGCGCTTCATAATCCGCAAAGTCCTGGCTTAAGGTCTTAGTCAGATCTTTTACTTGTTCATAATAACCCCGAATCTTTTTAAAGTCGTTGATTTGCAGTTTGTCTTTATGCAGTCGTTCTAAATTTTCCCGGATTTCTATCAGCCCTTTGGCCAGCAGCATGCCGGAGGTTTGAGAATCCCTAACATTTTGAAGGGTATTGTGTTCCATATTTTCGATAAACATAATGAGCAGGTTTTCGATCAGTTTTCTCGAGGTATTGTTGGAACGGAAATATCGGGCTACAAAATTTTCATCCTGATTCAGGTCCATGATCATTTTCCACTCGGCTTCATAAATGCCATAGTGGCGCAGGAATCTTTTGTAGTCCTTTGTTTTTCTCATGGGGTAAATGTCGATGTTTTTGGTTTTCTGTTTTTCTTCCAGTAGATCTCTGAGAGAATCAAAGCCGATATAGGTGGTTTTATTCTCTGCTTCCCTGACAAGTTCAATGTTATTAATATCAAATTCATTCGGATTATTGTAAAGGTGATAGTAATTAAAATAATCCACACCAACGATATCACTGCTGGGATCTTCATGATCTGCAGAATTACCGCTAGTGTCTTTGGTCGCCCGGATGCAAAAACCGGTCAGAAGATATTTATAAGCGCTTCCTTCATCAAGGACCCATTCAATCAGGGAGTGAGAAGTGTGGTTGGAACCGGTATTGATAAATATATTGCGCAAGGGCTGTTCTTTGTCGAGGGTTGAGCCTGGGCGGGTCGGTTGCAGAAGCATCAGCAGCAATACCGATTTTCCGCCGCCGTTATATAAATCATAGGTCCCTGACTTTCCGAAATAACTTAACCTGAAGTCTTTAAAATGAGACCTGTTCCCGTTGAACGCAACATTGACGACCCTCATTCTGTTAATCTGTGTCATCTTATTCCCCTTCCCTATTGACCAGTCCCAGGTTTTCAACGAAGGTTAATAATTTGGATTTGTTCTCTTTATCTTCAAAGAAGTTATAGATGATCCCCTTAAAGCGGTTGGTTGGCACGATCAGGCCCTGCTCATCAACTACTTTGATGAGCTTATGACCCTGGAGAAAATTACAGACTCCATGGACAAATCCCATTTTAGTGGTGGAAGCGAGATTGCTGATTTCCCCGAACCTGGTCTGTTTGGCAAAAGACTTGTTCTCCCAAAGTTTGGCAATATCGGCAAAGTTAAAAGAATACTCCGAGCTGACAGCCTCTAAATTTTCCACTTCAACCAGGGCGTCTAATTTTTGGGTTGTGGATTCCACAATTTCGGTCATATTGACGTATCCTCTGTTGGTGTCCGCGCCGGATTGTTTGTAAAATAAGGTAATGACGACCAGAATAATGAAATAGGCCATAAAAAGTTCCGAATTCCGCGTCACATAAGGAAGCGCTTTTCTTAAGTCTTCATGGGTATAGCCAAATAATTTATTGTTTATCCCGGGTGTCAGGAATATTTTTTCGTTGTAGCTATAGATATCTAGCTCCAGTTTTTCGGCCACTAAATTCAGAATTTCTTCAACTTCGCTGTTATAAAGATAATCCTCATACAAATCCCTGTCGTCTTCCCTGCTGATTTCCTGCTTGGTCAGCAAGGTTTTGAGCAGTTCCAGGGCCTTTTCGAGCGTCGCTTTATTCGTAATCATTGCTTACACCTCTAAACAGCAGATTCGTGACCTTGATGCCATATCCCAACTCAATATCATTCTCAGGCTCGGGCAGGATCCGGATCTCTGCCAAGCTTCGGGGGGCAAGTTGACTCAGCAGGGATTCTAGGTAAGCGTTGTCAAACTTCTCCTCAATGGTTTCGCTTTTAGACTTAAGCCTGACAGCATTTAAATTAATGACGCGTTCTTTTCCTTGTTTTTCGAACTGGTTAAGCTGAATGATAAAAGATATAAAGTCCGCGTTTTTCACAGCTTCCGGTCCCTGAATTTCATGCAGGTTTAACGCCCAGTCGTTTAAATCGAAGTGAGAGGTTTCTGCAAGAAGGTTCAGAAGCGACATCACATAGAACGTAAAGTTGCTTCCTACTCTCGCATTGACCACATCATCAAATTTTTCTGTATAGGGTTTTTCTTCAAGGTCTTCGATTTCATCATCAGCGTCCTCTGTGGCGGCTGTAACTTTCTGAGAGGCAAAAACTTTGAGGATATTAAATGTTTTTTTTACATTGGGCATAAGCAGCGGTTCAAAAAAGAACTTCAGCCCTTCAGGATTAGTGTTTTGGGAGATCAGCTTTTCCAGTTCTTGCTCAAAGCCAAAGCGGACTGAAAAGGCGGAGTTCAGACGCATTAAACGGATTCTTTCCTTTTCGCGTGGAAGGCTTGCAGCTTCGTTAAGCAATGTTTTATGAAGAAATACGGTTTCTTTCATTTCCTGGTCAATTTTCGTCAGTGTTGTCAGGGAATCCTCATCTTTTCTGGTCAGCATTTTTTTGTTTATTTTATCCAGATACTCTTCCCGAACTTTCGTTAACAGCTCACTGACATCATTAAAAAGCGCCGCTTCCTCATCAAACAAAAGACTGACTTCGTTATGATACTTCCTGTACTTCTCGCTCTCTTCCCCTTGGCCATATAAAAGCAGATCCAACAGTTCATTCTTTTGGTCAAGGCGGCGATGGACGCGGATTTTAAGTTCTCTGACCGTCTCAAGCGCATTACCGAACGAGCCGCTTCTGATTTGCGCTCGGAAGATCAATAGACTGGTGGTTACCTGGCTTTCATCAATAAACTCTTTGGTCTTTAAATAGAAATCTAATCCCTCATTGGTGATATAGTAATAAATTTTATCCGCTTTTTCATCCAGTTTCATATCGATTAACTTAGTTTTCTTTTCTCGTTCACTTTTATATTTAAGGCTATAAAACTTCAGATCAAATCCCGAGCCTTTGTTTTGCATTTTTTCTAAGAGGTAATAGGTCAAGTCCCGGGCATCGTCAAGGCTTAGCTCAGCATCCATGGTTTCAGCGATAAGTTTCCTGTAAAAATCAATAATACTGCTAACATCAATTTTTTTCAGAGCCAGTTTTCCTTCATAGAATAAAAAAGTGAGTAACCCGAAAACCATTACATAAGGATCATAAGGACATTTGTCCTTGCTGATCGAATTTGCAATTGCAAAAAAGGCGTTATAGCTCTTAATATTATCGATTCGGGTATCCAGATCTTTGAGATGCTCCATCAGATCAAACATAGGCATACTCCTGAATCAAACCGGCGAGAGATAACCCTTCCTGGGGGATATAGAGACCTTTATCCAAAACATTCCGAATTCTGTCCCTGTAAAGAGACGAAAAATGGTCACAAAAGTCTTTGGCATCCTCTTTTCTGTAAGCCTGTGCTTTAGGCGTCCTATTCAATATTCTATCAAAAGTATGATTGACCAGCTTCTCGTAGCCTGAAATAAAGGGTTTGATATTAAGCCGTGGATAAGCTTCCCTTAAATTAAAGTAGATATGGACCCCCTCTCGGTCAATGTCGCCAAAATACCAAAGGTAATCTAAATCAATCTTTAAAAATTCCAGATAGCGCAAGCTGCTGATAATTTTTTTACCCTCACCGTAAATCAAAAAATCAATATCTAAGGATACCGCGTGGTTAGACAACAACTGGACGAATGACCAGTATGTGTCTTTATTTTCGATAATCAGTCCGGTTTTTCTTGTCTGGTTGGTTTGTGAAAAAAGATGATAAATAAAGGGCTCATAGGCATAGTAACAATTCAAATCGGCGTAAGTAAGACCTAAGTTTCTTAATATTGCTTCCCCATGCGATTCATCTGTTCCTTTAAAGAACTTTTCGTCATTAAAAAGCTGATAAGATAGTTCATTAATGCTTAATAGAGGTTTCTCTTCTTGATGAAGATAATCCCCAAGGATTTGAATATACTGTTTATCTTGAAGATACTGTTTGGGGTTAGAGAGATAATACTCTAAACTGAAAGCACGATTTAACTTGAGAATTTCCTTTTTTAACCCAGTTGAATCTTCATCATCCTCTTTGCAAATTCTGTATTTCAGTGCCAAAGGAGGCTGCTCGACCGTAGTTTTACGGGGGCTCATCTTTTTGAGGATATCTTCATTAATTAACCGGTTAATGGCATCATACAATTCCCTGTACCCATCCGGTTGATCTATTTTTATTTTAAACTCCGGATGATTCTGTTTAATGAAACTGATCATATCTTCAAGTTTCATTACCGCTTTTCCGCTGCGCTGTTCGCTTTTCACGTAACCTAATAGTATTGGATAAATCTGCACCGATTTCACCCCTTTGCTTATCAAACTCAGAGAAGGTCTGATCCTCTTGGTCCATGGAACATCTTATGTACCGGAGTCCCCTGGGTCAGGCCCCAGGGTTTGCTTGATAAACTTGTCAAAATCCGATTCAAATAGACGGTCTTGTTCCTTCTAAAAACCTCATACTCAAGGTATTTCAAGTTTTAATAAGTCTAAGAACTCCTGGCTTAATAGAAATCTTTATGTGTAGAAGCTTTTCGGTTCTTTATGAGCCAAGGCGTTAAGAGCACCATGGCAAGCACCGCATTATTTAGTTGCTCCGGCAATTCATCAAAGGGACAAAGCGACTTCACGATGTCTTCAATGTCTTCAGCCTTTTTCAAAGGGGCAGTCATGAGAGCAAAGAGTTCCTCTACGTCAGCATCTCCTGTACTGGCTAGAATATTGGTTCCCGGTTCAATAAGCTTTATGATATTCATCATAGTTTCGGCAATATCGTTGAACAATGCCTGCAAATAAATCACAAGACCTTGTTCACAAACATCAGATTCACCTGATATATGCTTTACTACATCGTTATACTGAATGAGTAACAGTCTTAATTTCCCCATATTGCCGACAGCCTTTTGCCAGGTTTCTATTCTAAAATACTCAATATCCAATTGATTAAAAATTTCCACCGGAATTTCTGCCGCAAATAAAGAGGTGACAAGCTGATCCTCATCAGTATCCAAAATTTTATACAAGGGCATTTGGAACCCGCCAAATATAGGCAATCCTTGGTACAAGGGTACGAAAACCATCTTGGGCCACTGGGTCTCCAAGTACCATCGCATACTCTGAAATTCTGCGGCGTCTTTCCATTGCTTGCGTAAATTTAAGTATATATCCTTAAGCATGTTTTCAATTGGTATTTGCTGAAAAGGATCGTAATCCTGTAACAAATATACCGTTTTTTTGTCTTCAACCGCTGATTTATCCATAATAACAACTCTTCCTGTTGCGGAGACAGCTTTTTCAAAGCCGTCTTTAACAAACTTACCTGTTTTCCGGTAATATTGTCTGGCTTCATATCTCAGTGTAAATCCACGGGGTGGATTGCTTAATACATGATGCCATAGATTCAGCAGCGTAAGCATTTCTTCTTGTTCATTTTGTTCGAATGCAGGATAGTCTTTTGCCACATAGGTAAAAAATAGTCTGTTAAATTCTTGCTGCATTCGCAAAAGCGCTTTAGAAGCATCGCACAAGTTAATAAGTGTGAGCCTTGGATTTTTCGATTGATCAATTTCTTCTCTTTTAATTCGTGAAGCCAGTATATTTGGAAAGCCATTATTTATGAAATTATCTAAACTTTGATATACATCATGAAAATTCTTTCTAAGATCCTGATAAAAATGCAAAGAAAATCCAGAAAAGACAGGGGCTCGCTTTGTTTTCATCAACTTATTTTTTTCATTTTCATTATCGCTTGAAGACATACCCTCTCGATACAAACAATAGGAATCAACTGCATTTTTAGGAAGAAGGAATTCATCGTGTATAAGGCTTTTAAATAGGTCGATTGCTTTTAGCAATTTATCAATTCGTGCTTGATCAATAGAACATTTTTTATAGAGGTAATCTAGTGTTTCAATAACAATATAAATCAAATCCAAAGCATTCCGGCGTATGGTGTCTACCCGCTTAACATATTCTTTCCAGTCTGCAGGTCTTTTTCCGTAATTTATACGAGTTATAAACCAAGAATTTATTTCTGTTATCCACTCATACGGTAAATCGGATCGATTAATTCGTTTCTGATAATCCATTGTTTGTATCCCTAAATCACGAAACAAATCAACCCCAATCAGTTTGGCGCCGATAAATTCTTTATCCGGATATAGCTTGCTTAAGATATCCACCATATTCATGACCCAGTAATGATTGAAATTCTTGGGCAAATGACTATTCTCATCATCAGCAAAGTATGGCGGGACAAACTCATAGCATACTTCCGATTTCATGACTGTCATTTTAATTACACGAAAGTGTTGTATAATACGGGCTCTTAAAATCGCTACGCAAAGCGCATAATCATCCTGTTTCTCCTGAAAATAAAGGCCGGCCGCCATATCCGCCTTAGCCTGGATGTCACCGTCTTTAGCCGTTTCTTGGAGTATCTCATGTGGAAATGGCAATTGAATTATTTGTCCTCTTTTGGCTAACCAAAATAAAGCGTAACCAAAATCAGAGCATTCAGCATCCGCTTTAGGCGCGTTGAGCGGGACGTTCGCATTTTTCACCCAAAGATCTACTGTCTCATAAGTAATAACCGTACTGGTCAGTGAATTTTTCATCCATTCGATATTGTTTCGTATCGCTTCCGCCTTTTCAGGGAAATTATCCGCCATGCCTTCTGCGATAAATATATTTGGCCTAAATTGACCGGAAATATCAAGGGGTGAAAAAACGAGCCAGCCATTGCCCTTTTCAGCGATAAGCTGGTCATATACCTCTTGATTGCGTTCGGCATACAATTTTACGTCAAGCCAAAGCATTGTCTTCAGTATACAAGCGTACATAGTCCAGTCACGGCATGAAACAGCAGTAAGCGCACTTATTACTGACGGATTAAATGGATTATGTGTAAAATAATCCATTAACATGATTTGTGGATAGTGGCCTTCGACACATTTTATCGCTGTAATAAGCAGCTCGGCAGGACTATAAGCAATTTTCTCCTGAAGGATATTGTAAAGAATAGCCGCCCGTAAAGGATGAAGCGCTTCAATAAATCGGCCGTCATCGGAACTTTTTAGTAAATATTCCTTACTCATTCTATCCAAAGCGGCAATGGCCGTGTCGCAGTTAGATTCACGTTTAACATCCTCATGTAGAACAGGACAACCTATCTTCCCGGCATAACAAACCAAATTCAGGAGCATAAGCCAGGAGTCAGGATTCTTCTCGCTGATTAAGCGTTCTATCTGTATAAGCAGCCGCTGCCGCAAGGTCTGATTATTGTTGAGAAGATAAATAAATTCTAAGAACGGACCTTCTTCCCCAAACTGCCGCCATGTTTCCTCAAAGCTTCGGAAAATCGGATGCGGGTTCTCCAATGTAAAAGCCGTAAAAATATTTTCCGCCTCTATCTTGGAAAAATGCAATTCGATCACATCGATTGAGATAACGCTTTCATCCGCTTTAGCTAATTTAAAATCTTCTTCCCGGATGGATACCAAGACCGGAACCGAAACCCCTCTCGCCTGCAGTTCCTGAAGCAATAGGGTCCAATTGACCTCTCCCGGATTGACATCAATATATAAAATAATATCCCGGGCATGTTTAAGAATGCCTTGCATGGCACTTACCAGATTTTCAGCCTGGCGAGGCGACTGTACATGTCTGATGCAAAACACAAGCTGTTCAGGATACTTATTCAAAAGAAATCTATGACATAAGGCGGTTTTTCCCTGCCCAGACACCCCTTTGATAATTACGGCTTTATAATTGCTCAGTGCCGCGTCGAGTTTGTCTAGCCATTCTTTACGAACAAAGTCTAAATTATTCCGAATATGCGCAGGATGGGTAGAAATACCCTGTGAAAATTCTTGCTTAAGTATCTCCAGTGGCTTTTCCGAGATCATGTCGCACAGCCGGATTAGGGATTTTTGATATTCTTTGTAATATCCGTCCATGGCAGCTATATCCGTACCGATTTTATATATTTTTTCCTTCCACAGGGCCAACGAGGTATAACCTTTGGTTTTAGACAGATCGGAGATATATTGAATTAAAAGAGTGCGGGCCAGTTCCGGAGCTGCCATCGTGGGAACATAAGATTGAAGCTGGCTAAGTATTTGTTCTTCCAACAATTGAATATCAGCCTTTTGAAAACGGATTTTGGCTAAAATCCATAAAGCATCCTCATTTGATAGTCCATGTTTGTTTATGAGTTTATCTTTGATTTTATTATGAGTTAAAATATCCCCATTAGAAAGTTCCTGCAACTCCTGTCCCAATTCCCCGAAATATACAATTCGTAGTGTTTGAAGCATACGTTCGGAATTGCGTAAACTTGATGTCCTCTTAAAAAAACCTTCTCCACTCCTGGACTCCTTGGTTGAAGCTAAATCAGAGATAGCAAGAGGGTCGGATAGGTTTTTCACCTGTACAGCTTCAACAACTTGTCCATCACGTTTAATCAACAGATCTTCAAGGTGTTCCGGATAGTACTCGTCATTGGCTGTATCCTCCATTATCCTTGAAGCAATATATAGGGTCTGAGACGAATAACCCTTCCAAGCTGATTGTGCACCGAGATCTGATTTAATAAAGAGCATATATAATTTACCTCGCCCTTCCCTTATTCAATATCTCTATAACACGATATTAATTTTCGTAATCGATTTAATCCAAGAAATTCATACATTTGTTAAATTCAAAGTAAGCAAAGCTCTTCTCTATACCGTTTGGCTCTAAGCATTTTTTAATATACGATTTATAAACAACTTTTTGTCAATTAATGTCACAACATATTATTAGACCAAACATATGTTCAGGTCAACCCTCAACCAATATTTGGTCTCAAAAACTCTTGGTTTACACTTGCAAAATAAGTATGTAACCCTAACACTACTCGGCTGAACTTGTCGCGCCGCAAAGGTTCCTGGACCCGACGCGGAACGACAATAAATGACAACTTCAAAGTTTTCCGCCGAATAGTGGCATGTGTTATAGCTGTGTTTTGGGACTATAGCTCCTTGCGGCAAGACGACCGTCAATGTCCGAATTGTATAGCAAAATGGCCAAATCAGTCCGTCAACGCCATTTTTGTCCCAAAACGTGAAAACGTGAAAACGTGGGATATTTTAGTTTGTCAAATTATATGCCAACAAGCGCATAAACATGGCTTTGGACAAGTATTTCGTCAAATTAAGGTCATATTACACCGTCAACTTTTGGACAAAATGGTTTGGTAGAACACTTTCCCCACCGACGAATCCCTAAGATGTTATTCCTTATAATTTTAATCTCTTTAAAGAGAGTTGTCATTAACCCCCTGCTTGGTTTTCTAATTTGATGAGTTGTAAAAAGGTTGTGGAATGTCCATTATGATTCTTAAGTAAAATTGCATTGTTCTATAGCCCATAAGAGCTCCTTTAGTTGATCAATGCTGGATATGATATGCTAAAATCTCCACCTGAGTCCCGCTTCTATTTTCAATTAGAAGAACTACATCCGGAAAGTTTTTACTTATCTTCGAAAGTCTTATGAATATCTAAAAAACCGTCAAAATTGAGTAATTTGAAAAAGGTGGTTGGATTTCAATTTCCTTCGAGGCAAAAGAGCCTCGAGTTATCTCCATCTACAAACTCAACCGCTACTCTTTGAAATACCACGGCTTTGGTATTCCTTTCTTGTTTGTCTCATAATTGGAATGACATTTAAATATATACACAATACTCCACCAATAGAGCTATGCTCCGTATGCAAAGAGTAGTCTCCACAAATGATAACCTTGAAACATTAAAAAGATCCGCTACCTCATTTATTTTTGGCTTGATTTCAACTGAATACCAGCATTTATGATATTGAATTAGAATTAAACATGCCACTTTGGGTTAGCTCCTAATTTCCGTTTCATAACAATTAGCGAATATCCTGAACTTAAGTATCACCGAACAGATCAAATATTTTTTTACCATCACCTAACAATTGGTTAGTTGAGTGCTTGATATTACTGCCTAATGGAAGTCAAGTATTAACAAATCAATTTCTAGGACAGCCTTTTTTCATCACGTCATTCAGATATTAGTATCTTTTCAATAATGCAATATCTGTCAGTGCCAATGCCTCATCAAACCGGGCATTCTGCAAGTTACACCCTTTCAGTCGTTCTTCATATCTCTGATCGATTACAGTTTTCCATTGCTTTGTTTTCCATTCCAGACCGTATAAGATTGGCCCCGACGTTACAAACAATTTTGTCCCGTCCAGTGAAAACTTTAGATTCCAAATATTTTCATCTATTGCCGAAATCTGTGCAAGAATCTGTTCGGATGGGATATGTACTATCACAATTTCACCGTTCCGAAACAGCGCAGCTGCCAGTCCGCATTGCAGATGGCAGGTCAGTTTTTTAATCTCACCGGAAGGCAGTTTGATGCTTTGTTTCACTTCTCCAGTTTCATAGTTCCACGTTTTTAAGTCGTTTTGTTCAGAAATCGTTACAAAGAAATCCTCCTTCTGCGATAAGATCTGCTCTCTTTCCTTACTTTTTGCTCTTACAACTCGGTCAGACTCCAAGTCTAAAAAATAAATTCCGTAGTTCCATTCATCTACCGCTAAAAAATGATCATCATACACAAACCGAGGTGATGAAAACCTTTCCTCACTTTTTTGATATGCTGCAACCAGCTCCCAATACTCACAGTCCCAGATAAATATCTCGTTTTTCGTCTCTCCGACAAGATACGCCCCATCTGACCGAAACGTAACATGATCTATTTTTTCACTCAATACCGCCCTTGCACTGCCATCTTTGGAATCAAAAATTTCTGTCGTTCCATCTTTCAACACACAGATGACATGTTCTCCATTCGGACTGTACAAAAGTTTTTTAATTCCATCCTCTGAACTTTTCTCCCAAAGCAGCGTATTCTTTCTGATATCCCAGACCTCAAACCGCTTGTATTCAACCCAGTCTAAAAATTGTGTTCCTTTGGGATGGAAGTTAGACCTATCGTCGGTATTTTCTTTTTCCCAGAGAATCTTTCCAGAACAAACATCCCATATTCTTGCATTATTTTCCGGATAATCCATCGTGAACAATTTGGTTTCTGATGCCATCCAAAACTCACCTATCCGTTTTCCGTTGTTTTTCAAAGAATACAAGATTTTTCCTGACGCCGTATTCCAGATATAAACATTTTCATCCACTGAAGAGGTCGCAAGATACCGTCCGTCCGAGCTGAAAGAAATTGAACTTACGATGTCGCGATGTTTTTTTAGCATATGCCGTATTCTTCCAGTATCGGTTTCCCAGATAATAGAGGTTCCATCGCAAGCAGCAGTGGCCAGATATTCTCCTCCCGGATGAAATCTGACTCGCTGAACAAAGTCATGATGTCCCGTCAAATAGTTCAAACACTTTCCAGTCTTTACGTCATAGATGCAAGCGCTATTGTCCATAGCTGCCGTCGCCACTTTTGAACTATCAGGACTAAAATCCAGTTCAAAAAGATCTCTCGAATGTTCCTTTAATTTTGATACTCTGCTGCCAGTTCCAGCATCCCAGATTGCCGCAGTCTTATCTCTGCTAGCAGTTCCCAAATATTTACCGTCAGGACTGAATTTGATGTCCCGTATTTCGCCCTGATGTGCTTTGATATTGTAAACCTCACGCCCGGTCTGTGCTTCCCATACTTGCATCGTGCCATTTTCAAACCCTGCCGCCAGATATGTTCCATCGGGTGAATAACAAAAAGACATTTCATTTCTTCCATGATACTCCATATACTCTTGATCTCTGTTTTCCAGACATAAACATTGTATTCCAGTCCTGATGTCCCAAACACAAATTCTTCCATCTTGCCCACCAGAAGCTAGTTCCATTCCTGACGGATGAAACGCAATATGACTTACTATGTACCCGTTATGTCCTTCAAAACAATACTTCCGCTCTCCACTTTCAACCTCCCAGACAACGGTATTTTCAAAAGACGCGGCTGCCAGAAGCTGACAATCTCCAGAAAATTCTAATCCAGATCCAAACGAATGTCGTTCCATTTTCATTCTGCGGATCAACTGACCGATCGATGCATCCCACAGACAAACATCTCCTTCATCCCCTAGAGTTGCTAACAATCGTCCATCAGACGAATAACAGACTTGACACACCACTCCTTTATGGCCGACTGGAAGCAGGTTTTCAGGATAGACTACTGTATCCGTAAAATCGGTTTTGAGGATACCTCCATTACCGTTTAAATAGGGTTCTAAAATCTGCCCCTTTAAATCCAGACCGTTGAAATTTTCCCCCGCCAAATTTCCCTTAGCACTCTTCCAGACCTGGAGAATGTTGTAGAGCGGTATCCTGATTTCTTCAGCTGATTTTCCCCGTAGCAGATTGAGTATCTGATGGAGGACATCCTCCATTCTTCCTGCACAATCCTTCCTATACACACCCAATAATTCTCCGACAAACTCTATGATTTCTTCCCTCCACACATGATGAAGCACCTGCGGAATCTCATTTTTCCAAACTCCCTTTTCACACTCTGAGATCAAAAACTGCGCCGACAACTCATCGCGAAAATGATGGTGCGTATAATGCCAGCTTTTTTCTTGACAAAACACGGTTGGAAAATTCTTAAGGTACTCAATGATCTCAACGGTATCCAGCCTGTTTAAGTACTGAACATCAGAAATCCCCCGCCTTCCAAACCAGTTTTTTAAATAAAGAGAGTTTGTATGTTCAGAAATTAACAACTGTTCGATTTCCTGATAAACCTTGTCTGATCCTACTGCAAATTCGTTTCGACTCTCCATCCGGTATGCGAGATAAGGTAGAACAAAGTGAATTACATAAAGCACTTGTGTCAATTCTTTTTGTCTTTCTGTTCCCCCCATCACTTGATTAAAACGCTTTGCTGCAAGACTTTCGAGATAGTTGCTCATCAATTCGGCTTTGGTCTGATAATCCTCATTAAATCTGAAATACTCTATATCTTGATGATGATTTAACTCTTCACAAGTTTTGGTATAAACGGTCAGCATCATCGGGTTTCTCAACAGATCCCAAAACGGTTCTGCCTGTTTTCCTTCAATATTCTGACGTTTTAAATAATTCTCTATTTGTTCCTCTCGCAGATGCTCCATTGTAAAGGTGCTGATTCCGTAAATTCCCACCGTGCCGTCTATTTTTCGTCTCGATGCCAGGATCATTTTCACCTTTCCCGGAATTAGGAGTTTTTTCATTTGATTGGAAAGTCCCAGCTTTTCTTCATTTTTTACTTCGTTAAACCCGTCCAGCAGCAGAAAAATGCTCTTATCTTCCAATAGATTATCTGCGTTCTGCCGCCTAATTTCGGTTTCTAAAAACGTTTCTTTTTCATCTGGTTGCAAATCGTTCAAGTCGTTTAACCGGATATAGATTGCAGTTTTTCCTTCTTGCTCTTCCAGATATGCAGCAAGTCTTAACAGAAACGACGTTTTTCCAGTTCCTCCTTCTCCTAAAATCTGAATACAGGAAACTGCTTTCCGTTCCATCCATTCGGCACATTCACGGTAAGTCAGCGTACATTCCACAGCTTTAATACTTGATATGATTTCATCTGAAATTGTATAAGATATTGAAAACAATCCGCTTTCTGGTGGCTTTTCTTTTAGCCCTGATACTACTCTTAATCCACAAAGCTCCCCTTCTTTTAATTTTTCTTGCAAAACTAAAACACTGTTTCCTAGCAATCCAGCGAATGCACCATCTCTAGAAGAAAGCTCTGATAGGATTCCAAGTAGCAAAAAAGCAGGCTCTTTTATAACAAAAATACCGCTTCCTGACATTCCGGATATAAGATCAACTGCCCCAGTCTCATTTGTTTCTATTGGTGATTCTGTATTAATCTGCATCACGCCCGGTTGAGGGCATTCATTTAGAAGTCCGTTTAATTTATAACGTTTATAAGGGCATTCTATCCCTTCAAACGCTTTTGGAAATCCAAACATTGTCACCCTTGTGCCGTTTCTTCCCGTTTCGATTGCATACGGTGCAATTCCAGCAAGATATTTCAGTTTCAGTAGAACCAAATCCCGTTCCAAAACAGGCAGCACCTGCAAAACTGTAACCGCTACCTCTTCCATCTTTCCAGTTTTCTGCCGATAAACCCGGATATTTGAAAACTCTATTTCCTGATCCTTCAACTTATCTCCGTAGAGACAGTGCGCGGCAGTAATCAAGTAGGAATATACTTTTGTATCCGGTTGGTAAAGCACACCCGATCCTTTTCTTCTTTCGTATTCAATTTGAACTACCAAATCATCAATCTGTTCTTCCAGCATTCCGTAACTCTCCTAGTTCTATTCCTGTTTCTTTCATGGTGATAAAGCGAATCGGATATGTTTCAATTTCCTCTCTTGAAAAAATCTGTTCCGCTTTGATTTCATAATTGCAATAAAAATTAGTCGGCGGCACTGAATGACAGACAATTCGGCTAAGACATTCCTTGCTTGGTCTGCCAGAAGCAGTCATATTTGTACTAATCAGATAGTTATGACATCTTATCAGTTCGATCAACTCTGCACTCGTGTTATGTTTACTCGCATGATGAGCAATTTTACAGCAAACGGCTTCCAACGGATTTGCTTTATTATATCCCCGTTTCGTTAACGCCGTCGCAATGGTATCTGCCGATGCATCTCCAAGAAGTAGAGCGTTGTCCCCCTCATATTCAAGCAACACAGCAATACTGCTTTTATTTTCCAACGTAACGTTTCCTTTAAAATCTAATGCATCTAAATATTCCACCGACAGAGCATAATCGTTGCTTCTGATAATTTTACTGCTTTTTGGGGTTTCTTCCTCCCCTTTTTTCAGAAACTCTTCCCATATTTCTGAATCTGGAGATAAGACCTGAAGTATTAACTTTTCGCTCTGAAAGGCTTCTCCAAATAACACTTTGTTTTTCCACTTGATACAGTTTTCCTGTAACAGCTGGTTCAGCATGTTTCCCTGCTTCATACTTATGTATGTACAATTTTGATCTTCAGCCTTTGCCTCCCACTTCTCAATTAATCCGTTTCTATAATTGAACCACATTTCTTTTATCCCCAAAGGATCAAATGATTCCCACGAAAAAAGCGACAGAATCCCTGAAATATGATCAGAATCAACATGCGTTAAAATTAGCAGATCAATCTTCCTTTTTTCCTTCATGCGCTGTTGGAAGAATGTCCGAAGCTGTCTTTGACATTTTGCCCCAATCCCACCGTCTACTAAAATGGCATGTTCCAACTGCGTGCCATATTCTAAAATAATGCAGTCCCCATTTTGTGCTTTGCACAATCTAATCCGTAGCGGCATGTTCAGCCTCCTTTGCCGATGGAAATTCCGACAAACCGGGTATGGGTCAATTCGACGGATTGTTCTTCACCCTTCTTTTTTGCTTTTACCATTCCGTTCCTTTCTTGACGCTTAATTATGCAGTAACCTTCGGACTAATCATTGTCGCAACTCGGGTATAAACATCAATATCAACAGCATTGTCAATTTCAAAGGAAACCATCAATCCATACGGAACAGAACCGGTGAAATTATCATCAGCAGCATTGGCGCAATTCACTTTAAGCTGAATTCTATCTTCATCGCCCCAAACAACGATCTGATCATTTTCAAAAATCTCATGCTGCAAACTTCCTCTTCTTACCGCTGTCCAATCAGCATTAATGCGTTTGTCAATCAAGTGCTTTTTGGCACTTTCTAGCGAAAACCACAATTGGGCGGCACGATAAGCCTGGCGCGCAGGCGTGATTGGACAAAAACTCGCCATTGTCGCCGTCATGCGGCGCAATATTTTCTCGCGGCTGAATTCTTCGAATGGCAGCGGTAAATCGAAAAGGTGAGCCTGCCCATCCTTTAGTTCGCCATAGCCGATCAATGTGATACGATTCTTGGCGCACTCAACTGCCTTTTCAATATTTGGTTTTCCGTATCCGAAAAATCTGTACATATAATCCGTAGCCCTGGGAGGGTCGCCGAGGGCCGTATTGAATTTTTCAAATAAATCACCCCACTCCGCCCCATGCACCAACATGGCATTGATTAACAAAGCGGCATAATCATGAGGCAATGATTCGCCCGCTCCATCAAAAACATCCACTAATGTATCGTAACAGCGGGATGATTCATGAGAGGTTAGTGCGGCAGCATTGCTTGTCCCATAGGAATACATGATTTTTTCAGAGCCGCCTGCTATATTAAAGGGAGCTGCCGAAACAGTGCCCGGCGCTCTTGTTAACGAGCCCCGCCACGGCAGTTTTGTTCCGTCTAAGGGAGGTTGAAGCAGGGTATTTCTTCCCCCATCAAAAATGATGTCAGGCTTAATTGAATTATTTAAACCGCGGCCTAGGGCGCTGATGGGACTGACCATCCCGGCTGAGCAGGGAAGAACTTGCCGGGCAGGCGGCGTGAAAGACGATTCATCAGCAAAGGCCGCGCCCACAGTTAAAGCATTGACGCTTTCTGCCGGTGCCAACAAGCGGTGTATGCGAGCGTTGTCATTTAAATGCCGGACGATAACAGCATCCCGCTCTTCCTCTGAAAGGCCAGAAAAATCAGCAAAGGACATTGAAACATCGATGTCCTCTAAATGATTTCCTGCGCTGACGATAAACAGGACTCTGTATTGATAGCTTAACCAGTCCAGCAGGCGAGCTAAAGGACTCATCAATCTGTCAAATATTTTGCTCGGAAAACCGATGGAAAGATTGATAACCCTCACGCTGGGAGCGACACGCCCTGCAAGTGGTTCAAAAAGCCTACGTACAGCTTCATGAATTTTATCTACAATTAATATATCTCCGGGGATTTCTTCCCAAATTCCGCCGCCTGCATTAACGGATTTCATAATGGGACGAACATAAATCTTATGGGTAACTTGATGACGTATATTATTCAGATCCCCATGGGCAATCAGCGAAGCCATAGAGGTTCCGTGTTTTCGGGCCGATACAGTATAATGGGCAGCAAAATTGTCAGGATCGTCAACGTTCAATAAGCCGTTCAGGTAAGGATGGTTTTCTTGAGGCAATCCGTCAAATAAGGCAATCATCGGTTCATCATTAATCGAGGCAGGCATGTTAACCTGCAGAGTGCTGTCTCTAATATTATCGTCTGAGATAATCACACTTTGTCCGACAGCCTGAAAGAACATAATTTGTTCAGCGGCAGCAACTGCTACCTCACGCCTGGCAACAATGTCCTCAACGATTTGCCGCGGCAGTGATGCCAATAGTGCATGATAATGAATCCCGTCAATCACACTGCGTCCCAATATACTGCCGCCTGCTTCACGGATAAGTGCAATCAAATTATCTTCGCGTTGCGTCTGGATTTCCTTTGATTTCCGGTAAAACAGTTCAATTTCACATTTTACTGTGCTTAATTCTGGCTCTAACTGCAAATCATCCTGCCAGGCTTCTAAAATTCCGGTTTCTTCGATACGCTCTTTATAACCCCAAAAGTGGATATCGATCAGCTGCTTAAAAACATCCTTAAAACCAGTTTTACCTTTAGGGAAACTCATATTGGGATTTTTGGCAAATTGCTTCCATAATGATACCATTTCCTCAAGGGCGCGGTTATTGGCCAATACACAATATACCTTGCCGGAAAAAGCGGTTTTCCTGTCATCCCTGGAACTCTTCTTTGTCTTTTTATCTTCCTTATAAACAAAAAAATCATCCGATACAGCTATATCCGCTGACGAATCAAATATCCACTCCACATCATCACCAAGATTTTTAACCGCCGTATAAAATGACGTTAAATCACCGGAAACTTCAAAGACTAGGGTTTTCTCCGGCTGAATTCCTGTGGGCGACTGCTGAATCAGGATTCTATTATGATCGATTGCATCTTGAAGAGCTGCCAGTTTAGGTTCAAGACGGGCAACCTGTCTGGGATGTGAGGGAAAGCTTATTTTAGGCGCACCGCCTCCTTTGGTGTTTCTGTTGGCTGGGTTGGGGGTGCCAAATAAAATAATCGGCCTTTCCGGTCTTTCGGACATTATTCATCACCTTCTCCTCCCTGGCTATTATCTCTATTTTCCTGGAGTCCCGATAAATAAAGTTTTAGTTCAACCTGCGTAATATTCTTGGCATTGCCCTCCGGACTTCTGAGAATATACTTTCGGTAAACGGATAAAGCGAATTCCTCAGCTTCAGCATAACTTTTGCCCAGAAATTTTTTGGCCAAGGTAGAGGGTTCTAAACCAAAATCAAAGCCGGTACGTTTTTTAAACTGGACAAACCACATTTCCAGCTCCCGGCGGGAAGGTTGGGGCAGGGATAAGCGCAATTGAAAACGCCTCCAAGCAGCTCTGTCCAGCAGCGCATCGTGATTCGTTGCCGCAATGACGATGACATAACTTGGCAAAGCGTCAATTTGCAGCAGTAAAGAACTAACAACCCTTTTTATTTCCCCGGTTTCATGGGTATCGCCACGCTCTTTGCCGAGAGTTTCAAACTCATCGAAGAACAAGACACATTGTCTTGTCTTAGCGTAATCAAATAGCTTTCCAAGCCGTGAAGCCGTCTCTCCGAGATAAGCGCCAACAATGCTTTCATATTTTACCGTCAGAAAAGGAAGCATCAGCTCTTCGGCCAGTGCTTCAGCCAACGAGGTTTTACCATTTCCGGGAGGCCCCACCAGAAGGATTTTATTGCGGGGTTCTAAGCCATAGGAATGCAGTAAATCAGCTCGTGATTGTTCTTCGATTAAGTCCCGGCAGCTGACCAATACTGACTGTGGGAGCAGCAATTGATCTAATTTTCTTTCAGGGATTTTCTCAATGAAAAGATTCTGTCCCCCATTACCATTTCTGACAGAAGGAATTGAATTATCCCGGGCCAAGGATCTATTTGAGGTTTTAAGTATCTCTTCAATCTTATTGGCCAACACTCCATGTTGCTTTGCGCGTTCTTCCGCACAAATAGTCTCTGCTACTTTTCGAAAATTCAAGTTGTCGTTGCTAAGACCATATTTGATTAATTCATAGAGCAGATCTGCTCTTGCCATCTTTAACACACCTTTTCTCGCCCAGGATATTAGTTGATATCTATCAATTGACAATTACTCTCGATACATGATATTTTTTCATCATTTACTGCCGGTTACCTTTCGACTAGCTTATAATCAAAAATTGTGCCATTGCTGCTGTCTCAAAGTTGACATCTAAAATTCAAAATCTACAGCATATTAAAGTATAAACATTTATAGAGGCAAAATATAACAAACTGCCATATTCAGTTCTTCATATTCCGAAGGATTGAACAAAACCTCGAAGTTCATACTTAAATGCCGACTCCTTTTTCGCTTTATGGTAGCACAGCCATATATTCAATAATTCACCACAAACTTTTGAAAACCTTCTATAAATTTGAACGTTTGGCAAATTACTAATCACAATATGCATATTAGAAAATAATGCCCTCGGCTGGCGAAACCAGTTCTCCTTATAGTAAGGAGGACTGGTTAACATCACAACCTCACAGTACTTCCTGTTTAGTTCTCCCACGCAGAGCGTGGGGCTATATTTTGAGTTAAAATGTATAGCTGCCAAACATAACATATCATGACATATTTCGCCACTTAACTCTGGTATCCTTATAGAAAACAAAGAGGAGAATAGTATATGGCGGAAATTAAAGATTTTTTAAACAGTTCTTATAATACTTACCTTATTATGATCCCGCTATTAGGTATCATAATAAAAGCAATTTCTCTTACTAGGTTTAATTCTTTCGAACGTCTATTTATTTCTGAAGAAAAAAGAATCCTTTCGATAATTAGTGTATTTTTTATTAGTTTCCTTATGTACTGTGCACTTTTTGCATTATTATTTTTGTCAGAAACAAATCCAAAAACTATAAATCTTACCGAATTCTTATTCGGCATTTGCATCCTTTCCGGTATTGTAATGGTAATTTGTTTTGTTTTATCTTTTATGATAGCATTCCTTATTAGTTTTCTATTCTATAAAAAATTTTTTTTTATAACTGAAGAAAATGGAGCCACCAGACAATATATCTTCGAATCACGTTTAAGTAATTCAGTAATTATAAGCGATAATTTTATAAAAAAGAAACAAACATATATTAAAATCATTAACGCAGACGAAATTAAAAATAAACCAATTTATATAGAATACGTATGGGGAAAACTCGGTAAAAATAATATTGCGGCATGGTTTAAATTAAAGCTTATTTCTTTAAAAAATAAATTAAGTGGATAATACTACCCTGAAATATATATTGAGACGGCAAAGCCCGGATGAACATAACTCATCCGGGCTTTACTACGAAAAAATGTGTTTGCAATATCAAAAATTTCCGTTGGTAATAATCCATGAATAGCTTTTTGTTGCTTAAATCCTTGATTTATCGGCAAATCAGCAAACATTTTCCACATTTGTTGGTCCAAAAATTCACTATGCTGAGACCAACTTTGCCACCTATCACAGATTCACCAAACTTCAGCACTCACTCACCTATATGGCTTCTTATTCTCGGTCAACCCCACCAAATAGTCAATACTGGTCTTATAATACTTCGCGAGTTTAATCATAATATTAAGCGGAACATCACGCTCTCCCCGCTCATATTTAGAGTACAAGGATTGATCACACATCAGATATTGTGCAACTTGCTGCTGAGTTAAATCATGATCTTCTCGAACATCACGTATTTTTAAGCGCATCATCATCACCAAAGCAAGTATATCTTAGGACGTTTAGTCCTATTGACATATTGGACTATTTGTCCTAAAATTATTCAACAAACCCCTAATGTTGGAGGAGATGTTTTGCTAACTATCGGCATTTGCGACGACAGGCTGTTGTCCCGTCGCTTATTAGAGGCATTAATTCATCTATATGAAGAAGGAAAAGATGTTTTATTTAATATTTACGAATTCAGCAGCGGCGAGGAGCTTCTCGCAGAAATCGAAAAACAGGGCTTAGTTTTTGACCTCCTCTTTCTTGACAACAGCATGAAAAAGCTGACCGGTCTTGAAACCGCCAGACAAATACGGCAATCTAAGTCCTCCATGTCAGCCTGCAATATAGTATTTGTGACATTCGCAGAGGATCACGATCAATTCATGACGGTCAAACCTTTACAAATCCTATGCAAACCCTGTACCCAGGAATACATTGAAGCTATCTTAGAGAAGGTTCTGGCCAACCCCCTCTCTACTTCCTCATCCTCTCCTCCATCGTCTTAACCAAAAACCCATTCAGCTTTTTCGCATACTCCCCATACACCTGTTCATCAACCTTTGCCAGCAAATCCATCTCATAACTCAGTTCCTTAAACGCTTTCTCCAAGCCTTCGAAGCGAAAAGCGATTTTTGACGTGAGCAGCTTGATCTGGGCAGCCGCCAGCTCATTGCTCACCCTTTGGTAGCTCTTAAAATTAGAATTTTCCGCCAGCTTCTTAATCTCCAGGATCTTTTTCTCAACATCCTGCTTCAGTTCTTGCTTAGACTTCCGCAAATCTCCGGCTTCTTTTTTCAGGTTATCCCGCTCCTGGGCCAGCCGGGTGCTTTTCTCCTTTTCCTCAGCCAGGGCTTCCTGGAGACCTGTCTTTTCCTTCTGAGACTGTTTCACCTCATTAACTGCCTGCTCCAGCTCACGGGTGGTCATACTTTCAATATCTATGTCACGGATGAATTGCGCCCGGTCCTCTTCCGGCACCCCCAGCAGAATCAGGGCGTGAGTATAGCTCACATTCGGCAGTTCCCGGCCCAAGGCTCCGGCATCTCCTAAAGGGGACTGTTCTCTCCCAAACTCTTCGTAGAGACGCATCAATTTTTCAGCCCGGTTCTGGGAAAAGCCCACTTCCTCTTTCAGCCACTTGCCCCATTCCCCATACTTGATCAGACCCTTAGCCTCTGCCAGCCGCCGGCCGATTTCGATAAAGTTGTTAAGCACCATTTTCTCCGTCTGGTGTTTGATGATATTAATTTCAGCCGCGATTAACGACGTACGCTCCGGGATAATCTCCCCCATCTTATTTCACCGGATCCTTTCTCTGTATTTATGACATAATATGGGATTATCCCCTTAAGGGTGAAACGTCTTCTCCTGGGCTTGTACCAAGAATCGTACGCGCGTACGATTCTTGGTACAAGCCCTGCCTGTTACGCCCCCCCAGGATACCAACAAGTCCAGTCCTAATCTATGACATGACAAGCAAGAGGCTTGTGTAACCATTTGACAGGACAACTCATACATTATACAGAATGGTCATACTTCAGACATCCTATCGATCTTGAGAAAGGAGAAGAGTATAATGTCAGTTCAATCAATTCCTTCGAATTCGGCCCTGGTTGTTGTCTACCAGGCCGGACTCACGGCCTTGGGCGCACCGATCAAAAAACAAAAAAGCCTGAATTATCTGAGGTTCGACGCTTCGGATCAGGCTCTTCACGATGCAGCTCATACTTTATTCGGCTTGTCCCAGAATCCGGTGATCGAAGTACTCAATCGGAAGACCTTCGAGCTGATTGAGGAATAAAGCGGCAGAAACTAAATCAATAAAAAAGGAGGCTGGGACAGAATGGCTCTATCATCAACCAAGGTTGTCAGGTTAACCTTTACTACTGCAGGGGGCAAAACCTTTGCCATTACTATTGATAATCCCAAAGAGAACCTGCAGCTGACTGAGGCTATGGCTGCTATGAATTCCCTTATCTCAAGTGATATATTTCTAACTCCCAGTGGAGCCCTGACGGGAGTACGGGATATAAAGGTCATCGACACGACGACAAATGATCTTTATGACCCTCCCCAAGCTTAACGTTTCAAAGGGAAAAGGAAACTGCCGGCAGGGTCAGAGCTGCCGGCAGTATTTATTCCATCACTGTCATCTGCAGATAATTCTGCGCAACATTTTCTCCTCTGCCCGGAACGCCAATCTGTGGTTTACCAACCATATTTCTCGCTTTTCTGCATCTCCCGTTCCGAAAGAATCTTATTGATATTGGCTTTATCCGTGTCTGATAAGACAAGTGCGGAGCAGTCATCATTATAGGCAAAGTAATAAGTGTTATCTCCTACAACTCCAATGGTTTCAAATTTTGAAATACATTTGTTTTACGTGTTCCAATTCCATCTCGGCATTTTCATCATTAGAATGGATACGGGCAATGGCAAAACACTGAAACATATTTTTCTTCATCAATCAGCCATTTCTTCCTGACTTCCTCCTTTGCTGATGATTTTTTCTTTCTCAGATAGATAAAACATGTAAGCGGTATAATCGGTACATAAGACATTAAAATTTCCACTATATTTTAAATCTTGCATAGTTTGGGGCAAATGCAGACCAAACCCAAGGTTATCCAATACTGTGCAATGTTTCATTGAATACCTCCTCCCCGTCTGCTTCTCATGTTACAGTATACCTTATGAATTGTTTGTTTTTTTGTTGGCTTCTATAATTAATAGTGCACCCATGCTGAAAGCATCCGAGGGGATACAATGCGATAAATTTCGTCTCAAATAGCTTTAGCAATGCTCGATGGCTATTAGTATTCTTAATATTCAAATACGGATTTTCGTTTGTAGAATCTTTCCAAAAACCCCAAACACCATTGAAGTTTATTATGCCTAAGAGTATAATAAGAGCAGTAAAACTAGTATGAATTATTAGAATAATCAGTTCATTGTAGGATGATCCTTTGAAACAGGGCTTGCCAGCGGTTTTTTTCGTCTATTTTTCAAAAAGTTAATAGTTGTTAAGTAAAAAGCGTAGTCATCACCATAGCTAATATTTATGAAGAGGAGTTGTTAAATTAAGAAAATAAGCGCATCGTCAATGGTTTTACTCCCCAGAAATATTAATAGCACTGGAGCATCTATTGGAAAGTATACCCTCTAAATCTCAGTCGTTTGTGATCATTTTAATAAATGTTTACCCTAGCTATAACAAAAAACAGAAGCTTCTAAACCATAAATTCGATCGGCAAAGCACTTATTCAGGTGCGGGCAGATCAAATAAGGAGAGATGAACATGGCCACACGTCAAGTGTATTGGAACATTGAAGGAGAGCATTGGCTCTATTTGTTCTTCATCATTGCCCTTATTGTCTTCGGCTACGGAGTGTACAAACGAGTGTCACTTTGGAAATTAGGTCAGCCTGAGAACCGCTGGAAGAATCTATGGCCAGGCCTAAAAGATATTATTGTCTATGGATTCGGGCATAAGCGAATCCTCAAAGATTCTTATCCGGGAATCATGCACCTTTGTATTTTTTGGGGCTTTGTATTCTTAGCCTTTGCCACAGCAATAATTACTTTGCAAGCTGATTTTGGCTTACAAATATTCCGCGGCTGGCTTTATCTGTTTATAAAGCTGACAGCAAATCTCTTTGGCTTGGCGGCAATCCTCGGTATCCTAATAGCAGCATATCGTCGCTATATCCAAAGACCCGACCGCCTGGACAATAAAACGGATGATGCAATCACACTAGGCTTAATATTTGTAATCCTGCTAACCGGCTTCCTAATTGAAGGAGCTCGGATTGCGGCAGCACCTGATCCCTGGGCGGGATGGGGATTTATTGGCCAATGGATATCAATTCCCCTCAAAGCCTATCTCAACCAGGCCCAGTTACTTTCATTGCATAGATTTTTATGGTGGTTCCATCTGCTCTTGGCAATGATGTTCATCGCTTACTTCCCTTATTCGAAGCTGTTCCATGTGCTATTGGGTCCATTAAATATTTTTTTCCGTAACAGAGGACCCATGGGAATCCCGGAGCTTATAAATTTCGAAGATGAAAGTCTGGAATCATTTGGTAAAAGTCAGCTGCGCGAGTTTTCTTGGAAAATGTTATTCAACACGGATGCATGCTTGCGTTGCGGACGCTGCCAGGATAATTGTCCGGCTTATTTAAGCGGCAAACACTTAAATCCCAAAAAGATCATTCAGGATATGCGGGTTTTGATGGAAGAAGCAGGTACGGCCCTTAAAGCCGTACAGAAAGACGCTTTAGCCAAGCAAACAGCGGAAGCTGAAACTGCAGCAACCGAAGAGACCGTCGAACTGCCGGTACGTTCTCTCATAGGTGAAGTTATTCCTGAGGAAGACTTATGGTCCTGTACTACCTGCCGTGCTTGTGAACAGCAATGCCCAGTTTTCGTCGAGCATGTTGATAAAACCATTGATCTGAGACGACATTTAGTCTTAATGGAAAGCAGGTTCCCTGCTGAGGCTCAGCTAGCCTTCAGAAATATGGAGAATAACGGGAATCCCTGGGGCATCGGCTGGACAACACGGGCCGACTATTTAAAAGGGTTAGGCGTAAAAACCTTTGCAGAAGATCCTGCAGCTGAATATTTATATTGGCCTGGCTGTTCAGGTGCCTTTGATGCACGTAACCAGAAAGTCTCCGCTGCCTTAGTCAAACTGTTACAAAGGGCTGGTGTTCATTTTGCAATCTTAGGCAACGAAGAAAAATGCTGTGGTGACTCTGCCCGTAAATTAGGAAATGAATACTTGTTTTATACATTGGCCTCCGAAAATATCGAAGTCATGAAGGGATATGGGGTTAAGAAAATTATCACTCAATGTCCTCACTGCTTCAACATTCTTAAAAATGAGTATCCTCAATTAGACGGGAATTTCGAAGTTGTGCACCATTCAACCTTCTTGCTTGAGCTGGTGAAATCCGGAAAACTTAAGCTGAACAATATTTCCGGAAAATCAATTACCTATCATGATTCTTGCTATTTAGGCCGCTATAATCAGATCTATGCTCAACCCCGTGAGTTGCTCAAAGTTGTTGGCCTTGAAATCAAAGAAATGGCTCATACAGGTGAAAAAAGCTTCTGCTGCGGGGCCGGTGGCGGTCGAATGTGGCTTGAAGAACATGAAGGCAACCGCATCAATGTCATGCGTACCGACGAAGCAATTGCCGCTAAGACAGATTATGTAGGAACCGCATGTCCTTTCTGCTTAACCATGATTGTCGACGGAATAGCGTCTCGTGAAGCGGGAGAAGCCTTAAAAGCCCTCGATATTTCCGAAATTTTAGAAGGTTGTATATAATATCGATCTGTAAGACGGAGTAAGATTTCTCAAGAGCAAGAAGCCCTCTAACAAATGGGCTTCTTGCTCTTTTAATCTCCTCATTTAACCTGCTCAATTCTGCCTGGGTGAAAAATCGGAATCAAATTGTCCCAATAATCGATTTGATATCAATTTATGCTAACCTCTTTCAATAGAAAAGTAGATTAAGACAAGGATACCAAGTGCAATGCGATACCAGCAAAATATATTAAAGTTATGCTTTTTGATATAATTCATTAAAAACTTGATTACAAGTAATGATACGAAGAATGCTACCGCCATTCCAATCACCAAGAATATCCTTATAGACAACCAAACTGTCTTTTTTCTTTGAATGTAATAGGAATCATTCTGTTCCAGAATGTCTCTACCACCGCTAAAATTGCACCAAGCTGAATTACAACAAAAAACATTTCTTTAAATGATTCCCTCATATTAAGTTGTAAAAACTCATCAACCAAAAGCATATGGCCTGTGCTGCTGATGGGGAGCCATTCTGACTTGGTTGAACCATAAATAGGCGTTCTTGATATGACTAATCCAGATTAGCAATACACAAAACCGCCGGTTTTTTTAACTGCTTTATTGAATATTCTTCATTTCTAGGATTGGAGAATCTGATCCACTGCATCGCTTTAGGTCATTTTGCAGGCAATCCCTGATGCTCCAGTTAATCAGTGATGCTTCTTGGCATCACTAAAGTCTCCTTTCCATAAAGCTTCAGCTTGCGCACTACGGTAGATTGATTAATGCCTAACATTGAAGCAGCTTTCCTGGTACTTTGGGTCAAATGATAGGCTTGTAAGATCATTTTCTTCTCTGTTTCAGCTAAGGCATCTTTTAAAAGTCGAGGCGGATCCGCAGTTGTTTCTTTTGAGCCATTGCCCTTAAATAAAGAAGGATCGATCCCTTCATCAGGGCTTAAAATTACCATTCGTTCAATTGTATTTTCGAGTTCACGAATGTTTCCCGGCCAATCGTGTTCCGTAAAGGCTTGCATGATTTCCGGAGAAATTTTGCGATTAAGGTTATATTTCTTAGAGAATTTTCGCATGAAGTACTCCACTAATATTGGAATATCGATTACACGTTCACGGAGAGGCGGGACATAAATATTGACAACATTTAAGCGATAAAAAAGATCCTGGCGAAACGTCCCCTCTTTAACCATTTGCTCTAAATTTCGATTTGTCGCTGTAATCAAGCGTACATCGACAGAAATACTCTGCGTCCCACCCAGGCGGGTAATCTCCTTTTCTTGAATCACTCTTAGTAACTTGACTTGAAGGTCAAGAGGAAGTTCACCCACTTCATCGAGGAATAAGGTTCCCTTTAAAGCAAGTTCAAAGATTCCAGGCTTCCCCTTCTTGGCTGCCCCGGTAAAGGCTCCTTCCTCATAGCCAAATAGTTCAGACTCTATCAGACTCGGGGAGAGAGCTCCACAATTAATCTTAATAAAAGGTCCGGTAGATCGGTTGCTTGCTTCGCGAATCATCCGAGTTATAATTTCCTTGCCTACGCCAGATTCCCCAGTGATTAGTACATTTGTATCCACTCGCGCCACACGAATGGATAATTCCACAACTTTTCGGATTTCAGGACTATTAAAGATAAAGCCGTCCTCCAGGGCTTTTATCTTTAAGCGGGATAGTTCAGAGCGATAGTTATCCATCTCTTGAGAAAACCTATGAAGACTTCGTCTTAGGGAATTTAGTTCAGTGAGGTCTCGTATATTGGCAATGACACGTACTACCTTTCCCTTAGTATTAAAAACGGGGGTTCCTGTGAACAGAATTTCTCTGCCCTTAATTTCTTGAATCATAGTAGCAGAGTTAAGGGTTTGGAGGACTTTAGATGTGACAAGTTCTGATAAGTAACCTCTTGTGACAAGTTCCGTGACAGGTAGTCCTGTGAAATTCTCGTCCAGGGGAATACCCAGCATTAAGCGGTAGGCCTTGTTCATGCGGATTATGCAGCCTTGACCATCTGAAATTACTAAACCATCTGCCGAAGAATCGATCAAGGCGCTGAGTTCGCTATTCAGTTCTTGAACAGAATGTATTTGGTGAGAGACCAATTCCAGGTCAGTAATATCTAAAAAAGAACTTACTGCTCCGGTTATTTGCCGATTAATTATAATGGGAGTACGATTGGTTAAGACTGTTCTATCTCCAATCTGCAGCTTAACCCCATATTGGGGCTTAGCACTATGTAAAACATCTTTGATCCTAGACAAAGGAATAAGTTCATTAACATCACGCCCAATAATTTCTTCACCGCAGACCATAAACTTCTTGGCAGTTTCGTTGATATAGGTTATTTTTCCATTGATATCAACAGCGATAATTCCACTGTAGATTGAGTCAAGCACAGCTCGAAGTTCATTCATAAGAATTCCTGGCTTCTGGCTCTCTGTACTTTCATAGCCCATTAAAGGTCCCCCCAATCCTAAAGTCTGGAATCCCTGTTAACTTGTAAAACAGCTCAATTCAGATCAGGTTCATGGTCAGTTCGCAGTTCTGCTCCATACTCCGAGCATTCATGAAGCAGTCCTTTCCTTTTCACGATACTATTCTATCATGAAATTGACATACTGGGTGTGCAGAACCCATTTTAGCCAGGAACTTGTTTGAGGAAACACCGACGTTAACCGTAAATCCTAGTTCAAAAAGCCGGCACGGTAAGGACGCCAGCCAAGGCACCGCGCCGCGCACACCAATTGCCACTGGCATTTTGGCCTCGATTCAGCCTCTAAATTCACAAACTTATGCTATACTGGAAAAGAAAGTATACAATCGGGAGGTTTATATGAACCGAATTGTTTCTATATCCGGCAAACTAAAATATATAGGTCTTTTGGGCCTGCCAATGTTTTTTTCGGATGCGCCGATCTGGAAATACCTTTGGTTATTCTGGCTGTTTGCTTTTGTGGAGATTTTCGCCTCTCTCTCAATTTTTGTGCAGTCCTTACAGCAATTGATTGCTATACCCTATATCTATCTTTTCCATGGCTTCCGACTGCCGGATCCAAATAACTATCAGCCTGCCATACGCTATTCCCTGCCATTCAGCGGGGAATGGACAGTGGTCAATGGTGGACCGGACAAGGAAACCTCTCATTCCTGGAGCATTTTAACCCAGCGCTACGCCTATGACTTTTTGATCTTGGATGACAACGGTCAAAGCTGTTCCAGCGACAAAACCCTTTTGCCTAACTACTATTGCTACGGCAGGGATGTCTTAGCTCCGGCTGACGGAGTTGTTGTAAAAGCAATCGACAAATACCCTGATTCCCGCACCTATGGCAACGGTTCTGTAGATCATGCCGCTAAAGATATTCGTGGCAATTACATCGTAATCAGGCACGCGGCAAAAGAGTATAGCTTGCTGGCTCACCTTCTGCCCCACAGCATTAAGGTCCAGGCGGGCCGGCAGGTAAAGCGCGGCGAGCCCATCGCGCAATGCGGCAACTCCGGCAATACAACTGAGCCGCACATCCATTTTCAAATTCAGGATGGCCAAAGCTTCCTTGCCTCGGCAGGATTGCCCATTTCCTTTGCGGGAATTGAGACGAAGCCCGCTGAAAACTATGCAAAATTTGATCCGCGTCAGGTATATGAGCAAAAGGAAAGGGATACATCAACGATTCAACGCGGCTCTTGCGTGGTGAATATGGAAAGTTCAATGTAGAATCCAATCGGCGTGTAATCCTGCATTTCGTCGATGACCAGATGCTTATAACAATGTACAAAAGGAG
This sequence comes from Desulfosporosinus meridiei DSM 13257, assembly GCF_000231385.2. Classification (NCBI taxonomy): domain Bacteria; kingdom Bacillati; phylum Bacillota; class Clostridia; order Eubacteriales; family Desulfitobacteriaceae; genus Desulfosporosinus; species Desulfosporosinus meridiei. Next base: position 1,979,170 of record NC_018515.1, on the reverse strand, counting down.
CATGCAAATATGACGGACAAAATTATAGTCAGTTCAGCAGAAAGCATTCGTAAATCATTAAACTTTCAGTTTGATATTTCATGGCAAATGTTAGAATATCACCTCAACAATCTTGGAACCGAAGAGAGTCTATGGCGGCCTGCTACAAAGGGTCTTCATGTTGTCAATGAATCCGGAACATGGCATGCAGATTGGCCAGATTCAGAGGCTTATGATATTGGACCAGCTAGTTTAGCTTGGATAACATGGCATATTATATTTTGGTGGTCAATGGTTCTTGATTTTTCTTTTAGCAAGGGAACTCTAAGTCGTGAGAATATCCTTTGGCCTGGTAACATGACAGCAACAAAGGAACGAATCATTCAGCTAAGAGATGTTTGGAGAAGTTCAGTGGAATCTTTGTCAGATGATGATTTCCTTTCCTGCGAACGAACAAGGTGGCCTTTTACAGACAAACCATTCTATGACCTGGCGGGGTGGCTTAATCTCGAACTTATGAAGAATGCTGCAGAGATCGGTTACTGTCGTTTCCTATATGCTACTCGAAAACAATAAGTCTGAAATTTAATAATTGAATTACATACTGCGTCCAAGGAAACTTATAACTCAAGCCGACACCACTCAGATACGAGTTGCTGTCGGCTATTATTCATTTTTTATCCTTTGCATTCACCTCGGCAACTCGACCGGTCTCAAACTGCTCCATAACTTGCGGCAAATTTGCCTCCCCCATTCGTTCTGAGGGAAAATAGGAAACAGAAAGGGAATTGACCCATGAGACTGCTTGGTTTTCACTTTGCGGCTTATCAGATAGGGGCAAAATACGAATGCTATACTCACGGACAGGAATATCCCGCTCATGTAAAACAGCTTCTAAAGCTTTGGCGACTTCCGCAATTTTGCTAAAGGAAACATCCTGACTAAACAATGTCACATCAATCGTCAGTGGCAGCGGGGGATTGTGAATATCCAATGTCATATCCCGCTCAAGTTTCGATAAATCTCCCTCCTTGACAAAAGGAAGTGCGATATGATCAAAGTCATAATCAAGCTCACCGCCAATCATCTCTTTCGCGATTTCCCGCAGCTCTTCATCCAATCTCCGAAAAGTGGTGAAATTGTTAGCAACCTCGTACTCGTAGTCATCACGTATGACATTTCCATAGCTGTCAACATAGATGCTAAAGGCAGTGTCCTCGCTCGTACCAGACTTTACGAACACAAAATACGAACCGAACTTGAAATTGTAATTGGATCTTTCAATTTTCAGATTCAGATCACTGTACTTTGTGTCAATGTATTGTTGAGCGGCTTTTTTAGCTAAGGCATTAGATACAGGATTGCCGACAAAGCTGTTTACAAAAAGCAGCAATAAGATAATAAGCCCCAATCCAAAGGCTCCAGCCAATATCTTTTTCATTTTTAAATTCATTTTATCTCTCCCTCTTACTTCTTGAATACATAGCCTGCAATCAGAATACCCAATGGTATGTCAAGTAAACTCTCCATGGCGAGGGATGCTTATAAGACCCTCCGAATATGGAATAAGAAAAGCACTCCGGACCGAGTGCTATTCTTATTGCCATATTCCCTCAAAACTACAATTTCAGGCAACTTACAAAATGGTTTACGGGATATCATAAAGCCGGGCTGTTTTTTTCTTCTTAGGTTTTGGAATCGGAATAACCGGCTCCAATAAAGCGATGACTTCTTTGCTGAAGACGGAATTGTCTATGTCCAATATATAATGTTCTTTTGCTCTGTCATACGGAAAGCCTGTCTCTGCATCTTTCATCTTTTCGCTGATACAGTCAAGTATTTTCACAAAGACCATATTATCACAGACGAGAAGTATAGGCTTCTCATTCACATAAACCATATACTCTCCAAACATTTTCTTATATCTAACAGCACCAACGCCGCTGATCTGTTCACAAACATATTCAATAAAATCTGTTGTTGTTGCCATACTATCACCTCTCGATCATTGGTATGCTTCTCTTTATCTGATATTCAAACTCTTTCTTATGTCTCTGAAAAAAATCATAGAAATATCTCACATTCTCAAGATCTGCCCATTTTACAACCTCTAATTCCCTTGAATCAAGATTATAGATTTTTGCATCTAACGTCGCCAGCATAAATGGTGAATGCGTAGAAATAATAAACTGACATCCTAAAAACCTTGACATTTCATTTATCTTCTCAGCTAGCAACGTTTGATTTGCTGGCGACAAGGATACCTCCGGTTCATCCAACAAATAAAGTGCATCAGTTTCAATATAATCATCCAACATTTGCAAAGTTGTTTCTCCATTCGAATACTTTTCCTGTGCAAATTTTAATATTTCCATTTGTTTTCGCATTTTATCGGAGTTTTTTAATCGTTCTATTTGTTCCTTATTCATCCCTCTCCTAATATGTTCATATATGTACCCATCACCTAGAACCTGTTCCTGTTGTATTTTTTTAATTTCATATAGAATATCTTCGCTTTTAATATACCTGCTTCTCTGAGGAAGTCTGCCAATCTGCCTGCCGTGTTCATCTTCACCTAAAGAATAACTGCATTCATCTACGAATTTTGTGAAATAAGGTGTAATTCCGTACTTATTGCAGGTGGCATACTCATATCCTTCAATCTGCAACTTATTGGCAATAATATTCAGCAGCGTAGATTTTCCAGATGCATTATTGCCATATAAAACTGTAATTGATCTGAAGAATAATGATTTTTCTATTTTATCAACAAATACATTATATGGATAAATATTCGGATTACTTACTGTCTCCTTAGACAATAAAAAGCTGCTTAAATATATTATGGGTTACACCTTCTCCCATAAATTTTTCGAGTGTTACCGCTTCCTCAAAAGCCGCTTTCAATTCGGTGACACTGGTGCCTTCGTAACTGCTTGAATCGTTTATACCTTCAAGCTCGCTGTAAAATACTACATCCCGGTGCTGTAATGTACCGAGCCGATATAATCCTTGTAAAACATAATATCTTTCATAATTAAACCTCTCCTTGACGATAAAGATTATCAAACTTTAGTCGCCTCAAGATAGACAAGCGGAAAGGAGGCTCTTAATACTTTCCGCCGACCAACCGAAAAACCATTTTTCTCAATAAACCCGGTATATTCCTCCGGTGTCCACTTGGAGTAAGTTTCAAACCCGATGAGTTTCAGTATTTTGGCGTTCAGATTCCAGAAGGAGTTTTTTAGGTGCCCATGCGCAAAGGTCGGTGCGATCAGTAATCCACCAGGTTTCAGTACCCTGCGGATACTCACAAGCGCTGCTTCGGGGTCTGGCATAATGTGCAAAGCATTGGAAATGATGACCGCGTCAAATGAGTCATTTGCAAAGGATAATGCCGTAGCGTCTTCGATGGAAAATTTAACATTTGACGGAGCAATTTTCTTTTTTGCGGTTTCAATCATCTTGGGGGAGAAGTCCGTCGCTTCAACTTGCCGGACAAATCTGGCTATGCCAAGCGCGATCAAACCGGTCCCGGTAGCGACTTCCAAAACCCGCATATCGGCTTTCAGTACTTTCGACATCAGATTGTACATTTCTTCGTATGCCGCTTTGTTAAACCGCTTAATCTCGAAGTCATACAGCCCGGAATACCGGTTCCAAAATTTCTTGTTGTCGCCCATATTCAGTTACTCCTTTTACCTGAAAATTCAAGTCCACTCCTCTCATTTGTATTATGTCAAACATACGTTCTATTTGCAATACCAACGGCTGGCTTCCTAAAAAAGTACATAAAAAATTGGGGGGCTTCGCTGGAAAAAGCCCCCGCTGGTTTTGTTTCAAAAATTGCAGTTTTCGCCTCAAAATTTGCTAGCAACCGGGCCTGCTCTGAGCAATCCCCAAGGCATAGCCGCTGAACTGAGGCTTCCGGTCAGGCAGCCGCTTATACAGACGTCCCCCAGCTGACAATCCGATAATACACTTTGGCCGTCAGCCCGTAGACAAGAGCATAAAACAGGGCGAAAACCAGGATGGTACCCGCTGTGCACCAGGCAAACAAACCCACATTGGTGAGATTCAGTACGGCCAGCAATTTAGTAATAATGGGAAAAGCGAAGGCAATATGGATCCCGGCGGTAACCAGGGGCAGGAAAAATACGGTCAAGACCTGACTGCGGATGGAGCCTCTGACCTCTTCACGGCTCATTCCCACCTTCTGCATGATTTCAAAGCGGGCCTTATCGTCATACCCCTCGGAAACCTGCTTGTAATAGATGATCAGTACGGTGGCCATGATGAACAGCGCCCCCAGGAAAATTCCCAGGAAGAACAAGCCTCCATATATAGCGAAAAAGGATTCCCTGGCTGCCACCGGAGATTCGATGCTGCTGCCGGGATAGTCACTGCCCAGGGCAGTGCGGATGTCCTGGTAAACAGCCGAGATGTCAGCCTCGTCGGCTTCCAGATCAAAGCCCAGATAATATCGATACCCTGAGGGATCATCCCCTTTTTCTTCGACCTGGGCCTCCGCCAGGGCTTTGAGCACATCCATATCCTTGACCACGACATAATAGCTGCCCGAGATGGATACCCTATTCAGGTTATTTTCAAAAAACGAGTCCAGCCTTTCCTTGACTGTCAATGTCCGGTTTAATACCGTCAGGGTATCTTCTTCATACTTGCTGGCGCTGGAATAAATCAGAATCTCATCGTCCTCCAAGCTGGCCGTTCTCTTAGCCAGCCGGTTATAATCCTCCAGAGGAATCAGATAGAATTCCCTGACCGAAGAAAAGTCGTTGGAGATATTGCTGAGATCCGTGATCAACCTGTCCCCCTCTTGATTGCCGACAAAGGCCACATACCTGTAGTCCAGCCTATCCTTCCCCTCCAGCCGGTGCTTCGCCAAGACTTCTTTAACCGACGTCTGCAAGCCCTCCACGGATTGCTGGGCAGGCATGGGGGTGGATATCATAATATTTTGGGGATACCGGGTGCGCAGCACGTCCTCCATCCCAATGTACAAGGACACGGTGGTGGACACCATCACCAGCACGGCAGTGGCCATGATACAAATATTGGCCAGCCCCACGGCGTTTTGCTTCATCCGGTATATCATCCCCGCTACTGCGGTAAAATGCCTGGTCTGATAATAATACCTCTTGTTCCGGCGCAGCAGTTTAAACACTGCGATGCTGCCCGCCGTAAACAAAAAATAGGTGCCAACCATCACCAGGAGGACGGCAAAGAAAAATTGGGTCAGGGCGGCCAGAGGGGATTGGGTGGTGAGGGAGATATAATACCCCCCGCCCAGGCTCAAGGTTCCCATCACCACCAAAGGCCATTTTGTTTTCGGCTCCTTCTCCCCTGTCTGTCCGCCCATCAGGAGTTCAACTGGCTTAGCCAGATGGATTTGGCGCAAGGTATTGAGCAGTGTCAACAGGAAGATCCCGGCGAACAGGACCAGCACTGCCGCCAGAGCGGGGCCGGACACCTCAAAGCCCAGGGGCACCTCAAAGTTGAGGATTTTCAGCAGAACCAGGAAGATCAGCTTGGAGAGAAGTACCCCGCCCAGCAGGCCTGCCCCCAGGCTGATCCCCGCCACATACAGGGTTTCGAAGGCTAACACTCTGGCGATATGCTTCTTCTCCATGCCCAGGATATTAAAAAGGCCAAATTCCTTTTTGCGCCGTTTGACCAGAAAGCTATGGGTATAGAAGAGAAAAATCGCCGAAAAAATAGCAATCACATAGCATCCTAGGTTAAGGATCATCTGCACTTGGGAGCCGCCGGCCATTTTTCCCAAGCCCTCATTTTCAGACAGAAACACCATGATATAATACATCATCACCGTACCGATGCAGGTCAGGATATAGGGCAGATAGGTTTGGGCATTCTTTTTCAGATTGGTGGCGGCCAGCTTGGCATAAAAGAATCTACTCATGACGCCCACCGCCTGTGGCCATGGTGGTCAGGGTATCGGAGATCTTCTGGTACATAGCTTCATCCGACATTCCGGCTTTATAAAGCTGGTGAAAGACCTCACCATCCTTAATAAACAGTACCCGTTGGGCATGGCTGGCCGCTTTCACGCTGTGGGTCACCATTAACAAAGTCTGCCCCTCCGAATTGATTTCTTTAAACAGGCGGAGCAAGCTCTCAGCGGCCTGGGAGTCCAGGGAGCCGGTGGGTTCGTCCGCCAGAATCAGCTGAGGATTGGTAATCAGGGCGCGGGCCACGGCACAGCGCTGCTTCTGCCCTCCCGACACTTCATAAGGATATTTGGCTAGGATATCACCGATGCCCAGCTTGCGGGCAATGGGCTCCAAACGCCGGCTCATCTCCTCATAGGACTTGCCGGAGAGCACCAGGGGCAGGAAAATATTATCCTGCAAGGAGAAAGTATCCAATAGATTAAAATCCTGAAACACAAAACCGAGATTTTCCCGACGGAAGGCGGAAATCTCCTTTTCTTTAATGGTGCTGAGCCCTTTCCCCTTGAGCAGCACCTCACCACTGGTGGGTTTGTCGAGAGAGGCCAGAATATTGAGCAGGGTGGTTTTGCCTGACCCCGATTCCCCCATAATCGCTGCATATTCCCCCTCCTCCACGGAGAAGGACACATTGGCTAAGGCCTGAACAGGGCTGCCGCCAAAGCGGGTAGTATAGACTTTTTTAAGATTATTCACCTCGAGAATAGTCATGAAAAAAGAACCTCCTTTGCTGAGTAGGTTCAGTATAGCAAAACTGGAAAATGCCCTGCCATAACTTTGGCTTACATTTTCCAGTTTAAGCTTACCCTTTTGTAAGGTAGATTATATTTCACTAGATGGCCTTTCCTGCTTCATAAGCTTTAGATAAGAGTTCTTGATTGTTAGCTGCAGTGCTGGGGTCAGTGCCGCCGGTTTGTAAAATGGTATTAACTACATTCAAACCAAACATCTTAAACATCGCTTCATAGCTCTGAAAGGATGTCTGAAAAGCCTGGGCGTTGGGATTACCTTGGGAATAAACCATGATCAGGCTTTTAGCAGCATACCTGGGCTTATGGTTTTCATCGAATAAGCCGCAGAGCCTATCCCACAACAATTTCATTTGAGCTGTAATCTGCCAAAGATAGACGGGGGATCCAAAAACCACAACATCGGCCTCGATAATATGTTTAAACATATTCTGAAAATCATCTTGCATGACGCAGTTTCCGGTTTTGCGACAAGCTAAACAGCCTTTGCAGGGTTTAAGATTCATATCATACAGATCAAAAATAGTTGTTTCAGCCCCAGCCTCTTGTGCTCCACGAATAACTTCTTTAACAAGGGTGACGGTGTTGCCATTTTTTCTTGGGCTCCCCATAAAAGCGACCACTTTTTTCATGCTGTAATTCCCTCCGTAAACCTTTATTTTAGGATTATTTTACCCACTTGTGAAACTCTTAATTAGTTGCTCTATGCTATATGCTAATTCCACTAATACCCTTCTATTTCCTGCTAATGTGAGGCCCTATTTCATCTGTTCGGTTAATTGTAGTGATAGTTATGATGTTCTTGAAAAGCCTATTCACCTTTTTCAACCTGATCTTTAGCAGAAATCTACCTTTGAGAAGCCAAGAGTGCCTTCAGATAACCAACTTCGTTCTCAACTTCCTTTGGCGCTTAGCCACTATGAAAATGAGCAAGCAGCTCCGGCAGCCTATCTCTGTTTTCCCGAGTCACCGTGAGCAGGGCCACCTGGGCGTGCTCTCTGATTTGGTCCGTCCAGCCCCTGCTGGTTAGTTTGACAACACCCAGTATGGGCTTGTTCCCATCCAGGGCCGCTAAAATCTCCTGCTGAAATACCTGAGCCCCACTTTCCAGACTGCCGCATTCATCCATTAAAATCAGAGCCGATTCCGAATCAGCCCTGGCCCTGCGAATCAGCTGAGCACCGAAGCCGTCGAACCTTTTAACAAGAACCTCCGGCGGCCGCTCTGCACGAAAATGGACAACAGCCTTTTCTTCATTAAAAGTCTGAGGCTTAGCTGCGGAATCCAGGTAAAGCAGCCTGTCTGCTTGAGTCCGGTCCGGTCCGAAATAGGTGCGGAAGCCCTGAGGGGTTATCTGCAGCAAATCCAGAGTCTTGTTGATGACTGTACTCTTGCCGATTTGGATTTCACCGGTCAAAAAGATATGCATTTCTCACAGACTCCCTTTAATCTCAAATACTCCAATGGATTTCAAGCGGGGGATGACCCATGGAAAACGGGAGTCCCCGGTGGTTTTGAGAGACCTTAGCAAAAAATTGCTCAAGTCCTCAGCACTGATAGCTGGGCAATGGGTCCGGAGGAAATCCTCTGCATCGGCCCGGGAGTGAAAGGGCTGACCGAACTCAAAGGCCGCTTCCGTGAGGACATAGTCGATCCTTTTCTCCTTGAGAAAATTCTCCACCTTTTCAGGAGTATTCTTCAAGAATTTCCGGTATTTTTCCGGGTAAAGCTCTGTTTGCTGTTTCTTGCCCACCACGGCAATCAGCTTCCGGCAGTGGGGCAGAAATTCTTCAATTTCTCTGCTGCCAAAAAAGCTGATGCAGATAATGTCCCAGTCCTCCTTTAGATCCTTGTAGTCCATAAGCCTAGGCTGGATATTGCTGATCTGCCTGGCATCTACCTGTTTCTGCAAAGCCCCCAGGGCATTGGGGTTAATATCCATACAAGTAATGCCTGCGATACTGGGGCTGAGCTCCAGATCCAGAAGACCCAGACCGCAGCCGATATCGCAAAGGGTGGTATAACTTCGCAGCATGGGAGCAATCAGGTCAGCCACTTTTCTGAAGAACCCTGAATAGGCATTAGCCTCCTCATACCAGCGAATGGTCTGGGCATTCCATTCAAAATTCATGATCCTGCTGCCTTTCTGCTTTAAAAGCCACCTTTTGGCCTGCTCGGAAAATCTTCACCTGTTCCGCCCCGGCTGCCACCCTAAAAGCCTGAGCATTGTCTTTAATGAGAAACCCGGACAGTTCATCAATCCCGTAGTCAAAAAGCACCGGAGCTAAGGGAGTAGCAGGCCCCACCAGGCAGACACGGTCAGCATTTCTGGTCAGTTCCAGGAGCCGGGGCAGGGTTTTATCCACCAAAGCTGTGCAGGTAAGGTAGGCATAATCTGCTTCAGGCAGCAAGTACTCACAGGCCGACATCGGGTAGTCCCCCTCTAAGGGGTCCCATTCAATAATGGAAAAGTCACAGACCGGTTCCAGCAGGTTCTCCAGGTAGGGAAAATGCCCCACAACCACAACCTTTTTTCCCTTAACCACATTCTGAGACATGATAAAGGGATCATAGCGCCGGTCTTCCACGCGCTGGGCATCGGAAAATTCCACACCGTTGGCTCTGGCCACCTGAGGATTATTGTAGTAAGCGTTAAGGGCGGCAGATCCCAGAGCAGCCTCCATCAGGTTCCATGATTTCACACAGGATGCCGCTTCCCGCAGGGGCGAGCCCAAGAGGTTTTTGTTAAACATAGGCATCCGCTGATTATAGGGCCGCCCCGCAGCCACTCCTGAACCGTCTCCGCTGCGGACATAAGTATAATGGTACCCGCAAACCAGCTCATCAACCCTGTAATCTTCAGGTATCCCTTCGATTAAAGCATCGTATAACTCCCACACCGTAATCCCTCCTTTAGATTGGGCAATCTTCAACTAACAAATGACTTCCCCACTGAATCCTTATCAGCCAGGCTCTTCCAAATCTCTCATGCGGATCACTTCCCCGGCCCGCAGCGCTGTGCGCAGCCTCTGCATAGTATTATCCAGGTCTTCAATGATCCCCAAACTCTCTTTCTCCGCCTCGGAAATCTCAATAACTTTGGCGATTCCCCCGTTTTGAATCACAATCCGCTTGTCGGCGCTCAAGGCCAGAAGAGGGTCATGAGTGGAGACTAAAATAATCTTTTCCCTTTTGGCCAGAAGTCCTATCGCCTGCCGCCGGTTAATTCCGGCATTTTCGATTTCATCAATCAGGATGATGGGAGATTCACTCATGAAGGCAGTATCCGCGATCATCAGGGCCCGGGACTGCCCCCCGCTGAGCTGAGTTACCAAAGTGTCTTCAGAGAATTTTTCCCCAGCCAGCTCATTGGCACACTGAAAACAAATTGCTGTCACTTCTCCTACATTAGGTGTAAGCCGACATTTGGCATGCATCTCCAAAAATTCACGAACCGTCAAATCCATGACAAAATTCATATTTTGGGAAAGCTGAGCCACCAGTTTCCCTTCCATTTCGAAGCGCTGCAGGTCATCCAGTTCCGCCCCGTTGACCAGAATTCTCCTGCCCGTGAGGGTATCCCCCTGAGCCAGGCACTCAATGTCATTGAGCAGCCGGCTTTTCCCCGATCCCGTGGGCCCGACAATGCTGATGATTTCCCCGGCGGAAATTGTCAGACTGACAGCTTCCGGGCTCTTGGCTTTATTCCAGCCGCCGATAATCGTAATAGACTTGACCTCGGTCAAGGGATTCTCTTTAGGAGTAAACTGCTCCAGAAACTCAGCAAAGCCCTCTAAGGCTCCCAACCGGTCCAAGCCGAATTCTGCCAGAGCTTCCTCTTCCACTTCCAGCAAGGCCTGAGAGAAAGAAAGCTCCGGCCCTAAACTATGCAGCCGGTAATTAGCCAGAAAGTCCCAGCCGATGGGATATTCCCTCAAGACCTCCGCCAGAGGCCGGCTGGTCAGGATACTCAAAAAATCTGCTGTCATAGGCTTTTAAACTCCATCTTCTTCATCATTCCCATCTGATAAGGCTCTCCGATTTTAGTCTCTCCGGTGCAATAAGAGCAGATCGCCGCCGGCGTGGTGAAACGCAGTCTAGTATCCCTGAGGCTGTGAATCTCCCCGGCCTGCTGCAGGTATTTGGCCAGAATAAAGGCCCCTTGTCCGGTAATCCCGTTCAAAAAAATGACTTTCCCCGCTGAATTCACCTGCCGGATATTGAAGGCAAAGACCTCCCGTTCGGCCTGGGAAACAATATCTCCTTTGGTCACCACCACGATATCCGCATATTTGAGCATGGGGCCTATTTTGCGAGGGGTATTCACTCCGGAGAGATTGTCAATGACACAGACGGACAGAATCCCTTTAATATAGGGGGAACAGCGGTTGCAGAGACCGGCGCTCTCCGTGATGAGCACCTCAAAACCTGACTGCACTCCCCACTGAACCGCATCTTCAATATTGCTTACAAAAAAATGATCCGGACATACCTTGCCGGAAAACCCGGTATGCACAGGAATCCCCGCCTCGGCATAGCTGAGATTGTCAAAAGAAGTCAGGCAGTCAAACTTCACAACCCCAATACTGCCTTGAGGACGATTCATCCCTTCAATCAGTCTGAGTATTACCGATGTCTTGCCCGAAGAGGGCGGTCCGGCAACTGTTATCAGTTTCATAACAACCTCCAAACGCTTTCCTTCAATAAGTTATTTGTTTTTGTTAGGTTATTTTATTGGTTATCTTAAATTTAACTATTTATAACCTCAATGTCTAGTTAATTTATGTTAGTTTTTATTTGTTTATATATAGTTTTATTTGCTTTTATTCATTGACAAGGTGTTCATCCCCTTATATAATTTTTAACAAATCAGAAGATTCCTCATTTCCTGCCGGCTTTTTCTTCTCTTAAACACTGCTGCATGTTAATTTATGCTAGGCGATTTTATGTCAGTTTCTTTTTGAAGGCGGTGAGACTACGAGGAAAATAAACCGGAATCAAGCAGTAGTCTGCGGTCTGGGCATTCTGCTTATCATCTCAATCTTCATCTCCATTCGCTTCGGCCGCTATCCTATCCCCAGCAGAGAACTCCTGGGAATTTTGCTTGAGAAATTATATCCCGCAGAGAAATTCTGGCCCGATCAGGTTGAAATCGTGCTGCTCAATATCAGATTGCCGCGCATCCTTTTAGCCTGTCTGGTCGGCTGCTGCCTGTCTGCTGCCGGCGCAGCTTATCAAGGGGTTTTTCAAAACCCTATGGCTTCTCCGGATGTCTTGGGAGCCTCACAGGGGGCTGCCTTTGGAGCTGCCTTGGCGATCCTTTATTACAGAAGCAGTACTTTTATTACCTTCAGCGCCTTTTTCTTCTCACTTCTGACAGTAGCTTTAGTCTTTCTTATCAGTCGGCGCGCCCGGGGAAAAAGCCTTCTGGCTTTAGTTCTGTCAGGAATCATGATCAGCTCCCTCTTCTCGGCAGGCACCTCTTTTATCAAATTAGTAGCCGATCCCACGGATCAGCTTCCCGCCATCACTTACTGGCTGATGGGAAGCCTGGCGGGGGCAAAGTTCAGCGATATTCTCTTCTCCATCATCCCCATGAGCCTCGGGCTAATTCCTTTGCTCCTCTTGCGCTGGCGCCTGAATGTTCTCACCTTAGGGGACGAAGAAGCCAAGACTATGGGGGTCAATGCTCAAAGAATCCGCCTGCTGGTCATTATCTGCGCCACCTTTGTCACAGCCGCCAGTGTATCCGTAAGCGGCATGATCGGTTGGGTAGGTCTGATCATTCCCCATTTAGCAAGAAAACTGGTAGGGAACAATTTCATTCACCTTATGCCAGCATCCATGCTGCTAGGGGCAATTTTTCTTTTATTTGTAGACAATTTCTCCAGAAATCTGTTTACAACAGAAATCCCCTTGGGCATACTCACGGCGTTTATCGGGGCACCCTTTTTTGTCTACTTAATAACCAGGAAGGGGGAAAGTTTTTGAGTATTGAGGTTGCTAATCTGAGTTTCAGCTATGGGGACCGGCTTATCCTTGATAGGATCAACTTTGTAGCCAAGGATCAGGAACTGTTATCCATCCTGGGACCTAATGGCACTGGAAAAAGCACCCTCTTCCGCTGTATCCTCGGCCTGCTTAGTAAGTATAGGGGAAAGGCTCTTTTAAACGGCAGGGACATCCGCAAGTTGGGAATCAGGGAAATGGCCCAGTACATCGCCTATATCCCTCAGTCTCATTACCCTTCCTTTAACTATACGGTCTTCGATATGGTTCTCATGGGCACCACCGTTCAGCTCTCCTCCCTTTCCAGCCCCAGCCTCAAACAGCGCAAACTGGCGGAGTCTGCCTTGGAACGCCTGGGCATCATTCATTTAAAAGAGCGGGGCTATACCCAGATCAGCGGCGGAGAACGGCAGCTGGTATTAATGGCCCGGGCCCTGGTTCAGGAAGCCAAAATCCTGATCTTGGATGAACCCACAGCTAACCTGGACTTCGGCAACCAGATCCGGGTTCTCACCCAGATCAAATCCTTGGCCAAAGAAGGGTATACCATTATCCAATCCACCCATAATCCGGATCAGACCTTTTTATTCTCAGACAAGGTCCTGGCAATGAAGGATGGCAAAGTGCTGGCTCTGGGTTCCCCCTGCCAGGTATTTAGCCAAGAACTGATTTACCAGCTTTACGGGATAGACGTTGAGCTGCAAAGTCTCTACGACGATAAAGCCCGAGTCTGTATTCCGAAGAGCATTATCGAAGCTGGCTCCCTGCCGCGATTTTCTTCTTATATACATAGGAAATCTAAAAAATCCATGCAAAAAAATCAATGACTTCATAAGAAGGCAGCTTCGCCCGCAAGAGTGAACTCATTGCACGGAGAGGCGGTACGGCTCACATAGCTTGAGTGGGAATCGGAGCCATTGGTTTGCAAGGTATTACCTAGATGTGGGCGAAGCTGCCCGACTCGTACGCTCCTTTTTAGTTCTGTTAGCAGTATGAGGATCTAGTATAAAAAAATTAAAGTTTAAGGAGGATTTCCCATGAGAAAAAAACTTATAGCAGTGCTCATCCTTCTTTGTCTGGCCTTAACCATGACAACTGCCTGCGGAAAACTCACCGGACCCAACCAGCCTGCTTCCGCCTCCGCCGGCAACGGTTCGGATGACAGCGCGACCGTCAGTTTTACGGATTCAGCCGGGCGGGTCGTTGAAATCCCTAAAAATATTACCCGTATTGCCCCTTCCGGCTCTATGGCCCAAATCGTCCTCTTCGCCCTGGCCCCGGATATGTTTGCGGGCCTTTCCTCGAAATGGGCTCCGGCAGCCGAGGAATATCTCGATACCAAATACTACAACCTTCCCGTTTTAGGCCAGCTGTACGGAAGCTCCGATCTGAATCTTGAGGAACTAGCTAAAGTTAACCCTCAGCTTATCATTGACGTGGGGGAACCCAAATCCACCATCGCGGACGATATGAACGGACTTTCAAAGCAGGTAGGTATACCCACAGTTCATATCACCGCCACCACCGAAACCATGGGGGACACCTACCGGATGCTGGGCAAGCTGCTGGGCAGGGAGAAAGAAGCTGAAGTCCTCGCCCGTTACTGCGAAGAAATCAAGCAGAATACCGATGAGATTATGAAAAAGGTCGGGGAAAAGGGCAAAGCCAATCTCCTCTATTGTCTGGGTGACAATGGTCTTAATGTCCTGGCCAAAGACTCATTCCACGCCGAGATCCTTGATCGGATCAGCAACAATGTGGCCGTGGTCAAAGACATCTCCAGCAAGGGCAGCGGAAATCCTGTGGATCTGGAACAAATCATCCTCTGGAACCCTGATGTGATTGTCTTTGCGCCTGGCAGCATTTACAGCACAATCGGCCAAGATAAATCCTGGCAGGAAGTAAAGGCTATCAAGAATGGCAAATATTACGAGGTACCTCTGGGACCCTATAACTGGATGGGCTTCCCCCCTTCTGTCAACCGTTATATGGGCATGATCTGGATTACTCAGTTGCTCTATCCCGAACAAGCTAACTATGATCTCTATAAAGAGACCGCCCGTTATTACGACTTGTTCTATCACTGCAAATTAACGGAAGCTCAATACAAAGCTTTGGTGGCCAACTCGATTTATAGGTAATTAGTTCACTTTTTCGGCTCTGGCTATTAAGCAATATGCCTTACTTATCGAAGAAGTTTTTCTTTAGAATACTGAATATTAAGAAAAACAATCATCGTATACTATAAAAAAACGCGGCCTGCTTTGAGAAATTAAAAGCAAGTCGCATCAGTATCTTCAACGGTAAGGCATTCTTCTGCCGCAGCTTTTCCTTCTCAAAAGTGAAGGTTATATCGTTTCCAATCATAACCCTGTGAGTCTGTAAGGTTCAGACTCAGGTTCTGACAGCATGAACTGGCTTAGAGCAGTCGCTTTTAGCGGTCAGAACGCGGAAAAGACTTATTATTTGTATCATTTTACGCTATAAAGGTGGAAATTATCTGTTCGATTTATAACCATACTCTGAAATATTTGTTCTTCAGCAGGTCAAATTGTGCAACGTTGCATAATTTGACCTGCTGAAGATTAGATAAAAGTTTTTCAACTTCGTACAAACCTCAAAATAAGCGAAAGAGAATTGAATTTTTTAAGCTTTTGGCTTGCGATAATAGGTATTCTCCAAAGGATATTTATATCTGAATACCCCGTCCTTTTTATAGTAGGCATTTTGACAGGCCGGAGCCCCCATAACACAGACGATTTCGCCAACCCCCTTAGCGCCGAAGGCTATCTCGGGGCTGTTTTTGCCAAGCAAATGGACTTCGACAGGGGGCATTTGCGGTGCTTTAAAAAGCCCTAAGGTACCAAGTTTTGCCTGAGGGATTCCATCTTTTAAGGGAAAGTCTTCCGTTAAAGCATAGCCCAGCCCCATAGCTACACCGCCTTCTACCTGACCGCCGGCGGAGAGGGGATTGATTGCTCTGCCCACGTCATGAGCGGCAATAACTTTGACGACTTTCCCTTCTTTATCCAGGATAAAAAGCTGGGTGGCATAGCCATAGGCTACATGGCTTACCGGATTAGGTTTGGGCGAGCCGATGGGATCGGTTTTGAACTCAAATTCTCCTATATATTCATTCCCTTCCAAATCCGCCAACGACTTCCCTGTATCCAACTCAGCTTTTAATTGCAAAGCTGATTGCCGGGCCGCCTCCCCCGCAAAGACAGTTTGCCGGGATGCCGTTGTGGTACCCGAGTCAGGCGTATATTTGGTGTCCGGATGTTCTACGACAACCTGATTCGTCAGCAAGCCGGTTGTATCACAAATCACCTGAGTCAAAACGGTCTGGATGCCTTGCCCGATTGCCCCCGCTGAGGACCTGGCATGGACTTTGCCGCCGATTATTTTCAAATTGCAGCGTCCGATATCAGGAACACCTACGCCAACCCCGGCATTTTTCATAGCCGAAGCGATGCCCACGTAGTAATCCGGATCAGCTTCATATTTTTCAAACTCTTCTTTGACCGCTGCCAACGTCTCTGCCATAGCCGTTCCTTCATCCGCAATCTGGCCATTGGGCAGGGACTGACCGGGTCTGATGGCATTGCGATAACGGATCTCCCAACCGGAAATACCGGCTTTTTCCGCCAGCTGATTGATAAGACATTCGACAACCGCACAGGACTGGGTGACGCCAAAGCCGCGAAAGGCACCGGCGGGAGGGTTATTGGTATAATAGGCATTTCCTTCTATATCCACATTCTGATAATTATAAGGGCCGCCGGCATGGGTGCAGGCTCTTTGCAGCACCGGTCCGCCCAGAGAAGCATAAGCCCCGGTATCGGAAGTTATTCTGGCTTGCATCCCTTGCAGGATACCCTTTTCGTCGCAGCCGATTTTACAATAGATTTCCATAGCATGGCGTTTGGGATGATAGTTGATACTTTCCTGGCGGCTAAAAGCAACCTTAACCGGCCGTTTGGTCAGATAAGCGCAAAGGGCGGCCTGATGCTGGACGCTCATATCTTCCTTGCCGCCAAATCCTCCGCCCACCACGGCACTTTGAATTCTGACCTTTTCCAAGGGCAGGCCGAGATAAGCACTGATTTCATGGTATTCATCATAAATCCCCTGCCCCCCTGTAATCACCTTAACCCCATCTCCGTCAGGAAGAGCGACCGCAGTTTCCGGTTCCATAAAGGCATGTTCCGTTGGCGGCAGCTGAAAAGTACCTTCGACCACGAACTTAGCATTGCGCAGGGCAGTTTCCGCATCCCCACGTTTTACTTCTTCATGGTCAAACAGGTTATTTTCCGGAATGCGAAATTTGCCGAATTGCCAAAATCCTTCACCGTGAATTTGATGCGCATCGGGAACGGCAGCTTCTTGTGGGGTGCAAATGGGATTAAGGGGTTCGTATTGAACTTCCACCGCTTTTACAGCCGCCATGGCCTGTTCCCTCGTCTCGGCAACCACCATGGCCAGAGTATCTCCGCAACACTTGGTTTGTTCTCCCACATCAATCATCCCCGGCCAGTCCTGGGCCAGATGACCGATGTATCTCTGGCCGGGAATATCCTTGGCCGTATAAATGGCAACAACCCCCGGCATGATCAGCGCTTTACTTAGATCAATGGCCAGGATTTTAGCACGGGCAAATTTACTGAAGACATTTTTGCCATACAGCATTCCGGGGAAGCTGAAATCATCAGCATACATGGCCGTCCCCAGGGTTTTGGGAAGAGCATCAACCCGGCAGGTTTTCTCCCCGACCTTCCCGGTTTGGACCATTTCAGGGATCTCCAAGTTTTCCCTCAGCATTTTGGCAGCCAAAAGAATCCCATCTTCAATTTTGCTATAGCCTGTGCACCTGCAGATATTGGTGCGGATTGACCCTTTTACATCCTCTCTGGTTGGATCAGGATTTCGGTCCAGCAAAGATTTCCCGCTGATAACCATGCCCGGAATGCAAAATCCGCATTGTACAGCTCCGCTGGCCGCGAAAGCATAGCCAAATACCTGTCTTTCTCTCTCTGTAAAGCCCTCGATGGTTTGGATCTTTTTGCCGGCTAATTTAGAAAGCTTTTGCACACAAGCACGAACCGTCTTGCCGTCAATAATCACGGTACAAGTTCCACAAGCGCCTTCTTTGCAGCCATTCTTGACTGAGGTTATTTGGAGTTCGTCTCGCAAAAAATCCATCAAGCTCAGATCGGTTTCCGATTGATAATCTTTGCCATTAATGTTGACTATAAACATTTTACTCTCACCTTCTGACAATCAATTACTGCAGCTGTCTCTTAGCAGGAGATGCCTTCAATTCAAGAATGATTATAACCCCGGAAATTAATCTAATTTACCAAGCCGTCTGAGCATGGTTTTTTCTACGGCAGTAACAACATTTTCATAGCCGGTGCAGCGGCACAGATGACCGGAAAGCAGCTTTCTTAACTGATCCCTGGTATATTCCTGACCCGTTTCCAGGATTTCAACGGCCGTCATAATAAATCCCGGCGTACAGAAGCCGCACTGGATAGCTGTTTCATCGATAAAGGCCTGCTGAATGTCGGAAAGCTCCCCATCGGGTCCCAGCAGACTTTCCAAAGTACGAATCTTCTTGCCTTCTGCCCAGACAGCCAGGTAAATACAAGAGTTAAAGCATTCCCCGTCGATAATCACGTTACAGGCTCCGCACTCGCCCACCTCACAGCCTTTTTTTACTGAGGTAAGGCTGTAATCGTTTCTCAGCATATCGGTGAGGGAAGCCCGGACATCGACCATGGTTTCAACGTCCTTGCCGTTGATGCTGCATTTTACCAGTTTATATTGTGCTGACATTAAATCTCACCTCCGGACAATCTGATGGCTTCGATTAAACAGCGCTCTGCCAGTTCCACGGCAATGTGCTGACGGAATGCTTTGGAAGCACGCCAGCTGTCACGGGGATTGATATCCTCCAGAACCCCGGCAGCAAAGGCCTTGACTGTCTCACTGCAGACCGGCTGACCATTGGCTTTAACTTCCGCCGCAGGGCAGCGCATGGGAACAGGACCGGCAACGCCATAAGCAATCCTCACCTTGAGTATGGTTTTTTTGTCCTCGGAAAGCTTAACATTGACGGAACAGCCTGTCGTCGCAATATCCATGGCATTTCTCATGGCATACTTGATATAGTGCCCTTTGCAGCCTGCGTAGCTTTCTTTCGGAATGATAATAGCCGTCTGGATTTCCCCCGCCCTGATATCGACAACCCCTGCTTTAAGGTAGAATTCCTTGATGGGAATTCTTCTCACACCTTCAGGGCCGGTGAGCTCGATAATTGCCTCCCAGGCATGGAGGGTGGAAGCAGAGTCTGCGGAGGTCACACCATTGCAGGTGTTGCCGCCTATGGTGCCAATGTTTCGCACCTGAGGACCTCCAATCATATCCACGGCTTCCCCCAACACATTGATGTGTTTTTGAATGAGTTCATGTTTGGTAATGTGGGAAAAGCTGGTTAAGGAACCGATTCTGATTGCTTCATTCTCATCAAGCCTGATTCCTCTCATCTCGTCAATCATATAGATACTGATTAATTCTTTGCCGGCCCGTTTCCCTTCACGCATCTGGACCAAAACGTCACTGCCGCCGGCAATAATATCCGCCTCGGGGTGGGCAAGTCTTAACTCAACAGCTTCCCGAATACTGCCGGCTTCATATAATGCTTTAATATCGTACATAATAACTCCTTTCAGGCCCGGGTTTCCCAGGCATCTCTGCGCATTAATCCAGTCAATTCCCTGGGCGGAGAGACATAACCAATCCCGCTGACTAAAGACAAACCGCGCTTAAATCAGTCCTTCTTCAGTAAAACGTTCAAAGAGAACATGAGGGGTCATGGGAATTTTATACAGGGGGACACCTGTGGCATTTAAAATCGCATTTCGAATGGCGGGGGCCACCGGGCAAACCGGCGGCTCGCCCAGAGCCTTGGTGCCAAAGGCACTGGTAGGTTCATAATTCTCCACGAACTGTGCCGCCAGATCAGGATGATCCATAGTTGTCGGCAGCTTGTAATCAAGAAGATTGTCATTAAGGGCGCGGCCTGACTTGGGATCGTAGAGCAGCTGTTCCGACAGAGCATAGCCGATGCCCATACTCATACCGCCATGAACTTGTGCTTCAGCCAGATCAGGGTTAATCAGCTGTCCGCAATCATGAACATTGACAATATCAAGCACCTTTACTTTGCAATATTTGATATCAACCTCCACCTCCGCAAAACAGCAGCCAAAGGAGTAGGCATTGGTCTTAATTTGGTAAGTGCCCTCTGCCGTAATATGCTGGGAATGGGTCAGACTATAAAGAGCTTCACAGGCCAGGTCTCCCACTGACATGAGAATTCGGCCATCCGTGGTGCGGACAATATTATTATCTGCTATTTCCAGGTTGAATACCGGCATTCTTGTCAATTCGTGAGCATACTCCAATATTTTGGTCTTGAGCAGCTCAGCAGTCTGCCTGACGGCAAACCCTCCGACGTAGGTTTGCCTGGAGGCATATGCACCAGTACCAAAGGGTGTAACATCCGTGTCCTGGCAGGATATCACATTAATTTTATCCATGGAGAAGCCTAAAATGTCCGCTGCCATCTGAGCGAAAACAGTATCGGCACCCTGACCTATTTCAGTTTCGCCTAACTGCAGCTGAACTGAGCCATCCTGATTAAGAACCATACGGCAGGAAGAGGTTTCCAAACTGATCGGCCAGACTGCCGTGTTATACCAAAAAACAGCACAGCCTATACCCCTGCGGATATTTCCTGTCTGGTTCTTGTATTCTTCGTATTTCCGGTCATAGTCGATGGCCGCTTTTCCTTTTTCTATACATTGTCTAAAGCTGTCAAAGTAGTTCTCATTTTTGGAGAAGCTATCCACATAGCCCACAGGCATCAGATGCTTCAGCCTGTATTCCAGGGGATGGGCACCGATTTGGCGCGCTATATCGTCAATCTGGCTCTCCACAGGAAACATGGCCTGAGGGATGCCATAGCCTCTCATGGCACCTGCCACAGTACGGTTGGTGAAGACGGTATAAGCATCCGCTTCAACATTGGGGCAGGGATATAACTGGGGGAAGGCCCCCATTCCTTTAGCGGCAATACCATGTCCATGAGAAGCATAGGCACCCTGATTGGAGAAGGCTTCCAGCTTTCTGGCCACAATGGTCCCGTCAGGACGTACCCAGGTAATTATATGGCTTCTGATGGCATGACGGACACGGTTGTTCGTAAAAGTCTCTTCTCTGGTCACATCGATCTTCACCAGTCTTCCTCCAACCTGAGTTGAAAGGTAGGCACACAAGGGTTCATATAAAGCATCCTGCTTGTTGCCGAAACCACCGCCGATATAGGGCTTGACTACCCTGACCTTTCCCCAGGAAATACCCAGGGCCTGACCGACAACCCGGCGGACAATATGGGGAATCTGGGTTGAGGAAACAATATTAATCCTGCCATTTTCTTCATAGGCGTAGCAGATATGATTCTCGATATGACAGTGCTGAACGGTTGGAGTATCGTACCAGTTATCAAATTTGATCAGCCCGGGTTCTTTAATGGCCTCCTGATAATTACCGATGCGCAGATTGCTGTGGCCAAGAATGTTGTTAGGGTAGTTTTCATGAAGCTGGGGAGCCCTCTCCTCCATGGCCTCCTGAACATCAAGCACAAATGGGTATTCCTCATAGTCTACCTTAACCTTTCTGACGGCCTGGGCAGCAGCAATATCATTCGCAGCTATTACTGCCGCAACCTCTTCGCCATAGAATCTGACTCTGTCTGTCAGCAGAAGACGGTCGGCTACGTCCTGATGATGAGGGTCCGTTGACCAGGGGTGTCCCGCCGTAGGGAAATAATATTTAGGAACATCAAAGCAGGTAACAATTTTTACAACCCCTTCGACTTTTTCCGCTTCAGAAATGTCAATTGCTTTGACAAGACCATGAGCGATGGTCGAATGCACAAGCTTAACTACCAGGGCCCGGCTGTCACACAGGTCATCAGTATACTTGGTTCTTCCTGTTGCTTTGTCGAAAGCATCGACACGAGGAATACTTTTACCAACATTCATTACATCTGCCTCCTAATTCCGCAGGAGCGGAGAAAATCGAGCCTTACATTATTCCATTGTGAAAAGACTGAAAATTAAATCATGCACAAAACAAAAACCCAGGCACAGGAATAACAAGTCAGACACACGCGTTTAGGTTAATAAACGGCAATCTAAAAAGTTATTCATGTAGCCTGGGCAATTTATGGTTGCCTGGTCGAGACGCTCAAACCATATTATTGAGCTTATACAAGAATAAGAGCTATTTTTTTATAAGAACATTTCATTAGCTTTATGATTTTAATTATATATTTTTTCATTCTTTAGTCAACATTTACTTAAGGGTTTTTCAGCAAAGCCGTACACAAGCCTCCCAGCATAGGAGCGTGTACGGCTTTGCTATCCTGTAACATTCGGCTGAGCCCACTTCGCGCCGGTTTATGCCGGCGCATCTTATTTTATGTTCAGTCAAGAGCTCATTGATTCCTGCACCTTCAAAAGCCCTGCACATATTCTATCAATAAAGGACGGAAAATAGCATGAATGATGTGGCCACGGAACGGACACCCCTTGTATTCGCGGCTGATGGTGCTGATCAACGCCGTCGAAATCGGACGGCACCTGACGGAAGCCAAGGCATTGCTCGAGCATGGGGAGTGGGGCCAGTGGCTGGAGGAATCGGTCAGCTACTCCCACAGCACCGCTACCAGGCTAATCCAAATCTTCAAGGAACACGGCCCTAAGCTCCCCGCCTCCCTGAGGGGGACGACAGCTCAAATTATGCAACGCTGCACAATTTGACCTACTCCCAAGCCCTTATCCTCTTAGGGGTTCCGTTATGAGCAACTATCTTCAATCCCCTTTCTTGTAAAGCTGTAATGACATCCCTTACTTGATACAGCTTGAGGATATTTCGCGGGTGTGGCTTATGCAAACGAATGTAGTCGCCCTCTCTCAGCAGCTACGCACTCTACCTTCAATTAGCCTTTTCTAACTTCAAATAACCCCAAGTAGCCAAGGGAAACCAAAAAACAAAGGGGATAATTGAGTCTAATAGACCATGTGAGAGTTTTAAAACGCCAAGTTTCGTAATCATTTGGCAAAACATCATGCTATAAAACACACCAGAAACCGTGTACAGATAAATATAAGATCGTTTGTTCGGTAAGAGGTGAAAATACATTATAAAGAAGATAGCCCAACTGATCGGTGCCAGAAAATGAATACCTATTAGTCCAAAAGGCTCATAATTAATATACCTGAATGATCCAGTTATATTTGCTATGCTAACAAGCACAACATCGAATACTGCCCCAAAAATAATTCCGTATATCGATAATCTGCGAATTTCAGCTTTAGGTACTACTGCAACGAGAATTAAAGCAAAAATCAACGTGTAAAAGAAAGGAATATATTTTATTTCCATCTTTTGTCTCCTAAAGATTTTAATAATTATAGTATTCCTTTTAATCACGATTATATTTATGCTTGAAAATTCCCTTCCCCTCTTTCCCGCCTGCGGGCACCCTCCGACCGGTAAAACCGTTCAAAAATATAAAAGAAGTGCTATCCGATAAAAAAGCAGAGAGTTGGACATTGTGTCCTGCTCACTGCACATTAAGCATGATGGTTTTGTTGAATACGAAGTCTTACTGGGGTACCAAATTGCCTTAGCTGCTCCAGTGCTTGTCGTTCCAGGCCCATGAGCCGCTCTTGATTTGCTCTCCTTTGCTCCATTGTATATTTTGGATATCCCTGTCAAGCTATCGTGGGTAGCCTGATGAAACAGCTCATTTTCCTCATTTTTCATGGCGTTAAACATCGCTGCTGCAATGAGTCCTGAGATAAGTTCCAGAATTTTGATGTCATCATTATGGAAATGACCGGTAACTAAACCTTTCCTCCGAAATCACTTCTTATTCCTTTTCTTTACCCCCATGCTGCAGGATAAACATCTTATAATACAACCCTTCTTGAGCCAAAAGTTCGGCATGAGTTCCCCTCGCCACAATTTCACCATGGTGCAGGACTAAAATCAGGTCGGCATCCTGAATGGTTGAAAGCCGATGAGCAATAGCGATAGTTGTCCGGCCTTGGCGCATCTTGCTTAAAGCCTTTTGAATAGCTTCCTCTGTTTCCGTATCCACGCTGGCTGTTGCTTCATCTAAGACCAGTATCTGGGGATTGCCGGCCATAGTCCGGGCAAAACAGATCAGTTGGCGCTGTCCGCTGGATAAGGTTGTCCCCCGTTCTCCCATGGGCTCTTGAAGTCCCTGGGGCAGCCTGCTGATAAAGTCTTCGGCCTGAACAAAGGAAACAGCTTCCCGAACTTCCTTTTCTCTAATCTCAGCTCGGGCCAAGGCAATATTATTGGAAATAGTACCTGCGAATAAGAAGGGATCTTGGGCAACCAGCCCTACTTTTGAGCGCAGCTCCTGATGGGAGTGCCGGGAAAGGGAAACTCCGTCGATAAGGATTTCTCCTTGAGTGACCGGATAGAACCCCATGAGCAGGTTAGCAATGGTGCTCTTACCACTGCCCGTATGCCCGACTAAAGCAACAGTTTGACCAGGGTAGGCTGTGAAGCTGATTGATTTTAAGACCTTTGCCCCCTTGTCGCCATCATAAGAGAAACTGACATCGTTAAATTCAATTTTTCCCTGACTGATCCCAGGAGAATCCACAGAGCTACCCTTCGAAGTTACTCGCCGGTCATCCAACAATTCAAAAACCCGCTCGGCAGCAACGAAGGATTGTTGGAATTGGGACAAACGCTCCATCATCATGTTGACAGGTTCAAAGAAACGGTCCAGGTAGTTGATAAAAGCGTAAAGCACCCCTATTTCAATGGGCCCCGTCAAAGATTGGAACCCGAAATAATTTAAAACCATGATTAAGGCCCAGGTATAGATCAGGTCAACCGCCGGCCGGACAAAAAGACCTTCTAAACGAATATTAACCATCTCTTCCCGGTAGTAATTATTGCTGATGGTCTGAAATTCCCGGCGAAAGCGCTTCTCCTGGCGCAGAGCCTGGATGATATTCATTCCCTGGACGGATTCATTCAGTTTGGCATTAAGATGACTAAGTTCCTGGCGCAGCCTTCGGTAAACCTTGGTACTTACTTTGCGGTAGGAAATCATGAGGATGATAATAATCGGCAGCAAGATCAAACAAAAACAGGCTAAACGAACATCTAAATAAAACATAGCCACAAAAACGCCCAGCATGAAAACCACATTCTGGACAAAGGCCGCTAAAACCCCCACAAACAGCTCTTTAACGGCTTCCGTATCGTTGGTTATGCGCGAAATTAAGGCCCCGGCGGGAGTAGTGTCGAAGACCTTAAACTCCAGGTTTTGGACATGAGAGAAAACATCAATTCGCAGCTGCCGGACGATTTTCAAGGCAATTTCGTTGAAGCTGACTAGTTGATAATAGTGTAATATTGCCGACAGTATGTTCAGCCCCAGATAGCTTGAGGCCAGAATGATCAAGGCACCCCGGTCAAAGGAGCGGGGAACTAAGTGCTGATCGAGAAAAACCTTAACCAGAACAGGACCGATGACATCGGCAAAGGTAGCCAGGATCAGAATGAAAGAAGCCCAGGTCAAGGCTTTTTTATGAGGGATAAGATAAGTCAGTAAGCGTCGGATCACCATCTCAATGCTCCTCCCCATCGGCAAGCAAGGATTCCAGCTGCTGCCTTCGATAGGTCGCGGCATACCAGCCCTTGAGAGCCATTAGTTCCGGATGAGAACCTTGTTCCGTGATTTGTCCGTCTTTCAGCACGATGATTAGGTCTGCTTTTTCAACGGCGCTAAGACGATGAGAGGATATAAAGGTGGTTTTTTGCACCCGCATTTTTCCCAGGCTCTCTAAAATCTTTTTCTCCGTTTTCGCATCAACTGCCGATAATGAGTCGTCTAAAATGAGAATTTCCGGTTCCAGCAAAAGGGCCCGGGCAATAGATATCCTCTGCTTCTGCCCTCCTGAAAGGGTGACCCCCCGGTCTCCGACCAAGGTGCCATACCCCTCGGGAAAACTCAGCACATCTGCGTGGATGCCGGCAATCTCTGCTGCTTGATGAATTTCCTCTATGGAGGCCTCCGGTTGGCCTAAGGCAATATTTTCAGCAATAGTTGTGGAAAAAAGAAAACTATCTTGAGGCACATACCCTATTTTACTGCGCAAAGATTCCAGGGTTACATCGTAAATCGACATGCTGCCTATTTGAAGATCTCCCTGGTTAAGGTCAAACTCCCGCAGAAGCAGGCGCAAAAAGGTAGTTTTCCCGCTCCCTGTTTTACCGACAATCCCTAGGGTTTGCCCCTGCTCCACCCGAACACTGATAGTTTGCAAAACCGGTGTATTGCCTCCGGGATAAGTAAAGGAAGCTCCTTTATAGATGACATCACCATTGTTGAAGCGGCTAAGAGCCCCCTCCTTTTCCTTGATGGTTTGCTTAATCTTCAATAGACTCTCTATTCGGTCATAGGAGGTTCTGCCCCGTTCAAGAATGTTGAACAGCCAGCCGAAAGCGAGCATGGGCCAGATAAATTGACCTAAATAGATGGTAAACTGAGTAAGCTGCCCGAAGGTTAATTCACCATGAATCACGTCAATGGAGCCAAAAATAAGGGCCAGAAAAAAAGAAAGCCCAATAATCAGCTGGATTGTCGGGTCAAAGAGGGCATCTACTTTGGCAACAGCCAGGTTCTTCGCCGCCACATCCTCGGATAACCCGCGAAAAGCTTCTAATTCTGCCTCTTCTTCTCCGAAGGCTTTGACAACTCTCATCCCATTAATGTTTTCCAGCACTTTATTGTTAAGATCAGAAAAGGCGGCTTGGGCATGGTGAAACCGGTTGTGCAGCATTGTCCCATAACGGCTGGTAGACCAAGCCATCAGGGGCATTGGCAAGAGGGCAATAAGGGTCAGTTTCCAACTGATAAATGCAGTCATTGATAAAACCACTAACCCCCCGGTTGTTATGGAGTCCACAAAAGTCAAGACCCCCATGCCGGCCGTCATTTCAACGGCTTGGATGTCATTGGTGGCATGGGCCATTAAATCCCCGGTGCGATGCTTTTGATAAAATTGCGGGGACATCAGGGTAAAGTGATCAAAAAGCTGTTTTCTAAGCAACCTGCTTAAACGGCTTGCCGCCCCAAATATCATTAACCGCCAGGAAAAGCGCAAAGCATAAACGGCCAAACCTATCCCGGCAAGGACCAGCGTCCAATAAAGCAAGGATTCCGACCTTAGGGCCCCGCGACTGACTTCATCGACAATAACCCGAACAATATATGGAGGTAATAAATTTAGCAAGGCGACGAGGACTAAGACAATGATCCCTAAGATATAGCCTTTTTTCTCCTGCTTAAAAAACCACATAAGATCTTTAAAAAGAAGCAACTAGTCTCAGCTCCTTATTTCAATTGGTATCAGCTTCCACATCATCTTTTGGATAGGCCCAATAAAAAATGGATTAATTGCCATCTTAACATTCTTTGCCCTTATTTACCATGGAGAGAACAGTTTTGAACAGATGTTCTGTCTGGAATCTACAAAAGGTGCCGACATGGTTATCAAGAAGAACCTCCTTTGCTGAGTAGGTTCAGTATAGCAAAACTGGAAAATGCCTTGCCATAACTTTGGCTTACATTTTCCAGTTTGAACTTACCCTTTTCTAAGGTAGATCATCTTTTATTCAGCCAAAGGAGTTTACTCCGTCACTCTATCCTACCCTTATTAAATAGAAGGAAACACCGCAGTCAAATCTACCGTTAAATCTGGAAATATCGATACATTTATTTTTTCCTCATCTGTGTAGCCATTGAGACATTTATCGATGAGATAATACCATTACATCACGAAAAGGTAAATATTTCCGTATGTGAAATTGGTATCATGGAATCACCTCTTTCATCTTTTGAGCAAGGATCGGTATAATATCCTCTATTCCCTCTTCCCCATAATAGGTAACATGCACTACTTGATTATCCAAATAGGCAAAGATTTGTTTGCTGATTCCATCCTCTACCATATATAGTTTATCAAAGGACGGGTGTTTAACCTCCTTAACTTCACTGTTATCACGCCAAACATAGCGATTAATAAGATCAAGAGTAAGGTTTTCTGCCATGCTCCTAAAAGTCAGCTTATAGTATCGAGTGGTGATACTGGGAGAATATACACCGCTGTTATCTCCCCACATTTCGCCGTTGATAACTCCATGTTCATCGATTTCATATTGAACAGGTGCCAGCAGGCTCCAATCGAAGCTGACCCTATTTTCCCGATCAACATTATCATAATAACCTGTTTTCCGCCTAAGATTTGGGCTTTTTTCTATTTCTGCCAGCCTGATAATAGGTAGATTAGTATTGCCTTCCGAAAGTGTATAGTCATTGCTTCTAGCAATATCAACAATTGGTATGAAAATTGTAAATAAGGCCATGGGTAAAAATACACCTGCCCATATACCTCCCAATAACCTGGCTTTTCTATAATCCTGGTTATGATCGATTTCTGCACCCCGAAGCAGAGATTGTTTGAGCTTGCGAACTACTCTATAGTTGCGAATTACAGAATAAAAAACGTACAGCTCAACAATCACAATGAACATCTGCTGGACAAATTGACCTTTTATCATATATAAAAAGGGCTCGTCGTTAAAATAATAGACGCTGATCATCATTCCCAAGAAAACCACCATTACAATGGATAGAATGATTAAATTATTTCTCAGTCGCTGGTTTAATTCTGACAGGGCAAAACCTTGCTCAACTGGGTCAGTATGCAGCTCAGTGGTGCAGGATTTCTCATCAGCAGAAAAGACATAGAAATAACCGGCCTTTGCGATAAAATTCCAACCGCAATCATGATAAACGTCAAGTTGTTCCTGGGAAGGTGCTTCTTTAAGGTAATCGATTCGATAGTTGGTTTCCTTTGGTTCTCCTTTTTCAAAATAGACAAATAGACGACCAATTTTCTTTAAATGCAGACCTTTTCTTGCCATACCAGAAAACCAGCTCTCATTCCGGCCGATAGCATAGATATCGTCAAGCATTAGCCTCCTTACTATCTTGCCCATCTCTATTCACCCCTCTAATATTCTGCCATCCTGAATCATGTCTTTTAACCTTTCATAGTCTGCTTTGAGGGCAGTTCTGCCTTCTTCCGTAATAGCATAGGTCTTCCTTCTGCCATCATCACTTAATATTTCAATGAGATTATCTTTTTGCAGTCTTGTGAGAACGCCATACAACGTTCCCGGCCCCATTTTTATCCGCCCATTTGATACTTGTTCAATTGCAGCCATTAGCTGATAGCCATGATTGGGATTCATTAAAGCCAAGAGTATATAATACATTGCTTCCGTCATCGGGCCCCCTGAATAGGACACATTATCCCACTCCTTAATATTATGTCATGCGATATATCGCATGACATAATATTAGTCAAAAAACCTTTCTTTGTCAATTAGGCTAAATTGGTCACCAGTGACCAATTTAAACTGCTCTATCCGTCAAAGAAGTTTAGTTCCCCATGTTTATGTCACGAATATAAAACTCCCGTCCTTCAATTTTCCGAAGGACGGGAGAATCTTCCCGGGTTACACCCTCTCTTTTAGGTCACAGATTTTATTCTTATCCCTGATACTAACTATTGATCCGTCATCGCTGACATTCCGGTATTCGACTACTCATCGTTTCAATCAGGACCGACTTATTTTTGACAAGCTGCCCAAATGCCCTTTAGATTCACTCCAGCACCATATCCACCCTATCCAGGCCGATCTTCACTTTCGTGCCCTTGCCCGGCTCCCCTTCAATCACAATGGTGTGGGACAGCTGGGTCAGGATCCGCTGGCAAAGATAAAGACCGATCCCAGTGGACTTTTTATCCCTTCGGCCGTTATAACCGGTAAAGCCTTTTTCAAAGACACGGGGCAGGTCTTCCCCGGCAATGCCTATCCCTGTATCGGCGATCACCAGGGTTTTGGCATCGTCTTTTTCCAGATAAATGGAGATCTTCCCCCGGTTGGTGTACTTCAAAGCATTGGACAAGATCTGCTCAATGACAAACACCAGCCATTTTTCATCCGTCAGCACGTCACAGTTCAGCTGGGAGAAATCCAGGCTGATCTTCTTACGGATAAACATCTTGGCATATTTGCGCACCGCCTGCCGGACGATATCATCCAGAGCATAGCGTTTCAGCACAAAATCGGAGGAAGGGCTCTCCAGCCGCAGGTATTGGAGCACCATTTCCACATACTGTTCAATTTTAAACAGCTCCATGGCCAGCTCCCTGTTCTGCTCCATACTCTGAGCAGCACTCCCATCCTCCTCCGCCGAGGGGAGGGACTGGAGGAGGAGGCCCATGGCGGCGATAGGGGTTT
The DNA here is from genome assembly GCF_000231385.2 of Desulfosporosinus meridiei DSM 13257. Taxonomy (NCBI): domain Bacteria; kingdom Bacillati; phylum Bacillota; class Clostridia; order Eubacteriales; family Desulfitobacteriaceae; genus Desulfosporosinus; species Desulfosporosinus meridiei. The sequence continues at coordinate 1,948,944 of NC_018515.1, read as the reverse complement.
TGATCTGATGGGCCCACAGGGTATAATAATCCACCAAATCCCTCCGTTCATTATCGGCCCGGGAAACCAGCCTGATCTTATCCCGGTAGAGGGCGGTGATCAGCTCCTGATACTCCTTTTCCAATAATCCCTTAGCCTCAGGGAGCCCTTCCAGGCTGAACATAATCTGTTTCTGCAAATCCCGGAGCACTCTGCAGCGTTGATAATAGCCATGGAAATCCGCTGTCAGAACCAGGAGAGCCAGGACGGCACAGAGCAAACCAGCATAAAGCACCGCTTCCGCCGGCAGATGATACAGATAAAACACCAAGGCAAAGACCCCGGCAAAGATGCAGTACAAAAGAATTCCCCGGCTCTGCCCCCGGAGGTACTGCTTCCCCGCTGCCCCTAGGCTGATCTCTTTCATATCACGTCACCATATACCCTATCCCTTTTTTGGTCACAATAAATCCGGCCAGCCCTGCTGTCTCCAGTTTTTTGCGCAGCCGGGTCATGTTCACCGTCAGGGTGTTTTCGTCGATATAACTGTCCGTTTCCCACAGGCGGGCCATGATTGCTTCACGGCCCACGACCTTCCCTTTATTCTCCAGCAGCATTTTCAGGATCTTATAATCATTCTTGCTCAGCTCGACCTTGCTGTCATTATAGGTTAAGGAAGCATCGCTGGTATTAAGGATGGCTCCCCGGTGCTCCAACAAATCCGTCTGTCCGGCAAAATCATAGGTTCGGCGCAGCATGGCCTGCACCTTAGCCGTCAAGACACTCAGGTCAAAAGGCTTGGCGATAAAATCATCACCGCCCATATTGATGGCCATGACGATGTTCATATTTTCGGTAGCGGAGGAAATAAAGATGATCGGTACCTTGGACACCTTGCGGATCTCGCTGCACCAGTGGTAGCCATTGTAAAAAGGCAGCGAAATATCCAGGAGCACAAGCTGGGGATTGAAAGAGATAAACAGAGACATCACCTGCTCGAAGTCCGTCACACATTCCCCTTCCCACCCCCAGTTCCCGATATGGTTTTTAATCGCTTTAGCAATCACAGCATCGTCTTCAACAATCAGGATCTTATGCATGAAGCAGACCCTCCCTTTTCATGCTACTATTCTATCACAATCCTTCAGTCCCGATAAGGAACATGCCGAGGATTACAAGAAGACCGCCCAACCACTGCTGGTAACCGGCGCTTTCGCCCAACACTGCAGTCGCCAGCAGCAGGGAAGTAAGCGGCATCATGCCCGAATAAGCCGCAGCTGTAAACGCACCGCAGCGCTTTATGCCAGAGTACCAGCAGATAAATGCCAGAGCTGTTACAAATACGCCATACCAAAGAAGAGCCGTCCACTCCAGCATGCCGATTCCGGCAAGTTCCTTCAAGGGATGCTCAAAGGCTGCCGGGATCAGGCAGAGAATCAGAGCAATTGCCGATACAATGGCGGTCTGAGCAAGAGGACTTGCTGGTTCTTTCAAGTCCGCCGCCGCCTTGACAGCGGAAATACGTGACAGCGTATTGAAGGCCGACTCACAAGCCGCCGCACAAAGTATGAGCAAATTCCCGCCGATATGTTCTAAAGATAAACCCTTTCCCGGCGTTAATACTCCTTGAATGATCAGAACCCCTCCTACCGTACAGAGTATTCCGGCAAGTTTTCTGCCGCTGACCGGCTCCCTTAATACAATCATAGCCAGAAGGGCTGTTATGGCCGGCGTAGCGCCGGTGAGTATGCCCGCTTCTCCTGAACCAGTATAATGAAGGCCCCATAGCAAAAACATACGGAACAGAAAAATACCGCATAAGGCCTGAAGTGACAAAAAGAGAAAATTACGCAAGGACATTAAGCGAAGATATCGGACAAGTTGTTTTCTGCATAATGGAAGCAAAAACACAAGGGCAAAAAACAGGCTTACTGCCGTGATTGTAAATGTGCCCAGCTTTCCCGTAACGAACCTGGCCGCTATGACGCTGGTTCCTGCCAGGGAAAAAGCGCAAATCAAATATAATTTCCCGCTCAAACCATCCATTCTAACATCTCTCCAAAAATGCATTACATTCTTTTAACCTGATGGTATAATTCTACCCAGATCACTGGTTCTGTTAAAGAGCCAGTATGGAGCAGATTTTACGGTGCCAGTTGGAGGGGTTATGTTAGGAATTGAATTGAACCGGAACCATGAATTGCAGTTATGGCGTCAAATTTACCAGTACTTAAAAGAACTAATGCTATCCGGGCACCTGAAAGCGGGAGAAGCTCTGCCCTCCACACGGGAATTAGCGAAGGATCTGAAGGTTTCCCGCAATACTGTTTGCGAGGCTTATGACTTGCTGATTGCCGAAGGCTTTATCATCAGCCGTCAGGGAGCCCCCACCCGGGTTTCGGAGGGTTTATGCCTTGAACCAGTTAAACCGGCATCCACTCCTAAGCTAAAAAGCAAGGCAGTCCGGTCAATTTCCGTAAGCTTTCGGACGGGCAGACCCGACTTAAAACAATTTCCCCGGTTTCTTTGGCAGCAGCTGCTGCATAAGGCCTCCGAGGAACTGCCCCTTGAGGATTTTGGTTATACCGGACCCCAGGGATTGCCTGACCTTCGAGAGGAGATTACGGCTTGGTTGTTCAGAAGTCGAGGGCTTAAGGTTTCAGCAGAAGATATCTTTATTACTGCTGGCGCAACCCAAGGACTGCATCTCATTGCGGATATTCTCTGTGGGAAAGGCCAAAAAATATTGATGGAGGACCCCTGTCATCTCGGCATGCTTGGCACCTTCCTAAACAAGGGCTGCTCCATTATTCCTATCCCCGTTGACGCCGAGGGGATGCAGACTGATTACCTGTCAAAATGCGGAAGTACAGGCCCAATCTACGTTACGCCATCTCATCAGTTTCCTTTGGGGGGAATTCTTCCCGCCTCACGCCGTACCGCGCTGATTCGCTTTGCCAGAGAAAAGGATCTTTATATCATCGAAGACGATTATGACAGCGAATTCCGCTATAGCGGCGAGCCCATTGCTCCCCTTTACACTTTGGACCCGCAACGTGTGATTTATGTCGGCACCTTCAGTAAAGCAGTTTTTCCAGCCCTGAGAATAGGTTATGTAATTTTGCCTTATCAGCTTCAAGAGCACTGGCGAAATCTGCGTACTTATACGGATGTACAAAATCCACCCTTTGAGCAGGCTGCTCTGGCAGAATTTTTAAGAACACGCAAGCTTGACCGGCATGTCCAAAAGATGCGTAAAATTTATGGCCTGCGCCGGCAGGTGTTGTTGGATTCGCTGGCAGAAGCTTTTAGCAGCGAGTGGATTGCTTATGGAGATTCCGCCGGGCTGCATGTTGCTATAGATTTTCCAGGAAGGCGATTTGACGAGGGGTTTAAAAGCAGCTGTCTAAAAAACGGAGTATATATTACTCCTGTCGAAAGCCACTGCCTTGAAAAAGGCAGGCATCAAAGCAAGCTGCTTATGGGCTATGGTCATCTGGAACCTGATGTCATCAGAAAGGGTGTTAGCCTATTGTCTCATATTATTAAAAAATGAAGATGATATTATATGGACAAGGAAGATGTCAATAAAATTAGTAAAAGGGGGAAGATAAGACCGATTTCCTCTTCTTCTACTTTTGGAAAAATCAAATACTTATCCTCTACCCAAAAATACCATCCACCAGGTGCCATTAAGTTTACGAAAGAACCTTCTCTTTTCTCTATTCTTCCTCTAACGTCCTTAGGAGTTTTATTAAGTGCCACAGAATTTAATTCATTAAACTGCTCCACCTCATAGATTGGAGTTCCTTCTTTAATGTAAACATCTCCCTGCACTTGTTTTACATTGTCTTGGGTTAATTTTACCGTTTCGGATTCTGGAATCCATCCCTTATGGTTAATTGGGGAATCGTAGACTGGTATCGACACATAAAACCATAACTGTTCATTTTGGCATTGTGCCGCATCTATTACTTAGAATAACTGTGTTCGGTTCAATCATGTTCAGTTTTTTCAACCCATTAATTGGAAGAGTATAAATTTGGGATTCTTTCGGTACTAACCTTTGTTTATCTTTGTAATCTTGAAAGAGCATCGATATCGTATTAACTTGTTCTAACTTCATCTGCAACTCTTTATTTTCCTTTTCTAAAAACAGTAGCCTACTATTTAAATTTATCTGTTCAGAACTTCCTGCGATAAAGATAATAACGCTTACAAATATAAACAAAACCACTAAAGATTTCTTCATAAAGAATCCCCCAATCAACTAATCTAAAATGGCCTGCGTCATACTCATATTTATCCTCTTCCTTATCATTACGCCTCCTTGAACTCAGAAAACATCCCTTAGGATGGTTTCTGAGCTAATTCCCTTTATAATCTAACAAATTAAATCTTTTTATATCCGTATCACTAAACTCGAAGACTAATTCAGCATTATATAAACGATCCTTGATCTCTTCTAAAACCTCCGGAGCAGGTGGGGGAAGATCAACATTATTTCCTTCCGGGTCAATGGATCCAATTGTATAGGTCAGAGTTATTTCTGTCTCCTTACCGCCACCGGTAAATCCGATGCCTTCAGGCTGCTTGAAGATATCCTCTGAGAATAAGCTGCGTAATTCTTCTTGAGGTTCAACCTTTATCTTGAGATCCCCACCAGGTTGCCTGATAGATCTGACCGGCATATTCTCGAACTTCAAACGGTATTCAATTTCTGTGCGTATAAAGTAAACTGTATCCTTTCCATCGTTGACTAAATATCCAGTTTGGTCATCATTTTTTACGATATCAGCTTGAACATCCACAAGCTTCATAGGATGAAGGAATCCGTTCAAAGCAACATAAAGCAAAGAAAACCCTAAGATAAACAGGACAACGATTTTGGCAAGGCTAGACTTAACAACCGAGACAGTGTTCTGTTCGATCTCTTTTTTGAAAATCGAACTTAATAATATGTATCCGCAAGCTACTCCGATTAAAGTGGTTCCCATCATATTATACTTGAGATATACCCATCTAATTAATGAATTAAGCTGCGATGAAACGGAGTAATAAAATAGTATACCTGAAGCACTGATTAACAGCATAGGTATTCCGAGAATCAAGATCTTTAACCAGTTAACTGATAACGTTCCTTTCAGAGCCATTCTCTTTATAAATCCAGGCAAAGCAATATACATACCAATCATCAAGGAGTAAACATAACTAAACTGCATTAATGGAAACGGATCAAAGTTTCTGCCTGCTTCAATATGCAGTGCTTCCTGATAATTTAAGCCATAATACACAAGCATCATCAGACCCAATCCATAGCCTAGATAGGCAATAGTTTTCCTCATCCAATCCCTCCCTCTTAACATATCTGCAACAACCAATTTTTTTCAGACTAACATCTAATCTTGGCCTTTTTTGATTTTTCTCCGGTGGTAGTAACACATTTTCCTACGAATGGATCACGCATTAAGACAAAAGCGAAGTAACTTTAAAGTATTGTATAAGAAGTTAGTAAGCTCATGATTGCAATAAAGCTATACATGGGTTGTTGCTAACTCCAATATAAGTGTCATAGCTTATTTCCACATTTTACCTCAATATCCTCCCCTCGTAATTAAAAAAATCTCACCAACACTCTGTCGCTCTACTGCCCCGTCATAAGGAAAGCCCTTCTCCCCATCCATCACAAACTCAGATTAAAAATCCGGCGGTTTTGAGGGCACTAATCTAGATTAGTGCCCTCAAAACCGCCGGATTTTTAATCTCCTCATAATAGAAGGTACGGGCCTTGATGATTTTCTACTTGCTGGTCGAATTCAACAAGGTATGATTGAATTTTTTCAAAAGCTGACCGAATGCTTCGCAGTCTTCAGCAGACCAATCCTTGAGCAGTTTCCCCATATCAGCCAATCGTTTTTGCTTATAGTTCATAAGTTCTTTCATGCCCAGTTCCGTGATCTGAAGTGAATACGCCCTTTTATCCAAAGGGTCCGGCATACGATAGACATATCCTTTTTTCTCCAGGGCTGCCGCTTGTCTGCTTACGGTGGAAATATCCAACTGGAACTCCTCCGCCAAAGCTTTCACACCGGCTGGACCCTGAGAAGTAATTTGTCCAAGCAACAAATGGGCGGACCGTTCAATGGTTCCGGGCTTTTTATATTTAGCTGCCGATCCAAGACTGCGATGAAGGACGGCTAATTCCGATAGAATGGTCTCCAGCCAATTTTCATTCATTTCATGATTGCCTCCTTACTGCCTCGCCGAATTTATAACACGACTTATTCTATCATAACGACAAGATTTTAAAAAACGAGGAACTCTTTAAAAATCAGGAATTGATCATCAGACAAGTTAGTTGTATAATACAATTACATAGTTTCATCATGCAACTATATTAAAAAGCGTACAAGCAAAGGTTAGGAGGGTAATTATGCAGGCTCATGAAATTATGATAAGTGATGTTTATACCGTTAAAGAAAGCGATACTGTCGGTGCAGTCATTGCTAAATTCATTACTCACAGGATCAGCGGTGTTCCGGTAATCAACACTAAAAATAAGATTGTTGGTTATATAAGCGACGGGGATATCATGCGCTATATCGGCACCCATGAACATCGAATCTTTGATTCACTCTACTACTTTACCGTAATTAAGGATGATGAGGAGTTCCCGGAAAGAATCAAACTTCTACTGGATTTAGAGGTACTTAAGATTGCTCAGAGTAAGGTCATTAAAGTTTCCTGGGACGAAGAAGTTGAAAACATCGCTACTATTCTGGGGAAAAAGAAAATTAAGAAACTCCCTGTTGAGCGAAATGGAGTATTAGTTGGCATCATTAGCCGTGGGGATGTGATCCGCCACTGCTTCAAGGATCTTCTGCAGGGCTTTGACCATTAGGGACGCAGCCAGTTTCAAACTAGCCACTACATAGAAATGGAAACACCCGATTAACCAGTTAGAAAGAGCAAGGAGTTATAAAAATGAAACGAAAAATAGTGCTGTATGTCATTTTAGCCTTAATGGTTGTTGCCGGAGGAGGTATTGGTTACTACTACTGGTATGAAGGGTCCCATTACGTGTCTACTGAAGACGCCCGTATTGACGGGGATACTTACCGGGTTATGCCGCGCATATCCGGAAAACTCCTCAGCCTTCAAATAAAACAGGGTGATACGGTTGTCGCTGACCAGATTGTCGGTCAGCAGGATACGAACAATCTGGCCACAGGCTTATTGGATAACGCCAGCCTCCGAGCTCCTATCACGGGAACCGTAACCAAAACCCTGGCCAGAGAAGGGGAAGTTCTTTCCCCCGGCCAGCCTATCGCTTTAGTGGTGGATAAAAGCAACTTATACATTTCCGCTAACATTGAGGAAACCTATATCAGCCGCCTGCAAAGCGGAGAAACAGCAGAATTTACCGTGGATAGTTTTCCCGGACATACCCTGACAGGAAAAATAATCGAAATCGGTGAAGGGACGGTTTCCAGCTTTTCCTTAATGCCTTCTCTCAGCAGCAGCGGCAACTTCACCAAGGTAACTCAGCGGATTCCTATCAAACTATCCATTGATGATCAACAGGGGCTTTCATTATCTCCCGGTATGAACGTCGTCTTAAAAATCCAAGCGAAAGGTTAACCAGGTGAAAGAAACATGAGCAAAGGCATGATTAACAGACTATTAGCAATTACCCTCTTATCTTCAACATTGACTTTAATAGTGACCGGCTGCGCTGTAAAGACTACATCTTCCGGCACTCCGGCACCGACAGCAATACCGGTAAAAGTAATGAAAGTCGGCAGTACCACCAATAATGCCAATTTAAGCGGCAAGATTATTGTGGACCAACAAGCGAAAGTTTTCTCCAAGGTGGCTGGCAAGGTGACCGAGGTAAACGTCAAGGAAGGCGACCTTGTCAATAAAGGCGACTTGCTTGTTCAGTTGGATGCGTTTGATAGTGGGAATAAAGTGATCCAAACCCAAAGCTCATTGGATACTTTAAAGCAAACCATTGTTCAGACCAAAATTGCCCTGGACTACGCCCAAACCAATTACGATCGCACCAAAGCCCTAGCGGAAGCCGGAGTCGTTCCGCAAAGTGATTTGGATGCTGTCAACACGAAGCTGAAGACAGCTGAAGCAGCCTACGAACAAGCAAAGGCCGGATTGCCCGGAGCCGAAGCTTCTTTAGCCCTGGCCCAAAGTGCCGTACAGGATGCGTCCATCTATTCTCCCCTTAACGGTACCGTAACCGAAAAGCTGATTAATCCAGGCGAAATGGCCTCTCCCGGGGTCTCAATGCTGACGATCGTTAATATGCAGGAGGTTCTGCTGCAGGTAAGCGTTCCTCAAGATAAAATTTTTCAGGTCAAGCCGGGGACTCCTGTAGAAGTATTTGTCGACGGGATAGACCAGAAATTTAACGGAACCATCGACTTTATCAGCCCTGTATCCGATTCAACCAACAATACCTTCCCTGTAAAAGTAAGGATAGACAATACTTCTGCTGTATTGCGGGTTGGCATGATTGCCAGGATCTCCCTGGATTCCATGAACGGTAAAATCTCAGAACTGCCTAAGTCCTCTATTGTAGAGCAAGACCAGAAATATTATGTTTACAAGGTAGATAAAGATGTGGCTCGTCTCGTCCAGGTGGAATTAAAGGAAAAAGACTCTAACTGGAATTACGTCATAAACGGAGTTGCCAATAATGATGAGATCGTCATTAATCCTGGTTCCCAATTGACCGACGGGGTTAAAGTCCAGATTAATTAGGAGGGACGACAGAATGTGGTTAGCCTTATGCGCGGTCATATTGGGAACCTTCGTAACGGTTCTCAATAATAGCTTAATCAATGTGGCCATACCAGAAATGACCAATGTGTTTGGATCTACCACCGATACGATGCAGTGGGTATTAACGGGATATTCCCTGGCTGCCGCAATTGTCATACCGCTCAGCGGTTTTCTGGGTGACCGGTTTGGGACTAAGAAACTATTCATCATCGCCTTAGCCGGCTTTACCATAACTTCGGTATTATGCGGTTTGGCCTGGAGTGATATCAGCCTGATTGCCTTTCGGGTTCTGCAGGGCATATCAGGGGGGGTACTCTCCCCTTTAAGCATGACGATCATTTACGGGATTGTTCCTAAAAACAAAATCGGCACAGCCCTGGGCATATGGGGAATCGCAGCTATGGCAGCCCCGGCAGTCGGACCTACCATCAGTGGCTATTTAATTGATTTCTTTAGCTGGCGCTGGCTGTTTTTCATCAGTGTTCCCTTTGGGATTTTTGCCGTTACGGCAGGGATATTCCTGCTGAAAGAATCACCCCTGAAGCAAGCCAGCTTTGATCTGGGGGGAGCGGTATTATCCGTTATTTTCTTTTCCACCCTGCTTCTGGCTTTAGGTCAGGGAAATAAAGAAGGCTGGACTTCCTTTTATATCGTAGGCCTATTGTTTGTTTCCTTCTTTAGCCTGCTGCTGCTGATCTGGGTGGAAGCCGGAGCGGAAGACCCCCTCCTCGATTTACAATTATTTAAAAATCCGATTTTCACCTTAAGTGTGATCTGCGGCGGTTTGGTCATGGCAGGGTTAATGGGAGGGTCTTTTCTTGTTCCCCTCTATTTACAAAATGTGCAGGGGTTAACTCCCATTGACACAGGGATTATTATGATACCTCAAGGTGTCTTAATGGCCTTAATGATGCCCCTCAGCGGCAGGCTATTTGATAAGCTGGGGGTAGTCCCTGTGGCTATAGCCGGTTTGCTTTTAATGAGTACGACCACCTATGAGCTGCAGCACCTGGCTATTAATACACCCATTCCCTGGCTGACTGTGATTCTGGCCCTGCGGGGAATGGGAATTGGGCTATGTATGATGCCAATTACCACCGCCGGAATGAATTCGATTCCTAAAGAACTTATCGGACGGGGATCCTCCTTATCCAATGTCTTGCGTCAGGTTGCGGGGACTATGTCCATTGCCATATTTACCACGATCATGACCAATCGTCAGATTTTTCATGTCAGGAACATCGCAGACGGTATTCCCTCCGATTCCTATCTTGCGACACAAGCTCTTAGTCAGATTTCATCAGCCCTAGCCCAAATGGGTACGGATGCTGCCACGGCGACGGGTGGTGCCAGTGCTGTTTTAGTCGGTATTATGCAAAAAGAAGCCTTAAACTCTGCCATTGCGGATACATTTCTGATCTCCGCTATACCTTTGTTTGTCTGTATTCCCTGTGTCTTTTTATTTATTAAGCGAAGGACAGCTAAGACGAAGGAGAAAATGGTTCCCGCTAAGGAAGCGGCTGTTTAAGCGAATGACTTGAAGCGGGTTCGTAATTCTACTTAACTTTTGCGGGTTTTTCAAGCCGCATGTTCGACATTATAAAAAAGAGAGAATGCTCCGGGGCTTATACCAAGAATCTTACGCGCGTAAGATTCTTGGTACAAGCAGTGATCTTTATGACCCTCCCATTGTTCAGTCACCCTCGACCCAATTATTCAATCGATTAATGCATAATATGCCGCAGCATCAGCATGTAAAAGCGCCGTGTCATATACTGGTAATATACTGTCTTCCTGCTTGATTAGTAGATCAGGACATTGATACCGCGATCCTCTAACACCTTTTTTTACCCTTTGTCTCAGAATCTATTTCATTTGGTCTTAGGAATTTTACAAGTCAGGAATGTGTATCATATTTATCACTCGTTGAAATATCAAAAATCCTTATTTCGATCCATTAGGTCGAAATAAGGATTTGATTTATAAAACGAACTTTTCCTAATCAAATTAAATAGTCTACCGATAAAAATAAGCGTACCCCAGGGAATATGGTTGCTTCTTCTACCCTATTAACAACTTTCTCCGCAATTTCCACAACTCCCGCCACAGCCGCTAGCATGGCCTATAATCTCCTTGCGTATTTCAAAACCTCCGCCATCGTTAGACTCTGAATAATCTACAATAGCTCCCTCTAAAGCCGTTGCTAGTCCTATATCCGCGATTATTGATATTCCATATTCTTCATATATCATATCATCCTCAGTTATTAACTCCTCTAAAGTCATACCAAAATTAGGTCCGCTGCACCCTTCATTTAATAGATGGATTCTAAGAAATGCGGTTCCTTTCTTCTTTACTTTTTGCATTTCCTTGACTTTTTGGGCTGCAATTTCTGTTATTGTAACCATTACCTGTCACTCCTCTTCTGAAATAATGAAGTTGAGATTTTACTTAAGTATCTTTACATAACAAGTACGCTCACGTGGACCGTCAAATTCACAAAAGTAAATGCCCTGCCACCGGCCTAAGAGCAGTTTTCCATTATGAACAATGACAGTTTGGGACGTCCCTACGGTGCTTGTTTTCAAGTGAGCTGCGGAATTTCCTTCAAGGTGCCGATCTCTATTCATCTCCCACGGGTAAATCTCATCAAGCCTCCGCAGAATATCTTTCTGAACATCGGGGTCCGCATTCTCATTGATTGTGATTCCCGCCGTAGTGTGGGAAGAAAATATTACGACTTGACCTTCTAGGATATTTTCCTGCGCCAGAAGATTTTGGACTCGAGCTGTAATGTCGAGCATTTCGTCGCGTCTTTTGGTCTTCAGATGTATCTCATGAATCATAAAATTGCTCTCCAATCATCGCACCCACTTCTCGCACGATATATGGAATTATAGCTTATTCCATATATAACCATACAATATAACTGATTCTTCATAATTATTTAAATTCCTTTATAAAACAGAAAAATAAAAAACACAAAGGGAAGACACAGGGGGACGGTTCGAAACCACTGAAAAAGTAAACTTTTTATGAGCTTTTTTCTTAGTTTTTTCTTCACTTCGAATCAATTTGGGGTTTTTTTTAAAAAGAGGATAATGAAGCTGGTTTTTTCCTTATGCCAACTATATTTCTAGCCCGATCTTCTTTTTGAAGGTATTTATGTGTCCTAGATGATGATTACCGTGCCACGCGTAAAGACTTATAGCCTTTTTTATACTTACGTTTCCGATATCAGGGTGATGAAATTCAGAGTCAAGTTTGCTACCGGTCAATGATCTTATTAATCGAACCCATCTTTTGTGTAACGATTCGACAAGCCTCAGAGAAACATCGACCGGCATATTCACAGCATCCTCAAGTTCAGCCCATTGAACCTCGTCGAATGGTTTGATTATAGGACAATCTTCCGTAAGCGCCAATCTGAACCTAACGTACCCGTTGATATGGCTATCAGTAATATGATGAACCACTTGTCTAATTGTCCATCCCTCTGGTCTATATGAACAGTTCAATTGTTCTTCAGATAAACCTTTAATGGATTTTGAAAGTAAATCTGGCAGTACCTCTATTTGTGTAACTAAGGCTGGAATTTGCTCATCACTGACCTCTTCAGAAAAATCAAATTGACCAATAGGATATTTTAGCTCATCCATTTACTTGACCTCCTCCTCATGCTATTATTCACATCCGGTAAACCACCCCGAAATGGGCATTACACATAATTGCGGAATTTGCGAATATTTGTTTCGGGTATACCTAGCATTTCATGAGTATACCCGAAGATAAATTACGGAGATATTCCCTTTCTCTCTATGCAACACAACAAAGGGCAGTTCGAGCTAAAACCCACGTCTTGCCAAATTCCAATAATAGATAAAATAACTACATGACATTTTTTACAACAATTCTACCATGGATGCGCGGCTACTCTCACCTAGAATTAAACAACTTGCCTAAATATTCCTTCTTTAAATAAAACAATATGCAAAAGAACGTTGAATTTGCAGGTAGTTTCACTTATGTATCCATGATAAAGACCACCGACATATCGATGGTTCATTCAAAAATAAATTGCTTTTAATAAAGGAGTTTTCCTTATTTAAAGGCAAAAAAAAATTATTTCAAACAAAATATATGACTTAACCAAAAGCATATCGTTTCCGTTTACCCGAGGAAAGAATATCGTTCCGTTGATATTTTGCATCATTATTCATATGTGGTAATAACTGGCAGAGGCGCGAGGAATTGCAACCTTGTATCGAAGAACTACCGCAAAAAGCGTCCCCGCGTGTAGCATTCAAATTAAGTTTCGCCAGTCTTGACTCCTAAAGGCAAGGATTCATATCAGGCTAGCTTGATGATCCTTAGCTATATCTACGAGCATTGACATTAGATCGTCTACTAATTTGACACCCTGACCCTTCATCATAGGTCTTGAAGGCAGGCTGCTAGAGCGTACCAGCGATATATTTTTAACACCCAGCAATGCCCTGATGGGAATACGGGATATAATGGTCATTGATACGACAACGAATGATCTTTATGACCCTCCCCAGGCTTAACTGTTCAATCGGAAAAGGAAACTGCCGGCAGCATCATAGGTGCCGGCAGTTCTCTTCACTATAACGATTTTTTTCTAAATCGACCTGCTGCACTACCTATCTGTGGAACCACCGTTAGTGCCTAATGTAGTGGTTTTTACACTCAACCCCTCGGACCTGAATGACCACAGCGTCAAGTTCAGGGTTCCCACGGGTAAGAAATCGTCACACCAAGGGAAAAATTAGTTTTGCATCTTCTGCCATTTAGCCTATCTGTCTCAAGGAATACCCTTCAGTCTTTAGGGGAAAGATTAACATTATCTTTAATTAAATGTGAGGGACGTATTGTGGAACTTAACTTTCAGAGAAATCTAAGCGCTTTAGACAGAGGAATACGTGTTCTTATTAGCTTGGTTTTATTCGGTTTAGCCGCTATGGGATTTATCAATGGATGGATAGCAACCGCAGCTAGTATCTTGGGTCTCTTCAACCTACTAGAAGCTACTATTGGTTACTGAATTGTTTATGACATCATGGGTTGGTCAACCCGCGAAAATATTGAGTTGCGTTAATCTTCGTTTATCATCACAAAGGGGTTGTTTATATGTCCGGTAAGCTTAAGATTGAAATCCTTGATGATAAAAATGTGCTGGAAATCTTTGAATCGGAACCCGGTAAACTCACCTTTGTGATGTATCCCGATGATCCCAAGGACGAAACAATTCTTGAGATTAACGTCGATACTGCTGAATTTTCGTCGCTGCTTAAACGACTTCTTGATATCGGCTGAAAAATCCAGAACAACGTTGTCTTATTCCTTTCTCATGTGTTGCCCCAGTTCTTTTTGCAGTCTGACCACCAAGACATCAACTTTGCGGTTCTGTCTCATAACTGCTTCATCCTGTATAATCGGAATTCCATTATTTATGGCTTCCTCAACTAGCCTGTGCAGCTTTTCCTTTTCTCTTTTCAGCCTTTCATCCAGAGATATTTTCCCCATGCAGAAATCTCCTTTTGCTCCGCCCATTAATTTATTTAAGTATGTACAGGATACCAGTGTGCCCTGCAAATGATTAACGGAATACCGTTAAAAGTAAATAGAGATGATTTAGATAACATAAAGAAACGAATTCCCAGGTCTTCGGCTTGGGAATTCGTTTCCTATCCCCGTCAATTCAATGTGGTTATGGGTCAACTACCATGGTTCCAATTGTTTTTGAGCTTGGATTGGATTCAGCCTTTCCTTGCTTTGACCCCAATAGGTGCTTCTGTCATAATAGGAGTTGATCTTAATTTAAAGGGCTGCGGCCTTGATAAAATGCTAAAGGTGTGGATTATGAAAACAAAAACCAAGATCTTAATCATACTAACAGTTGCCATTTTGTCCATAATGGCATTAATAATTCCCAGATACTCAAGCCCTTCGGAATTCAATCCAACCAATCAACCAATGGTTGCTTTCCAAGAAGCTCAAAAATCTGGGAAACTGACTTTTTTAGAATTCTATGCCAAATGGTGACCCAGCTGTAGGAGCATGGAGCCCGTGGTGCTGGCTCTAGAGAAAGAATACCGAGATAAGGTCAACTTTATTGTCGTTGATATTGATGATCCTCAAGGACAGGCTCTTGCCCGACAATTTGACATCTACTATATCCCCGCTTTTTTTGTGCTGGATCAACAAGGCCAAATCACTTACAGCGCTTCTGGCCCTCAAAGTAAAAGCGCCTTGGATAATGCCCTCAATTCCGGCAATCCAAACTCTGCTTGGTACGAATCGTTCTTTAACGATACTCTGCCCCGGGTTTTGTCTAATGGCGGTGTAACCATTTTACTTTTCGTTTTCTTAGGGGGATTAATGACCAGCCTAAGCCCCTGCATCTTATCCATGTTACCTGTCATGTTAGGGTATATCGGCGGCTTGGAAAAGCCCTCCAAGACCAAAGGTTTTATAACCTCAATGTCCTTTGTCCTAGGCCTTGCCGCAACCTTTGCCCTACTGGGCATAGCAGCCTCACTTTTAGGTAAAGCCTTTGGCCAGATAGGCTCCGCCTGGCTTTATATCATTGCTCTTTTCTCTATTATCATGGGGTTACAGCTAATTGGCGTTGTCAATTTCAATTTGCCGGGTTTACAGGCTATGCCCGAGAAAAAGGGTGGAGTTCTAGGATCTTTTGGAGTGGGCTTATTGTTTGGGTTAGTTGCTTCACCTTGTGCCACTCCTGTATTAGCAGTTTTAATGACTTATGTAGCCGGTCAAGGTGTTCTTTGGTATGGAGGATTGCTGCTCTTTATTTATGGACTTGGACATGGGTTACCCCTGATTATCGCCGGAACCTTTACAGCTGTGCTAAAGAGTTTACCGCGCTTACAAAGATGGGGCCACTATATTACATTACTTAGCGGCGGCCTTCTCATCGTATTGGGATTATATTTCTTTACACGAACAGGCTAGAAATTATTTAGGCAGCCTTTTCATCTTACCAATGATTCGTCTGAGTATCGTCAGCCCTTTGAATGCGCTTTCACATGGTTGGCCTATATGCAACCTCTTCTACCTGCAATAACAAGAGCCAATGCCTATATGAGTTGCTTCCTCAATTAGGGCTTGCTTTTTCATAGTCCAAAATATGAATTGTGTTATTATTAGAATTTCGGAGGATTTATTATGTATAAACCAGTGGTTATATATTACTCTTATTCAAATACAACAAAAAGTTTGGCAGAAGATATAGCAATCATTACAGATGGAGATATTAGAGAGTTAATCCCGGAAAAACCTTATTCATTTACCTACAATGGCGCAACAAAAGAAGTAAGAAATGAAATTGAAAGAGGGTACTGTCCAAAGTTGCTGTCTGGAAATGAACCGGTAAAAAATTATGAATATATTTTTATAGGAACACCTAATTGGTTCAAATCCTTTGCACCTCCGATATTGAGCTTTCTGCGCAGTGCAGATTTGAAAGGAAAAACAATCATTCCGTTTTGCACTCATGGTGGTGGCGGATTTGGGCAAATAGAAATCAATATATCTAAAGAATGCCCCAATTCAAAACTGTTACCGGGATTTGCAGCAACAAGCGATTTTGATGATAAGCAGGTTCAAGATTGGATTAACAGCATTGGGGTAACAACATAATCGAAATATCCCGCCGGTTGAGCGCTACCCGGCATACCTTGCTCAGCAGTATCCCCAGATTCCACCGACTGCCGGCAGCGTCTTCGCTGCCGGCAGTCTCTTCTTTACTTTATTCTATTAATTGATCCAAACCGGCTTCTGAGGTTAGCATTTCAAGATTGGCAAAAATTTTTTCCTCGTCCCAGTTCCACCATTGAAGCTTTAGTAAGAATTCAACTTTTTCATCACTGAATCGTTTCTTTATAAATTTGGCTGGGTTACCGCCATATATTGTATAGGGCTCAATATTTTTTGTCACAGTTGAGTTGGCGGCAATAATTGCACCATCACCAACTTTAACACCCGGCATGATCGTAACATTTTGGCCTATCCAAACATCATTACCGATCACTGTGTCCCCCTTGAAAGGCAGATCCTCTCTGGCAGGAGTGACCTTTTCCCAGCCACTTCCAAAGATATTAAAGGGATAGGTTGTAATGCCAGACATTCTGTGGTTTGCTCCATTCATGATAAACTTAACACCCTCGGCAATGGCACAGAACTTGCCTATGATCAGTTTATCTCCCAAGAATTCGTAGTGGTGTTCGATATTATCATAAAAGTTCTCCGGAGATTTATGATTATCGCTATAATAAGTATAGTCTCCAATCTCGACATTGGGTCTTTTAGGCAAATTACTTATATAGCAAACCGTCTTTATCTTTTCATTGGGATAAAGTTTTTTCTTGTCCGGTCCTGCCATAAAATACTCCCTCCTTTTTCAAATCTTAGGCGTAACTTTGAAAAACCACGTTTGGCAAGCTCTCTGCCACCGCTTCCATACTCGCGGCTACTGTAATAATATTAATGGTCATTGTCCGTTTCTGATTATTATTAGATTATTAAGCGTAGCGGTATTTTTTGCGTTTCATAATGAGGAAAGCGATCGTAACGATAAATGCCGCAAACTCCGCTACTACAATTGCCCACCACACACCATCCAACCCTAACAGCGCAGGGATAATCAGTATTGCGGAAGTTTCAAAAAGTAGAGTTCGCAAAAACGCAATGGCAGCCGAAATTTTTCCATCATTGAGCGCCGTAAAAAACGCCGAGGCAAACGTGCTAAACCCAGTGAGCAGGAATGCAATAGCAAATATACGAAAAGCATGGACAGTCATATCGTATAGATCCTGGTCATAGCCAACAAATACTTTCGCCAGCGGATCAGCCGCAACGATAACGAGCAGGAGCATTGCACTACCCGTCACAGCCATCAAAACCATACTTTTTCTGAACATATTTTTCAGCTCGTTATGATTTCCCGCACCAAATTGATAACTGATAATCGGTGCGCTTCCCATAGAATAGCCGTAAAAAATAGCAGAGAAAATAAAGCTCACATACATAATAACACCGTATGCCGCAACGCCGTTTTCTCCGGCAAAGCGCATAAGCTGGTAGTTATAGAGCATTGAAACCAGCGAAGCCGCAACATTGCTCACCATCTCGGAAGAGCCATTCGTACAAGATCTCAAAAGGACTTTCCCATAAAACTTTGTCTTTGTAGTCAACCTCAAAAGGCTGTCGTTTTTTCTTAAAAAATAGACAAGAGCAATTACTGCTCCTAACGTCTGACTGAGCGCAGTTGCAAAAGCCGCCCCAAATAAACCCCACTGAAACACTACAATGAACAGCACGTCCAGCATGATATTTGACACACCAGCTATGACAGTTGTGGCAAGCCCCAACTTTGGCTTTTCTGCTGTAATAAAAAAACTTTGAAAAGACATTTGCATCATTTGAAATGGCATTACAAGGACAATCACCCGCCCATAGAGAACACAGTCCTCCAGCATGGCCCCCTCTGCTCCCAGAGCCATAGCAAGGGGACGTATTGCAAAAAAGCCAACCGTGCCAAATACAACGCCAGCGACGGCAATAACACAGACAAGCATGGAAAAATATTTGTTTGCCTGTTCTCTGTCGTTCTCCCCAAGGGTTTTACCGACAATAGCCGTACCGCCCGCACCAATCATCAAGCCTATCGAGCTGAGAATAAAAAGAACCGGCATAATCAGATTGATTGCGGCAAAAGGTGTTTTTCCTACAAAGTTTGATACGAAAAATCCATCTACCACACTGTATATAGATGTGAAAATCATCATGGTGATAGACGGCAAAACAAACCGCAGAAGTTTGTTATAAGTAAAGTGGTCTGATAGTTGAATACGCATAAAGGTATTTATCCTCTTTCCGTATGTTTATAATTTTCAAAGACTGTTTGCAGTTCGCCTACAAACAATTCAAGGTCTGCTATAAAGGAAGGCGAGCATTTTTCCAAAGCCGCCGACAACGCTTTGTTTTCTATTTCATAGACAGATTTCATTACCTGTTTTGCGTATGCTTGCCCTTTATCAGTTAGGCATATTTGCAATTCGCGTTTGCGCCCCGGTATCGCTTGCAAGATAACATATCCGTCTACTTCACATTCCTTAATAAGCGTATTAATAGTTGTCTTTGGAAACAGCCAATCGTCACATATCTGCTTTTGTGTATGAAACTCACCGTCATCTAACGCATAAAGCAGCCAGAACAGGTTTTCTTTTACGCCAGACATTTTTGCAATGTTCCAGTAAATTCCATCAAGCGCGGCAGTCGCTTTTCCAATACGCCTTATATCACTGCTATTACCCATAATAATTCCCCCCCTGCGCAATAATCCTAACTCGTACTATACGATAATACGAATTAGGATTATTGTCAATAGGTTTCAGGGGGGGAAATTTTGGACGAACAGGCTAGAAATTTATTTAGCTTTCATCAACTTATATTTTACGACAAAAGACGGCTTCTGGCACTGCCAGTCGCCGTCTTTTATTATTTTCGGGCTGTCTTACTGCGCCAGCCCTTTTGTCTTTCCGCCCGAACATACAGCATTCAGTTAATTAATTATCTAATCAAGTAGTTGTTTTACCCCATTTATATAACATGACACCTCAATGTCAGCGCTTAATTTCATGATATTAAATACAGTACAATACTGCTCTACAAGCTTTATCCTTTTGATCACTTTAGATTCCAAGCCTTCATTCACTTCAATTATGATAGTAGGAAATTGAGACGAATAAAGGAGTTCGGGCTGCAGCACTGAAGTTGGATCTGACTCAAATATCAACATTCGAAGATTTCGTTCTAGAAGTGAAAAAGAACCTTAAAGAAATTTGGAACAGAACAACTTTTGACTACTTAGTCAATAATGGCGGTGTTGGTGGGCCAATGATGTTCACTGAGATGAGCGAAGAGTACTTCGACAAGATTCTAAATACGAACTTCAAGGGACCCGTTTTTTTAACACAACTCCTCGTCCAATTCATGGATGATAGTGGAGCCATCGTTAATACCACGAGCACATCTAAAAACCAATCATTTCCAGGGTACTCCGCCTACGGCTCGATAAAAGCAGCATTCTCATCTTGGACTCGCTACATCGCCAAGGAACTTGCCCCTCGCAAAATTCGGGTCAACGCGGTTTCTCCCGGTCCTACCCACAGCAATTTTGGCGATGGAGTATTCGGTAAACATCCTGAATTCATCCAGCCGCTGGCTGAGCAATCTGTGTTTGGCAGAATCGGCCAACCCGAGGATCTTGCCAAGGTCATTGTGAACCTATTGTCCAATGATTTCGGCTGGGTTACAGCCCAGGACATTGAAGTGTCTGGCGGACATTTGCTTTAAGAATGCGAGAAAAAATTCGGCGGTTTTGAGGGGACTAATCTAGATTAGTCAGACCTCAAAACCGCTGAATTTTCAATCTCCTCATGTTAGGGTATATCGGCGGCTTGCCGCAACCCTTGCTATGTTGGGCATAGCAGCCTTACTTTTAAGTAAGGCCATTGGCCAGAGCCACTATATTACATTACTTAGCGGCGGCCTTCTCATTGTATTGGGATTATATTTCTTTACACGAACAACAGGTTAGAAATTATTAAAGCTTGCGTTCTCATCTTGCCAATGATTCGTCTTGAGTATCGTTAGCCCTTTTAAGTTCATTGTTACTTGAAAGAGTAAGATAACATAATACGTAACCCAAAACAGAGAAACAAATAGATGTTACCAAGAAATCCAGCCCTTCCATATTAACTCCTCCCCTAAATTAAATTTCTACCCCCGATAAACACCTCGAAAATAATGTAAACAATATTAATAAGTTCATAATACAAGAATTTTTTATATTTATTATTATATTGTATTTTTTATAAATTGCAAGAGATTGTGAAAATTGTCTTATACGGACATAATATGTTAAATAAAAAAATACCTAACCTGCAAGATCTCCAGGTCGAGGTATTTGACGTATTCCCTTGCTGTATGGGCTTTACCTTTTGCCAGTTCATCCACCAACTTGTCTATTATTCACTCTTCAGCCCTCCACTTGCTTCGGCATTTCTTAAGCGACGACATTCCAGTTCACTCAGAATTTGTCTGTTACTGCAGCGTGGAACACGCTGTAGAACTGCTGGCAGTGATAACAGATGATTTCGATGGGAACAGGCTTCATGTTGGTTAAGTATTCTGCCCTTCACGGTTTACTTGACGCGAATCTTCGACTTCTTCGAAGTGGTTTAAATCAAGGTAGTTTTGTTTAAGAGTTACCAATGAAATTAACCGTAAACACTGTATGATAAAAAATTAAAGTACCCAGAAGCACAAAATTCTGTTATACTTTTCTTAACTGAATATGAACCTTCGGGGCAAGGTGAAATTCCTTACCGGCGGTGATGATTGCCCGTGCAATTCAGCCCGCGACTCGGTGCAGCTATTAATGTTGCATCGACTGACTTGGTGAGATTCCAAGGCCGACGGTACAGTCCGGACGAGAGAAGGTAAAAACTAGGTTTAAGCAATCTGCTTCCCTAGTTCCTCTTAGGTGCCTCGTGAAATAAATATTTACGAGGTTTTTTCATGTTAATAATTCTTTCTTTTGACATGAGAAGGTTCAATTCAAATACAGTATTAGGATATGGAGGGTTCGAACTTGACTCAAAACAAACAGTCATCTTCATTGGGTATCTGGTGGATCGCCCTTGGAGCTGCTATGTGGGGACTTGATGGTGTCTTTATCGTTTCACTGCTGCACAATCTGACATCCTCTCAGATTGTCTGGCTGGAACACGTCTTACTATTTTTCTTCGCTTTCCCGGTGCTTCTCCGGAAACGCCATGAACTCAAGCAACTTAAACTTAATGACTGGTTGGCAGTTCTCTTCATAGGCTGGGGAGGATCAGCCTTAGCCTCAGTCCTATTTACAGCCGGATTTACTTACGGCAATCCTAACGTTGTGCTCATCTTACAAAAAATCCAGCCCCTTTTTGCTGTACTCCTCGCCACACTAATTTTAAAAGAGCGTTTGCAGAAAAACTACTGGAATTTATTCATTGCTGCACTCATCGGAGCCTACTTGCTTACCTTCGGACTGCACATTCCTTCAGCTGCCGAGAATACTTCACAGCTCATTGGATCGCTGTTTGCCATCGGAGCTGCTGCACTTTGGGGAGGATCCACCGTTATGGGCAAACACTTGGCCGGCAAAGTATCCTTTACTACTCTAACTGCTCTTCGCTTCGCCGTAGCCCTGCCTCTGTTGACTGTTATGGTCTTGGCACAACACCCAGACTGGCAAAGCATGGGGAAAGCCCTTAGTTTGGCACCCGTTTGGTCTAACCTCCTATTTCAAACCCTCGTGCCAAGCCTTATAAGTCTCTTGCTTTACTACCATGGGTTAGATGGAGTGAAAGCTTCTCATGCCACCATTGCTGAACTTGCCTTCCCGGCAACAGGCTTGCTTCTTAACTGGCTGATCTTACACCAGACCATTGACCTTGGGCAATGGATTGGCTTTACCATTGTCTGGCTGGCTGTACTGCAGTTATCCAGAATGAACACCAAACCTGATAAATCAGTGCAGTCCTTTGAATCATCATCTCTTCATCATGCCGATTTGGCCAGCAAATAATCGATTCCGCTTATCTGTGTAACTTTATAGCTGACACAAGTTGAGGTAGGTTTAATACTTACCTCAACTTTTTTAATAATATATTTTAGCCGCCCGCTCAGCTCCTTGATAGTCCTGAAAGGTCTGTAACAAACGCATTTTGTTTTACAAACTCAACACATGATGCACCAAAAATGGTGCGGCTATCGACATATAAATGGCGGCAATACCCATAGCCACCCCGGACATAGACCCCTGCACCCTTCCCTCAGCCAGAGCTGTGGCCGTCCCCTGACCGTGAGCTGTGGTTCCGTATGCCAACCCGCGCACCAGCGGGTTGCGTACTTTTAGCAAATTAAGCAGAAAAGGCGTCAGAAAGGTCCCAATCATGCCTGTAGTAATCACGAAAACCGAAGTCAGCGTGGGATCACCGTTTAAAATCTCGGAGACGCTGACGGCAATGGGCACGGTCACGGATTTGGGAACTAAGGATGTGACAATGAGCTTATCCAGCCCTAGAAATTCCGCCACCAAAACGGTGGTGACGATATTGGCCGTGGTTCCCACCACAATTCCGCACAGCACCGGCAGTATATTCCTGCCTAGGATCTCCTGGTTCCGGTAAAGGGGAATGGCCAAAGCCACGGTGGCCGGTCCCAACAGATAGGTCAAAATATTCCTGGCCTCCTGGTACTGGCTCACCGTAACCCCGGAAAACCAAAAGACTGCAATGATCAGGGCAGTGCTCAGAAAAACAACATTGAGAAACGGGTTGGGGTAACGCTGATTAATAAAACGGCTGAAGACATAAGCGACTATAGTAACAGCCATTGTCAGCAATACTAGCAGCAGATTCATTTAAACTCCTCCTTTGGGCGCACTCAGCCGGACCAGCAAACTGGTCACTGAATTCATAACCACCACGCATACTGCCGTGCCCATAACGATCGACAATAAAAGCTGGGCTCCGCTTAACCGGAACAGACCGATCCACTGCATCAGCCCAACGGCAATGGGAATAAAGAAAAAAGCCAAATGTTTCAGCAGAAAATCCGCTCCTTCCTCAATCCAGTGGATCTGAACCACTCCCGTCAGCAGCAGCAAAAAAAGGATCAGCATGCCCAAAACATTGCCCGGTACCGGGAGATGGCTTAACTCCGCCAGCCAGTTTCCTAATTGATAGATTGCCCAAAGCAAGGCAATCTGCACGATAAAACGTAACCCCTGCCTCATGAACTCTCACCTCTTTCTATAAATAATTGTATAGTCCCAGTTCATATTTGTAAAATAGATAGTTACCATCATATCTATCGATGCAATAGATTTATGAGAATTTCCTTCTGAACTTGAACAATCAGAACACCGAAACCCAAACAAAAGGAGCGTTACGCCCGGCGTAACGCTCCTTCTTCACAAACATTTAAAAATCTGATCATCTCAACTTTTGGCAAAGAATCCGGTGGCGAACTGCAGCCATAAATTAGCCGCATGGGACATGGACCGCCCTCGTTTCCAGATGATGAACATCTGGTGAATTATCTGCGGATTGGTCACCGGGATCACCACAAAGCGGCGGGGATCCAGTTCTCGGCAGGCGGCCCCCGGCAGGAAGGCGATGCCCAAATCAGCCGCCACCATCTGGGTCATCAGTTCAAACTGGGAAGTCTCAAAGATAATGTTGGGCTCAAAGCCCTCATTTTTACACTTGCTGATAATCTCATCATGCAGGCTAAATTCACTGCTGTATAAGACAAAAGGCTCACCGGCTAGGGAACTGAGATCCAGGGATGCCGCTTTGCTGAGCGGATTTTGAGCTGACACGATAACATACAGCGGATCTTCGGCAAAAGCAAAGGAATCAAAATACCGGCTGTCCGGCACGCTGCAGACCGCCCCCACATCCAGAGTTCCGTCCAGAATATCCAGGATGACTTTTTTCGACCCATGCTCGGAAAGACTGATTCCGATTTGCGGGTATTTCTTCTTAAATTCCCCTAGCAATTCAGCAAACAGGGTGGTACCGGTAATGGGCAGCAGGCCGATAGAGATTTTGCCCCGTTCCAGTTTAAGGCGGTTTTGAAATTCGCCGGTGAGATTGGCAAACTTGGTTACGATCTCCTGAGCCTGGTCTAGAAAGACTGCCCCCGTATCCGTCAATTGCACGTATTTGGAGGTCCGGTTAAAGAGTGGAGTACCCAGTTCCCTTTCCAGATCTTTGATCAGCTTGCTGATGGTGGATTGGGTCACGTGACATTTTTCCGCAGCCTTACTAAAACTCTTCTGATGAGCCACTTCCACAAAATACTCCAAATGTTTGATCTCCATGGTCACACCTCCCAAACCCTACCCAATATCTTTACCCCAGATTATAATGAACACGCAGAAATGATGCAAGCTCCACAGCGCCTGTTATCTTGTTCAAACAGAATCCTAGCGGTCCGAAGATTCCTATGGGCAAATTTCCTCATCAAAAAGCTTAAACCCAATGTAAACAAAGAAAAAACGCCCTTATAGGGGCGTCACTCATTTTTTCCTAGTTCTATAAACCATACTATTACAGCCGAAACGAATATGAGGAGAACAACCCATTTCATAAGGACCCCCTCTTTTCACGGACTGTTTTATGATTTATTTTATGTTTTATATCGCACGTATGTTATTTATATTCAAGAAACGTCCTAATAGTTTTGTTCTCGAACTTCAAAATATGCTCTGAGATGTTCACAGACCGGACATATCTCGGGTGCTTCTCTTCCCTCGTGAATATGACCGCAGTTTCTGCATTTCCAATAAACCTTGCCATCTTTTTTAAAGACTTTGCCCTCTTCCAGGTTCTCTAAAAGCTGTTTATAACGTTCCTCGTGTTCTTTTTCTATTTTTGCCACACCTTCAAATAACTTGGCAATATGCTCTAATCCTTCTTCCCGGGCTTCAGCGGCCATTCTCGGATACATATCCGTCCATTCGCTGTTTTCTCCGGCTACCGCCGCTTTCATATTTTCGATAGTATTTGAAAGACCGCCAAGTTCTCTGAACCAAAGTTTAGCATGTTCCTTCTCATTTTCTGCCGTTTCCAAAAAAAACGAACTGATTTGCTCGTACCCTTCTTTTTTGGCTATGGATGCAAAGTAGGTATACTTATTACGAGCTTGAGATTCTCCAAGAAAAGCTTCCCATAAATTCTTTTCCGTTTTTGAACTAAACTCTTCCATAAAACGTCCTCCCTCTTGTAATATTTGTAAAAGTGCTTTTAGTTATTTTATAACATTTTCAGTTTAAATCAATTAAAATTTATTCCATCACCATAAATAAGAGAGCCTTCTCCCGGGTTAGCCCTGCCCTCCGTCAGTCCTATCAACAACCAAGGTTGTCAGGTTAACCTTTAGTACCGCAGGGAACTGAAGCCATGGCCACCTCCTTTTTCAAATCTTACAAACCAGATAAATCAGTTTAGCGGATTAAGTTCAATTTCTTTTTTTGAGGAGCTGCTTTTTTAGGCTGATAGTCTACAAGATGTTGGCAGGCACCACCGGCTATGGCCCACAGATAAAGGCTGGCTACCGTAGCATAAGGCGAATAACGCCGTTTGTATTTATTAAAAAGCTGAGGTGTAATTTTACGGTGATGGTACAGCATCCGTAAACCACGGAGGATTGCAAGGTCGTACCAGCTCATGACATCCGGGCGCTGCAGGGAAAAAATCATCAGCATTTCCGCTGTCCAGACACCAATCCCTTTAATCTGGCTAAGGTGTAGGCAAACTTCTTCATCCGACATTGTTTGTAAAAGCCTCAGGTTCAAGCTGCCCTTCTGCACGGAATCAGCAATTTCTTTGATATATAACGTCTTGCGCATAGATATTCCGCAAGATTGTAATTCTTCCGCCGATATTGCCCTCAGGATTTCCGGTGTAATAGCTGAGCATTTTTCCAGCATTCGATTCCAGATTGTCACCTGGGCCTTTGTAGATATTTGTTGTCCGACAATGGCATTTACCAAAGCCGTGAACATATCGGGGATAACCGGACGGTTGATATGCCCGATCTCATCCATCGCAGCACCGAGTATCGGATCACGGGCTTTCAGCCACTGGATTTCCTTTTCTCCATAATCAAAATACTGTAGATCAGGCATAGTGTTTCTCCAACTCCAATAAAATACTGTTTTACGGGAAGACCGCCTACATAGCCGGTCAAACTGCCGTCTCGTCCCACCACAGGGTGGCAGGGAATAATGTGTTATTCATTATGTTCATACAAAACGATACTCTCAATGTAGTTTGTAAATCTCCTCAGTTCCTTCTCCTGGACTGAGGTTATTTCTCCAGCTTCATACATTCTGCGCATTTCAGAACGCTCAGCATCCAATACTTTAAACCGCAATTCTTCCTTTTGAACTTCGAACCTGTCGTTATCGCGGCCCGTACGCTTGAATCTCTGCAGCATTTTTTCATAGTCCAGAAGCACAGCATAAACGTACTCCGGCTGTTCCTGGGTTTTGGCGTATTCCGTCAAACCCTCAACAGCTGCGCGCATAGCACTTATCTGGATGTCCCGGACGAAATGCAGATCGTCTAAGCCGGCACCGTCATTCCGGTGCTGTTTGCCGCCCAAGCGGCCGAAATCACGCAGGGCACGTTTCAAGAAGAACTTTGTTTCGAAATGCAAATTATTGTTCAGGGCTTCTTCCCGATAATCCAGAAATTGGCTCAGAATGTCGAAAACCGATATATCTATTTCCTCATTGGCCAAAAGATTGCTGATGTACTTTCTTTGCAGGTTTAAAGCCAGTAAACGTGCCTCATTGATTTTCCTGTTATAGTGTTCTGCATACTGTTGATCAGATTTCTGTCCTGAAAGATTCCTCTGAAAACTGGCGGTATATTCGTTGATCAGCTGCAAAGCCGCTAACTCATTTTCCCCATTTGTTTCCGCTTTGATTTTCTTAATTGCCGAGAGCAGGAGTTTATTCTTGGCCCAGGTCAAATCCCCCTGCTCCCCAGCTCCTCCGACAGGTGCTTCCTTTTTGCAAAGCAAGGGCAAAAACAGGGTTGCCAGAATTAAAAGCAGAAGAATTACTCCCGCAGCAATAAAAATAAGCAGCGAACGCTCCGGAAATATCTCGCCGTTTCCTAAAAAAGCCGGCACGGTCAGGACGCCGGCCATGGTCACCGTACCGCGCACACCTGCCAGGGTTGTGATCAGGGCGGTCCTTATTTCCGGTTTTTCAGCACCGCTTCTTTTCCGGAAATAATAATTATTGGCTTTGCTCACAAAAGACCAGATAAAGCGAATGGCAAGAATTGCAAGTCCGATAGCCGCTACATAGCCAAAACCCAGCCAATTGCCCAGATCAGGACTGGATATGGTATCAAACATTGCCGATGGAATATTCAATCCTAATAATAAGAAGACAAATCCGTTTAAGACAAACAAAAGGATGGACCATGTGTTTTCAGTGAGCAGCTGTTCCTCGGCCATGTAGGTTTCCGTATGTTCTCTGACAACGGAGTGGATGATTCCGGCAGTTACAACGGCTATGACTCCTGAAGCGTGGAGAATATCTTCGGTAACGATATAGACGCCAAAGGGAGTCAGAATCTGCAGCAGTGAATGGAACACCGGATCGTTTATCCCGCTTTTGCGCAGTCTGAAGCGAATGAAGATAATCAGCAGACCGAGGAATATCCCCGCGGCAGCCCCAATCAGGAAGGTATAAGAAAAGTCCAGGATCGCCTCCCTGAGAGAAAAATACCCGGTGACAGCCGCTGCTATAGCATAGTTAAAGGCTACAAGACCGGAAGCATCATTGATCAGTGATTCTCCCCTGACAAGAACCATCACCTTTTCGGGTACCCTTATCCTTTTGGCAATGCCATTGACAGCGACAGGGTCCGTCGGCGACAGAATCGCTGCCAGCGCCAAGGCGGCAGGGATTTGAATACCGGGTATGAGCAGATTAATTAAATAGCCGCAAAGTATAGTAGTCAGTATGACAAGGATGAATGCGTTGCCAAAAATCTGAAACCTCATCCCCCATAATTCGTCCCTTGAGAAATGCCGACCATCATTATACAAAAGGGGGGCCACAAACAATAACAAAAACCATTCTGCACCGATTTCAAAAGTATAATTCCCTGTGACAAGTGCTACAATGATTCCCAGTACAATTTGAGTCAATGCCATAGGAATAAAGGGAATATAATGACCGACAATATTTGATATCAGGAGTCCCAGCACTAATAAGAAGACAATGGTTAATAAGTCCATGATAATATCCTCCGCTTACAACCAATTATAACTTAGAATATATCCCAAGTAAAAAAAGGCCACAGAGGCTTACAACCTTCATTCATCATCAAAACACCAAGCCCCGTGTCATCGATAACACGGGGTTTGGTCATGCCCTTCCCACTAATTCGGTTTCTGCTTGATTTCGATTCAATTGTCACTGTCATAGGCTTATCTTAAATAGGGAAAAGAACACAGATGTTTGTTCCACAAGAACTTGAATTGATGAGAATCTTAGCATTATGATTTTCTGCAATTTTGTAGCAAGTTGCCAAACCTAATCCAGTCCCATAATCTTTAGTGGTAAAGAAAGGCGTTCCTAACTTGTTTAGGCATTCTGGGGAAATGCCGCTCCCCTCATCCTCAATTTGAAGAACCACCTTCTTACCCTCTGTAAACGTTCTAATACTAAGGTATCCTCTTTCTTCCATCGCCTCGAATCCATTGCGGGTTAAATTAAGAACTAGTTGGGAAATTTCCTTTACATTAAATTTCAGGTCAGGAATCACCCCTGGAATGAAACAAATTTGTTTATTTTGGGTGAAGGCGTCCGCCTCAATGAGCGGGTATAAATTACTAATGATTTCGTTAAGATTTTTCGATTTTAGTTCATCTTTTTTCATTTGAGCCACTGAGAGAAACTCCGCGATAATCTCATTAGCCCGGTCCAGCTCCGAGATCATCAGGTCGAAGGTTGCTTTCTCCGCCATGTAATCCGCTTTCGCGCCCAATAGCTGGAGATATCCACGTACCGTCGTCATGGGATTTCTAATCTCGTGTCCTATGCTGGCGGCAATTTGTCCTATCAAGTTCATTCTTTCAAGCTTCGAAACTTCCTTTTCGTAATTCCTTAATTCGGTTACATCATTGGCTACACTTAAAATACATTTTTGACCATTGAACTCTATTATTTCAGCAGAAAACAGACCTACTCGATTACTCCCATCTTTTCTTCGAAAACTAGCTTCTATGTTCTTTATGGTTCCTTGGTTAATAAGTAATTCTGTTACTTTAATTCGAGTGGGAGTATCGAAAATGTTAAGTTCAATTGAAGTCCGACCAACTACCTCTTCTGCCGAAAAACCTGTTGTTTCCTCAAAACATTTATTCACTTTGATATAACGACCGTCCGAAATAGCACTGATAGCCATTAAACAAGGACTTGCCCGAAATGCTTTATCCAATAGCTCATTTTCTTGTTCAACTGAATTAGTTATCATCAGACCACTCCGATTCTGCTTGTTGAAAATTCCTAATAGCCTGGATGTGATCGCTTTGAGCATAGCCGCTGCTTCTTAAATTAGGGTTATCCAGACCATAGGTTACCTTAACTGCAAAAACTAAAATTCGTCCTGAAGAGTTACTTTTCCGCCAAATTCTTTAGCTAAGACAATCGATACTTCTTCCAGGCAAGTATGATCAGTAAAACTAGCGATATAACTATTAGTTACCGTCATTATTTCCAGTTCAGCTGATACATTTCTGATGTTAATCCAAATAGCCTGTAAATCTTCCCCCTTGATTACCAAGCAGCTGCCATCATTATCCTCCAGGGGAGTCAGGATTATCTCTCCCTTACCAAGGGTAAGATCATAAGGCTGAGTTTTAAAGAAACCTGTTTTAAGTTTAATTTTAAAAGTCAAAGAAATGTCGAGTGAACACGGCTCGACTTTCACCTCTCTTTCCTTACATAAGGGACTTACAATCTCAACTGTGATACACCAATTATGATTTTATCAGAATAATGCTCATAAAATAATTACCATGCAGAAATTGGCATTGACAATTGTTGGCACAATTAATGACAGATAATTGTCAATTTTGTATAAAAATATGGTACAATCTTCTTTAGGGGTGCTTATATTGACCTTTGCAGAAAAGCTCGATCTACTCATGCAAATTACCAAAACTTCCAACATTCTTTTGGCTCGCAATATTGCCCTGGATGCGTCTTTTATCAGCCGTTTACGCCGAGGCAACCGAACTCCAGCCAAAAATGTTACCTACCTACAAGCTATGGCTGAATACTTTGCCAGGAATTGCCGAAACGACTGTCAAAAAGTCAGCCTGCGGGAAGCTATTGTTCACAGTTCACAAATCCAAGCAAGAGAAACGGAATTATCACAACCCTTAGAAATAATCATTTATGAATGGCTTAATGAAAAAGAGTCATCGTCTACTGACTCAATTAATTCCTTTCTCGATACAGTAATTAATTTTAAATTCAAAAAAGCGGAACCTAGCTCTGCTACTGAAAATGCCAATATACCAATTATCACTTCAGAAAATGAAGTGTTCTATGGGGCTAAGGGTAAACAAACCGCTGCATTTATTTTTTTGTCCCTGGTTTTAAAAAGCAAAAGCCCTCAAACACTGTTTCTTTACAGCGATGAGGACATGGACTGGCTGGCTCATGACCGAGAGTTCACTACTCAATGGGTATCCATGATTGTGCAGATTTTAAAAAAGGGCAACCGGATAAAAATGATCCATTCCACAAACCGCAATTTTGATGAAATGATGATGGGCATTCAACATTGGGTGCCCCTTTATATGACCGGTGCCATAGAACCCTATTACTATGCCAAAAGCAAAGACGGCTTATTCCGCCAGACCTTCTTCGTAGCTCCGGATACCCCTGCAGCAGTTACCTCCTCCTCTGTGGAAAGCAAGACCAAAAACGCAGCAAATTTCCTTTTCACTAATCACAAAACGGTTCAGGCGCTGTCCGAAGAATTTCTGGATTTTCTGCAGCTTTGTCGTCCTTTGATGCACATATCCACTCCGTCCAGTAATAGTGATAACCGTAAGTATCTTTCACTGCTGGCTGAGTTTGAGGATGAAAAAAGCAATACCCTTATAAAGGCAGATGGCCTCACGAGTATTACCATGCCCCCTTCTGTTGCAATCAGCATCTTGACCCGAATAGAAAAGTCCAGAAGAGAACAATTGTTAGCTCTTCATCAAAAACGATTGGGAAGGTTTTTAGAAGATATTCAGAAATACCGTTTTACGGTAATCTGCTCTCTGCCAGATCCTGAGCAGATTTTAGCTGGAGAGGTAGCCGTAAACTTTTCTGATGCCCTCAGCGAAACCCAGCTTTTCTATACTCCGGATGAATACCTTCAACATTTGTACGGTGTTATTCATCTCCTTGAGACCAATGAAAACTTTTCTGTCTATTTAACGAAGGATAAACACTTAGAGGGAGTTACTATTTATGTCAGGGAAGATGTGGGCTTATTTGTAGTCAAGACTTTAGCGCCTTTAGTTGTTTTTGCTATTAACGAAAGCAATATTACGGCTGCCTTTTGGGATTATTTGCAGGTTCTCTTAAATAAGGAATCAAAGAGTCCCCAAAAACGGAATTTTTCTCTTCTAAAATTGAAGGAAGTTGTCCACAGTTTAGAAGAAATAAATTATCTACCCGAAGAACAAGTTTAACTTTTGAAAAGCATTGGGAATCTTATGATTAATTGTACATATTTATTATAATAAACTTGACATGACAGGGTAATCTATCTCTTCCCCCGTTCCGCCAGCCATAGGCTTTAATCCGGTTTGAATAAAAGAGGATCTGAAAATCGAATCCGAACCGTAACGCTGGCGAATGAGATCGACAGCCCGGTCAAGACGCTGTTGCTTTTCATTATATTCTTGGAAGAAAGCCGTTTGAATGAAATCGCTCCCGCATAATTCCGATACACTGACCCCCATGTGCCGGAGAGGATGGCCCTCCCACAGTTCATCAAAGAGCTCACAGGCCAGCTGATGAATGGCCTTAGTACTGTCCGTGGCCGTATAAAACTTGCTCTGATGGGAGCAGTCATAAAATTCGCGGGTTCGGAAAGAGATGGAAACAAGTTTGGTACAATAAGCGGCAGCACGGAGTCTGGCGCTAACGGTTTCCACGAGGGACAGGAGCAAAAGGTGAGCAGACTGCCGGTCAATAAGATCAAAAGCCGTGGTGGTGGAATTGCCCATGCTTTTGATGACGGGGTGCCGATTTACACGAACCAGAGAAATGTCCCGGCCATTAGCATAATTCCAGACCAAGCGGCCGTGGGATTTGAGAAAGAGCTCCAACCACTTGGGATCAGAGCCGGCCAAATCCCCTATGGTTTTAACGCAGCGATCCCGGAGCTTTTTTGCAGTAGCCCGGCCTACCATAAAGAGCTCTTCCACCGGCAGCGGCCACATTTTCTCCTCGACTTCTTCCGGAAACAGGGTATGTACTCTGTCGGGCTTTTTAAGCTCAGAACCCATCTTAGCCAGGATCTTGTTTGAGGAAACACCAATGTTAACCGTAAATCCCAGTTCATCACGAATACGATTCTTGATGCTGTAAGCTGCCTGAACGGGATCGCCAAAGAGCTTTTTGCTCTCCGTAAAGTCAAGAAAGTATTCATCCACTGAATACTGTTCTACAAAGGGAGAGTATTCCCTTAAGATATCGCCCATAGCGGTGCTGCACTGCATATAGAGGGAATAGTTGGGGGGAACAACAAGTAAGCCCGGGCATTTCATCCTGGCAGTGTGTAAGGATTCGCCGGTTTGGATGCTGAAAGCTTTAGCAGGGATGGATTTGGTAAGTACAATACCGTGGCGGGTCTGTTCGTTGCCGCCAACTACTGAGGGGACAGTACGGAGATCAAGGGAATCACCATGTTGAAGACGGTAAACAGCTTCCCAGGAGAGATAAGCTGAGTTAGCATCAATATGCATAATAATTCTGTTTTGCATACATACATTCGCCCCCAATTAGAACATCTGTTCTA
This sequence comes from Desulfosporosinus meridiei DSM 13257, assembly GCF_000231385.2. Classification (NCBI taxonomy): domain Bacteria; kingdom Bacillati; phylum Bacillota; class Clostridia; order Eubacteriales; family Desulfitobacteriaceae; genus Desulfosporosinus; species Desulfosporosinus meridiei. The sequence goes on along the minus strand of NC_018515.1, from coordinate 1,915,438 downwards.
ATTATAAGCTGAATGACGGAAAATTAGTAGAGGAAAGTTTTGGAGCCTGAAAAGTATCTTCATTCGACTCATGGTTTAGGGCAAAAAACGCCCCCTTCCTGGGGGCGTGACAGAACACCCACGCACATTGCGCTATTATGTTTTAGTATTCGAAAACATCAACTGGAACATCAATAGCTGATGTATCACCATCGATTACTATCTCCGCAACTGCCCATACATTAGGTACAACATTGCGCAGGTAGTATATGGCGGTGGCTACTTTACCAGTATAGAACTTGTAATCAAAGTGATCAGATCCCACTTCTTTGGCTTTTTTTATCAGCCAATATTGCCTGATCAAGAATCTGCCGGCCACAAAATAGCTGGGCAGTCGCTGTCAGGATACGGCGGGAATACAAGGGAATCATACTCATATTGGTCTTGGAATATCCAGCCAAAGCCTTGAGCATATCTTGGTAAGCATTAAGAGCCTTGCCCAAGTTTGCAAATTCCTTGCTTAAGGCTTCATTGTCCTTGTTAATTTCATAGAAATCGACTATTTCCTGTACCCAAGCGCCAAATACCGAGCCGCTCTACATGTTCATTTTACGGCCAACCAGATCCATGGACTGGATGAAGTTAGTGCCTTCCCAGATAGAGTAGATCTTCATGTCGCGAGCGATTTGAGATACGGGATACTCTTCGCAGTCTTACTTATACTCCAAAATAAGAATTAGTGAAAGTAGTGGTTAGGACAATATTTTTGTGCAGCTATAAATATCTTTCGTACATAACCCCCTGCGCGAAATAAAAATGCAGCATCACATCATTTTTTATTTTTATTCATTCTCTGGTTATGTATCCAGAAGATTTTTTAATAGTTTTTGAAGCACATCCACAATAGCGGTGATGATACTTGTTACTAAAATACTCATTAGACTTAATGATATAGGACCTGCTGGATCATCTCCTGTGACTTTAGCAATTACTTTTAAGGTTACTATCCCTAACAGGATGAAGAAAATGGTTGTTAAACCACATTTCTTTATAACCTTCAAAGATTTAAGTGATAACTCAGAGAAAGCATTGTTCCTTTCGATATAGGTTAATAGTTTAAATGCTTGATACAATGCAATAGAAAACGCAATACAGCATCCATACACATATGCCAATAAGGGATAAAGCGAGTAGACCCCTGGATGTGCTTTTGGTTCTCTAATGGCTATCAAAGGTAACCAAAAGAAACACAAAGCAAGCACCGCAATCCCGAGCAGAAAAATGATTACTTTTAAGAAAGTGGTTGAACCTTGTTTAACATTCATTTAAACACCTCACTAATTTATTGATTTAATGACGTTCATGACAAAATGATTTTAACACACGTTTTATCGTTTATCAATAAATAAATATTGATATTAATTATATTATTATTGTATCTCTTTGATTTGACAAATTAAAAGCTTAATTGAAAGGCGAGAGGCCACTTTGTAAACCAAGAAGCATTTTTTGTAACCGACAACTGAATATTTGTAAACGAAACGCAGTTTTTGTATCCGAAATGCCTTCTTTGAAAATGAAATGCAACTTTTGTAATCCACTTACAGGCATCCGGCATTGCAATAATAAATACTTGTACGTAAACCATTATCCTTCTTAAGGTCATACTCAATGGCTTTTGGATTAGAGAACTCACTTCCGTTATCTGTTAAGATGAAAGGGAATAGTGTTTGAAATATATGAAGGTCACGAATGATAGCCTTCTCTTGGCTTGTACCAAGAATCTTACGCGCGTAAGATTCTTGGTACAAGCCCGACGGTCCCCCCTTTATTTTTGTTTAACAAATTGTGATACTTATCACATAATTACTAGACCTGGATCACACCTCTTTTTCTTCCAAGAGTTATTATGTAAATAGAGAGGCGAACAGGATGGACTAAATATTGCTGGCTTGTCTAATATCTTTCTAAAGGAAGTGCTCATATGAACATCAACAATCTAAAAAGACAACACCAAGAAATACGTCAATTAGTTGATGACATCGAATCCTTGTTAAATCAGGATGTGATGGCTAAGGCTTTTGATATATCCTTAAAAATCGCTACACTAGCCGGAAAATTATCTTTCCATCTCAAGTCAGAAGATGATTTTCTTTACCCATCTCTCATTATTTCTAAAGACGAAGATCTAAAGAAAATATCACTTTCATTTAATCAGGAAATGGGTCATATCTCCCAATCCTTTTCAGACTATAAAACCAAATATATGTCAAGCACTCGGATCAAGGAAGCATGTACACAATTTACAGCAGACACACGTTCAATTATTTTAGAGCTAAGGAATCGCTTGAATAAGGAAGACAAAAAACTATACCCTATCGTAGAGCAGTTCTAAAACAGAAGCATCTCCATCCAGTACTACCTCCTTTGCTATCCCTCAGCTGCGATTACGACCATGATTAATCATATATTGCTTGCATCGAGAACCCTGATTTTGAGTTCAAATCATATACCCTAATAAAATACGTGTTCTTTTCAAAAGTATCCATTAACTCTCCATCAATTAAATACTTAGTAGGTTGGTTATCAGTAATGATACCGTAAAATACTCCGTAATTTCTCTCAAAACCAGTCAACTCTTTCGGCAATACCGAGCTGGAGCTTTGCAGTAAACCAAAATATTTATATTTACCATTTTGAAGACGTTTGAATGCCGCTAGTACAGTCTGTTGTCCAAAATTAGGGGCTAGTTGGTATGAGAAAAGCATTAAATGCAAGTCTTCAACATCTTTTTCTAACACAATAGTAAGATTCTTTGGTTGACCTTCAAAATAGTGTTGGTCAATATAGTTTGTCAGTTCATTGTACGATAAATCTTTGTTCTTAGCGTAAGTGGAAAAGCCGTAATACCCAATAACCAGTGCTATACCAATTAATACCAACGACAATTTCGTCTTATTCTTTACCATTGTATGGCCCCCTTTCTCAATCAAAGAAAAAGATACTCAGAAAGCGACTCTCATCCGTACTTGCTCAATTTTTCAAAAGGTTATATTATTTCATAAGAACCTGCATAAAATAATGCTAGGATGCTGCAAACATCCTAGCTCTACAACACAAACCGCAAGAGGTGGCCATATGGGGAACGAAAAAGTAGCTACTTTTCAGGGTGGGCTACTTTTTCGTCATATTGTAAGCGAACTGAAATACAGAGTTGTACAATCAATTATATCACAAATAGCCCATATTATGTATTTTCATCAAATCGACTTTCTGTCAAACACTCGGCATAACCCCCATTATGGTATTTCCAGCATTCCTCATAGGTTTTCAGAGGTTCGTCTATTTGTCGGTGCAGATGGAACTTCCATCACTGTGTATTCAATTACAAAATATCAATATGCTCTCCGGCCAGGGCTTTGTTCATACTTCGTATTGCGCAAAACTTTCCGCACATGGAACAGGAGTCTTCATGCTCAGGCTTCCTGTCGGCACGGATCTTTTTTGCCGTTTCCGGATCTATGGCGCACTCCCACTGTGCTTCCCAGTCAAACACCCTTCTGGCCTCCGCCATCCTGTCGTCAATCTCCCTTGCCCCTCTTACACCTTTGGCAATATCTGCTGCATGGGCAGCAATCTTTGAGGCCATAATGCCTTGTTTTACATCCTCTAAATTCGGCAGCGCCAGGTGTTCTGCCGGGGTCACATAGCATAAAAAAGCAGCACCGGCTGAAGCGGCAATGGCACCTCCGATTGCCGAGGTGATATGGTCATAGCCTGGTGCAATATCCGTTACTAGCGGTCCTAAGACATAAAATGGTGCTCCATCGCAGATGGTCTGCTGGATCTTCATATTGGCAGCAATCTGATCAATCGGCATATGTCCAGGTCCCTCCACCATTACCTGGACATCCTTTTCCCAGGCTCTTTTGGTAAGCTCACCCAGCCGTACAAGCTCCTCAATCTGACACACATCCGAAGCATCTGCCAGGCATCCCGGTCTGCAGGCATCTCCCAATGAGATAGTCACATCATATTCTCGGCAGATATCCAGAATTTCATCGTAATATTCATAAAAAGGGTTCTCTTCACCTGTCATAGACATCCAGGCAAATACCAGAGAGCCGCCCCTAGATACAATGTTCATTTTTCTTTGATGCTGTTTTATCTGTTCTATGGTTTTTCTGGTAATGCCGCAGTGCAGGGTGACAAAATCAACCCCATCCTCGGCATGAAGTCTTACTACATCAATGAAATCTTTTGCTGTCAGGGTGTTTAAGTCTCTCTGATAGTGGATAACTGAATCATAGACCGGCACCGTTCCGATCATAGCCGGGCATTTCGAGGTAAGCTCTCTGCGAAAAGGAATGGTATTTCCGTGTGAGGACAAATCCATGATTGCATGTGCACCCATATTAACGGCTTCCAGCACTTTTTTCATTTCTATGTCATAATCCTTGCAGTCTCTCGAAACACCAAGGTTTACATTGATCTTTGTTTTCAGCATTGAGCCCACGCCCTGGGGGTCGATACATATATGTTTTTTGTTCGCACAGATTACTACTTTCCCGGCTGCAACTAATGGCATCAGCTCTTCTGCCGTCATCAGCTCCTTTTTAGCTACGATTTTCAGTTCCGCGGTGATAATTCCTTTTCTTGCCGCTTCCATCTGGGTTGCATATTCTCTCATGGCTATTTCTCCTTCATATAGATATTTCACATGTGGTTAAGAGGTACGCTTCTAACTGTCACTTATCCCACTACTTTAAGCAGTGGGATAAGTGCACTAAGTTTAATGCACTTCCGTATTCATGGATTAAACCGCCTCAATCTCCAATGGATTGTTAGCAATATCCTCTGCCGTTGCCTTATATAGTTCATCCAGGAACCGGACTTGAAAACTTCCGGGAGCGTCCACCTTATTTGCAGCCCGTTTTCCCGCTAAATTGTAAACCCCAGCGGCAGTAAGCGCAGCAATAAAAGGGGAGGCAACCGTTGCGTAGACTGCGGTCACTCCTCCTAAGGAACAGCCAAACCCAGTAATTTTCTCCATAAAGTGAGACCCTCCCTGGGAGAAGACTATGAGGTCACCGTCGGTTATTAAATCCGTTTCGCCCGACACGGCAACAGCCCCGCCAGTCCACTTAGCCAGCGCGACAGCCCCAGCTTTGGCGGCATTGACCGAATCCCTAGAGTCAACGCCGCGAACATTGGATACCTCCGTACCGCCGTCCAAACCCCACAAACCAGCCAAAGCGATAATTTCCGAGGCATTCCCTCTGACCACAGATGGTTTATAAGCTTTAAACTGCTGCAGCAGCTGAGTTCTAAGGGCACCGATACCGATAGCCACCGGATCCAGGACCCAAGGCTTCCCCGTTTCGTACAAGACTTTGGCTGTATGTGGTAAAGTCTCCTCATATATGGGCAGAAGCGTACCCATGTTTATGTAGGCAGCTCCGCCGACTTTTGCCAAAAACTCACCCTCATCAGGCAGATAAACCATAGCCGCCGATCCTCCGACGGCAAGCTGGGCATTAGCCACAAAATTCATCGTTACTGTGTTGGTGATCGACCCTGCCAGAGGATTTGTCCGTCTTACAGTTTCTACGGCCTGAATTATTTGGTTTTGAATCTCCCCTTTATTATCCATTTATATCTTCCTTTCTCAGTTTTTATAATAAAAAATGCTTCCCTTTAGCAAGAAAAGCACTTTTTCATTATCGATAATAGATTGCTTCCCTACGCCAGTGTTAACTGACAGGTTCTAAGGGTCAGGTTTTACCTTCTCAACTCCTAAGAGTCCCCCCGCATTTTATTCAGTTTTAATAATAAAAAGTGCTCTCCTTTAGTAAGAAAAGCACTTTTTCATAATTGATAGTGGCTTGCTTCCCTACGCCAGTGTTAACTGACAGGTTCTAAGGGTCAGGTTCTACCTTCTCAACTCCTAAGAGTCCCCCCGCAAAATTATTTAATTTTTTCATATACTATCTCTTGTTGCTTTCCCTGTCAAGCTTTTAGTTAGAGGTGATGTTTTGTTTACCATCGACATTTGTGCTGACAGACCGTCGTCCCGTCGCTTATTGGCGGCATCGGCTTCAATACTCAGTTCCTTGAAGGCGCACCAAAAAACATGGAAACACTTATTTAAAGCGTTTCCATCATTCCAACTATTTAGAACGTTTTAGTTCTTCCTTCCGACTCGATAAGACTCAGCCAAAATTTGAACTGTATGCAATACTTCTTCGTCAAATCCAGCATTTTCGACCCCGCTTTGCAGCTGCAACCGACAAGCCGGACAACCCGTTGCTACTGTATCAGTTTTGGTGGTCTGGATATCTGCTGTTTTACGATCAGAAATTTGTCCGGAGAGATCCGGGTGTACCAGGCTGAATGATCCAGCCATACCACAACAACGACCCGGCTCTTTCATTTCAATCAATTCTACACCGGGAATGCTCTTTAAAATTTCCCGCGGTTCTTTACTAATTCCCTGTCCACGGTTTAAGTGACAAGGTTCGTGATATGTCACTTTTCGCGCTACTCGACCCAAACCTTCTTTCTTAAAGGGAACTTGATGAATCAGGAACTCAGAAATATCGTAGGATTTTTTGGCCCATTTATCCGCCAAGGCTTTAAGTTCTTGATCATTTTCCAGCAGCTCTCCAAAAACATGCTTCCAAGCAGTACCACCAGAAGAACAGGCGACAACTAAGGCATCTGCCCCCATTCTCTCAAAGGCCCGCAAATTGCGTTTGGCTAAGGTACGTGCTGAAGCCACATCCCCATTGACCGAGGCTGGGATACCACAACAAGCCTGGGACTTAGGAATGACTACTTCGATGTCATTTTCCTTAAGCACCGCGATCACCGCTCTGCCGATGTCCGTGTAAAAATAGTTGATCATACAACCCGTGAAGAACCCAACTCTCATCTTGGGGTTTTTAACCTTAATCACTTCAGGGAACTCGGAACGCAAAGTCTTCTTGGCCAACATGGGGAAGACTTTCTCCTTACCTATCCCCACATCCACGCGCATACGTGCTAATTTGCTGTGTCGATTCGGTATGTTTTTTAAGGCAACACCCTGGAAGATACTTCCCGCCTTCATCCCGAAATCAAACACTCGCTGCATCTTCAAGGCAGTGAAGGCAATTTTTTTGGCCGACTGCAGCCCTTTTTTACGGACGGCTTCCGCTCTTGCTGCCAGAATAATTTTGTCAAACCGAACCCCACAGGGACAGTTGGTATTACAAGCCATACAGGTCGTACAAAGGGAAAAACGGTTCCCCATTCCCTTAGTCATCTCTGTTTCGCCCGAGAGAATGTATTCTGCTAAACTAATCTTTCCCCTGGCAACTCCCACTTCCTGGCGTGTTTCCTTGTAAATGGGGCATACTGCCATGCAATTTCCGCATTTCATACATTTATGGAGTTCTTCGGTAATCGAATCCAGTGAATCATATACGGACACGATCAGTCCCTCCTTACAATCTTCCCAGGGTTCAACAAATAGTTGGGGTCCAGGGCTTCTTTAATGCGCTTCAAGGCCGCCACACCTGCTTCTCCAAATTCCCTGTTAAGATATTTCATTTTGGCGATACCAATCCCATGTTCACCGGAAAGAGTTCCTCCCAGGGCTAGCGCCGTTTCGAAAATCTCGTCCACTGCTAGGTGGACTCTTTTCATTTCTTCAGCGTCGCGTTCATCTGTAATAATTGTGGGATGCAGATTTCCGTCTCCTGCATGCCCGAAGGTAGCAATTTGCAGATTATGTTTGGTTGCAATTCTGCGGATTGCTTTAAGCATATCCGGAATTTTACTCCGGGGAACGGTGGCATCTTCAAGTACGGTGGTCGGTCGTTTTTGAGCAAGGGCTGGCAAGGCGCTGCGACGAGCCAACCACAAAAGGTCGCGCTCTTTATCATCTTTAGCTATTTTTAATTGAACAGCTCCTTCCTCGTTCATAATTCGTTCCACCAATACAGCTTCCCGTTGGACAACTTCCTTGTAGCCGTCCACTTCACATAAGAGAACTGCTTCCGCGTCCATGGGGAGTCCCGCATGCACAAAGTTTTCCACGGTCTGAATCGTCACATTATCCAAGATCTCCAGTGTGGCCGGAATAACTTTATTGCGAATAATGGCTGCGATGGCCCTCCCAGCTTTATCAACGTCGTCAAAGACGGCTAACATGCTCTTACGTGCTTCCGGTGCCGGAATGAGTTTGACGATTATTTCAGTGATAATCCCCAAGGTTCCTTCAGCCCCGGTAAAGAGAGCCACTAAATCATACCCTGTCACGTTCTTTACTGTTTTTCCTCCCCAACGAGTGACTTCTCCATTCGCCAAGACCATTTGCAAGCCCATAATATAATGTTTGGTTACACCGTATTTCAGACCACGCAATCCACCCGAACACTCCGAAACGGAGCCACCCATAGTTGCTGTGGTAACTGTACCGGGATCCGGCGGATACAACAAGCCGTGTTTAGCCGCTTCATCATTGAGAGCCTGAATGATCACCCCAGGTTGAACGGTTGCCGTTAAATTATCCTGGTCTACTTCCAGAATTTTGTTGAGGTGGAGCATGGAGAGAACCATACCCCCTTCAACGGGAATAGTTCCCCCACTAAGGTTCGTTCCGGAACCACGTGTATAAATAGGGACATGGTAACGCAGGGCGATTTTCACGACATCTGCCACCTGTTCTGTCGATAGAGGTGCAACCACAACATCCGGCTTATGATGTTTCATCGCCGCAGTTGCGTCATAAGCATAGGTCAATAAGTCTTCCTGCTCTGTGAGGACATTTTCACGACCGAGCACTCGAACAAGTTCTTCCAAGACTTCACGAGCTAACATCCTTATACCTCCTTTATAACGCTTCGAATATGGCACGCCTGTCAGACCACTTGATTTAAAATAATCAATTTACGCGAAACTTCAATAAAGTTACTATAATTCTCTGCTGAACAAACAAAGTGGGAAGGGGCGCAAATACTATACTACCTCTTCCCACCAAGTCATGCTACAAATAAGCAACAAGAGATATTACATAACACTAACTTAGAAATCACAGCATTTCACTAAAACTTTGAACTCTGGTTTTAGTCTGTTCAAAGGATGTTGTTTCCAGGTCAATTTCTATAAATAGGCTCTTAATTCCAGCTTCTTCAAACTGTCTATAGTAGATTGGATAGTCAAATTCTTCAGGGTCACAGAACTTCATCATGCAAACCACAACTGCATCGGCCTTAGACCCTTTAACCATCTCCATCAGCATGGGGCCTCTTGATTTTTTCGCATCTGTAGCAAGAGAACAACCATCGAATTCTTGCCACCATTTAGCCAATCGATATAGTGGGTCTGTACCTGACGGAACATCATTTCTGAACAGTCTGGATTCCTGGGCCAGGTCGTCTGCCACAACAGCAAAACCGTTATCTTTTAAAATGTCTAATACTTCATTGGGTTCAGCCATAATTCCTGTTAAAACAACCTTTTTACCTGTAAAGGCTTCAACAGGTAACGATTTAAGCTCTGAATTCAATTCTTTTACCATAGCGGTATGTTTAGATTTTTCCATAAAAAATCTAGCTTTTATAATTGCATGACGTATTCTGGGATCAATAATCTGAGGATAATTAGCAGCTAGGTCCGTAAATTCACGCATTACTTTACGATTTTCGTTATAAGTTTCAATACTTTGGTTGAGTGCTTCATCAGTAATCTTTACATTCAATATTGTTTCCAGCTTTTCACGAACAAGTCGATATTCCTCAGCAAGAAACTTATTGGCTGCTTCGAGTTTTCTGTTTTGAGGATGAGTAAATACGATGACAGGTGATGTTCCTTTCCATTTTTGGCTGAGACATTTTAAAGTGTCACAAGGAACGGGGAAAAGTACTGCTTCTAAATCGTCATATACCCCTTCAAGCTGCATTTCCATAACTGATTGCATAATTGAACAAGCAAAGGGAGGTAAATAGGCACGGGCTTTTGAAATACTCTTTTGTCCTCCCCAAATACCTACGGGAAGAAAACCAGCAGCATGAATTATTTCTTCAGGGGCATAATAAGGCATAACCCCTACCGACCCTTTACCGGTTTCTTTTTTATAATCTTCCATAGCCTTGCGGGGATTATTTGAAATTGAAGATAATTCACTAATAATAGTTTCAATTCTACTCATTGGAAACTCCCTCCTTATTCTGCTTCATCATTTCATCTAAGGCCTGGATACGTGTGTCAAACTGGGCAGGAGAAAAGTTACGAGGATCAGTTTGGTCTCCATCAAAGCTTACATAGGGTAAACCATTTTCTTTTTGGAGGATATCAGCAGTTTCTACATTCAGAAAACTCATGAGCTTACAGCTTCTGTTCTGATGATAAATAACACCGTCACACTTTCCGCCACTAATTACGTCACTAAGAACCTTAACTTTATTATCAAGACAAGTATTGATATAAATTCTAGTATAAGCTTCCGCCATTGAACTCATATCACCTGGTGTATAACTAACATTCCACAGACCCGGATAGGCTGAACCTGTCATTATATTGCCAAGATTCTTTAAGCCTTTAAATGTATGTCCCAGGTGCGGCCAAACAGCTATGCCTTCCCAAGTTACCCGCTTTTGTTCATTTCCTTTAAAGGCGAAGATACCCTTATTAAGATTTTCTTCAAGTTCATCAGCAAACTTTTTAAAGGTAATTTCTGCGTAGTCTTTACTCCTTGCACAAACGATCAGGGCCATATAGTTGAAAAGATCAAAACCATTTAAAGGGGATGGTTTATGTGATGACAAAGCAGCGATTCTATTCCATTGGGCAACAGAACGTTGGGTTTGTTCCTGTACTTTTAAAAATTTGTCATAGTCGAATTTCTTGCCGCAAATTTCCTCAAGCTGAGTAATAGCTTCCTTAAACTGTTCCGCAATATAATCCTTGGCATACTGTGGAATGGGCATTGTATGATTAAAGGGAACATCAATGATGATGCAAGGAATATTTAATTCAACGGCAAGATTCTCATACCACTTAAGCAAGGTGTTACAAATGTTGTTACAGGTTATGACAAAATCGGGAAGGGGTATTCTGGCCGCTGGGGATTTTTCAAGCTTTTCCGGTGTTATTCCTGTTAAAGCCTCCTGTTTTAAAAGTTCCATATAACCAAGATTTACTCTTGCATAGGAGCAAGTATCCACGTTATAGCCTTTTTCATCCGCAACTTCAAGCACATCTAAGGCACCTTTTCTGGCCCCAATACCCGCAGCATGGGTTTCAGGATATATCATAGCTACATCCATAGCCACACAAAACTCCGAAGGAGCAACGGATGCAGACCAACAAACAAGTTTTCCTTCTTTTTTTGCCCGTCTCGCTTCTTCATACAATTCTTCCTGATAGAAACCTAACAATTCTTTGGCGCTCATAGCTGTTGTATCAGTCATCTCTCATACCTCTTTCCTTTATTTATTAGCTCCCCTGACTTCTTCGAAGGCAAAGATAGCAGCTCCAAGGGCAGCTGTAATTTGTGGATTAGGAGCTACAATGACAGGTTTTTTTAGTTCTTTGCTTATTGCCCGGACAACCCCTAAGTCCTTAGCAACACCTCCGCACATAACAATGTCCTCTTCCACCCCACATCTATAGGCAAGTCCACAGGCTTTGCTAGCAACTGACTGGTGAACCCCTGCAATAATATTCTCTTTAGCAACTCCGTTGGAAAGCTGAGATATTACCTCAGATTCTGCAAAAACTGTGCAAGTGCTGCTGACCGTGGCAGGTTCTGTTGCACGAGCATCGTATTCTGCCATTTCATCAAGATTAACTTCAAGTACTCGTGACATAACATCGAGAAAACGTCCTGTTCCGGCGGCACATTTATCATTCATAAAAAACTGCTTAACGCCGCCTTTACTGTCAAGTCTAATTGCCTTAACATCTTGACCGCCGATATCAATAATTAATTTTGCTGAAGGAACTAAAAAGAAAACTCCCTTAGCCTGACAACTGATTTCGCTAATTTGTTTGTGTGCTTCTTCCACAGAAGATCTTCCGTAGCCTGTAGCAATAATTTTAGCCATGTCTTCCAATTTAAGACCTGCTTTGGAAAGAGCTTCATTCAGTACACGTTTAGGTCCTGTCGAACCTGTTCCAATCTGAATGACTTCTCCAGCGATAATATTAACTCCATCTTCAAGTATTACAACCTTTGAGGATGAGGACCCAATATCAATCCCCATTGTAAACATAGATTAATCTCCCTTTTTGATTATTTCTTCAAGTTCATTAGTTCTTCACTAAAAAGTCTTGAGTCCATAATTTTAATATTTTTGTCAACTGTAGGGACAAAATCCATTAAATCTATAATTTGTGTTTGAATATCAATTCCGGGAGCAACTTCAATTAAGTTAAGTCCCTCTTCTTTTAATTCAAATACAGCTCTTTCTGTTATATATAAAACAGGTTGTTTAGTTTTAATTGCATATTTTCCACTAAATGTTACCTGTTCAACTTGTTTAATAAATTTCCTTTGCGTTCCTTCTTGTTCAATTATTAACTTGCCATCTTCAATTTTTTGTTTTAAGCCTCTTGCTGTAAATGTACCGCAGAAGAATACTTTTTTTGCATTTTGGGTGATATTGATGAAACCACCACATCCCGGTATTTTGGGACCGAATCTGCTGACATTAATGTTGCCCTGTTCATCACATTCAGCTAAACCTAAAAATGCCATATCCAGACCGCCGCCATCATAAAAATCAAACTGACTATTTTGGTCAATAATAGCGTCAGGATTTAAAGTAGCACCAAATCTGGCTCCACCTTGAGGACTGCCTCCTATTGCTCCTGATTCAACAGTTAAAGTCATATAACTAGCTATCTCTTCTTCACTTGCAACTTGAGCAACATACTCAGGTGTTCCAACACCTAAATTAACAACTGTATCCTTTACCAATTCCATAGCTGCTCTTCTGCCAATAACTTTTTTAATACTCAATGGGGTTTTTTCAACATTACCTTCAGGTGCTCTTACTGCCCCGCAAAGTGCTGGATTATATTCATGTCCAACACTTTGTTCATGATCTTTCATATCAACTACTTCTACAACACCATGAACATAAATGCCTGGTATTTGTACCAGTCTGGGGTCTAAAGTACCACCTTTTACAACCTTTTCCACTTGAACAATTACTTTTCCACCATTATTTATAACTGCCTGTGCTATAGATGTAACCTCAATAGTAGCTACTTCTTTTTCTAGGGTTACATTACCATACTCATCCGCATAAGTACCTCTAAGGAAGGCGATATCTATAGGAAAAGCTTTGTAGAAAAGCTTTTCTTCATTGCCGATTTTTATAACTTCTACTAAATCTTCTGTCGTCCTAGCGTTTATTTTACCTCCGCCATTTCTTGGATCAACAAAAGTACCTAATCCAACATGGGTAATTGTACCGGGCCTATGACCCGCAGCATCTCTAATAACATATTCCAAAGCACCTTGTGGTAAGTTATAACCTTCGCATTTATTAGCTAGACACAGTTCGCCTAACTTCGGAGCAGTATTTAAATGACCTGCTATGACCCTTTTAACCAAACCTTCGTGAGCAAAATGATCACCGCCCGTGCCGTTTCTGCTGCCTTGTGATGCTGGATAAAACAAAGTTATATTTTGAGGATAGCCAGTCTCTAAAAATTTCTTTTCTATAGCTTTAAAAAGTGCTTCCGGAAGACTATTGCCAACAAATCCACTGGTACAAAGAGTGTCCCCATCTTTGACTAAATCAACAGCCTCTTCTGCTGTGAGAATATTAACCTTCTTCATATTTGTCCTCCTCCAATGTTATCCTCAGTGATATAACCTGCCCCGCAAAATGCGGGGCATTTTAAACAGTACAAATAAAAAGGGTATTGAAGTGCTCATCAATAAAAGCTAACTCAGAACTTCCGGCTTTTCTCTGTTATTTAGACTTCATCAAGTCAGGATTAAATGCATCGGGCCGGCCGGAGGGATCTGAGTACCGAAAAATCACTTAGAAGGATATTTTCAATTTAATTTAATATTCAAAAAATATTTGGCTTGAGTATGCGCCTATAAGTACTCTCAAGGATCAATTTTTCTGTTTTAAAGCAAACATGAACACGATATGATAATATCGTCCCTGTCTTAATTCTACTTGTTGCCTTAGATTTATGTTGCAAACTATATGATGGGAATATTTTCTTAAAAATAGTCCTCTGCATAAAGGTTTATAAATCCACAATTTAAACAAACAAATTTTATGATGTTTTGACTTTGTGGATTAACAACTACTTCACTATTCTCAATTAAGATAAATGCATCATCTCTTGTCTTGATATCCACCTGTTTTATTTGTCCTGAATGACAAGCAATACACTCTTTCATATTTCTCCTTTCTACATAACGATATCACTCCATAAACCGTCGGTTGATCTTTATATTTCCTTCTTCATCTTTCAACCTCAAATTTATGGAAATCTCATAACTCAAAATGGAAAGTGATTAAAAGAGCAATCACGATAAAACTGTGGTTTTTTAATACGAAAATATCTAAGCGTATTTCGCCCCTCTGCCATAAACGCAAATCTGTTATATTTGGGGATTAATCTTTAAAAATTTCTCCAGCAATAATCATTCTCATTATTTGATTTGTTCCTTCATAGATCTGAGTTATCTTAGCATCTCTCATCATTCTTTCAACATGATAATCCTTCATGAAGCCATTTCCACCAAGCATCTGAACGCATTCTACGGTTACATGCATTGCTGCATCTGTACAAGCCATTTTTGCCTTAGCTGCTGAAACTGAATAAGGTCTTCCTTCTTGTTTATCAAGAACTCCTTTATACAATAGATACTTAGCTTGTTCAATTTCAATCGCTAATTCAGCCATTTTAAATGCTAAATACTGATTTTTAAATAAAGGCTTGCCAAACTGTATTCTTTCTTTCAGATATTTTACCGCACAATCATATGCTCCTTCTGCAAGACCAAGTCCTTGTGCGGCGACTCCGAATCTCCCACCATCAAGAGTTTTCATTGCTATCCCAAAACCTTTTCCCTCTTGTTTTACTAAGTTTTCAGCTGGGACAATACAGTCTTCAAAAAGCAGTTCTGAAACTTTTGTTGCTCTTATCCCACATTTGTTTTCAATAGTGCCTATTGAAAATCCGGGGAAACCTTTTTCAAGAATAAACGCTGATAATCCCTTTGTTCCTTGACTTAAATCCGTTGAAGCAAATACTAAGAAGGTCTCTGATAGAGGGCCATTTGTAATGAAGCATTTAGAACCATTTAATATATAGTGATCTCCGTCTTTTACAGCTCTTGTTCTAACACCTGCTGCATCTGAACCCGCATTTGGCTCAGTTAATCCGAAAGAGCCAAATTTCTTTCCGGAACATACATCTGGAAGATATTTTTTCTTTTGTTCCTCTGAAGCGTTTTGATATATTCCTCCTGCACAGAGAGAGGTATTTACAGAATATGAGATACCAACGGCACTATGCACCTTGGAAATTTCTTCTACGGCTAAGATGTAGGATAAATAATCTCCGTCGGAACCACCATATTCTGATGGGAACGGTAAGCCCAATAAACCCATCTCACCCATCTTCTTATAAAGATCTACAGGAAATGTACTAGTTTCGTCACTCTCAAGTACGATAGGTAAAAGTTCCTTTTGGGCAAAATCTCTGGCTACTTTCTGAATAGCCTCTTGCTCTTCTGTTAAACGAAAATCCATATTATTGCCTCCTTCTTAATTTTCAAACAGCCCTTCGGCATTCGCTGAGGCAGTCGGGACAAGGATTTCCTTGAACCAACTTTTTATTGCAGTCCTCCCACTTTTAGTGGGAGGATGTTTTATTATCGAGCTAAACTGGAAATTCACGTGAAATCAATACAAAACGTCCTCATAATTTTGATTGGCAAGGGAACTATTCTATTAAATTTTTGGGTGTCGCTTTGAAACCTATACTAATTTCTCACGAACGTATCAGATTCCGTTCTTCTACTTCTCTGCGTGCATTATTCCGTCGGGATCTGTACTGTTGCCCATGATGACTGTCCTCTACTTAAATATAGGTTCACTTGACCTTTCCATAGCGCATACTAAATTCCACACCACCTCCTTAAATTTTTGATTTAGTTAAATATTCAAAAGCTTTTGATAATTGAATATTACTTGCTAGCAAGTATTTTGTCAACAAATAAATATGTATAAATATAGTATTTTATACTTAAGGTTCCTCTCAAAAAATCCCAAGTCAAATTACTAATTATGCTG
This sequence comes from Desulfosporosinus meridiei DSM 13257, assembly GCF_000231385.2. NCBI lineage: Bacteria > Bacillati > Bacillota > Clostridia > Eubacteriales > Desulfitobacteriaceae > Desulfosporosinus > Desulfosporosinus meridiei. Next base: position 1,899,137 of record NC_018515.1, on the reverse strand, counting down.
CTACTAACTACACTATGCTCGTCTAGAAAAACATACTTCACTCGATGCTTTGTAGCCTTAATTGACAAGATTAATAAGTTTGAAATATAGTGGTAATATAATTAATAAATAGAGGTGCTGTAATAATGGAAATGACTGAATGTATTAATTTCTTACTAACTCAGGCACAACAAAAAGTTTTTAAATGTTTAAAGTCGGAACTTGAACCGTTTAACGTAACGCCTGTGCAATATGGAGTGTTACAATGTCTTTGGGATAAGGGAAGTCAAACCCCCAAGCAAATTGGGAGTGTTTTGGGTTTAGATAGTTCAACTATCACTGGAATCTTGGATAGATTGGAAAACAAAGCATTGATTATGAGGAATACTTGTAAAGGAGATCGGCGAACTATCAATGTTGATTTTACTGAAGAGGGACTCAAATTGCGTGATCCAATAGGTAAAATTATTGAAGAAGTAAATAAAGAAGTATTAAAACAATTTAGTTTAGAAGAACAAAATCAATTAAAGAAATTTTTAGAGCGAATTTAAACGAAAATTATAAAAGAATGGCTGATGAAGCCTATTTTTTCAAAAGATTACTTTGCTAGCAAAATACTTGTTAGGAAGTATCTTGCTACATACGGAACTGTCCTCCGATGCGCTAGGGTCGAATTCCAGTGTCAAATTAGTCATAATCAAAGGTGGACAATAAAAAAAACCTGCCCGGTCCCTAAAGCACAGGAAGGTTTCTCCCAAAAAGGATGTTGTTATATTTTGTGTTTTTTATTCATAATATTCTTAATTAATTATTTATTTCACATTGCAGGAAATAGACAGAAAATATAGAATGTTCAACTCTATTAGGGAGCTCTTGACCACTAGAAAACTTTATTGATTTGCTTTAATCAAAGAATACTTCGATATATAGGAGGGGTTTCAAATGAAAAGCACTTTACAATCTGGTTTGTCTTATGAGTTTAAGTTTACTGTTCCAGAAGACAAAACTGTTCCTTATCTTTACCCTGAATCGGAAGAATTCCAAGCAATGCCTAAAGTTTTTGGAACGGGATTTATGGTGGGCTTATTTGAATGGGCATGTATTAAAGCTATCAATCCTCATTTGGATTGGCCTAACGAACAAACCGTTGGCACCGATGTTAAATTAAGCCACATTGCCGCTACACCGCCAGGTTTTACTGTTACAGTTAAACTACGTTTAGAAAAGATCGAGGGCAAAAAATTACTGTTTCATGTAGAAGCCCATGATGGGGTAGACCAAATTTCTGAAGGTACTCATGAGAGATTCATCATTAATGCCGCTAAGTTTAATGAAAAGGTAACCAGGAAATCAGAGATAAAAGCATAACTGAGCTTCGCATTACAGGAAGTGCCCGTCCCCACTAAATTATGTGACCCTGCTTTCTCATTAGCATTCGCAATAAAAAGGAAATTCTCTGCATAGATGAATCATTACCTCTTCGTGCCGATTAGACATTATAAGCTGAGCGACTCATCTTTTATATTTATGTTTTAAATATTTCCTTTGTCAAATAAAGTACATGTATCGAATATTGATCGTTAAAAAGCATCTGCCTTCATTAAGCAGATGCCCTAACGATTTTAAACTTTCTTTATAATTTCTTGAACTCTTCCAATTTGCCCATCCTCAAGTCTTACTTTAATTCCCCTCGGATGTTTCTGGGAGTTTGTTAGGATATCTTTGACAATACCACGCGTCCTTTTTCCCGTTCTTTGGTCTTCTTTTAAAACAATATTTACTGTGATTCCAGAATGAATATTACTTCTTACTTGGCCATCCAATCTTATTAATCCCCCCTTCTATGATTTAAGCATACCAAATGGTACCAAACATTTGTTTTTGTTTCAACGTATATTTGGAAATAATCTTCTTGCTATCTGAGCAAAAGCTCTTTTTGCCGTGACTTATAGGGTCTTCCAAAATATTTTCCTCCCTTTACTGGATTTCTACATACCCTTCTGTTCCATGGGGCATCAATCCCCCAACTTCGGTGACCAGGGCTAAAGCACTAATTATTCGGTAGGATAGTCTAATACACCCTCAACGGTAAACTCCGTAGTTAAGAATTGTTGGTACTTATAAGGGCCGCTTGGCACATAATCCTTAGGAGGTAGTAAATGTGCATTAATTTGCAATTTATATTTATGACCCTTTTTTAAGCCAAAATTACCAATGGAGACTGGAACAGTCCAACTTGAAATGCCATTTGCTTCATTTGGTCTTGGAGAAATAGGATTAACTTTTCCATGCAGGTCCCTCTTATAAGGGCCTGACGGTTCATTTGCGCCTGTATAGCCTGGGACCCAAGGTATCATATCAAAAATTGCAATAGAGTATAAATCAACATCATTTGGATTTTTTTCCACCTTCCAACTGATAACAAGTGGTTCAAGCTTAACGATACTGCTTGCTTTAGGAGAAAGTAGTGTAACCTTAAAAATCTTTTCTGGGATAGAGTTAACATTCGAATTTGTAGAGTTGCTTTTATTTGTGTTTGAACCCGCAGAGGCTTCTACCTTTTTCTTAATTGTCACCGAGCACTTATCAGTAAAACTTCCATCCTCGGTTCTCACTATTATATCAGTAGTACCAGCTGCCACCCCCTTAATAGTTCCATTTTCATCTATGGTAGCAAATTTTGTATTACTCGACTCCCAGACAACCTTTTGATTTCCAGCATCGACTGGCTCAATAGATATTTCAATTTTTTCATTAGAACCGATGTCAATGGTAACTGAGTCTTTGTTCAAAGATATACCTTTAACAGACTTAGGAGTGACTATTATGTCACTAGATACAGATAATTTCCCGTTCTTTGTTTTAGCTGTAATTATAGCCTTTCCAATTGAATTTGCTTTCACAAGCCCTGTCTCATCAACAGATGCTATTTTTTCGTCACTTGTTAACCACTCAATTTCAGGTTTCTTCGCGTTCTCAGGACTTATTAAAAGGTTTAAAGTATTACTCATGCCTACTTCCAAACTAAAGCTATGTTTATCAAGTTTAAGTTCTTTTACGGATTTTTCTGTCGTACAGGATGTGAGTATTACTAAGATAACCAGAACAGCAATGAACCATGGAAGTTTTCTCAACTATTAACCCCCCTCATCAATCTTTTCTTAGTTTGTACAAAATCTCTTCGAATCTTCCATCATTGATTGCCAAAGTGAGGCGCGCCGTTTTCCGGGATTTGTACAAGACCGGTTCTTACGGGTAAAACTATAGCTAGAATCTAATTCTGGGTATGTCCGCTTCCTTTAAATTGTCTTCCCATGTCCAAAAATGAGCCTCCCCGTTGCCCACCCGGAAAAAGATAAAGCAATAAGTGTATTAATGGAAGTTTCATCTACGGCTATGTGGGGCTGTTCGGAATTTTCGGGTAAGATTTTATTGTATTCAAGTTTCACAGTTTTCTTGTGAAAGGTTTGCCCTATATAATAAGAAGGAATTTTTTAATACTGCCAGAGCCGGCGAACATGGCAATTGCCGAAGGAATCGCATCCCTAAAACATGTCGGAGAAGAACTCCTATCTATGGCAAAAACTCAATAGTTAGTTGAAAACATGCAAAATAACACCACCGAATCAATTTAAGCTTGATCTCGGTGGTTTAAATTTTGCATCACTCCTAATTACCTAATACCGGTATTACCAAAAAACGACATAAAATGAATGAATAACCTGATAAAATATAAGGGTTAAAACCATATGTCTAAATCTTAGGGATTTAAAAAATAGCATTAAGGAGGGATAAAATGTGAGACAGATTCTGGCCAAAAGTGAACATTGCCTCGGTTGCAAAAGCTGTGAACTAGCTTGTGCCGTTGCCCACTCCGCCAGTAAGACCTTGTTCCAGGCAATTAGTGAGCTTCCCCCCCCACAAAAGAGAATCTTCGTAGAGTGCAATGGAGAAATAAATCTCCCATTGCAATGTCGGCAGTGTATCGATGCTCCTTGTGTTGACGCCTGTATGAGCGGGGCTATGCAGTTTGATTTAACAACCGGATTAATTCAAGTCGATGACCAACGGTGTGTAGGGTGCATGATGTGTGTAATGGTCTGCCCCTTTGGAGCTATTACCGAAATTACTGCTACCCGTAGAGTCACCAAGTGCGACCGCTGCCGGGAATTATATTACGATCCGGCTTGTGTCTCAGCCTGTCCAACCAAGGCTTTGGAATTTGTGGAGGTTGAAACGTTTGCCCAGAGGGGACGTAAAACCTTCTTAGACCAAATGAAGGGAGTCAATTAATCAATGAAATCTCAAAAATCAATTGATCCTGCTGCCTTAGAATTGCTGCCTAAGGCCGCCTTAGATGGAGTAGAGACCGTTTGGGATCGCTATGAAGCTCAACAACCTCAATGCGGGTTTGGCAGCTTAGGAGTTTGCTGCCGGCATTGTGTTCAGGGACCTTGTCGAATTGATCCCTTTGGCAATGGCCCGAAAGCGGGTATCTGCGGAGCAAGTGCCGATGTCATCGTAACTCGTAATTTACTAAGACAAGTAGCCGGCGGAGCCGCAGCCCATGTTGATCATGCCTATGAGGCCGTTGAGGCTTTAGAGCTGGCGGCTAAGGGGAATATCAATTATAGCATAGCTGATGAGACCAAATTGCAGCAAATTGCCCGTGGATTAGGTTTGGAGGTCTCTGATAAAAACAAAGCAGATCTAGCCTTGGAGGTTGTAGAAGCCGCTTATGCCGATTTAGCTAATCATGGCAGTAAACCCGTGCAATGGCTGATGGTCAATGCACCCAAAGAAAGAATTGCCGTCTGGCAGAGTTTAGGGATTCTTCCCCGCAATCCGGATCGGGAAATTCGCGAAGCAATGCATCAAACAACCATGGGTATGGATGCCGACCCCGTAAATCTTGTCCTATCAACCGCCAAACAAGGGTTGGTGGACGGCTATTCCGGTCTAAAACTGGCCACAGATATGCAAGATATCCTATTCGGAACACCGACTCCTGTCGTGACAGAAGCCAATTTAGGGGTTCTCAAGGAAGACTGCGTCAATCTCATCGTCCATGGCCATGTCCCCTTGCTTTCGGAAAAAATCGTCTTTTGGGCTGGAAAACTACAAGAAGAAGCAATCCTTGCCGGAGCGAAAGGTATTCAAGTCTCAGGGGTATGCTGTTCAGGCAATGAAGTCTTAATGCGCAACAGGATCCCTCTCGCTGCTAACTATTTAGCTCAAGAACTGGCCATAATAACGGGTGCAATTGACGCAATGGTCGTTGATGTACAGTGTATTATGCCTTCCTTAGCAAAAGTAGCCTCTTGTTATCATACAGAGCTTATCACAACCATGCCCATTGTCAAAATACCTGGAGCCACTCATGTTCCCTTTACTTTAGAAGGTGCTGATGATACGGCTCAGGTAATTGTTCGCAAAGCCATCACTGCCTATGGTCGCAGGAACAGTAAGAAGATACACATACCTAATTACAAACAGAAAATCGTAGCTGGATTTAGTGTAGAAGCAATTGTCAGTGCCCTCTCGGCTGTGAATCCTAACCAACCCCTTAAACCTTTGGTTGACAATATTGTTAATGGCAATATTTTCGGAGTCGTAGCTACCGTTGGGTGCAACAATGTCAAAGCAACTCAGGATATCGTTCATGTAGAATTAGTAAAAGAGCTTGTGAGAAATAATGTATTAGTGGTGGCTACAGGATGTTCAGCTCATGCCCTGGCCAAGGCTGGTTTCATGAATTCTGAAGGGACTGAAACTTACGCTGGAGAAGGTCTGAAAGCCGTTTTAACTGCAATCGGTCAAGCTGCCGGTTTAGGTACTCCCCTCCCCCCTGTCTTACACATGGGAAGTTGTGTGGATAATTCAAGAATTGGAGATTTAGTAACAGCTCTGGCCGGCTATCTGAATGTAGATTCCGCCTCCCTTCCTGTGGCAGCCAGTGCTCCCGAACCTCAGCATGAAAAAGCCTTGAGTATCGGAACCTGGGCTGTAACTATGGGACTAACAACGCACCTTGGCGTAGTTCCACCCGTATTAGGGAGCAAAGCAGTGACTGAATTACTTACCAACGGCCTCAGTGACGTGATCGGGGGAAAATTCTACGTTGAAACAGATCCCTTAAAAGCCGCTCAAGGACTTCTGGAGGATATCCGTTCTAAACGCCAAAAGCTCGGACTTCCGTGTTAAGGGAAGGGAAAACTTATGACATATATCGTTGTTGGCAATAGCGCGGCCGGGTTGTTTGCGGCTGAAGAAATCCGCAAGCATGACTCTCAGTCAGAACTCATCGTCCTCACGGCGGAACAGGAACCTAGTTATTCACGTTGCCTGACTACGTATTTCTTAACAGGAGATATTCCCGTTTCCCAACTTTACTTGCGAACGCCTGATTTTGCCGAACGGCTGAATCTAACAATCCTTTACGGAGTAAAGGTTAGCGGGATCGATCCCCAACAGCAAATTGTACGCAGTGCTGATGGACAAGAGTGGCATTATGACAAACTTTTGCTGGCCATGGGATCTTCTGCGAAAAAACTCGCGATTCCAGGGGCCAAGCTTCCAGAGGTATTTACCCTGCGTACTATGGATGATGCCTTGGCAATTAATAAGCTCTTAGAGCAAGGAGTGCAAAGAGCTGTCATCATCGGCGGTGGGTTAGTTAGTTTAAAAAGTGCTTATGCCTTAAGAAAAAGGGGACTTGACGTCACTGTTGCGGTCTCCTCAGGGCAGATCCTTTCCCAAATGCTTGATACGAAAGCAGCTGGCTTAATTCAAGAGCACTTGAGAATTAATGGACTTAAAGTTCTATTAGGAACCGAGGCCTTGTCTATCCTGGGAAAAGACCATGTCCAAGGTGTACTGGTTTCACCCGAAACAGAACTTGCTGCTGATTTAGTGATTGTAGGCAAGGGCGTTCGTCCAAACATCCAGGACTTAGGTGATCTCGGCTTTAATATCGGGTATGGACTTCAGGTAAATTCCTCATTAGAAACCAACCTTCCCAATATCTATGCTGCCGGGGATCTTGCAGAAACTTGGGACCTGGTCCGACAAACCTTTACATTGAATGCAACTTGGCCCAATGCAGCGACCCAAGGCAGAATCGCCGGGGCAAATATGTGCGGGAAAGAAGAGGTTTACCCAGGGTCTCTTGGTCTGAACTCTGTCGATTTCTTTGGTCTTTCAGCTGTATCTGTTGGAATTACAAAGCTCTCTGACAGCCAAAAGCCGGATAATTGGACTGAAGAGGAAAACCTGAAAATAGTAGGAGACAAGCCCAACTATCGCAAACTAATTTGGCAAGAGGACCTGTTAAAGGGATTTATCCTGGTTGGGGACATATCCCAATGCGGCGTTTTGACGAGCTTGATTAAAGCAGGCCGTCCATTAACTCAACCTCAAAGAAATTTGACCTTGGGTAAACTTGGAACTCTTGCGGTTGGAATAATCAAGTGAAGTTGCTTGTGATATCACTTTCCAAAAACACGAAAACAAAGGCATCATGTTTACTATCATGGTGCCTTTGTTTTTTTGTTTTCCATGGCAATGGCATTTACATAAGCGGCAATCCCTCTTTTCCAAAAACAAAAAGCTTATCGTTTTCCAATACCATTGTATACAGCTAATGCATCGGTAATATTATACTGTTCCGACTGATGATCTCCTTTTGCACCAGCTGAAATCAGAATATATTCTTGCTTACCCACTCTGGCTAGACTCGCAAGACATAGACCGGCCTCATCGGTATATCCAGTTTTCCCTCCTAAGATTTCCCCACCAATAATATTTTGATTGTTGAGGTCTTCGAACATGGTACTGTAAAAGGTTATCCCTCCAGGGTGCTTATTACTAGGTTGTGTGGAATGACGGGATGAACTAAAAATCTCTCGGAAAGTATTATTTTGCAAAGCATAGCTTAGAAGAATAGCCAGATCTTTGGCTGTTGTATAGTGGTTTGCATTATGAAGTCCAGTCGAATTTTCAAAATGCGTATTTTTCATGCCCAGACCTGCCGCCTTTTGATTCATTAATTTTACGAAATTCTGCTCTGATCCTGCAATCTGATCAGCAAGTCCGCCACAGCACTCCGCTCCGCTCGGCAGCATTACTCCGTATAACAAATCGATTGCCCTGACCTGCTCACCCGGCTGGAAACCGGCCATTGAGGCATCTGCTTCGTACAGTCCCTGAAACGTAGAATTGGTAAGTACGATTTTCTCCTTCAGGTCAGGTAAATTTTCTATCGCAACAATAGCTGTCATAATCTTAGTCAAAGAAGCTGGATAGATTTTTTCTGCGCTGTTTTTTTGCATCAGGATGGTATGATCTTTTAACCGAATCAGAATCGCATTAGGACTGTTCAGCTTATCGGGAGATATAGGAACAGAGGAAGCGGATTCTATCTTAGCCGGAGGAACCGATGTTGTTCTATTGTCATATTCATCCTTAAACGTCTGTTGGTTTCCTAGAGTAATAATGGAATGATAAACAAAAGCAGTAATAACACCTATCATCAGAATTGTTACAAATAGGCTTATTCCTGGCTTTTTGTTTTTTACTTTTCGTACCATAATTAAAACAGCTCCTTATTCTGTGCTGATATTATTCAACCACAAAGCAAGGAGCTATGTTAGAATTTCACCTTATGAACTTCTTAAGATTTTCTTATAACGGAAGCTTTACCGTAAATATTGTATTTTTCAAACTACTTTCCACTGAGATTGTACCCTCGTGAGCCTTAACAATTTCTTGAGCGATTGCCAAACCCAGTCCTGCTCCACCGGTGTTTGTGGAACGTGCAGAATCTAATCGGTAAAACTTTTCAAAAATAGTTTCCAGCTTTTCCCGCGGGATTGGATTTCCCTGATTCGTAAATGTTATAACCATATTTTTGTCCTGCTGTTTAGCAGAAATGTCAATGACCTTGTTTTCATAGCTATAGGCTATGGCATTTTTCAGAATGTTATTGAACACACGAGCCAGTTTGTCTGCATCTCCCCACAGAGTGAAGCCCTCAGGCACATTGATGGACACCTGCTTATCCTGTGGCGTGAGCATTGGATAGAATTCATCGGTCATCTGCTGAAGCATGAACAGTAAATTGATTTTTTCTTTATTCAAAACAATAGCTTGAAGATTAAATCTTGTGATCTCGAAAAACTCATTAATAAGCTGCTCTAATCGATAAGCTTTTTCCAAGGTAATACCGACATATTTTGCCTTCTGTTCAGGAGGCATATCAGGAGCTTCATCCAGAAGACTTAAGTATCCTATAACGGAGGTCAGAGGTGTCTTTATATCGTGAGCTAAATAAACTACTAAATCATTTTTGCGCTGTTCGGCATCAAGAGCAGCTTTCTTTTGTTTTTCCAAGTTGTTTTTCAGCTGATTAAGCTTATTTTCCATGAAATCCAATTCCGATGATAAAGTAATTTCATCATTTGACTCCTCAGCAAGTTTATTCATTCCAGCGCTGATTTCATCAAAATATTTTGTGAACCAAGAAATAAAAAATCGAAAAAATATAACTAAAAATACTAGGATTACAACAAAAAGGATCATGCCCATATTGTTACGTATCACCAACTGATAGATTGTCTGTGCCTCCGAATTATCAAAATTAAAAGTGTTGATTAAAAATCGAACGATACGATTTCCGATCTGTCCACGCAGGATATAGCGCAATAGAGAAACAGTCACAGCGGCGGCAACTGTAATCAGAAGCATTTGAAAAAATACTTTTCTTTTTAATTTTGTATAATCATTCCTTCTGTTATCTCTCTTACTTTTCAATTTTATAGCCAATCCCCCATACCGTTTTGATATATTTAGGATGTTCCGCGCTGTCATGCATCTTTTCCCTTAAATGTCTGATATGAACCATTACCGTATTATTGCTATTGGTAAAATACTTGTCTCCCCATACCTCATGATACAATTCTTCCGAACTGACCACTCGTCCGCGATTGGAACAAAGGACCCAAAGAATAGAAAATTCTGTAGGAGTGAGAGGTAGCCTTTTTTCATTTAGGGTACATTCATGGGTCTTCATGTCCATTACCAAGCCGGAAAAGGCAATCAAGTGTTCTTCCTGGTTTCGCACCGCAGAATTATATTTGGTAAATCTTCGGAGTTGTGCCTTCACGCGGGCAACGAGTTCCAAGGGGCGAAAGGGTTTAGTGATATAGTCGTCTGCACCTAATGTCAGCCCCGTGATCTTATCGATTTCTTCTTCTTTTGCTGTCAGCATGATAACCGGAAAGTTATGTTTTTCTCTAATTTTCTGGCAGAGAGTAAAGCCATCAATATCCGGCAGCATAACATCAAGTATTGCCAGCTCTAACGGTTCCGACTCAACACACCGTAAGGCCTCTTGACCGGTATAAAATTTATATATTCTAAACCCTTCATTTCCTAAATAAACTTCAATGAGGTCCGCTATGGACTTCTCATCGTCTACAATTAAAATATTGATGCTCATAAGTTCTGTCCCTTCTTCCTGGATAAGCACTCATTTTTTATTGTACTGCAAAAAAAATTTAAATCATAATAAGTTTCTTATGAAAACCTTAAGGTTTTATTAATTAATAAATTAGTCTCAGTATAAAGATACGGTAATAGAGCAAAAACATAAGCAAAAGTGTACCAAAAGCAATTATAACCCAGTCTAATTTTTTACTACTAATATACTTATTGCTTAGACGATATAATATCAGTCCTAAAATGCCTCCAACAGTATTTGTAATTACATCAATTATGTCTGTCGCTCCAATAGCGAAGATAAATTGAATTAATTCAGCAGTAAGGCTAAAAACCAGAATCAAAGTAAACTTAGGCAAAAATCTAAACCTTTTGTAATTGACATTCAAAAGTATGCCAAAAGGAATAAAGATTATAAAATTATTTATCATTTCTCCGAAATTAATTCTTCCATTTAGCTTTAAAGGAGCAGCAAATGGATTCAAGTTAAGACTTCTATGGTTATAATTAAATACTGACAAAATATTGTATTGTAATTTGAATAACACTAACCAAATTAGTATTACTAAATATACGGCTAGCAATCCTCTAGATAATATTTTTACTATATAGTCGCTTCTAGCTCTTTTTTTAGAATTGTCTTCAGTTGATTGACTGCAGGTTGTCATTTCATCTAAAACTCCTTACTTTTTGTATTACATTTCAAATTGATGAGAAGTAAAATCTATTTCACTGACTTCATTCTACCAAAACGGGATAGGCTTTAGTAAATAAGTACTTATAAATTTCTTAAGTTTTCCTTATGGAGGCCTTAATTTCAGGTATTTTCCGGAAACCCTGAATAACCATGCTTTATTTTTAACTAACTGACAGATCAGAAAGCCCCTGGATAATAACCCAGGGGCCTTCCTGATTATGAAGGAATTATTTTAACTGTATAGGTACCCGGTTTCCGGTAACCCATTCAACTTTGCGATTGCTGTGTTTAGCGAAGATCGGAGAACTGTCTCCTAGTACTGCCTATAGAATTCATAGAGCTTCTGATCGACATCGACCCAGCCTATCCAGGCCAAGTGCCAAAGATCCTTGAGATAATAATCCTCATATTCATGAGAGGAAAAATCAGCCAGAGGATACCCTTCTGCTTGGACAAGGGCTGCCAGCTTTTGATAACACTGTTCTCTCTGCAAACGGTCCAAGCCGGCATAATCGTACCAGCGACCGTTCATGGGAATAATTACAAATAGAGGTTTGGCACCTTTCTCCTTTAACACTTGCATTAGTAGCTTTAAGTCATTATATTCTGGTGAAGATAAATTCAAATCGTGTTTATCGCTATCTTTACTTTCTTTCAATTTTGGGAGCAGGTACTCTTGATAAAATTTATTATCCATCTTAAATGGATTATTGTCCGTGGATTTAATGGCATCGACCTTCGCTTCTTCACGCAGCCTACTCCATTCCATTTCCGGCGGATTTGCTGCTTTAGCCGAATACCTTGCCACTTGCTTATCTGCCAGGTCTTTAACCTGCCATATCACTTTGAAAAAATCTCGAACCTCTAAGGCCGAATATTCCATGCGAGCAGGGAGCCAATCCAAAGTTTTGTTTACTTTAGCCATAATACTTGAGTTGATTTCATTTTCTAACATATTCTTAAGATAGGGATATTCTTTATAAGCTTCCGGAAAATTGAGAATCCGTTCAGCAATTTGACGCTTTAAACTCGGAGAAATGTCAGAGCTAAAAAACATGTTATAGGCATGAAGGGCTGAAAAATTCCCTTCAAAAGTCGATTGCGAGATTCCTCCCGGACCAAACCACTGGGGGGTTATAAAGATAGCAATTTTCTTTCCTCTTAAGTCCTCAAGGGAAGCTAAGTTCAGTACATTAATAATCGTTTGGGTTCCGCCTCTACCAATCAAAAAAGGTGTCACTCCCGTCTCAGGGGTTAGCACTTTAGCCGGGTGATAATTGTTGATCATGGACATTTCAGAGGATCCATACATGGGAATCACTCCCGGGGTATCAACCGCTTCCTGCTGCAAGATGCTTCCTTGAAATGTGTCGAAATTAGGATTAACCCCCATAGCCTCGACAACACCCGGTTTAAGAATAAACCTTTCAGCGAACAGCTTTAATCCCGCACCGAGATTAGTAATTGTAACCACGAAAAGAACAATTGCCAGAAGCAGCGCAAACAGTGAATATCTTAAGGCCAAAGGTCCCTTTAGCTCTTGTTTTTGGGACGACTTTTGATTTAGAGCTACGAGGGGCATTTTCTAACCCTCCTTACAAATTCTTACTTCGACGCACTAGGTCAGTCTTTTCCTTAGTTATCTCATAATCTTCATATTAACCTAAATTCCAATGAAATTCACAGGATATAAATGGCAATTTTAAGGGTTCTATTTTAAAATACCGATCTTGAGCATATGGCAGTTCTCAAAGTTAGAATGTCATTACTAAGTTCATTAGCCTTTGTGGCTTGTAAGCTAAAAGAATGACTTTCATCTCATTAAAACAGTCAGAGGATAGATCACACATTTTTACATGCGACCCATCCCCTGATTGTTTATGCATATATACTCGACCAAGGACAGAGAATACTAAAATATATAAAAGAACTTAGATGAATGAGCTAACTTTATTTAATAACAGAATCTGGAGGGATTATAATTGGGTAATAAGCTGGTTGAGTTCTTATCTAAGCTAACAACCTCTTCAAAGGAAGCAACCTCTGATATTCTTATCCTACAATTCACGATAGTCAATGCTTATCTGGTGGGAAAACCAACCCAAAGTGACTGGACTCTAGTTGATGCAGGTCTGGAAAACTCAGCAGACTTTATTATTCAAGCAGCAGAGGAACGTTTTGGGAAAGAGGCTCGTCCTCAAGCCATTATTCTTACTCACGGACATTTTGACCACGTAGGCTCGCTAAGCAAGCTTTCTCAGCATTGGGATATTCCGGTTTATGCCCATGAGTTCGAACTTCCTTACATTACCGGAGAAAAAGATTATCCCCTGGCCGATCCAAGCGTAGGCGGCGGCCTGGTGGCAGCAATGTCTCCCACCTTTCCACACACCAGTATAGACATTGGCTTTCGAGCTAATCCCCTACCCTCAGACCACAGCGTCCCGGGTATGCCCGGTTGGAAATGGATACTAACCCCCGGCCACACTGACGGTCATATTGCTTTATTCCGCGAAACAGATGGCATACTTATACCGGGAGATGCCCTTACGACAGTAAAACAAGAATCCCTGTTGTCTGTAATGACACAAAGCGAACAAATAAGTGGTCCACCGGCTTATCTAACCACTGACTGGAAAGCAGCGGAATCATCCGTCGATAAATTAAGAGACCTAAAGCCGTCCTTAGTTATTCCCAGCCACGGTCAGCCAATGAAGGGTGCAGAGTTGACTCGGCATTTAGATATGCTGACTCATCACTTTGAGGAAATCGCCGTCCCGGAACAAGGAATTTTTGTTGATTGAAGATAATCTTCATCACCTGACATCTATTGAAGCAAAGGTCCGGCGAATTCCATTGTGGTACTCAACTTTCGGATAGCCTATGATGACAAATAATCCTTCACGGCTTTTATAGCGAATACCATAGCTTTCTCTAAATTTTCGGGCAGCCTTACCGTTTTGAATTAAGGGATGAACAGCTCCTAACATACATGTCCCCAATCCTAGGGATTCAGCGGCAATCATAGCATAGGTAGCTGCAACTATGGGATCGGCGGGGTCAGAATAAGGAGAGCCATAAAAGTAGAGGGCAGCAGGGGCATCATAATTAACCAGGTTGATGCCCTTTTCCATATTGTCTAAGTACAAGTCAATGGTAGGTCGAACAAATCCTTTGAATAATTCGTCGTTGGCCTTTCCCCAAAACGGACGCATCAGCCTTAAAAACCATTCAGATACCAGCCATTTTATTCCTTTTAAATAATCACAAAAGTCCTCAGCAAATTTACGCACCTTTGCCGGACTATTGAAGACTATTAGGTTTACATCCGAAGGAGGTAGACCCATCGGGCATGTTTGAGCTGCTTCTATGACTTTTTCCAGGATCTCTTTTTCTACAGGTACAGCTTTAAACTCACGAATACTTCGTCGCCGCTGAAATAGGTTTAACACTTCCTCATAGGCTGAGGAGTTTGTTTTTTGGGGCAGGCTGAATAAGTCCTCGGAAGACAAACAGCGGCCATCAATTTTAATAGCTTCTTTAGGACAAATTGCCATACAATGTCCGCAGGCAATACATCCATAAACTGAATTTATACTGATAACCTTACCCTTTTGCAGAGAGAGATTAAATCCCTTGCATACTTCAACACATAAACCACAGCCTATACACAGTTGTTCATCAATCAAAATAACGGCTGACTCTTTAGTCCGCGAAGTAGGTATAGACACGCAGGTATCCTCCCCGTTATCAAAATTCTAAAGCAGACCCAGCCATGGCCCATCTAAAGGCTTTTGGAAACTCCGCAGCCAACATAGTCAACATAGCAGACCCTGTACAATGATTGGGTGCCAGGCACTCAAGATCAAGGCTTTTAAGATAGTCAATGGTTTGCTGCCGTTGATCCGAGGAAGCTGGTCCAAGATGAGTTCCGCCAATAATCCCTCTCACTTTACTTTCTTTAGTAACCTGCCTGGCCTGCTCTACAATGTTAACCAGTCCGGAATGAGCACAGCCCAGCAGGATGATTAAACCTTGATCCGTCATATAAAACATGCTTAAATCATCTTTAAGGCTGTCTTGAACAACCTGCTCCCCTGCCAATTCAACCAAATGCTCATCTATGTGCTCAAAGGATGATTCTCGCAGAATTTCCCCACTTAACCACAGCCCCGGCCTCAATTCAAAGGGTTCATTATGCCAGTGAAACCTGGCACCTAAGCTTTCTAATTGCTGCTGACAATAAGGAACACCGATATAGCGGTTTGGTTGAATATCGGAAACTTTAGCTAAGTGGCTTGCAAATAAATTCGGATGCGCGTAGACAGATGTTGCCCCTTTATATTGTAATAACTTATAGAGTCCTCCCGTGTGATCATAGTGTCCATGACTTAAGACTACCTTATCAACTTGGCGCAGATCATGGCCCAGAATTTGGGCATTGTTAACAAGGTTCCCTTGCTCTCCCGCATCAAACAGGATCTTCTCATCTCCAAAATCTAAGAGCATGGACAACCCCCATTCCCCTAACAGCCCTAAGGGGACCCCAACAGTGTTTTCAACTAAGATTGTCACTTTTAACTTAGTCATTTTACACTCTCCTTTAAATCCAATCGCATATCCATGCAATACTCAAAAGAAAAACCTATAAATGAGTTCCCTATGTATTACTCATATCCTGCAAAACCTAATACTATTTCCGTAATTTTACAAAATTAATACTTGAATATTCCTGGAGTAAAGCCATTTATCCTTCTCTATCTAGTTGTCCTTTTAAAAAGGTTAGAAATGAGGATTTATTATTTATTTGAGCTCTATTTCCTGCTATAATAAGTTTGACTTTAAAATTCGATGATGGAGGATTAGTCATATGAAATTTGTAACACAACTAAAAGGTGAAGACACATGGGAAGAAATCTCCTTAGAAGAGTGCTTATTTAAAACAGAAACCGCTGGTTTCTATATTCCGGGAACCGTACAAAAGATGTTAGAAGATGGCCTGGCAGTTGATACTCCTTGGTCAATCTTTAAAAAGGTTGAATAGCCATTCCTTCTAGTGAAGGATTTAAAAGAGCCCGTCAAGTTTAGACGGTCTCTTTTTATATAAGGAAGGTGAAGTATTTTGGGAATTTTCCTGACCATTTTTATTGTCTTTATCGCTGTTGCCCTATTTCGAGCTCCTCACTCCTCCTCCTCTCAGCACAGATCAAACTCTATTTCTCATTCAAATTATCACACGTTCTCTGATGGCCATGATTACAATGACTCTGATTATTCTTCCTGCGACCACGGCGGATGTGATTCTTCAGATGGGTGTGACTCCGGAGGGTGCGATTCAGGAGGTTGTGGCGGAGGAGACTAACGCCGGCTTGTCTGTCTTAAGTTAAACAACGCACCAGCATGGATGACAAATAGTTTTATAAGATTCAACTTGTTCTTAAACAACTATTCGTCAGATATATAGTCCTTCATTCGTCTATTTAATTAAGGCTACATATCAAATCTATAACTGGGGGGATTTATTCGTGAAAAGAAAACTATGGTACTCTCTTGCTGTACTGGCAGTTTTCACAGGTATGATTATCATGACTGGCCTAAATGAACCGCCCAAGCAAAGTATTGCCCAGGAACCAGAGCAAGCCCAACCCGAGCACCTTAGTCTACCTGTGCTTGGCTCCCTGGATAATCTACGCAGTATCCTGAAAGATGCCGAGAATTCCAGAGGATTAAGGGGACAAGGTGTGCTGATGGGGGCAATTGCCCTTGATGGAATGACGAAGTCAGCTGCTGCTCCACCAGTAGATCAGGCTTCTCCGACTAATTCAGGAATTACATCTAAGGAAAGCAAAAACTACTCCTCGACCAACCTTCAAGTAGCAGAGGTTGATGAAGCTGATATTGTCAAAAGTGATGGTACCTATCTCTACCAAGTGAACAACCAGGAACTTCTCGTCATTCAGGCAGACCCCTCCGATCAAATGCACATTGTAAAACGAATCAGTTTTGATGAAAACGAATTTTCACCCCAGGAATTATATGTTGACAATCAGTATCTGGTTGTGTTAGGCAATGCCATCTATCCGGAAACCCAGCCCTCAGCTACAGAAAAAGATCAATCCAAGGCTATGATCTATCCGCCGGTAATCCACAAATCTACGACTAAGGTGATTATCTATAACCTAGCCGATAAAGCTAATATAACCAAACTTCGGGAGGTCGAGCTTGACGGTGATTATGTCTCTTCTCGAAAGATCGGTTCAAATTTATACTTAATAGCTAACAAGTATCTAGACTTATATCGAATCATGAACTCAGAAATGGAACCTACTTTACCCAGTTATCGTGATACAGCTCTAAAAAATGAATTTATCAATCTGGATTACGCCAAAATCCGTTACTTTCCAGACTGTATAGAACCCAACTACCTTATGATCGCCAGTCTTAATCTTGATCAAGCCCAGCAAGAAATGCAGGTGCAAACCTTCCTGGGTTCCGGGCAGAATGTCTATGCATCCCCCACTAATCTCTATATCGCTGTCACTCAATATGAGCGGGCTGAACAGGATACCCCCGGAACCACTCCGAAGAAGCAAATAATCCCTAGTCCCTATAGCATGGCTACAGCTGTGTACAGGTTCAGTCTCGATCAAGGCGGAATTGATTTGCAAGCTAAAGGAACCGTGCCCGGAAACATTCTCAATCAATTTTCCCTGGACGAATACAATAACTGCTTTAGGATTGCTACTACCACAGGAGAGACCTGGCGCTCCGATGAAAACACTTCAAAGAACAATGTTTATATCTTAGGCCCAGACCTCCAATTAATGGGTAAGCTTGAGGATATAGCTCCCGGTGAAAGGATTTACTCGGTTCGTTTTATGGGGGATCGCGGCTATATGGTGACCTTTAAGAATGTTGATCCCTTTTTTGTCCTGGATCTTAAGGATCCCTCCGCTCCCCAAATCTTAGGTGCTTTAAAAATTCCGGGCTACAGTGATTACCTCCATCCTTATGATGAGAATCATATTATAGGCTTTGGTAAAGAAACCATAGAGCTAAGTCCCACCAATAATAATCAAGGGATTCTTCCCGGTTCCCCCGTGGGTTCCAATGCTTACTACCAAGGGATGAAACTAGCTGTCTTTGATGTTACCGATGTAACCAAGCCTGTGGAAATGTATAAAACCACAATCGGCGACCGTGGGACTGATTCAGAAGTACTCCATAATCATAAAGCTTTGCTTTTCGACCAAGAGAAAAAGCTACTATCCTTCCCCGTCACGGTGATGGAGGTTAAAAACCCTGTCAAAAGTCCTTCCGGGGTTCCCCAATATGGCTCATTTGCCTTCCAGGGGGCCTATGTCTATAATTTTGATTTGCATAGCGGTTTCACCCTAAGGGGTAAAACAACTCATCTTGATAAGCCAGATTTACTGAAAGCCGGTCAGCATTATTATGGAACTAAGGAAATTGAACGAGTTCTTTATATCGGAGATACATTGTACACCGTCTCAAAAGGAAAAATAAAAGCTAATGATCTAAGCTCTCTAGAAGAGAAAAAAAGTTTAACGCTTAATCCTTAAAAACTTTACCTGTTCAACTAGATTTGTTAAGCTAACAAAGATGGATAAGTATTGATTAATCCATGTACCGCTTTCACATTCAAGAGAAAGGGGTGCATGGAAATTTATTTCTAAGCCGCTTTTTCTAAATAGTTTTTAGCAAAGAATTAATTTGTTGGTAAAATGATCACAATAAGTAAATCCTGAAACTAAGAAAGGTCTGTTTAAAATGTTTGATACAGTAATTACCGGTGGTTTAATAGTAGATGGTACAGGTACTCCCCCCTATCGAAGTGATGTGGGGATACAGGATGGCCTGATTGTAGAAATAGCCCCTGACCTGTCTGCAGAGGCCTCAAGGATTATTGACGCGACGAATAAAATAGTAACTCCGGGGTTCATAGACGTTCATAGTCATTGCGACTTAGTACCCTTTATGTCTGATTCAATTCGGGAGAGCAGAATCAGACAAGGAGTAACCACTGAGATTATCGGCCAATGTGGCTTGGGCTCGGCCCCCCACCTCCAAAGAATGGAGGATTGGCGCAATTATCTTATCCCAATCTTAGGCCCCGGACCGCTAACCTGGGATTGGCAAGACTTTTCTATGTTTTATAGGCAACTTGATCAAGCAGAAAAACTTAACAACTTCGCAGCCTTAATTGGTCACGGAGCAGTTCGAGCTCAAATTCTTGGCTTAAATAATGTGAAGCCTTCCACAAAAGAAATCGAAGCCATGAGCGGGATTGTTGAGGATGCAATGGCTCATGGAGCTTTAGGGATATCCTATGGCTTAGCATATCTCCCCGGGATGTTTGCTCCTAAAGAAGAACTAATTGCTCTGAGTTCGGTGGTTGCAGCTTATCAGGGGATTATGATGATTCATATCCGCAGTCACTCTCGACAGGTTCGAGAAGGAATGTCAGAAGCAATTTCTGTCGCCAAGGAATCCGGAGTTAAGTTGCAGATTTCTCATATGCGTTCCTATGCCAATCGAGATTTTGGCATAACCGCCGAAGAATTGATTGAGATGGTAGAAAAAGCCAGGATGGATGGTGTGGATGTAACCTTTGATGAACACCCTTATACTGCCGGCAGTACCCTCTTATCTCAGACCTTACCTCCCTGGGCTAAAGAAGGCGGCAGCACGGAAATCATTCGTCGCTTAAAAGACCCCCAACTAAGGGCTAAACTAAAGAATGACCTCCAGGGTCAAGGCCCCGACTATTCCGGCTGGGATAACTTTGTCGGTATGGTTGGCTGGTCAAATATTATGATCAGCTCTGTCAGTAAGCCCCAAAATAAATGGGCAGAGGGCTTAACTGCAGATCAATTAGCCCCCCAAAAAAGCTTGCCGGATTCTCAACTAAACAGCCAAATCATTGACTCTATTGCTGACCTATTAATCAGCGAGGAATGTCGTTGTTCTATGGTCATGAAGAACCTATTCTCTGAAGAGGATATTATTGCTCTACTCAAGCATCCATTATGTCAAATTGGCTCCGACGGTATTCCTACCGGTAAGCCCCACCCTCGTTTATTTGGCACATACCCTAAATTCTTAGGGGAGTATGTCCGGGATAAAAACACAATGACCTGGGCTGAAGGGGTTAAGAGAATTACCGGAGACCCGGCACTACGTTTGAATTTGCGAGACAGAGGATTTATCAAAAAAGGCTATATGGCCGATCTGGTAATTTTTGATTCCCATAATATTGCAGCCCAGGAAGACTACACCAACCCTGCTCAGCATCCCACCGGTATCAACTATACAATAATTAATGGGCATATCGTTCTTGCCAATGATGAAGTACTAACCACAAATGCCGGCAGAATGATCGGGATGAACTATTAACTTATATTATACTGATTACTCTTTAGTGCTTACTAATTGGTATGCAACCAATTACTAAAAACGCGCTTAAATTAGCTAGATAAGTACTGAACCAAATAAAGATAACCAGCAGTTACGGGATAAAAATCCGGTTACTACTGGTTTTTTTCTTATTAAATTACTTACCGAAAAAACCTTTATTTAGGTGCGGATAGCATCCTTATATCCAGCCAAAAATAAAGAAATCAGGTGAATTACGAGGAGTTATAATATGTATTTCATTATATTTGATTTAGAATTTAATCAAGACGTTGCTTCTTTACAGAACTTTGATGGTAAAGGATCTCCCTATCCCTTTGAAATCATTCAAATTGGTGCCATCAAATTAGACTTGGAACTTAACACTGTAGGCACTTTTAACCGTTACGTCAAGCCAACCTTCTACACCAGAATTAACCCATTTGTCACAGATTTAACCGGTATTACCACTGAGCAGCTTTTAACTGAAGAACCCTTTTCGGAGATTTATAAGGCTTATACAGCGTTTACCAAGGAGAGGGATTCAATATTCTGTACTTGGGGCATGTCTGATATAACAGAACTATTCAGAAATGTCGAAGCCCAGCAATTAAGCCCCAGGTTTTTACCCCAAAGGGTTATTAACATACAACCCTATGTCTCCACGCATTTCAATCTTTCTCAAAAAAACTTATTACGTCTTCAACATGCAGTAGAGTTGCTCCATATTCCAATAACAAATGCATTTCACAATGCCCTTCATGATGCCTTTTATACGGCTGAAATATTCAAAATAGTATACAATTCTTCAATTCAACCCAAGCCCTATGACCCATCCTACAGGACAATTAGAGCAAAACGCCCATCAAGAGTGATAGACACGGATAAACTTCTTCAGCAATTTGAAAAAATGTATGCCCGCAAAATAACCACAGAAGAAAAAGAGATGATTCAACTTGCCTATAAAATGGGAAGAACCAATCAATTTTTAAAAGACGGGTAAGAGGTCTCTTCGCGAGATTTCAGGTACAAGTACCATTGGAAGTAAATTGCTTTTTCGCAAAAATAAATACGTCTGTAGTGATTGACCCATCGTTCTCCGGATAGTCTTGCTCTTTGATCTCAATGATAGACAAGTGATTATCTTCTAATATTTTCTTGACACTTTTGGCGGAATGATAAAAATAGTATATTTCCTCCTTAGAAAAACTGGTTTTCTCAAAACCATCCTTTTTCCCTTCCATAAAGCTTAAATATAGTTTACCTTCCCCCTTTAAATAGTTCGAAACCTTTTGCAGAAGGGAAAGCACTTCTGTTTGATTTAAATGAACTATACAAAATGATAAGAATACCGCATCAAATGATTCGGCATTAAAACTAATGTCTCGTATATCTTGACAACTAAAATCTCCTGCCGGAGCATTCTTTTGGGCTAGTTTGATCATTTCCTCGGAAAGATCAATTCCTTTAAGCGTAAAATTTTTACCGGCTAACATTAACTGTCTCGCGACATTACCTGGTCCACACCCCAGATCCAAAACTTTTATTCCTGGCTCAAGTAAATTAATAAACTCTCTAATCATTTTTTGGTAAGGTAGATAGTCGATAAATTTGTCATTGAAGGCAACACAGTTGTTGTCATAGGCAGTTATGGTTTTACTGATTCTTTCCATGCAGCAACACCTTTCAATATTATACAAATATATGCTTGTTAGTTAAGACGGCCACTCTCTTCACGCCGAGCTTATATTATTAACATTCAAATACACATTTTAAGAAGTGATCATATAATAACTTATATAATTGGCAACTGAACTTTGTTCAGATTCATTTCAGATTATTTTCGATTAGAAAGGATGCTTTAGATGAATAAAATTAAAATCTTAGAAGTACTTAATGATGCATTACAAAATGAGCTTGAAATTGAAAAGGTTATAATCCTATACACTAATGGGGAGACTTTTGAAATTGACAGCGAAGCCGAAGAAGGAGAAGAAGATATAATCCCCCAACTCTCCGAAAATGCTGCTCTTAACGATGATGACGTTAATGATGATGTAAGGCTAGTTGAATTCCCAGAAATTGATGAATTGGATAAACCAAATGATTTCCAAGAACTAGCTGAATTGCCTGAAACAAAGGAAGTTGAGAGTGTAGATTCTAAGGATAATATAGCGACCATAGTCCTGGAGGGTAATTGGACTCACATAAACTATCTTCCATTCAGCCGGAAAATTAATATTATAAACTAAGTACACTAATAAGAAGATGCCTCAAGCTGCTGAGACATCTTCTTATTAAATTCAGACACTGTTTATAATTAGCTATTATCTGATTCTTCTACGTCAAGTAAATCAAGCATAAATAGAAATAGCGGAATTCCAAACAATAGCCCCCATACACCCATAAAATGCTCAGAGAGCAATAAAACTACGAAGGTGAAAAATACTGGCAGCTTGGTTTTTATGGACATTAATTTTGGATTTAAAAAATAGGCTTCAATGGCATGCAATAATACTATCATACCAATTACATAAAGTATTTTTAAAAATCCACCCAATTTAAATGCGATAATTGATAAGGGAATAAGTGAAATTATTACACCAGCCACAGGGATTAATCCTAAGATAAAAATCATAAATCCTAATCCTATAACCTGATGAAACCCTAACAAACTCAAAAAGATCGCCGATAAAATCGAATTTATAAAGGAAATCAAAATTTGTGTTTCCATTACTTTGGCAAAGGAGTTCACAAAATTTTGGCCTAATTTTTTATAATACATGTAAACGAAGCTTGCTTTACTGGATTCAAACTTATTTAAGAACCTAATAGTTTTATCTTTTTCAAGTATCAGAAACAGGCTCAAAATTAAGGCAATAAAAATATTCAAACTAAAATTCCAGATATTTGTTACTGAATGGATTAAAAATGTTCCTCCTTCGACCACATAGGACTGGATGCTTGTGCTAATAGCTTCTCGCAACTGCGGATTGATCGCATCCTCATAATTATTGATATCAAAATTACTTAGCTGAACTCCAATGAACATTAACTGCTTAGTTAGAATGGGTATATATCTGTATATTCCAAAGATAATTGATGACGCTACAAAAGAAAAGACTACGACAGTTACCCAAGTTCTATTTATAGGGATTAGTTTAACAATCTTTGAAAAGATGTAGTTCTGAATCCCGTATAAAATGAAAGAAAACATGAAGGTCAGAAGAAGTAAATTCATCATAGGTCGAACCCCTATGATGATTGCAAATAAAAGAAGTAAGGACAACCCCTTTTTAAACAAATTACTTTCCAAAAAATTTTGAAATTTCATTATGAGTTTTTTGCCTCCTGAGAACTCTTAATTTTTTGCTTTATGTTCTATTATACTACATAATACCACGTTACCCCCAAGGTATAAAGGGGCTGTCCGGTTCTCATTATTTCTACAGGTAACATGGTACCCATATCTAAAACTATAAATAAAAATAAAAGGCCACTCATTGAGTGGCCAATTTAAAATAATCCCGCAAAGTTCCTCACAACTAATGGATACACGGCTCAAGATTAATCTTCAACTAAACTTTACCAAAACCAAATACCAGTTGGTTTAATCAAAACTCTTTACAAACATATTTCTGAAGGCTCAAACATTTTAAGGATAGAAACTGCCTACTAAAAAGCAAACCACCTAAACATTTCTTGGTAACGTATGGGAAACTAATCTGGACAAATCCTCCACTATCTGTTAACTTTGATCTACTTACTGCGGTCAATCTTATAATTCACCATTGATAAGGTAAGTCTTAAATCACCTGAATTCTATACAGTTTCCGTTTCCAATTCTCTTTACTGATCACCGAAAAAATCTAACTCTTATTGATCACTGACAATTTACCTTAACTACTAACTACTAAACTACTAACTACTAAACTACTAACTAACTAAACGATTATCTACTGAACGACCTTACTAACTAAACGACTATCTACTGAACGACCTACTAACTAAACGATTATCTACTGAACGACCTTACTAACTAAACGACTATCTACTGAACGACCTACTAACTAAACGACTATCTACTGAACGACCTACTAACTAAACGACTATCTACCGAACGACCTACTAACTAAACGACTATCTACCGAACGACCTTACTAACTAAACGACTATCTACTGAACGACCTACTAACTAAACGACTATCTACCGAACGACCTTACTAACTAAACGACTATCTACAGAACGACCTTACAACTAAACGACTATCTACTGAACGACCTACTAACTAAACGACTATCTACTGAACGACCTTACAACTAAACGACTATCTACTGAACGACCTTACTACTGAACGACTAACTACCTAGCTGAATGTTTCTTTATTGATCGATTGACTGACTGATCGATAGGAGGAACTTTGCGGGAAAGCTTTCTTTATTGAGAAACAGGAAAACCACCTGTCTAGGTGGTTTCAATTCTCGAAATTCAGCATTTTCAGACTGATTGCAATGCCAACTTTCGATGAATCGAAAACTTTTGCCTAGCACGCGACCAACAACTTTTTGGAACTGAATTACTGTTATTGTGTTCTTATGACTTTATTATACCCATAATTAATGTGTTGTCAAGAGTAAACGAAAAGAAAATTACATCATCAAAATGATTGTATTTTTCTAAGGCGATAATGTCTAAGAACACTATCGCCGCCCTACATTATAATGCTTTCAGGACTTGAGATCTCTGCCAGCTTAAATCGAGTCAGCTTGCAAAGGTAATTATTAGATGAAATTTCCTCCGTCAACCACAATTGTTTGTCCAGTCACAAACCCTGCCTGGGCGATTAATGCATACACTACCTCTGCAATATCCTCCGGCTCGGCAACTCTTCCCAGGGGTGTTCCCGCAGCAAGACGAGTGATGTGCTCATCCTTACCTTCAACCCAACGAGTTTGAACAATTCCTGGAGCTACAGCATTAACTCTTACCTCAGGTGCTAAAACTCGGGCCAGGGATTTAGTAACACTGGTAGCTGCGGCCTTAGAAGCGGAATAGGCGATGGAACTTCCTAACCCGGTCAGACCAGCTATTGAAGTTATATTAATAACACACCCTTTACTTTTCTTTAACTCTGCGGCTGCTGCTCTACAGCAAAAAAACATCCCTTTAACATTAACTCCGAAAATATCATCCCAATACTCGTCCTTCATTCCTTCTAGGTCAGAGTGTTCAACAAAATGAGTCATTCCGGCATTATTAACCAGAATATCCAGTGTTCCGAATTCAGTCACTACTTTATCAACCATTGCCCGAACTTCTTCATCCTTAGATACGTCAGCCTTATAGTACAAACTGCGAACCCCAAGCTTCTCTATCTCTTGACACGTCTTTATGGCATCTTCTTCCGAACGGGAGTAATTAATAGCAATATTAACTCCCTCCTTAGCTAATAACAATGCAATAGCCCTGCCGATCCCAGTTCCGCCTCCGGTAATCAAAGCTGTTTTATTTTTCATTTTCTCAATCCTCCCTAATTAGTTTTTATGTATAGTCTAATGCCATCTAGTGTAACTCACCAGTCCTACATAAGACATTAACCCTTGCTTTAACAGTCAAATTACCTTACTCAATAACCTGGATTCAATTCTATCTATTTAGTTTTATTCTTAAGCATCAATTTCTGATATTCGTCCAACACCTCATCTAATGCCTGACTTACCGCAATTACTTCAGGATCAGTGTAAGCTCTCCCCTCTTTAACCTTGATCAAATCTACCCGCAATTTTTCGATTTGCTTTATAAGGTCATTAATCGTATGAGACACTTTTTTCCTCCATTTTGTTGATAATTGACCACCAATTTAACATTATATACTAAAAATCAGCGGGTAATAAGAGCAAAAATTATTATTTAACAGAATCTTAATATAAATTTTTACCAAATTTTATAAATCAATCCTGTCAATTATCAGCAAAACTTAACTCATTTTCGAAGAGGGGGCAACGGCATGGGGGTCTACTCTGTGAACCAGAACTAACCCCCATTTCCGATAAATGGGGGTTAGTTGTAGGTCTATATAAATTCTCTAAACTGTTTCGCGGCCAGTAAGATATCCTCTTGAGCTAAAATTGCCGAGACAACTGAAACTCCATCAATCCCGGTTCCAATAACTTGCTTTAAGTTACTTAAATTAATTCCACCGATAGCTACAATAGGTATTGAAACCGAATTCTTAATCTGACTTAATTGCTCAAGACTGACTTCAGGGGCATCCGCTTTAGTAGGGGTGTTAAAAATTGCCCCTACTCCTAAATAGTCCGCTCCTTGTTGTTGGGCAAGAAGAGCTTCTTCGAGCGTACTTGCCGAGACCCCAATGATTTTGTCCTTTCCAAACAATTCTCTCGCTTTTATCATTGGCAAATCATCTTGACCGATATGCAGTCCTTCGGCATCAACTGCTAAAGCAATGTCCAAACGGTCATTGATAATCAGAGGAATCTCATAGTGTGTAGTTATTTCCTTTACTCTCTGAGCTAACTCTAGAAATTCTTTGCTGGAAACAGATTTTTCTCTCAACTGAACCAAAGTAACTCCGCCTTGTATAGCTTTCTCCACACAGACAGCCAGATCTCTGGTTCCAAGAGTTTTTCGGTCTGTTACTAAATAAAGACTGTAATCAATCTTGGGTTTTTTACTCATACCTTATCTTACCTTCTCTAGCTAATAATTCAGGGGTTAAGTTATAGATACTGTCAAATAGCCTTGTTCTGAAGGTTCCTATACCTTCACCATGACGCAAGGCAGCGTGAGCAATCTCCCCTGCTAAACCCATGCTTGTTATTCCTGCCACAGCAGCACTGAAATAATCTTTGGTCACCCCGCAATAAGTACCCACCAAAGAAGTGGTCATACATCCTGTGCCTGTGACATCTGCTAAAATTTGATGACCATTGTCCAGCAGGCAAACTTGTTTTCCGTCAGAAACA
Source organism: Desulfosporosinus meridiei DSM 13257 (assembly GCF_000231385.2). Lineage (NCBI taxonomy): Bacteria > Bacillati > Bacillota > Clostridia > Eubacteriales > Desulfitobacteriaceae > Desulfosporosinus > Desulfosporosinus meridiei. The sequence continues at coordinate 1,871,563 of NC_018515.1, read as the reverse complement.
ACATCCGTTTTTCCAGTTATAGCAATGATTGAATCTAATTCAGAAGCCAGTGTTTTAGCGACAACAGAGCCATCTTGTTCATCGGCCAGGGAATCCACTCCCTTAATTGCCACTTCTAAACCCGCTAAGACTTTAATTTCAGACATATTCCCTCGAATCACCTCGGGTTTAAGGGCCTGAATTAACCTGGCGGCGGTATTTGTTCTAAGTTTTGTTGCCCCAACTCCCACAGGATCAAGAATAACGGGAACCCCCAGCTCTTTGGCTTTTAATCCCGCACTAAGCATGCTTTCTATCGTCCGGGAATTCAATGTGCCGATATTTATAACTAAAGCAGAGGCAAAACCAACCATTTCTTCTACTTCTTCGAGATCATCCGCCATTACGGGCGAACCTCCGATAGCCAATACAATATTCGCACAATCATTAACGGTTACATAGTTAGTAATATGGTGGATCAAAGGACTTTTTTCTTTAACAAGACTTAGATTCGCGCTCAGTTTTTCACGAATTTGCATTTTGCTGTCAACCTCCATGTAATAATATGAAATATGCTAATTATGATCATAACCGGTACTGTAGCCCCCAAAAAGAAATCGAACTCAATAAACAGGTGATATAACCAAGTACCCAGTGCACATAAAGCTAAGGTACCCCAATTAACTAATAGATCTGATTGAATTCGCTTATTCTTCAGGAGGAAGTAATCCGTCAACAAGATTGAAAATAATGGGGCGAATACGGAGCCTATTGCATAAAGGAAATTTTCGTATTGTTCGATATTAATAATTATGGCCAAGCCTGTGCCTATCGCAGTTATGACTAGGGCTACGGTTTTCTCATTAAGCTGTGGAAAGATATTAAGACAGGAAACCCCTGCGGAATATGCATCCAGGAAGGTTGTGGTTACAGTTGCCAGGACGATAATTCCGAGGGCGACTATGCCCAGATTAGCAGCCAGCAACATAGCAGCCGGATCAGGGTCATTGGCGATAATAGCAGCACCCAGACCAATAATATACATCCAGCTGCTCCCAATAAAGTATCCGAGCCAGCTCCCCACTGCACCATCTCGCTTGGTTTTGGCAAATCGAGTATAGTCAGAAATTAGCGGCAACCAAGATAAAGGCATGATTACAGCTAGTTCCATAGCCGAGCCAAAGGACATTTCACCAATGCCCTGTTTAGTGAAAAGCTCGTGATTGCGAAAAATGATGGCACTTAAGACTAAGGTTAAAATAAATAGTAAAATTACAGCAAAGTGGTTGGCCTTTTTCCAGCCGCTATCCTTACCAAGCCAGAGCCAAAGCATTATTAAGCCGCCGATAATTAAGCTCCAAACTGTCAGATGATCAAATCCCCAGAGTGTGTTAGTGATCTGATTTACTGACCGAGCCCCTACGATGATCATGACTGCCGTCCAACCCAGTAACTGTAATACGTTCAGGATAGAGAAGATATAGGAACCATACTCTCCAAAGGAGATTCGGGTAGATGCTAAGGCAGGTATTCTCTCTTCGGTTCCGATGATACCTCCCAATACCAAAATAGTTGTTCCTACCAGGTGTCCGAGAAGAATTGCTACAAGTCCCATTTTAAACCCCAAAGGGGCAAGCAGACCTCCGGTTATAATTTCCGCGACGGATATAGAAGCACCAAACCAGAGAGTGGTAAAATTAAGCATACTCAAATTATTTTTTACTGATGAACTCACTCAATTAATCCCGCCTTTTTGTAAAGTGTATAAAAGTGATGGGTAGGCCCTACACCCTTACCAATGGACAATGAATTTTGGATAGCTATGGTTATATACTCCTTAGCTAAGGATATGGCCTTATTTAAGCTATACCCTAAAGAAAGGTTTGCCGTAATTGCCGACGAAAGTGTGCATCCGGTACCATGAGTGTTCTTGGTGGCAATTCTAGCTGTGGAAAAGTAACTGAATTCTCCACCGTCGAAAAGTACATCGATAGAGTCATCTTCTAAGTGTCCCCCTTTGAGCAAGACATTTTTTGCCCCCATCTGATGTATCTCCTTAGCGGCTTCTTCCATTTGCTTAAGATTTTGAATGGACTTATTGGTCATAACCTCTGCCTCAGGAATATTCGGTGTAACCACCATCGCCAAGGGCAATAACTCCTTAATTAGGGTTGCTTCCGCCACAGGATTCAACAAATGGTAGCCGCTTTTTGAGACCATAACCGGGTCTAAAACAATAACCCGAGGAGCATAGTTTCTCAACTCTTCGGCAATTACCTCGATTGTCTCGACTTGCGACACCATACCGATTTTTACTCCGTCGACTTCAATATCGTCAAAAATTGCCTCGATTTGTTTAGCGATTACCTCTCTCGAGATATCTTGGACGGCAAAGACCCCTTGGGTATTCTGAGCAGTGACCGCGGTTATTACGCTCATACCAAAAACCCCATGGGCAGAAAATGTCTTAAGATCCGCCTGAATCCCCGCTCCTCCACTGCTGTCTGAGCCAGCTATAGTCAGTACTTTTTTCATACCGCACCTCCTGTTAATTATTCTCCACGATTAAAAAGAGCACAAATCTCCAGAATAAGATTTGTGCTCTTTCATTGTCATAAAAGAGTGAACTGCTTACCTACGCTGGCATTATCCAGATCAGGTTAATAGGGTCTTAGACTTTTGGGTCTAAATCTCAGCCGGCCAATTCCAGCACCCCTGCCCATAGTATTATTTGTTATAAAACTAACACGGAAAAGATATAAAGTCAATGGACATAACCTATTTCTTAGTTAATATAGCGTACTTGGCGCATTGAAGCACCAGACCTGATCATTCTATTAAAAATTGGCACTAAGATGGGATCAAACTGAATTCCTTGATTCTTAGTTAATTCATTTAAGGCTTGTTCTTGACTCATACCTTTCCGATAGGGACGATTGCTTGTCATAGCATCATAAGCATCAGCTATTGCTAAAATACGACACTCCAGGGGAATTTCCTCTTCCTTGAGTCCCAGCGGATAACCCTTACCATTCCACCACTCATGATGTCTCAATATAAAGTCAGATATTGGCAATAAATCCGGAGCTGATTGGGCAATCCGATGGCCGATTTCACTATGTCGCTGCATCTCTTTGAACTCATCTTCAGTCAGCCGTCCTGTTTTAAAGAGAATGCGATCCGGTATACCTACTTTACCGATATCATGGAATTGGGCCAAGAGTCGTAAGTCTGAGAGAGTCCGCTCCGATAAGGTAATAGCTTCACCAAGCATTATCACCAAATCCTGTAAACGATCCGCATGCCCTTCTGTAATAAAATCTCTAGCCTCAAGTGCTTTCATCATAGCTTGGACAATAGCGCTGCGAGTACTTTTACTGCGATGAAGTTTTTCTCGATACATTCCGTCATCAGCTTCCTTAAACACCTCATCAAGATTGACATTAGTGGTTCCACTTACTGCAAAACCCATCGAGAGGCTGAGGGGAAACTCCTTGTTTTCTAAATTATACTTTTCAACGCCCTTACGAATTCTATAGCAGGCTTTTTCTACGACGGTTAAGTCGCTCTTGGGCAGAATAACAGCAAACTCGTCCCCACCGATCCTAAAGATTAGATCTTCTTCCCGAAAACACTTTTTAATGATGGTCCCGGTTAACCAAAGTAATTTATCCCCTGTGCTGTGACCAAGTGTGTCATTAACGAGTTTTAAGCCATCCACATCACAGACAATTATTCCGACAGGAGAATTGCTATCGTTTCCTTGTAAGGAACGCATTTTCTCTTCAAAATACGTACGATTATAGAGGTCAGTTATAGCATCATGAAAACTAATATGCTCTAACTTTTCTTGAAATTGTTTTCGTTCCGTAATATCTTCTCCAATACTGGCAATTCCCGATACATTACCATCTGCATCAAACAAAAGGGTATGATTCCAGTGAACAAAACGGTTATTTCCGGCTTTAGTCCGGATAGGGTAGATATTATGTACAACAATATCCTTACTGGCTAATACCCCTTTTAACCATCTCTTTGCTTTTCGTCTAAAATCATGGGAAATGAAAACATCAAAGAAATTATGCCCAACAACCTCGTCTTTCTCGTACCCGGTTAATCCCAGAATAAAGTCATTACAGAAGATAATGTTCCCGTCCATATCAATAATCCCGGTAATGAGCTTAACATTCTCCAGCATTGAGCGTAGACGACGTTCAGATTCTCGAAGCATTTTTTCCTTAGACTGGAGTTTTTCGTAATTATACCTTAGTTCTTCTTCAACTGCTTCAAGCTCTTCATAACTACTCTCCAGATCCTTCTGAACTGTCATCTTGTTATAGATTTCTTCCTTTAGACTTATTTCTGAATTTGCCAACTTGCGAAAGTTATCTTGCAGCTCCACGGCCATCCGGCGAAAATTAGTAGCAAGGGATTCTACTTCGATAACTGGGCTATCTACCAAATAATTATTCTCTAGTCCATAAATATTCTCGTTGAGTTCTGAAGTAAAACGAGCTAACTTAGTAAGAGGACGAACAAACCAACGTCTCATTAGGACAGCTAAAACCAGACCTAAACAGACTGTTACCACTACAAAATAGACAGGTAAATAATATAACTGATTCAAGACATAGCTGGCCGGTACTGTAACTCCTAACGACCAGTTAACGCCAACTACCGGAGCATAGGCCAAGTATTTATCACCATCTTCAAAGGTATTCCTAGTAATTCCACTTTCTCCTTGAATCATTTTATTAATGGTATCTTTATAACCTAAAGAAGACCGGTTATACATTCGTCCATTGTAGGTCATAATGAACTCCTCATTAGGATGAGTTATCATCAGTCCATCTTTTTGGACAATAAATGCCTTACTTACTTCTCCATCCTTCGCTGAAATAAGTTCAGTTAATTCAGATAAGTTAATACAACCACCAATTAAACCAACGACCTTACTGCCATTCTTGATAGGAGCTGCGACAACAATAATGTGTCTGCCATTCCCCTTAGAATACAAGGGATCAGATATGATTGTATCCCCTGTTGCCATTACTTTATTAAAATAGTCACGTTCTGTTAGACTTCCTTGGAGCCCGGTATTCTGCAAATAGTTACCTTCCCTATCGGCGTAGAAGAGTTCTTCATAACCTTGATTGCGTTGAACTTCTTCATTTAAATAGGATAAGATCAAGTCCTTATCTCCACTCTTCATTAGGGGGATATTAGCCATGATCTCCAGTTTAGATTCATGGGCATTTAACCACAGACTTACTTTAGAACTTAAAGAATGAGTAAGGGATGTAGTATGAGCTTCCAAATTATTCATTAAGACAGATCTTGTCTTATAAATGGCTAAAAAGGATAATCCGCCCAAGCCGAAGGTCAAGGCCATGATCATCAAAACTGTTACAGGTATCTTAAACTTCTTCTTCTTCATTCTTCCTCCCATGAAGATTCCCATCTTCACCTTAAAAAGCAATATTACTCCTAAATTATATAGAATTCTCTTTAGGTTCTAAAATCCCTCTAAAACCAAGTCACTTGACGATAATATTTTACGATAATTATCTTTTATTCTATATTTCGACAAATGTAATCATTGTTCTGCTAGAAAAAAGTATTTTTTGTTCATTAATAGAAAAATAGCATTAAATATTCAAAAGAAACATTAGTTTGTCTTGCGAATGTGATAAAGTAATATCAAGTGATTCTTAGCTTCAGATGGAGTTTGTCTAAGAGGAATACTTACTCCATCTGAAGCTAAGAATCACTTATCCAGGGACGTAGCAGCCGTTATCTCACATAGAAGATAGGAGTTTACGGCTGGTAGTCATCGGATAAACGAACTCAGCATCAGGAGGAATTACAAATGACAGAACATATTCTCTGGATCGAACTTATTCTTATCGCTATGGTCGGCATTGCCATTATCTTAATCATTATACTTTTAACTCGTTCACGCAATCCTTATGCAAAATTAGAGAATCAATTTAACCTTATGGAAAAAAGCCTTGAGCGCAACGAACGTCTCGTGAATGGCGAAATCGCTAAAAATCGTGAAGAAACCAGCCTGAACGCCAAGCAAATTCGCGAGGAATTAAATCAATCTGTTCGCTCTTTTAATGATTCAGTACTATCTCGAATGTCGGAAATAGCCAACCTTCAAGGTAATCAATTAGACATTTTTTCTAACCAGATGAATTCCCTTACAAAAACAAATGATCTAAAACTAGAACAAATGCGCAAAACCATGGAAGAACGTCTGCTACTGATTCAGCAGGATAACAGTCAGAAATTAGACCTCATGCGGGCAACTGTCGACGAAAAACTAAGCGCTACTCTTGAGCAGCGCTTAGGTGAATCTTTTAAATTAGTAAGTGACAGATTAGAGGCTGTTCACAAAGGGCTTGGAGAAATGCAAACCTTAGCCTCAGGGGTCGGAGACTTAAAAAAAGTCCTGACTAATGTTAAAACCCGAGGAATCTGGGGCGAAATACAGCTCGGAAACCTGTTAGAACAAATCCTCACCCCGGAACAATATGCCTGTAATGTTGCAACTAAGGCAGGAAGCAATGATCGTGTAGAATTTGCCATTAAACTTCCTGCCAAAGACGGGCAGAATAATATCATTTGGCTTCCAATCGATGCCAAATTTCCAATTGAAGATTATGAACGGTTAATTGAAGCACAGGATCAAGCCAATCTCCCACGCATAGAAGAATTGGGAAAGTCCCTTGAAAATCGAATTAAGCTGGAGGGAAGAACAATTAGAGATAAATATATTGATCCTCCCTGTACGACAGATTTCGGAATCTTATTCCTGCCGGTAGAGGGACTGTACGCCGAAGTAATTCGCCGTCCCGGACTTTGCGAACTTCTTCAGAGAGAGTACAAAGTCGTCATAACCGGACCAACTACATTAGCAGCCCTCCTCAACAGCCTTCAGATGGGCTTTAAAACCTTGGCAATTGAGAAACGCTCCAGTGAAGTATGGAATTTACTCAGTGCTGTTAAAACTGAGTTCGGTAAGTTCGTCGACATCTTAGAAAAAACTCAGAAAAAGCTCCAAGAAGCAAGCAACACCATTGATACTGCAACCAGAAAGAGTCGCACCATTGCTCGCAAGCTTAAGGATGTTCAGACTCTTCCTGCAGGCGAAGCGGAGGTAATGCTGGAGCAGGAGTCTGAACAAGATTAATATAACGAGGCTACCCCACCCTACTATTCCAAAGTCTCCGATAGCCCCCATTCTGCTTAAGAAGCTCACCATGCTTACCTCGCTCAACCACCTGACCTTTGTCGAGTACCAATATTTCATCCATCTTTTCTAAACCCGTTAATTGATGGGTAATCACTAAAGTAGTACGCCCTTCCATAAGTTTATAGACTTCCTCCCAAACGTCACGTTCAGTTATTGGATCAAGGCCTTCCATAGCTTCATCCAGGATCAGAATCGGAGCATTCTTTAGTAGTACTCTGGCAATTGCCAATCTTTTCCTCTGCCCACCTGAAAGCTTAAATCCACCCTCCCCGACAAAGCTGTCATATCCCTTCGGCAATGATTGAATAAAATCATGGAGCTTTGCTTTTTGGGCGGCTGATTTCACTTCTTCATCACTGGCCTCAGGTTTTGCCAGAAGAAGATTCTCGTGAATTGTGGCATTGAAAATATGAGTTCTTTGCGTTACAACACCTACGTAGTTTCTGGCCTCTTGTTGAGAATATTCACGGAGTGAGTGCCCCCCCAGCTCAATACTGCCCTGATCGAACTCCCAAAATCGGAGCAGTAAATTTACAACGCTTGTCTTGCCTGCACCACTCGCCCCAACAATGGCTACCCTACCCTTTGCAGGGATTTTAAAGGACAGCCGATGTAAAGCCCAAGGCTCCCTCTCCCCATATTTAAAGCTGACTTCCTTAAAGACCAGACTCATATCTTTAGGTAGAGAAACCATTGATTGATGATCTTTAACCGTAGGCTGGGCTTGGATTAGCTCAAGCAAACGCTCTGCCGCAGCCTGATTTTGTTCTAAATGATGAGGAACCTGGGCTAAAGGAACTATTGCTTCAAAACTGCTCAATGTCCCCAGGGCCAACATTCCCAGATTAACTCCACTTAACTTTCCTTGTTCAACAAGCATTATCCCTAAGATAAGGATAAACCACATACTTAGATTTCCAACCATCCAGGTTAAAGCTGAGGAAAAGGCCGTTTGCCAGGCATTCCGACGTTGCTGATCAGTTAATCTTTCGTTGGTATGTCGAACACTCATTAATTGCGACTGAGCTTGGCCGTAAGCGACAAGTTCAGTCATTCCTAAAAGGCTGTCAGCAACCTGGGTGTTGAGTTTTGTCTTTAAAGCAACAATACTCAGCCCTACCCCTCGACTCAAACTTTTGATGATCCAGGGAATAAATAGTCCTGCCATTAAAAAACCAGCTGCTAAAATTGCTGTAAACCTTAGATCATAGCGAGCCAGGAAAAACCCGTATCCGCTAAGAACCAGTAAAGCTACGATGGGCGGAGACATAACTCTTAAAAAGAGATTTTGTTGAATTTCCACATCTGCAACAATTCGTCTAAGCAGGTCTGCACTTCGAAAATTCAATAGGCGAGCCGGGGCAAGGGGTTCTATTGCTTGATAAAACTTAACCCGTATTTGGCTTAAAACCCGAAAGGTCACATCGTGAGCAACATAACGCTCTAAGTAACGAAAGACAGCACGGGATATACCAAAGAAACGAACCCCAACAATGGTCACCATCAAGTCAAGTACCGGAGGATGAAGAGCCGCACGGGCTAGGAGATACGAAGAAGTTGCCATTAATCCAATGTGACTTGTAACAGTCAGCGAACTTAAGATCAAGGCAAGAATAATTCGCCTCCAATAGGGTAATAACATGTGAATTAACCAAGTTGTTTTCTTCATCCTATCTCACCTCGGTATTCCTTCAAGAAGCTATGATAAAGGCCCTGTTCTCGCACCAATTCCATATGGGTTCCCGCTTCAACAATCTGACCCTGATCCATTACCAGAATCCGGTCTGCTTGGAAAACAGTATCCAGGCGGTGAGCGATGATTAAGGCAGTCCTGCCTTGCAACAAACGTGTTAAGGCTTCTTGTACATATTTTTCACTCTCTAAATCTAAGCTGGAAGTCGCTTCATCTAAGATTAAGAGCTGGGCATTTTTTAAGAAAGCCCTGGCCAAGGCAATTCGTTGTGCCTGTCCGCCGCTTAAGCGGGCCCCCCCTTCTCCCAGATAAGTTTCGTATCCATTAGGAAGTTTCATAATAAATTCGTGAGCAGATGCCTCTTGGGCTGCCCTGACAAGATCTTCAAAGCCGGCAGAAGGTCTTCCTAAACGAATATTTTCCGCTACACTTCCGGCAAATAGATATGTGTTTTGAGGAACGTAGGCAATCTCATTCAGCAATTTTTCTTTTGAAATCCTGTCTAAGTAAACTCCATTGATCTGAATATTTCCCGATGTAGGATTAATGAAACCCAATAGAAGCTGGGCAACCGAAGTTTTACCCCCTCCGCTTGGACCGACTATAGCAATTTGTTCTCCTGAATTTATGGATAGATTGATTCCTTTTAGAACCGGGGCCCCTCCAGCTTGATAGGTAAGGCTAACATCTTGAAAAGTAACCCGGAAATTACCGGGCAATGCTGGGGTATCTGTCTTGAATTCTGTCTGATCATCATTATCTTCATCCTGCAAAGGAGCATCCAAAATCTCAAAGATTCGGGCAGCGGCATTTACCCCAGACAAACCTGCATGAAAGTTTAAACCTAAGGTTCTTAAAGGAGTATAAAATTCAGGTGCCAGCAGTAAAAGAAACAAACCGGAAGAATATGAAAGAGTTCCATTAACCAGTCTTAACCCTATAGTCACTGCTACCAGAGCAGTGCTGATTGTTGCCAGAAACTCCAGCATAAGAGCAGATAGAAAAGCAATTCTTAACACACTCAGGGTTGATCTTCGAAAAGACTCGCTAACTCTTTCTATAACCCTGGTTTGATTTTTGGCTTGCCCAAATACTTTTAGAGTCGTCAAGCCCTGGAGAATATCTAAAAAATGGGCACTCATCCAACTTAAATCTTTCCACTGCTGCAGTGATTTTTTCTCAGCAAGTTTCCCGATTAACATCATGAAAATCGGTATAAGCGGGCCGGTCACGAGAAGAATCACTCCGGACTTCCAATCCCGAGGAAACACAAAGCAAAGGATTACCAAGGGTATACCCGCGGCCAATAATAGTTGGGGCAGATATTTCGAAAAATAGTCCTCCAGTGCTTCAATTCCGTCGATAACCGTAGAGATTAGTTCCCCGGATCGTTCCCCTCTCGTATATAGGGGGCCCAAGGACATAATATGCTTTAGCAATCGTTCACGTAAATTTAGCTTTATATAGGAAGCCACCTCAAAGGCAGATACTTCACTGCCCCATTGAAATATTGCCCGAGTTATGATAATTGCCAGGATCATCAAGAGGAAATTCCAAGTCTCCTTTAGGTTAGCCCCTTCTAAGAACACTCTGGAGACTACGCCGGAGAAAAACCAGGCCTGGGCAACAGCTAATAAGGCGATCCCTATACTAAGACATATAGTTAGTAAAAGAAATCTCCAAACAGACCTCCCCTCTCTGATTAACCGCTTATCAAACATTTTATTATCATCTCCTTCGGCAAGACAGGGAGACGGTTCTTCTGTCTTGATTTTGGGGCCGTCAAAGTTAGGGGTTTCCTCATATGGCTTCACTTCGCCACTGTCCCCTTAATTCATGTCCTTAGGCGCTCGTCTAAATTAATTAAGGGCAAGAAATATCTTGCCCTTAATTATATATCAAATTCTTAATAGTGTAGATTCTTTTCGGTGACTCTGTTACGGAATACCCAATAGGTCCACCCTTGATATATAAGCACAATAGGCACCATAATCATTGCTACAATCGTCATTATCTTGAGGGTATATGGGCTGGATGATGCATTGTAGATAGTGAGACTCCAGTTTGCATTTAGGCTGGAAATCATTACTCGAGGGAAAAGTCCCCAGAACACGGATACAGTAAACAGGAGAATTGTTACGCCGTTAGTTACGAATGCCCAGCCATTTTTTCGAGTCTTTAAGAAGACAGCAGCCAGGATAAGCGTCACTCCGGAACCTATTAAGGTTATACCTGCGCCAAGACTTGCAAAAAGATCCGTCTGATAATAGGTTAAACCTGCTAACAGTAAAACAACAGGAATAGCCACTAAAGCAATTCTTTGAGCTATTTTTAATGACCGTTCAGCCATGTCCCCCGTTGTCTTGAGGCTGAGGAATAGAGCACCGTGAAACATAAAGACTAATAATGTGGTTAACCCACCGATGATAGTGTAAGGAGAAAGAAGATCAAAGAAGGTTCCAACATATTGCATTTCTGCATTGATTGGCACGCCTTTAAGCAGATTTGTCACTGCTACTCCCCAAAGGATTGCTGACAATAAACTTCCCGTGAAAATCACCCAATCCCAGGTGTTTCGCCAGAGTGGACTTGGATCACTACTGCGGAACTCAAAGGCTACTCCTCGAATGATCAAGGAAAATAAAACCAGAAACAATGCCAGAAAAAATCCACTAAATAAGGTTGCATACCAATTAGGAAATGCCGCGAACATAGCTCCACCGGCGGTAATTAGCCAGACTTCGTTTCCATCCCAGTGAGGTCCGATTGTATTAATAACTACTCGACGTTCTTGATCATTTTTGCCTAAGAAGGGAAGTAAAATTCCCACTCCAAAGTCAAACCCCTCGAGAAAAAAGAACCCAACGAACAATACGGTTATGAGTATGAACCAAAGGATGTTTAAGTCCATAATGACGCCCCCTTAACTCCAGTTTTCTGGCTTTCTACTACAGGCGTTTCCGGCCCCTTCTTAACATATTTAACCATCAGATAAATATCGGCGACTGCCAAAATTGTATATATTAGCAAAAAGCCAATCGAAGCAATCATCATCGAAACTAAGGATACTGAGGTGGATACCCCCTGATCTACTCTTTGTAATCCGTAAACAATCCAAGGTTGACGTCCAACTTCTGCTAAGAACCAGCCTGCTGTATTTGCTATATAGGGGATTGGGATGGTCCATAACATTAGTTTCAAAAACCAGGGATTTTGTTCATAAGCCTTTGTCTTATTGAAGTATAAGCCTAGTAAAGCTATCAGGACTAACCAAATTCCTGCTGTCAACATGATACGGAAACTCCAAAAAAGAGAAGCTACCGGCGGGACATAGTTACCTGGCCCATATTCATTAACAGCAGCTTCCTGCAGCTCATGAATCCCTTTGACCTCACCTGTAAAGCTGTTATAAGAAAGAAAACTTAATAAGGCTGGGATTTTAACCTCAAAATTGTTTTTCTGACCTTGCTCATCGATGGAGGCATAGAGGGATAAACCTGCTGGATTTTCTGTTTCCCAATGTGCCTCAGCTGCAGCCATCTTCATGGGTTGAGTTTTCACAAGGTGCATTCCTTGTAAGTGTCCAATTCCTGAAACCCCTAAAGTACTTATTAGTCCAAAAACAACGGCAATCTGAAATGAGCGCTGAAAGACCTCCAAATGGTTCTTTTTCAGCAAATGATAAGCACTAACCCCCATCACAAAAAAACCGGCGGTTACAAATCCGCTAAGAACAGTATGAGGGAATTGATAGAGCACATGAGGATTCGTGATTAATGCCAGAAAATCAGTCATTTCTGCACGGCCATTGCGTAAAACATAGCCAAGTGGCTCTTGCATAAATGAATTTGCAACTAAAATAAAGAATGCAGAGAGATTCGAAGCAATTGCTACAATCCAAATAGCCATCAAATGAACCTTCTTAGATAATTTATCCCACCCAAAAACCCATAATCCTAAAAATGTAGACTCTAAGAAAAACGCTACTAAGGCCTCAACTGCTAAAGGAGCACCAAAAATATCTCCTACAAAACGAGAATACTCAGACCAATTCATACCAAACTGGAACTCTTGAGTTAATCCGGTTACAACACCCATGGCAAAATTGATTAAAAACAGTTTGCCCCAAAACTTAGTCATTTTCTTGTAGGTTTCATTCCCGGTTTTTACATACCATGTTTCCATCATAGCAACGAGGACACCTAGTCCTAAAGTCAGAGGAACAAACAAGAAATGATAAGAAGTCGTTAGGGCAAATTGTAATCTAGATAAGATAAGTTCAGTCATCGTCACACCTCCACTTAGTTAATTAATATCAGCCTCACATTTATTATTCCCTAGTAACTGCTTTAAAGATGGCCCTTCCCTCTCTCCTCCTTTTGTATTCATTTTCACTTAACCTATTTACGTTATATATATGTCTCCACTCACTCTTATATTATTTATTATTATACTAATTATTAATTAGGTAGTCAATTAAATATACTAAAAATCGAGGGTTATAGTTTTTCTGTATTCGTCAATAATCGATAATATTCCTCCATTTTCGATATTTGGTTAGATTTTTCTTTGTTAGGCCTAGGTTGTTTACAGTTGAGAGGACTTTTCAGAAATGTAAGTCTTATTTCCTAATTAGATGACATTCTTATAGTGGTCTATTCATATTCTTTGGTTGTTTATCCTTGGATACATAAGTTCTAAATTGATCCATACATGGTAAATGAACCTTAATATTAATGAAATTACCAGGTTTGAACTCGGTAATTTGGATAATATAATACAGCCATCTAAAATGGAAAATAATTAAATTTAACTAAAGAAACAAGGAGGAATTTACTATGTCAGGAGAAAGAAGTACAAATACACCAGCAGCTCAAGGGGCTTCTCAGCAATTAGATCAATTCAAATATGAGGTAGCCAGCGAAATGGGTCTTCAATTAGGCGGTGATCGAACAAGCCGTGAAAATGGCTCTGTCGGCGGTCAAATGACTAAGCGTATGATCCAATTTGCAGAGGAACATCTTAAAAACGGCAACAGGATCTAATTACTTAGAAGTTCATAAGAACGCACAAAAAGAGGGATGTCAATGGCATCCCTCTTTTTGTGACTTTCTCCCGCTTCGGAAACGCTCTTAATCGCAAAACTCAGCCCAGTTAGCCGGATAGGTACAATAGAAAACTTTACAAAACGTTGGCGAGGAAAAGACGACCTGACTTCCCTTAGGAATGTACAACACATCTCCAGCCTTAGCACGGAAGACTTGCCCTCCAACTTCCAGGACAAACTCCCCTTCGATGACGTAATCAACTTCATCATAGTTTAAGAACCATGGCAGCCTAGAATGATCAAAGGTCATAAACCCTGAGGCCAGATTGCCCACCCGAGAATCAATCACGTCTACCAGACCTACTTTTTGTCCGGGAGGCGCTTCCGGAAATGGCTGAATCACAACCGTTTCTCCTTTGACATGGGTCGCTTTCGGGTTTGCACAGGCGGGTTTAAGAACCTCTCCCAGAATCTTCTGGACGGCTTTTTTTAGGTCGGTATCCTTGGTGTTTGTTACTTCTGTGCCAGAGGAAACACTAACCGCTTTAACCCCGGACTCAGAATTAATCAGTTGTACTCCTGCTTGCCCTACAACATTGTGGCCGATAATTTCTTCTCTGCCTTTGCTAATGGTAATTCCCAGTTCTTTAGCAAGATCCTTGGCGGATGGGGTTAGGACACTGTCTTCTTCTAAAACGATATTTTTCCCTAATTTGGCCATATCCCGCAGAACGGCTGCCGAGATAAATCGTCCCATAGTACACCTCCTTATCGTGGTTCGAGTTAAAATTACAATACTAGCGTTTAGGGGTAAACCTTAGCTTTGCGCCTCGTTTCCCTACTTGGTTTTGCAATGGTTTTTTGGGTCTTCTCGCTTAGTACTTCGTACTAACTATGATCAATCGTTCACTTAGCCAGCATCGAGTTTGTGATCCCGACTTCGTGCCTCGTGCTGCCAGCTTCGAACTCCTTAGAGCAGACTTTCAACAAGCTGCTTCGCGGGTCTGGGGATCACAACTTGGCGGATGAGAAGTCCTTTATCACTGGCCAGGGTGCTTCCTTCTTCCACAGCGGCTTTAACGGAAGCGACTTCTCCGGTGAGGAGGGTGTAGCTTTTACCCCCGATTCCAAAAGCCAGATGTAAGAGCAGCGGCTCCACATCTCCGGCTTTAACTGCCGCATCCGCCGCTTCGATGAGGGAGGCAACGGTAAAGGTTTCTATGATGCCTAAGGCCTTAATATCCTTTAGAGCGTTCGCTCTCCCGATGGCGGGCAGGATTGAGGGATGGACATTGGGAATGACAAAGGAATCCACCACGGTCTCTGCTCCTAAGTCGACTCCGGCGTTCACGGACTGCTGGACTCCGGAGACATCCCCGCTGACCATGACGATGTATTTTCCAGGGCAGATGGTTTTGGCGACCAAAATAGTTACATCCGCTGTTTTGCTCATGATATCGGCGCACTCTATCCCTTGGGCTATACTGGTTGTTTCCACCAGCCCTATGGCATGGATCATTTGGCTGCACCACCTTTCCCTATCGTTATGGCTTGGGGCGTAACTTGAGTCACGGTTCCCTCAAGGCTGGCATGAAGCTTGGCACCGAGGGCTCCTTCCGGAATGTCACCGATGAGCTGTCCCACTCGAACTCTGTCTCCGACCTGGACAACCGGGACGGCGGCGGCTCCGATATGCTGCTGCAGTTTGAGGCTGACTTCGGCCGGTTCATACTTATCTAAGGATAAGGGGGCTTCTTTGTACCAAGGTCTTAGTCTCAAGCGATCCATGAGGCGGGCGGAAGGCACTAAGCGGTGTTGAGCCATGGGGTCAACTTTGCCCAGCTCTCCCTGATACTTGATGCCCTGGGCTCTAAGCTCTGCTTTTAAGGCGATATTGACTCTGAGGGGGGAGATTCCCACCGGACAGGCATAGGCTTCACAAACCCCGCATTCCGAGCAGGTTAGCGCACTGGTGACCAGGCTCGGGTCTCCCACCTTTTGGTAGTTTACCGCCCGAATCAGTTTATGAGGCGGGAGTTCGTGACCGATCAGATGTCTGGGGCAAAGATCCGTACAGAAGCTGCACTGTTCGCAGACGGTTTTGGCAATGCGCAAGATGCTGTCCACGGTCATTCCTTTGCGTTCGATGAGCATATGACCCTTGGGTAGGGCTATCAGTCCGCCGGTGGTTTTAGTGACCGGGGCTGAGAGGTCGCTGATGAGGCTGCCCATCATCGGCCCTCCATTAATATAGGCTAAGTCTCCTTGTTCTCCGCCCGCCAGTTCCAGGACGTCTCGGATGGAGGTTCCAATCGGCACAGTGACGGTAATCGGGTTTTTTACGGCCCCTGTAACGGTGAGGGTTCGGGTGGTGACGGGGGTTCCCTCGGCGGCTTTGGCCACATTGATCAGGGTCTGGACGTTGTTGACCACAACGCCGATGTTTAAGGGGATTCCCCCCGGTGGTACTCGCCGTCCCGTGGTTAACCAGATGGTGATGACTTCGTCTCCCGCCGGATAGATATCCGGCATAATCACGATCTCTAGGTTATCTCGGGTTTGAACATAGGGGGTTAAAGCGATGATGGCTTCTTTATATTTGGCTTTTAAAGCGATGATCCCTTTTGGGGCTCCCGTCGATTCCATAGCTAAGGTTAAACCCTTAATGAGTTCTTCGGGATAGCGGGCGGCCAGTTGTTGGTCGGTTTTCAGTAAGGGCTCACATTCCGCCGCATTGACAATCACTATTTCGGCCTGGGCCGAGAGTTTGACATGGGTGGGAAATCCGGCGCCCCCTGCTCCCACAACCCCTGCCTCTCGAACTTTCTCGCTGATTTCTTGAGGGGTTAATTTACTCATTTTTTCACCTGCTTAAGCGTTACGCTTCAAAGGTTTCTTTATCGATGATGCCGACGATGGTGGCATCGATAGGGATGTTGTTATTGGCTAAGCCTTGGCGGGCGGAGGATCCGCTGGCGATCATGACGATTTCATCCTCGCCGGCTCCGATTTGGTCGGCGGCAATGAGGGAATTCCCGAACTCCCTGAGCTTAGGGGTTCCGTCCTCCTGGTAAGAGAGGGTCACGGGTTGGACGACCAGGAATTTTAGACCGCGCAGGGATTCTTCTTTGCGGGTCGACCAGACATTTCCGATGACTCGGGCTAGGATCATCCTTGTCCCCTCCCTTTTTCTCTCTCTAGACAGAGCTCGATTCGCCGTTGTTTCAAGGTGTCTCGGGCTAAGGGAGAGATGACGGTTCCTTCGCTGACCAAGACTCTCGAGGCTTCCGGAAATCCGTAGGCTTGTTTATCCCCTAAGAATTTCTTGGTGTAGTAGATTTCTTGGCGCTTGTGGTCAGGTTCGTCAGCAAAGACTGTACGCACCGGCTGATTGATGACCGGGTATTGATTAGGTTGGGATTCCTTGGATTGAGCCTTTGACGCCTGGTTTACTGTCCTTTGTTCATCGGCGAGTAAGTTAGGTTGCTGACTAAGGAATTTCTGATCGAGGATTAGGTTTGCCTCCTGTGAGCCGAACTTAACGTCTGCACAGCTTGGGTTTAAACGCCTAAGGATCTGAACTCCATAGGACTTTAGTTTCTCCAGATAGCCTTCATAAAGTTCCCGATAGGCTGCCGGGGTCCGGTTGGTAAGACCCAGATATTCGGTGTTGAGCTCGATGGAGCTGCCCTGGCTGATCCCTCGCCCGATCAGTTCACTGATGGGGTTATCCCGTATGCCTAAGGCGGCTTTGGCTAAGGTATTGGCGGAACAGGTGGGTAGGATTACTTGGGGCCAGTCTGCTTTTCCCAAGGCCTCTTCCCCGCTGATCCAGCTCATCCCTGCCGGCAGTTCCGGTTTCGCCTGAAAGGCTTGGTCGCTGGGCAGGATGCGGAGGGTATGGGTCTCTCCCCACCGTTTTTGGAGGGTGGCTAAGACACCCGGGAAATCCGAGACATAGTTTAAGAGAACCAGGGCTTCGGATTTAACCCTTGATGGAGGGGCTTGATGGCCTGTTCCTTGTAGGAGTCCTTGTAAGCTGGGATCCGACAGGATACGGCTGACAATTTGGCGGATTAGTTCTTCATTCATGTCATACCCCCAGGAGGATGCCCTGGCTCGTGGCTTCTATGAGAGCCGCATTGGCTTCATCCAGATCCAGGTGCAGTTCTTTTTGGTATTGGTCACTGACACGGATTAAGACATCTTCATAGGTGATGGGGCGGGGGCTTTCGACTTTGACGCAAATTCGGTCCCCATCCTTTAAGCACCATTCCCGGGCATCTTCAGGATGGAGATGGATGTGTCGGCTGGCCACTATGACGCCGCTGGTTAGTTCGACGGTTCCGGCTGGGCCCTCAATCTTTAGTCCGGGGGTGCCTTCATGCTGGCCGGAATCTCGGATCACCGGTTTGACGCCCAGTTTAAAGCAGTCCGTGACGCTGATTTCTACTTGGGTGTTTTTTCGCACGGGGCCTAAGACCCGTACCTTCTCCAGCCGTCCTTTAGGCCCAATTAGGCTGACGGTTTCTTCGGCTGCAAATTGTCCGGGTTGAGAGAGTTCTTTTTGGACGGTTAAGGTATAGCTGGCTCCAAAGAGGGCTTCCAGGTCGGTTTTGGAGAGATGGATATGCCGATTGGAAATTCCAACGGCAACTCGTTTTACCGGGGCTTCCTTTAAGCTGTCCTGCTGGGATTCCCTCTGAGTTTCCTTCTTAGCTTGGTTCTGACCTTCCTGGGTCATGCGGCTTCTTACTTCGCAGGCTAGAATGTAGAAGGCGCTGGAAAGTCGATTCAGAGCCTGAATCAAGTCGGTTCGGCTGCATTCTCCCTTTTCATCAGTAAAGGCTCGGTTGGCATAGAGTTCCACTTCTCGCGACTTAGCTCTTAGCCGGTGAAGTCTAGCCACGATGGGGCCATGGGTATAGCTTAGCGGGGTGTGATCAATCCCAAAATATTTTTTGGGATGATGGGACCTTTCCCGCAGTTCTTCTGGGCTTAGTCCCAGCAAGGTGCTCCATTGAAAGGGCTCTTGTTTGACTTCACTCACCATAAGTTGGCGGCAGAGGGCGGAGATTTCTTCTAGGTGCTGAATCAGCGTCTCTTCCCCTGCTTGCTGAAAGTAACATTGAGCTTCAACTAGGTCACCTTGAAACAGGTCGAGTTGTCCGCGGTAGGCGATCACCGGGTGAGTCTTGGTGACTAACTCGCCCGCACGCAGATGGGTCATGTGTTCCGGTTTGACGCCTGCTGGGGTTGGAGGGGCTGCCATCGGCGTGGTGGACACAATGGTCTTTGTCCTTGCCAATGCATTGGTGCCCGTGGTCATATTCGTAGCCGTCGTCTGGGCTTGGGTACCCTGATGACTCTTGGACTCTTCCGTAGGCTTAGGTTGATACCCCCTGCTCAAGCTTTGGGCTGCTGAGGAAAAGGTTGTCTTATGAAGGTCTTGCAGTCCGTTTCCTTCGATCTGGACATCGATTCCCTTGGAGCGGATAAAGTCTCTGGCTGAGGGTGTGATCACACTTCCTGGCGGTAAGATGATCAGTGTTTCTTTGTTTTTATGCCAATTGGCTCGCAATTCATATTCTGTGACGATCAAGTCCTCACCTCATTACAGAAGTCAGAGGTCGGAAGCCAGCGGTTAAGGGTTTAGTGCATTTGCTTCAATACTAATTACGTTAGATAGATTGAAGTTAATAGTTAGTTGTCCTTACCTCTGGCTCGAACATTTGACGTTTACTTATTTATCTCCAAAGCTTTTGTTGTCACCGACAGGCAGAATGTATTCCACATCGTGATGGGGGCGTGGAATGACGTGAACGCTGAGGAGTGCTCCCACGCGCTGGGCGGCGGCGGCTCCTGCATCGACGGCGGCTTTGACCGCTCCGACATCACCTCGCACCATGACGGAGACTAGTCCGCCGGAGACGTGTTCTTTGCCGCAGAGTACTACATTGGCTGCTTTTAACATTTGGTCGGCTGCTTCGATCGCTGGGATTAATCCTTTGGTTTCTATCATGCCAAGTGCTATTACACTTCGATCTTGTGCCATTTTAGTCCCTCCCTAATTTCGTGGTTCGATATTCGTGGTTCGATATTCGTGGTTCGATATTCGTGGTTCGATGTTCGTGGTTCGATGTTCGTGGTTCGAGGCTGGGGATTCTTGTATGAGTCCTCAATGTTTAACTGGTTAATGTTGAGGTGAATTATTTACCGCATTTCATGCCGTTTATATGCTGCATGACTTTGTTAAGAATTTCTTGCACTAACTCAGCATCGATTTGCGGATTTGCTGAGGTTTGTTGTTGGCTTTGAGCTCTCCCACTACTTTCCTGGGTATTCATGGGGTCAACGGGTTTGCGCTCCGGGATGCCCAGATGCCAAGCGACTCGCTTGATGTTCAGCAGATGTAAGGGGGTCACGTTTTCGGAGACACTGGATCCGGCCCAGGTGCCGCAGCCTAAGGTGAAGGAGGGGGCTAAGCCCGTGGTGGCTCCTACGCCGCCCATAGCTGCCGGGGTGTTGATCAGTAAACGGTTGACGGGTTTCTTCAGGGCAAACTCTCGGATCACTTCTAGGTTGTTGCAGTGCATGGCCAAGCTGTGTCCTACTCCGCCGGCTTCTAAGAGCTGGAAGCAGCGCTCGCACCCTTCATGCCAATCCGCCACTCGGTAAAAGCCTAAGACGGTGGTCAGCTTTTCATAGGATAAGGGCCATTGGGGGCCGACGCCTGCTAAGGGGGCGACTAAGCATCTGGTTTGCTCGGGGATTAAAATCCCGGCCAGTTGGGCGATGAATTTAGGTTCTTTGCCCACGACTTTCGGATTGACCCCTCCGTTCGCTAACATAACCACCTTGGAGACTTTGGCCACCTCCTCGGGATCGAGGAAATGGGCACCTTGTTGTTTGAGCTGGATAATGAGGTCATCGGCGATACATTCTTCGGCAACAATGGCTTGTTCGGAGGCACAGATGGTTCCGTTGTCAAAGGTTTTACCCATGACAATGTACTCGGCGGCTTTAGCCAGGTCGGCACTGCGTTCCACGAAGGCCGGGACGTTTCCGGGGCCCACACCGAGGGCTGGTTTTCCGCTGCTGTAGGCGGCTTTAACCAGGGCGCTTCCCCCTGTGGCTAGGATCATGGCTACATCGGGGTGTTTCATGAGTTCGTTGGTGGCTCCCATGGAGACATTCATGATGCAGCCGATAACCCCTTCCGGCGCTCCCGCTGCGGCCGCGGCTTGCTGCATAATTTTTGCCGCTTCATGGGTGCAGCGCACGGCACTGGGGTGGGGGGAGAAAACGATGGCGTTCCGGGATTTCAGGGCGATCATGGCTTTGTAGATCACCGTTGAGGTAGGGTTCGTGGTCGGGACGATCCCGGCGATGACACCCACGGGTTCTGCGATTTCCCAAAGCTTTTGCTCCTGATCTTCTCGGATGATTCCCACGGTCTTCATGGGTTTGATGAACTCGTAGAGAGTTCGCGAGGCAAAATAGTTCTTAAAGCATTTATCGTTATAGTTGCCCATCCCCGTTTCGGAGACGGCCATCATGGCTAGTCTGGCTGCATTAGCTTCCCCGGCTTCCCGCATCATATCGATGATATGGTCCACTTGCTCTTGCGTGAAGTCTTTCAGGGCTTCTTGGGCTTTGCGCGCAGCTCGCACTAAATTTCGGGTTTCCTGTAAGGAACATAAATCGCGGTCAAGTTCCATTACGAAGCTGCCTCCTCCCTTTTCCTAAAATTTTAATCCGTTTTCACAGACGTCGATGACGGCTCTTTGGAAGGCTTCGCAGGCGGATTTGCAGGCGCTTTGCGAGCCGGTTAAGAGTCCGCCGCCAAAGTTGGTTTCCGTGGGGGGGCCGTAGAAGGCTTTCATGCTGACTTCGGCGGCTTTTAAGGCGGCGTCTAAGCCAAACATGGCTTCAATCGGAGGGGCGATCAGGTAAGAAAGAGCCTGGCCTTCTTCAATTCCGGCAACTTTAGAAAGATAACTTCCGGTTCGTGAGATAGTGTGAGGAAAGAACGCTGTTTTTCCGCCGTCACAGGTGTAGAACCAGCATTCATTTTCCAGGTGTTCGATGCAGGCATCCACTCCGGCCCGGACTTCCGCCGGATTAGGGCCGGCTAAGATGCCAATGATTTCTCCGGATAGCGGGCCGGAGGCTCGGGCTGCTCCGCAATAGAAGCTTTTGGCATAGACAACTTCGACTTCCGCTTTTTTAGTGGCTTCATCTAAGGCTACGTAGGTGGAATCATCAATGTCGGCGGTGATCATACCGATGGAACGCTGATAGTCCGTCAGGCCCAGCTGCTGGGCCAGATCCGGGGCTACATTCGGGATTAATCGGACGGCTAATACTTTAGGTTTTAGAGGCTCTATCATGGTTATCCTCCCTATTCCTGCCGGACGCTTTTCTTAAGATCCGACGATTTATTTGTTTTCAACATTTTTGGATTTTGGCTTTTCTTCAAAGACGGGTAATTTAGGCAGGATAGCCTCCAACTCAGGGTGTGGGCGGGGGATGACATGACAACTGATAAGCTCTCCGACTCGCTCAGCGGCGGCTGCTCCCGCATCAACGGAAGCTTTTACGGCTCCTACATCTCCTCGAACCATGACCGTCACTAAGGCGCCTCCAACTTTCACTTTCCCGATTAGGGTGACATTGGCTGCTTTGACCATGGCATCAGCCGCTTCTATGGCTCCTACGATTCCACGGGTTTCTACCATTCCTAGTGCTACGAGATCTTCTCTTATAGCCATTTGTGTTTGCTCCTCTCACTCTCGTTTATATATCAAATAAACGTTAAATTCTCACAACCCATTATATATGGACAACTTATAATAAACCAATACAACTTTCTAACATTGAAATGTTCTTATGAATAATCGGTTAATACTAGGTTCGTCCATTGCTGCTTACTTAAAGGCTTACTACTCAAGATTGACACCTGATGCTTTAGCATCCAGTATTCTTTTGATTAAGCTGGCCAAATGTGCTCCAGCTTCCGCAGCCGGAGTCCCACCCTTGTGAATATTACTGATTACGGTTCTTTCACTCTCAACCATACCCAGTCTCGGATTGTATCCTATATAAGCACTCATACTCTCAGCCGTTCCTAATCCCGGGCGTTCTCCAATAAGAATTACGGCAACTTCAGGCTTCAACTCTTCCCCAATGGTATCCATAATGGCCACTCGGCCATTGCGAACAAAGATTGGAATTCCAAGCTTCACACCCATTCCTTCAAGCCCTTGAGTCAAGGCAGGGAGAAGATTAGGAATATTTGCTTCAACGGCTTTGCTGGAAAGTCCGTCAGATACAATGATCTGAACCATAGCGCCTTTAGGGCATCCCTTTGCCAGAATCCCTAAATTTTCATCATCCAGTTTTCTGCCCAGGTCCGGTCTAGTTAGATATTCATCTTTTGAGCTGCAGAGGGTTTGGATAGAAACCATATTATATTTTGCCGGAAATTCTTCCGGTACCACTCCAAGTACAGAGTCTTGGGCTACGGCATGGTCAGCTCTAAAACGCAGTAAAGTATCTGTCAATGGACGGGGACCGCTGCGCCACACTCCGATCCGGGCTGGTGTTGAAAGCTTCATCTCTTCATAAAGATCTTTGTTGACAGGATCAGGTACTTGCAGATATCGTTGTAAGTCAATTTCTGCTAAATCTTTTATCTCACATTCGTTAATTTTTGCTGATTCTGCTAAAGGGAGATTACTACTCGAATTTTGGCTTTTCTGTTGTTCCATTCCTTTAAGCAATTCTTCAACGATTAAACGAACACTATCTTCTAAGCTCATTTCTTTTCCCCCCTTACCTTGTGAATATCGTCGCATCACCGGCACGAGCTGTAAGCTTGCCCTTTGCCAGGATTCCCATGGATTCTGCCCAAGCTTCAAACTCCGGCAACGGTCTTAAGTTAAACAGTTCTCTCAAGGTTGCAATGTCATGATAGCTCGTGCATTGGTAATTTAACATTACATCATCACCCATAGGGATCCCCATGAAATAGGTACACCCTGCCGCAGAGAGAAGAGTTGCCAAATTCTCGATATCATTTTGGTCTGCCTTCATATGGTTGGTGTAGCAAGCGTCCACACCCATTGGCAAACCAGTTAGTTTACCCATAAAATGGTCTTCCAGACCTGCTCTTGTTACTTGACGAGTATCATAAAGATACTCCGGACCGATAAATCCAACAACGGTATTAACTAAAAAGGGATTGTAATGACGAGCTAAACCGTAACACCGAGCTTCCATAGTTACTTGGTCAGCACCATGGTGAGCCTCGGAAGAAAGCTCGGAGCCTTGCCCGGTTTCAAAATACATAATATTAGGACCGGTGGCACGGCCTTCTTTCAATCCTAAAGCATAGGCCTCGTCTAAAATTTCTTTAGTGACTCCAAAGGCTTCGTTCCCAATCTGGGAACCGGCAATAGATTGGAATAATAAGTGCACAGGGGCACCTTTTCTTAAGGCCTTCATTTGAGTGGTAATATGGGCTAAAACACAAATCTGAGTAGGTATCTTCCATTCTTCAGCAAAGTTATAGAGGGTTTCCAGGCTGCGTATGGTAGCAGGTACGGTATCATCAACCGGATTCAATCCTAATACTGCATCCCCTATCCCATAAGATAGACCTTCACGCAAGCTGGCTAAAATTCCATCGACCCCATCCGTAGGATGATTTGGTTGAAGCCGAGAAGCTAAGCACCCTGCATTACCAATTGTCGTATTACAATGAGCCAAATTTTGAATTTTAGCTGCCCCTAAGATCAGGTCAAGATTGCTCATTAATTTAGCTACTGCAGCGACCATCTCTGAGGTAAGACCTCGACTAATCCTTTTCAGAGCAGAACCATTGGTTTCGGTTCGGAGAATGTATTCTCGAAACTCTGCAACACTCCAATTCTTAATCGTATGGTAAATGGGCTCATTGACATCAGCGTCAATAACACGGGATACTTCGTCGTCCTCAAGGGGCACGACTGGATTCTTTCGTAAATCTTCCAAAGTTAATTCTGATAAGACCCGTTTAGCGGCGATCCGTTCCGCTGCATCAGCGGCAGCGATTCCTGCAAGGATATCCCCTGATTTAATTTCGTTTGCTTTAGCCAAAACATCCTTTACATCTTTGAAGGTAAAGGTTTGACCAAAAAGTCGTGTCTTTAGATTCACGATTTCACATCCCTTCTGTTGGCTAGTATTAACGGGCGAATACGAGGGTTTTTACAATAACAGGCACTGCATCTTGATGGGGTAAGGGTTTAGCAATATCTAAAAAATCGCCAAAGGCCAGTTCAATACCGTCCAAACAGACTATTGGCATATTAGGGAGAAGCCTCTGCAGGGTTTGTCCAAGAACCTTAGCAATATCTTGTTGGGCAATAACCACTTTAGGCTCCCCTTTAATTGAAGGTAATTCACTGGCTAGAGTTTCTGCTAAGGAAAGAATCGTGGTAAAGTCCGTGTCAGGCAAAGGTGGTACGATTAAGGCAACTGTGCGGTAAAGAGCGTCGGTATAATTCTCAGTGGGTTTAAGCCAGGTAAAGCCACCCGACGCACTCAATTCCGGATACACCGCCGGCACATTGCGCAGCGGAAGGGTATGCTCACTAACAGTAATTGTTGAACCGGATACATTTACAGTATGAGCCCCCGCCCCCAGGACAGTAGCATGAATGGTTTCCGTGCCTTCATGTACGGGCAGGGACGAATAAATCCGGCTTTCACGAAATGCTTCAGCTAATAGTGGGCCAACATCCCCATGTATCCACCACTCATTAATTCCAGGAAGATAAATATATCTTGCTACCCCTCCTGAAAAGACCACACCGTCGATCTTAACATTCGGTAATAAATTGGTCATTACCAAACAACTGTCCTGAGCAAGCAAGGGTTCCTGAAAAATGACCCGTTCCACACATTCGACCATACTGCGCAAACAGTGCTTGATTATAACTAATTCTTTCTCACTTTGAGCCTGGACAGTTTCGGGATAAAAATGACTCAATATCTTCTGGGCAGGTGGGGAAACAAACGTTAAATTGTGACTAATCGGATCAACTTCAAAAAGTCGGCCGCCAACATTGATACATGCTGTACCAATACACTTGCCTCGATCAAAATAGGCAATATTTGTGGTTCCTCCACCGATATCAATATTGGCAATACAGCCATGTAAGCGCTTGGAGAGCGCCTCGGCTCCCGATCCTTTTCCGGCAATCACACTTTCGAGATCCGGTCCAGCCGTCGCTACGACAAAATCTCCGGCATAATCAGCCAAGGAATGAATGATCTCCGAGGCATTCTCCTTTTTAGCGGTTTCTCCGGTAATAATAATAGCCCCTGTGTCAATCTGTTCGGGCCTCACTCCAGCCTTCTCGTATTCCTTTGCGATGATTTTACGAAGGGCAGCACCGTCAACATGCTGACGGTCTTCAAAAGGAGTGAAGTGAACCTTCCCAAGATAGGCAATACTTTTATGACTAATTTCCACCTTCGGGACTTGACTTCCGGGCATTACGTTCACTAGAGTCAGCCGCGAAATGACCAACTGAGTCGTTGTTGTTCCGATGTCGATCCCCACACTGACTAGTGTCATCTCTTTAGCCATGTTGTTTCCATAAGCCATCTAATTACGATGGCTCCTCTCCACAAAAAGGTATTTGGGTTTAAGCATCTAGTTCGTCTAAAACGCCGAACTCTTCTTCAAAAGGTCTGATATTCTTATTTCCCCAGATAAAATAGTAAACGATTGCAATGGCATAGACAATAGCTGTCATTTTTAAGGCAGGTACACTTGAAATAATTACACTTATAGTCAAGAAAATACCTGTCAGAAAGCTAATAGCCGGGATAATTGGATAGGATACTTTAAAGGGTCTTTTGAGACTGGGTTCTTTGGCACGCAGAACAAACAGACTGATTAGGCTAAGCATGTAAAGGGCTAAAGAACCGATAACTGCAATTGTAATAACGACAGCTGTCTGACCAGTGAGAACGACACCTAAGCCAATAAGTCCAGGAACTAATAGTGCCCATACCGGAGTATGACGTTTTGGGTCCACATAAGCTAAAAACTTAGGCAAATATCCGGTTCGAGCCATGGCGTAAGTTTGACGTGAGTAACCTACGATAATTCCATGCAGGGAAGCAATTAAGCCGAATAAACCAATGATATTGACCAATACAACAATAAAGGCATTTTCGCCAAAGACTTGAGCTAAGGCAATTGGTAATGGGAAGTCAACAGCTGAAACCAAATTATAGTCTGCAATACCAGCCGTTAAAAAGAGGGTCAGGAAGCCCATGATCATCAGTGTACCCATACCACTTAAGAAACCTTTAGGAATATCTTTCTGGGGATTTACCATTTCTTCTGCCGCCATGGCTCCGCCTTCAATAGCCAGATAGAACCAAATAGCGAAAGGTACAGCCGCCATGACTCCTTTCATACCGAAGGGAAGGAGAGGCTCAGCCATAACCCGTTGAATGGAAAAGTGAGGTGCTGCTGCTCCCCAGAAAATAACCAAACCGACAAGGGCAATAATGGTGACTACTAATTCTACTGTAGCAGAAGTTTTCATTCCCAAATAGTTAACAAAAATGAAAAAAAGGAATGCTGCAACTGATGCTGTTAAAGTTGGAATGGATGGAATGAGAAAGTTAATATATCCACCAACAGCCAAAGCGATTGCAGGGGGTGCAAAAATGAACTCGATTAAACAACTAATACCATTCATATATCCCCAAAAAGGCCCCAATGCTCTCCGAGCATAAGCCGAAGGTCCACCTGCATGGGGAATTGCTGTTGCCAGCTCAGAATAAGATAAGATAAATGTTACATAAAAGATCGTGACTGGAATTAAGGCTAGGGCTAATCCCATCGGCCCGCCTGCACCAAATCCATAACTCCAGCCAAAATAGTTTCCTGATATGACTAATCCTACAGCAAGAGCCCATAAGTGAATAGGTTTAAGTACTCTGGATAAATTTGCATCGGCCCCTGCGGTCACAACTTTAGTTTCTGTTGTCACTATATAAACCTCCTTTGTTTTTATTAGATGTAACCGATACCATACTAAACTATAACTTTAGTCTTCACCCGCCTTTCTCGGACAAAAATTAATGCCCTTTATTGCACCCGAAAATTCCGGATGTAATAAAGGGCATTATTGCCCGCTATTCCTTTGTTGAGAAGTTCACTAGTTGGTAACGGTTGACTCCATCTATAATCTACATTATTCGCGATCTATCACAATATTCCTTTTTTTTGACGAATTTTTTTTCAAAATTCTTGAATACCAATATAATTATTAACTATAACCAAATACTTAAATTTATTCCGCAGTTTTAATAATCTGATCAGCTAATTTTACGACAGTAATTCTCTGATCCATGGCCTGATGGATTAACAATTGATGAGCTTCATACTCACTAATTCCCTCACGAGCAGCAAGAATTGCCTTTGCCCTAGAAACTTGTTTTTGACTATGCAGCTCTTGTTGTGTAGTCTCTAATTTTGACTGAACAGCTTGCATCTCTCTCCAGCGGGCATAAGCGATTTGGATTGCCGGCAAGAGATCACGTTCGGTTATTGGTTTAACCAGATATCCATAGACACTAACTTTTTCGGCTCGATTAATAAACTTTGTTTGACTATAGGCGGTCAACAATATAACGGGTATGTTCATGGTATGTAATATCTTTGCTACTTCCAGCCCATCTAATTTAGGCATCATAACATCAAGTATCGCTAAATCCGGAGCGAAGGATTTTGCTAACTCAACTGCCTTTAAGCCATTGTTTGCTTCTGCACAAACTATATGCCCAGCCCCTTGCAGCATTTCTTTAATATCCAGCCGAATTAAAGCCTCATCATCTGCAATTAAAATGGATAGTTCGCTCATAACTTTCCCTCCGAGTTATGTTTTGGAAAGCTTACTGTTACCACTGTCATTCCATTAATACGTTCCATTCCGAACTCTCCACCCAATTGATCTTCAACTAAGGAATCGACAATTTGCAAACCTAACCGTCGTTGCTTGACCTTATCAAAAGGCACTTCCGGTTCAGGACCATTGTCTCTTACCGTCAGAAGTATTTCTCCATTTTTCTCAATAATCTCAAGAGTAATGACTGCTCTATCTAAATGACGAACACCGTGTTTAAAACTGTTTGTCAGGATTTCATTAATCACAAGAGCCAACGGGACAGCTTTTATACTTGGCAGATGCAAATTCTGTCCTATAACATGGGCTTCGATGCTCTGCTCAGTCGAAGTCGAGCTTTCCAAAAGCGCCTTTAAAATACGCTGAGAAAGATCCTTTAAATCGACAGAATCACAGTTTTGACAGGCAAAGACATCATGCACCATGGCGATTGAAATAATTCGATTGATGCTTGCTGCGAATTCAGCTTTGACAGTATCCAAATCTGACCGTCTCATTTGTAAGCGAAGCAAGGCCGCAACATTTTGAAGATTATTTTTAACTCGGTGGTGTATTTCACGAATAACTGTACTCTTAGCGTTCAACTCACGTTCTTTTTTACGCAGATCTGTGATATCTCTTAAGGATATTACGCAACCGCTTAGATCTCCATAGGTGACTAAAGGATAAGCCTCAAAAAGATAGCTCTTATCCATGATACAAAACTCGGTAGGGCTTTTCAAAGCATCTAAAAGTTCTTCTAAACAGGAACAATTGAACAGAGCAAATAAAAAATCATGCCCAAGTGCCTCAAACCCGTGATACTCCTGATAGATCTTAGCAGCTTTTTTATTGACATAGGTAATCTTACTATACTTATTTAAGACAAATATCCCGTTTCCAACCCAATTTTCAAACTGAGAACCGGTCATTGACAAATTCATCAGCGTATTACTTAAGCGCTCTGCTGTCTGAGTTAAAAACTCAAATTGCTCTTCTTGTCGCAATTCTTCAGAGATATCTCTTTCCATAATTAATACACCAATGATTTTATCGCCAGGATTACGAATGGCTACTACAGTTTGGGCAATTGGAATCCCCTCTTGGCTAACTCCTCGAACATCCCGGCATGTTTCCCCAGTTATTAAGGTTCGATAAACTGCTGGTTCACTGGTTGCTAAGGCTAATTCTCCTACGACACTATTTCTGTACAAGGATCGGCATTTAGGGCGACCCCATGCTAATACTACAGCATCGACGCCATCCCTAATTGGCGCATCAATAAAGATATCTGTGCCTGTTAACTCAGCAGTATTGGGTATTTGTAAAATCATTGATTCTAAAATCTTAATATCTTCTTCAGTAAGATTCGTATACCTCAAACATAAACCTTTAACATTTTCGCAGTTCATTCAACTCCTCCAATCGCAAACGCAATGGAGCAACACTTTCCCCGTTCATCACGGATATTGGATAAAAGGGTTCTTCAATTCCTGCATAATTTAAGTAAGCTGTTGCTTGTTGGATATTGGCTTTAGGCAAGTCGACCTTCGTTATGATTCCGATGATTGGTTTGCGAAAAACTTTAGAAAATTGCGGAGGATAAAAAGATCGTTGTTTGGTTGCATCTTGAAGGGCCCAAATTTCTGAGACCTGATGGCTTGCATCAATTAAAACATGATAGAAACGGGGAATTTCCAGATATTCCCCCGGACAATCAATAAAGGTATTGCAAAAATCAAGCATTTGAGTTTTTTGATAGGTAACTTGCTCATTCATTAGGGTCTGTTTTAAGGAGGTTTTGCCGGCACCTATTCCTCCTATCAGTAGAATCCTGCCCATTAACTTCTTGTCACTTCAGCTGCTGTAAACCCTAAAATGTCAACTAGAGTATTGACAGCTGCTCTTATGGCTGCTTCTACACTGGATACATCCCCTGTAATGACTAGAGATCCGGTAAAGCGATCTAAAAAACCAAGTTCTATATCTCCTGCTTTACTTGCAGCATCGGCAGCAATAATCGCCGCTTCACTGGGGGTAATCGTCATAATCCCAATAGCACCTGATGTAACAATTCCTAATCTTTCATGAATATCTCCTTGAGGGTTCGGTATAATATGGGCCATAGTTACTTGTTTTCCAGGTACATATTCTTGAATCACTCGCTGTTTTTCAGTCAAAATGAGCACCACCTTTTCTGTAACACTTAAACTAAAAGTTAGACTGATTATTTCGTTGAAGAATATCAAAGTCCTTCTTTTTATTTATACCCGGCTTCTTTATAGTAGTTTTTCCGTATGACAAGGTCCGAAATATCGATTCCTTTTAGACGGTTCTCATATTCAACACTATTTTCAGATTCCCCCATGTATTGCCGGGTGGCCAATACCGCAAAACTCTTATTAGTGTTTAACAAGTTTCGTCCGAAAGCTGTACTAATGTAACGATCTTCTTCGATGCCTAAAAGATAAGCTATCGTGGGCATAGTATCCACCTGTCCACCTATGGTGAAAATCTCTTTCCCGTTCATTCCCTTATGATAAATGATTAGAGGTATCTTTTTACTGTCATCCAGCCACCAGCTTTCCTGGGGCTCAACCTTTTTCACTTCATCGTTATAGTATTTATGAACTCCGGTATGATCTCCATAGATAACAACAACGGTATTATCCAACACCCCACTTTGATCCAGCTTTTCCAAAAACAGGCCAATTTGTTCATCCGTATACCGAATACTTTGAAAGTATCCACCTAACTTTGAATTATTCAAATCTTCACTTAGATTTAGGGATCGATACTGTTCAGGTAAGTCAAAAGGGTTATGGCTTGTTAACGTAACCATAAAATCATAAAATGGTTGTTTTTGTTCCGAAATAATCGGGGCTATTTGCTTAAAATAGCTGCCATCACTAAGACCTAAGCCAATTTTCTCTTCCGTATTAAATCGCGAATCGTCCATTGTCTTTTCGAATCCAATAGCAGTCAAGGCGGGCATCCAATTCCAATATGAGCCCTTATCCGGATGAATGGCTAAGGTATTATATCCATCCTCATTCAAAATCTTAGGAAGTGAATTATAGGTATTGTTAGGAAACCGAAAAAACGCAGAACCAGTACGAATCGGATAAACAGAGGTGTTCGCCATTAAGTCAGCATCAGAGCTTGATCCATTGTATACTTGCTCATAGAAATTCGAAAAGTATAAACTATTAGCCAGAAGTTTATTAAGATTTGGAGTAATTTCTTGGCCATTAATTTGTTGATTGATGACAAAATTTTCAAGCGACTCTACTTGAATCATGACCAGGTTTTGCCCCTTGAACATCCCCTTATAATCATTTGGCGGTAATTTCTCTTGATTTTGAGCGAGCCAATTCTTAATTTCATTCTGTTCTTCCGGTGTTAATTGGGAATCCTTAAGATCTTTAAAATAGTTGTAAGTATCAAACATATGGTAGCCCAGGGGGGATAGGTTTGACATTGTCTGATTCGGAGACCAAGCAACTCTGAACAGCATAGTATCTTCATTCCCACTTAAATCCATTTGAACATGCTGGTAATATATATACGAGACTGAAAGCACCGAGAGGATCAGAAATGTATAAACACTTCTTTGAACCCTGCTGTAAAATGCTTTATACACTAAGCCCAGTCCCGCCAAAAATAACAAGTCAACAACGAAGAAAAAATCAACCGGACGCAACATTGAAATTATACTACTAAAAAGATTGTCCAGATTTGTGGTTTGACTAAGCAAATATGGTGATACAAAGCTACTGTACCCACGATAATACATCAAATTAGTAATTAGGAGAAGTGAAAATAAACTATTGCAGGCTACTAGACACCAGAAACGGGCTTTACCCTTAAATAAATAGGAGAAACTCAAGACTACCAGAATAAATGCAATGTAAACATCTAAAGGAGGAGCTGAACTAAAGCTATAAAAAGCTTTTATATGGTCATATTTAGTTGCATTATCATTGTTAATTAAGCCAATAAATAGTATGGACTTGTGTAGCATGGCTGCTGTAGTGAACGCTAGAACGAAACCCTTAACTTCTAGGCAGGATATGATCAGAGTTTTTAAGCACATAACTAGGTAGCGAATACTACTAAGAGGATTACTATATTTTGAGCTTGTTTTTACAAGCTCATCTTCTATACGAGCCAAAATCACCATTCCCTCACAATAAAATCACTCAACTTAGTTTTATTCGACAAAACTTTGCTTTTCCCTTTACAATACTGAGGGTTTTCGCTAGATTTTGCAATATCATATTTTAATTATCTTCTTAACCTCATTAGTTTTACGGTTATAAACGGGACTTCTCATTAGCAATGATTCGGCTCAAATAGGAAATCCAAGATTAATAGCTAAAAGCCCTAATTATCTTGGATTTCTGCATGAATTACGGGAAAGCTATAGTGTATTCATTTCTGAGGCTTTACTGAGCAGTAATATATACACTTTCATAATGGCTAAATGTTTCTGATATAAATTACAAGGAGCTAATTATGGCCAACATATACTGGTATTATCTTATCGCTATTATTGGGCTGGGAGCCACCGTTTTTTCCATCTATAAAAAGCAAACTGTCAAACGTTCTACCTTTCTTGTTTTCTACCTCTTTACAACATGTATCACATGGATCGGTGAATTTGTCGTCCTTGGCTTGCTTGATGCTTACGCCTATAAAACAGGCATTTTCTCTGATCCTTGGGCACAAAACATATTAGGTCATCTAATACTTAATTCCACTTTCTATCCCGGAACAGCTATATTAGTTGCAGCTAATTGCCTGGGATATGGATGGATTTCTTTTATAACTATTATCTATTTACTAATTGAGTATTTGTGTTTGAAATCAGGAATATACGAACATCACTGGTGGAAGTATTACATGACAGGTTTCTTGATTTTTTTCTTTCAAGTATTTTCTAAAAAGTACTTTGCTATGCTCAATCCCACTAAGTCGAGACTCATCAGGAATATTACATTTTACTTTGTTGGGTTTGTACTTCTACATTACCCCATTCCCGTACTTTTACTGTTAGGAAAACAATACTATAACGTTAATTGGGCAGAAAATTTATATTTATCGAGTACGATGTTTATATTCACTTATCAATTATTTGAGGTCATATTTTTAGTTATCTGTGTATGTATCCTTAAAAAATGGTATTTTAAACTCATACCATTCTGCATTGCATTTTTTGGTCAATATATTCTTATGAAATTAAATATTCTTGTTGTAAAAGACGGATGGAATCTCCTCTACTCAATGATACTTTACTTTTCTAGCATAGTTGCCTTTATCATAATTGAAAAGTATTCCTTAAAGATGAAGGTACAATAGCAAATTGGAACGGGTAGAACCCCGGCTCCCCAAATTCGCCCACGTGGGCGAATTTAAGACACCCCAGATGAGGTGGAAGGATGAACATAAAGAAAGACCATCTCTAACGAGATGGTCTTTCGCTTGTTTTACCTGGCGATGACCTACTTTCCCAGGGGCTATGCCCCAAGTATCATCGGCCCTGGAGGTCTTAACTTCCGTGTTCGGTATGGGAACGGGTGGAACCCCTCCGGCATAATCACCAGATGTCTGAGATAGTCGCTTTCTTTCGAAGGCTGTTCTCTCAAAACTGCACAGAGTCTATCTAGTATTGTCTAAGAATTTGAGCCACTCACCTTAGAGTCTCGATTTAGGTCAAGCCCTCGACCGATTAGTACCAGTCAGCTCCACACGTCACCGTGCTTCCACACCTGGCCTATCAACCTGATCATCTTTCAGGGGTCTTACCAGCTTTCGCTGTGGGAAATCTCATCTTGAGGTCGGTTTCGCGCTTAGATGCTTTCAGCGCTTATCCGCTCCGAATATAGCTACCCAGCTATGCCTCTGGCGAGACAACTGGTACACCAGGGATTCGTCCATCCCGGTCCTCTCGTACTAGGGACAGATCCTCTCAAATTTCCTGCGCCTGCGACGGATAGGGACCGAACTGTCTCACGACGTTCTGAACCCAGCTCACGTACCGCTTTAATGGGCGAACAGCCCAACCCTTGGGACCTACTACAGCCCCAGGATGCGATGAGCCGACATCGAGGTGCCAAACCTCCCCGTCGATATGGACTCTTGGGGGAGATAAGCCTGTTATCCCCAGGGTAGCTTTTATCCGTTGAGCGATGGCCCTTCCACTCGGTACCACCGGATCACTAAGCCCGACTTTCGTCCCTGCTCGACTTGTAGGTCTCGCAGTCAAGCTCCCTTTTGCCTTTACACTCTTCGCGCGATTTCCAACCGCGCTGAGGGAACCTTTGGGCGCCTCCGTTACTCTTTAGGAGGCGACCGCCCCAGTCAAACTGCCCACCTGATACTGTCCTAATCCCCGATTCAGGGGACCTAGTTAGAATTTCAGTACAAAAAGAGTGGTATCCCACCGTTGACTCCACCAAGGCTGGCGCCCTAGCTTCTTAGTCTCCCACCTATCCTGTACATTTTATACCAAAATCCAATGTCAAGCTACAGTAAAGCTCCATGGGGTCTTTCTGTCCTGTCGCAGGTAACCCGCATCTTCACGGGTATTACAATTTCGCCGAGTCCCTCGTTGAGACAGTGTCCAGATCGTTACACCTTTCGTGCGGGTCAGAACTTACCTGACAAGGAATTTCGCTACCTTAGGACCGTTATAGTTACGGCCGCCGTTTACTGGGGCTTCAATTCAAAGCTTCGGGTTGCCCCTAACCTCTCCTCTTAACCTTCCAGCACCGGGCAGGTGTCAGCCCCTATACATCTCCTTTCGGATTAGCAGGGACCTGTGTTTTTGTTAAACAGTCGCCTGGACCATTTCTCTGCGGCTCTTGTTACCAAGAGCGCCCCTTCTCCCGAAGTTACGGGGCTATTTTGCCGAGTTCCTTAACGAGGGTTTTCTCGCGCGCCTTAGGATTCTCACCCCATCTACCTGTGTCGGTTTACGGTACGGGCACCTAGTCACTCACTAGAGGTTTTTCTTGACAGCTTGGAGTCGGTTACTTCGCTACTAATTTTCGCTCCCCGTCACGTCTCAGAGTCTCGCAGGGCGGATTTGCCTACCCTACCTCCTACTCGCTTGGGCCAACTCAACCAACGGTTGGCTTAACCTATCCTTCTGTGTCACCCCATTGCTCAAACATTTCTAGGTGGTACTGGAATCTCAACCAGTTGTCCATCACCTACGCCTTTCGGCCTCGGCTTAGGTCCCGACTTACCCTGGGCGGACGAGCCTTCCCCAGGAATCCTTAGATTTTCGGCGGGAAGGATTCTCACCTTCCTTTTCGCATACTCATACCGGCATTCTCACTTCTATCCACTCCACCAGACCTTACAGTCTGACTTCTCGGCTGATAGAACGCTCCCCTACCCCTGCAGTAAAACTGCAAGCCATAGCTTCGGTGATACACTTGAGCCCCGTTACATTTTCGGCGCAGAACCACTCGACCAGTGAGCTATTACGCACTCTTTAAATGGTGGCTGCTTCTGAGCCAACATCCTGGTTGTCTGTGCAATTCCACATCCTTTCCCACTTAGTGTATACTTGGGGACCTTAGCTGATGGTCTGGGCTGTTTCCCTTTCGACTATGAAGCTTATCCCCCACAGTCTGACTCCCAATCTAAATCTGATGGCATTCGGAGTTTGATAAGGTTCGGTAACCTGGTAAGGCCCCTAGCCTATTCAGTGCTCTACCGCCATCGATCATCAATTGAGGCTAGCCCTAAAGCTATTTCGGGGAGAACCAGCTATCTCCGTGTTCGATTGGCATTTCACCCCTACCCACAGCTCATCCCCTGCCTTTTCAACGACAGTGAGTTCGGGCCTCCAGTGGGTTTTACCCCACCTTCACCCTGGCCATGGGTAGATCACACGGTTTCGGGTCTACAGCATGTAACTTGCGCCCTCTTCAGACTCGCTTTCGCTTCGGCTCCGGCTTCTCACCTTAACCTTGCTACATACCGTAACTCGCCGGTTCATTCTACAAAAGGCACGCTACCATCCATAATTGGACTGTAACTGCTTGTAAGCGTACGGTTTCAGGTTCTTTTTCACTCCTCTTCCGAGGTGCTTTTCACCTTTCCCTCACGGTACTGGTTCGCTATCGGTCGCTAAGTAGTATTTAGCCTTGGGAGGTGGTCCTCCCTGCTTCCCACGGGGTTTCACGTGTCCCGCGGTACTCAGGATTCCCTCACAGAATGTCCTTCTTTCGTCTACAGGAGTGTTACCTTCTTTGCTCGACCTTTCCAGATCTGTTCGACTAGAATTCCATTCTTAAAAGAGGGTCCTACAACCCCGAACCCCGAAGGATTCGGTTTGGGCTCTTCCCGTTTCGCTCGCCGCTACTCAGGGAATCGATGATTCTTTCTTTTCCTCCAGGTACTTAGATGTTTCAGTTCCCTGGGTTGTCTTCTTCAACCTATGTATTCAGTTGAGGATAACCGGACATGACTCCGGTTGGGTTGCCCCATTCGGGTATCCATGGATCAAAGCCTGCTTACGACTCCCCATGGCATTTCGCTGTTAACCGCGCCCTTCTTCGACTCTTAGCGCCTAGGCATCCACCGTACGCCCTTAATAGCTTGACCTATTGGTCGCTACTTTTAGGTTTACTCAATACTTACGTATTGATGTGAATTCGTTCGACTTTACTAGTTTTCTCTATGCAGTTTTCAAAGAACAGTGAATTTGGTGGAGGTAAGCGGGATCGAACCGCTGACCCCCTGCTTGCAAGGCAGGTGCTCTCCCAGCTGAGCTATACCCCCATTTCAATATTCCGAATTTGTATATCGATTTTGGTGGGCCTAGATGGATTTGAACCATCGACCTCACGATTATCAGTCGTGCGCTCTGACCAACTGAGCTACAGGCCCATTTTCGATATTCGCATTCGCGTTTTTGAGATTCCATTACTATGGTCTCTCAAAACTAAACAACAGCTGTTTCCAATGAGTTGCCGATCCCTCGGCGTGAGTCTTGCGACTCGTTATTGATCTCTCGTCGAACTTAGTTTTTCAACCGATGTTCTTCGTGAGAATCGACCACTAGGATGTTCGTTTAAAGCCTAAGCTCTAAACCGTTCTCCTTAGAAAGGAGGTGATCCAGCCGCACCTTCCGATACGGCTACCTTGTTACGACTTCACCCCAATTATCGGCCCCACCTTCGACGGCTAGCTCCCTTTCGGGTTACCTCACCGGCTTCGGGTGTTGCAGACTTTCGTGGTGTGACGGGCGGTGTGTACAAGGCCCGGGAACGTATTCACCGCAGTATGCTGACCTGCGATTACTAGCGATTCCGACTTCATGCAGGCGAGTTGCAGCCTGCAATCCGAACTGAGACCGGCTTTCTCGGATTTGCTTCACCTCGCGGCTTCGCTTCCGTCTGTACCGGCCATTGTAGCACGTGTGTAGCCCAAGACATAAGGGGCATGATGATTTGACGTCATCCCCACCTTCCTCCGGTTTATCACCGGCAGTCTATCTAGAGTGCTCAACCTTACTTGTTAGCAACTAAATACAGGGGTTGCGCTCGTTGCGGGACTTAACCCAACATCTCACGACACGAGCTGACGACAACCATGCACCACCTGTCTCTACGCTCCCCGAAGGGCACTCTCTAGTTTCCTAAAGATTCGTAGGATGTCAAGCCTTGGTAAGGTTCTTCGCGTTGCGTCGAATTAAACCACATGCTCCACCGCTTGTGCGGGCCCCCGTCAATTCCTTTGAGTTTCAACCTTGCGGCCGTACTCCCCAGGCGGAGTGCTTATTGTGTTAACTGCGGCACAGAAGGGGTCGATACCCTCTACACCTAGCACTCATCGTTTACGGCGTGGACTACCAGGGTATCTAATCCTGTTTGCTCCCCACGCTTTCGCGCCTCAGCGTCAGTTACAGTCCAGAAAGTCGCCTTCGCCACCGGTGTTCCTCCACATATCTACGCATTTCACCGCTACACGTGGAATTCCACTTTCCTCTCCTGTCCTCAAGATTCCCAGTTTCCGATGCACTCTCAGGGTTGAGCCCTGATCTTTCACACCGGACTTAACAATCCGCCTACGCGCCCTTTACGCCCAATAATTCCGGACAACGCTTGCCCCCTACGTATTACCGCGGCTGCTGGCACGTAGTTAGCCGGGGCTTCCTCCTTGGGTACCGTCATGTGGCCTCAATATTTTCAAAGCCACCGTTCTTCCCCAAAGACAGTACTTTACAATCCGAAGACCTTCATCATACACGCGGCGTTGCTCCGTCAGACTTTCGTCCATTGCGGAAGATTCCCCACTGCTGCCTCCCGTAGGAGTCTGGGCCGTGTCTCAGTCCCAGTGTGGCCGTTCACCCTCTCAGGCCGGCTACTGATCGTCGCCTTGGTAGGCCTTTACCCCACCAACTAGCTAATCAGACGCGGGTCCATCCATAATCGATAGCATGTTCAGAGGCCATCTTTCCTTAACGCTTGATGCCAAGCTCTAAGATTATCCGGTATTAGCCCTCGTTTCCAAGGGTTGTCCCGGATTTATGGGTAGGTTACCCACGCGTTACTCACCCGTCCGCCACTAAGAATTTTTCTAAGCAAGCTTATCAAATTCTCCGTTCGACTTGCATGTGTTAGGCACGCCGCCAGCGTTCGTCCTGAGCCAGGATCAAACTCTCCAAAAAAAGTTATTTCACTTCTTCTAGAAGAAGATGATTGACTCATGATTTATTTTGAAACCCCTAAGAGTTTCTCTCATTGGCTGTCCTTGTTGTTTAGTTTTCAAAGACCATGAATTTTGTTTGACCCGTTTGGGCCGGAATCACATCTTAGCATTTTCAACTCTCGTTGTCAATAACTAATTTTGTATTTAGCTTGATTAACTAGGTTTGAGCCTTAACCTTCTCCCTGTTAACCTCTGCGCATCTTTGTGGCGCTCAGTTATAATACCATTTTCGTTCTTTACTGTCAACTGTTTTCAAGAATTTTTCCCAATATAATTTCCCTGAATTTCATTGATGTAATTTTGGTAATTAACCATAGTTATTACGGGAAAGTCCCTCATGTCAATCTACAATTTCAACCCATTATCAGTTGCTTGAAACTCAGCTTTAAACCTTTCATCATTAATTATTTGTTCAATCATCTCTTCCTTTTCCGCTTGTGAGTATTCATAAAAGATTGGATTCAAATCCCATTCCTTTTCTTCAGGATAATACCGCAGATTTGCTCTCACGGTTTTTTCTGTCTCATAATTCTTGAAAACCAATGTCAAGGCGTAATTATTAAAATTGTATTCCCTATCAAATCCTGAGCCGTTAACAATAATATCTGAAATCTCCATTCTTGTAATCCCTCCTACTAAACTCACCTTGTTATTATGTTGCTTCATTAGCTTCACTATACAGGTTGGCTTAGAAAAGAGGGATTATATTAGAAACTTATAATAAATAATAAAATATATTAACCTTTCTAAATCAACTTAATTGTATAATCATCTAATAAAACGGGAATTAGTTGTATTCCAGCTTTTGTCCTTGATTCTATTTTAACATCTTTCATCTCAACTTTAGTCACAATCCCGCTATCCTGTATAACGTTTACTACATCCTCATTCCTAACCAGCATTACCCCCACAAGGTAACCGGTAGTATTAGAATCTACCTTTCCAATGGCAATCCCTTTTCCAGCTCTGCCTTGAGGTTTGTATTCATCCAAAGCAGTCCTTTTTAAGAACCCTCGTTGCGTAATTGTTAATAAGTCTGAAAGAGGATTACCTTCATTGACACACATTAAGGCATCGACAATCCAGTCTTCATTACCTATCGTCATTCCTTTAACACCGCGTGATTTACGACCCATAGGGTTTACTTCCATAACCAGGAATCGAATCACTTGACCCCTGCTGGTGGCAAGCAATAATTCTCCTTGCCCGTCACTAAGGAAAACTTTAACCACACTATCATTATTTTTCAGGCCTATCGCTTCTGAGGAACGAGCATTAATAAAATCGCTTACCGGGCTCCTCATAACTTGTCCACTCTTTGTAACAAAAACAAAGAAATGATCTTCTATCACATCATTAACGGCGAGAATAGAAGCTATACTTTCTCCGGAAGGCAAGGTAAAGAGATTAGTAAGCGGCCCCCCTTTATCTCTATTTTTTCCTTCAGGTATAGTTTTAGAGTTAATCGAGTAAAACTCTCCCGATCGAGTAAAGAAAAACAGTCTATCCTTATTGCTGCAGATTAACTTTTCCTGTAAGGTATCCCCATCCTTAAAGGAACAAACAAGGGCGTTATCCTTCTTTTTTGCTTGAAGCGGAAGACGTTTGATAAACCCATTTGCTGTCAAGGCGACTTGGAATATACACTCAGGTTCTCCAAAGGCACTTAGATCAATCTCATTCCGCATTTCCTCAGGTAAAATAGTAGTACGACGGTCATCCCCATGCTTATCTGCAATATCCTTAAGCTCTTTTTTTATAATGTCATATACCTTATTAATATCAGCCAAAATACTTTCCAGCTCATTGATTAGCTTTAAAATATCGGCATGCTCTTTTTTAATACCCTCAAGTTCAAAGTTCGTTAAATGTTGGAGTTTCATGTCCAAAATAGCTTGAGCTTGAATCTCAGATAATTCGAAACGGGTAATTAGGGAAGCCTTGGCAATTGAAGGGGTTTTACTGGAACGAATAGTAGCGATCACTTCATCAAGATTATTAATGGCAATAACTAAACCTTCCAAAATATGAGCCTTTAAACGAGCCTTTTCTAAGTCGAACTCTGTACGTTTAGTGACGACGATTTTTCGATGCTGGATAAAAGCTGCATTAATTTCCTTTAGCCCTAGTACCTTAGGAGTACCTTCGGCAGTAATAACTAAGTTAATAATTCCAAAGGTGTCTTCCAATTGAGTGTGTTTATAAAGAAGACGTAAAATATTCAGCGGATCAGCTTCTTTCCGGCATTCAACAACGAGCCTAATTCCCTCGCGATCAGACTCATCTCTGACTTCACTAATCCCTTCAATTTTTCCTGAATCAGCCATCGTCTCAATCTTGGCAGCCAGTGTTGATTTATTGACTTGATAGGGGATTTCGGTAATTACTATGAGACTTTTACCGTTTTTTCCTTGCTCTATTAAAGCTTTTCCCCGCATCGTTACTTTACCGCGTCCTGTTTTGTAAGCATTTATAATGCCTTCGTTACCAATGATCAGTCCTCCGGTGGGAAAGTCTGGACCGCTCACCTTTTCCATAAGCTGCTCAACCGAAACCTGAGGCTGATCTATTTGAAGTATTACACCAGCTATGACTTCGCGCAAATTATGAGGAGGTATATTAGACATCATTCCAACAGCAATTCCTGATCCCCCGTTAACTAAAAGGTTAGGAAAAGGACTCGGCAGAACAACCGGCTCTTTGAGTCGTTGGTCATAGTTTTCTTTAAATAGCACGGTGTTTTTCTCGATATCTTGAGTCATCAGCTGGGATAAGGGAGTCATTCTCATTTCCGTGTAACGCATTGCCGCTGCATTGTCTCCGTCAATGGACCCAAAATTCCCCTGTCCATCTACCATTGGATACCGTGTAGCCCAAGGTTGGGCCATACGCACTGCTGATTCATAAATTGAGGAGTCTCCATGGGGATGATACTTACCCATGCAGTCCCCCACTAAACGAGCAGACTTGCTATAGGGCTTATCAGTATGCATTCCTATTTCGTCCATAGAAAACAAAATTCGGCGATGAACTGGTTTCAGCCCATCCCTAACATCAGGAACGGCTCGTTGTAAGATAACATGTTTAGAATAGCCTAAAAATGACTCCGGTAAAACATCCTCCAGCGGACGCTGGATAATGTTGTCTTCAGTTATGCTCATCGGGTATAAACTCCCCCTAAAAAATCTACATATCGTTGTCAGTA
Source organism: Desulfosporosinus meridiei DSM 13257 (assembly GCF_000231385.2). Taxonomy (NCBI): domain Bacteria; kingdom Bacillati; phylum Bacillota; class Clostridia; order Eubacteriales; family Desulfitobacteriaceae; genus Desulfosporosinus; species Desulfosporosinus meridiei. Next base: position 1,828,690 of record NC_018515.1, on the reverse strand, counting down.
AAGATGATATTCTCCATCATAAACTCACGTCTTGGCTCAACTTGCTCACTCATTAAGATTCTCAGCTTTCGCTCAGCTTCAAGAGTATCATCTATTGTTACCTGAATCATACGCCTATTAACCGGATTCAGGGTAGTTTCCCAAAGTTGTTCCGGATTCATCTCTCCAAGGCCTTTGTAGCGAGATATTTTTGCCGTTTTTCCTAGTTCTTTGAGCTCTTTTCTTAACTCTTCATCGTCAAAAGCATAGCGTATGATTTTACCCCTCTCCTTCTCAATTTTATATAAAGGAGATTGAGCAATATAAACTCTTCCACTCAGAATCAGCGGTTTCATGTACCTATAGAAAAAAGTTAATAAGAGACATCTAATATGTGCTCCGTCAATATCAGCATCAGTCATAATACAAACCCTTGCATAATTACCTTTTTCTATGTCAAATTCCTTGCCAATTCCCGAACCAACGGCAGAAATGATACTTCTAATTTCTTCATTTTCTAAGACCTTATCAATCTTAGCGCGGTAGGTATTAATAACTTTCCCTCTCAAAGGAAGAATTGCTTGAAAACGTCGATCACGCCCCATTTTCGCCGAACCGCCGGCACTATCACCCTCTACAAGAAAAAGCTCATTGCGGGATTTATCTTTTCCGCTACAAGCTGCAAGTTTACCGCTCAAAGCCTTTATCTCAGCATCTCGAGCTTTCTTTTTTAATTCTTTGGCCTTCTTCGCAGCAAGTCTAATCAGGCAGGTTGTCAATGCTCTATTAATGACGTCCTTCGCTATTGAGGGGTTTTTTTCAAAAAATTGGGTAATCCCCTCATTGGTTATTGATTGAACGACACCTTCAACTTCCATGTTTGAAAGCTTCGTTTTTGTTTGACCTTCAAATTGAGGATCCTTGATTTTTAGAGAGAGTACACAGGTTAACCCATCCTTAAGGTCATCCCCGATGAGGTTTTCCTCTTTCTTGAAAATATTATTTTTTCTCCCATAGATGTTGAAGGCTTTAGTTAAAGCTGTTCGGAACCCCGACTCATGAGTTCCCCCCTCGTCTGTAGGGATATTATTGACATAAGAATGCAGGGATTCTTCATCACTATGATTGTACTGGATGGCACATTCCAGAACTACTTCATCTTTTTCCCCTGTAAAATAAATCGCTTTCTTATGTACTGGGGAAAAACCTGATTCATTAATTAAATGCTCTACAAAACCAATAATTCCGTTTTTTGAAGAAAATGTTTCAGATTTTAATTCCCCTCGAGTATCTGTCAAAATAATTGTCAAATCACTATTCAGAAAAGAAAGTTCCATAAGTCGACTTCTCAAAGTGTCATATTTAAAAACCGTGGTTTCTTTAAATATTAGCGGATCGGGTTTAAAGGTAACTATTGTACCTGTGCCTTTAATGCTTTTCTTGACAATAGCTAGATCGGACTTAAGCTGCCCTCCATCTGTGTATTCAACACGATATAATTTGCCGTTCCGTTTAATATCAACGGTCAAATAAACGCACAAGGCATTGACTACACTTGCTCCGACACCATGCAGTCCGCCCGAAGTTTTATAAGTCTCTCCACTAAATTTTCCTCCGGCGTGCAAGGTCTCAAAGGCCAAGCGCACAGCGGGAACTTTTTTGGAAGGGTGTATATCAACCGGAATTCCGCGTCCATTGTCCTCAATAGTTATCGAACCATCTTTATTAATAATCACTGAGATTTGATCACAAAATCCAGCTCCTGCCTCATCAATAGCATTATCAATAATTTCATAGGCTAAATGATGTAGTCCTCTGCTTCCGGTAGAGCCGATATACATGCCAGGACGTTTACGTACTGCTTCCAGTCCTTCTAAGACCTGAATAGAATCTGCGTTATATTGCTTCGCTGACAAGAACAGTTCACTCCTAACACTTTATAACAATAAAATAGACAATACGTACGATATCATCAAGTTAACCGTTTTGTCCAGATGTCTTGTCTTATTAATAACAAAAGAAGTTACAAGAAGCTGAGTTTTAGCGGTTTTAATGAGATAATAACTAAAATACCGCTAAAACTAGCACCACCAATTTATCAATTCTACACCGTTCTTCCGGCTTACTTAGTACCAATGCTTTGGGTAACGTCTCTTTGGTGACAAGTTATTGACAAGAACTCCGATTATCACAAGGATTATGGCCCCAACCAGAATTGGAGTAAAGATATAGATGGGTTCCGCTTGACTCAAGACAGCAAATAGGGCCGTAGCCCCACCGGGAGGATGAGTTGACTTAGTGAGAAGCATAACAACTAATGCCAGAGCAGTTCCCAAGGCAGGAGACCACCATGTTAACCCAAACACCATGACTGTCGCTACTCCCACCGCCGCAGACAATGTATGTCCCAAAACAACATTACGGGGTTGAGACAAAGGAGCATCCGGAACACCGTATATCAGGACTGCTGAAGCGCCAAAGGATGCTACAACAGGAAGTTCTAGCGTGTGAGCAAATAGAGTTATAGCTATTATTCCCAGAAAAGAGCCCAGCCAAGTCAAAATCGATTCCAACAGTGAAGGATAAGGAAGTGGAGGCCCTTTCTTTTCACCTTTCATTTTGGAAAGATAGTTTATCTGTAAAAATCGAACCATTTTTCCAAGGCATTCTAAATATCCCTTATTTAAGAAATCTACAGGGGCTACCGTTTTCCTTAATTCCTGCATTCACAACTCACTCCCAGCCTAATTGATACCTTATTATAGCCGGATCCGGATAGGGAAGCTGTGAAAAGGGTCACACTTATTAGTAAATATACCAATAATCTACTTTACATTCTCGAAAAGATTAGACTATAATTTTTAAGAACGCAAAGTTGCTGTGAAATAATATTTTGCTTTCGAGAATCGTTGACGGAGGTAATATTTTGACTGGTAAAACATTTGATGGATTGATTCACTGGCGAGACTTTAAGCTTAAGGTATTTTTTGAAGGAATTATCATAGGGCTTTTTTCCGGCTTAATTATTGTTGCCTTCCGATATGGTTTAGAACAGGCAGAGTCATTAAGGGAATTAATTTACCATACAACAAGTTGGTCCAGCTATAAAATAATAAGTTTAGCCCTTGGACTTGTATTCATAGCCTTCACACTGAATCTTATTGTTAAAAAAGAGCCCTTAGTAAGCGGGAGCGGTATTCCACAAGTAAAAGGCATCTTAACCGGGCACCTAAAAATCAAGTGGTTAACCGTTCTCATACTTAAATTCTTTGGAGGCATCCTGGCCATTGGCGCCGGTTTATCCTTAGGGCGAGAAGGGCCTTCCGTGCAAATAGGCGCCACAGTTGGTCAAGGAGTAAGCCGACTGTTAGGCCGTTTAAAAATAGAAGAGAAATTCTTAATTACCAGCGGGGCGAGTGCAGGTTTAGCAGCAGCCTTTAATGCACCCCTATCTGGCGTTATTTTTGCGGTGGAAGAATTAAACAAAAACTTTTCTCCAGCTATTTTGATGTCTACAGTTGCCGCCTCTCTCTCAGCAGATTTAGTAACTAAGCTATTTTATGGGTCATCTTCGGCTTTCAATTTTCCACAACTACCAATTCTGCCAGTCAATTATTATATTCACTTAATTGGATTAGGTCTAATAATCGGCCTTTTTGGCGGCCTTTTTAACCGTTCATTATTAAAGACCATGGAACTAAAGGATAAATTAGGTAGTCTCCCGAACACAGTAATTATTGCTATTCCACTGCTGATTGCCGGTGTTTTAGGTTACCTTCTTCCCGAAGTACTCGGTGGCGGTAATCAATTAATAGACTCTCTAAACCAACACTATTTCTCATTGAGCTTTCTTATCCTCTTAGTATTGGTGAAATTTTTCTTTACTTTAATCAGCTATGGGACAGGTGTTCCTGGGGGCATATTCTTACCGATCTTAGTCATTGGCGCTCTTACGGGTAATATTTATCACGATTTAATTGTTAATACTTTTCATATCAGCCCGCTCTACAGTAATAATTTTATAATTTTCGCAATGGCAGCCTACTTTACGGCGGTTGTTAAAGCGCCTATAACCGGAAGTATTCTTATTACCGAAATGACGGGCTCCTTTAGTCATCTGTGGGCGCTTATCACAGTTTCTACCGTCGCTTACCTAGCAAGTGATCTTTTAAAAACAAAACCAATATATGAAGCACTCTACGATCGAATCCTAGCCAAAAAACAACCTCTCCCTAAAAATGCCGAGACAATGATCTTAATCGAAACCATTGTTTGTTTAGGTTCGGAAATTAGTGGTAAAACTATCAAAACTATTGTCTGGCCCAAACATTGCTTATTAGTAAATATTAAACGCGGAGATCAAGAGATCATACCTCAAGGGGATACAAGAATTTATGCCGGAGATCATATCTTTGCTTTAGTCAACAAGAACTATGCCACGGAAATTGAACACTCTCTTTGTTCACTAACCATGGAAATTGATCATTTACCTTAATCCTCGCAAAATAGATAGTCAGTTTGTAAAAAATCGCAAACAAGCGACCCCTCACCTAAACTGTGAGAGTGGTCGCTTGTTTATTGCAGAAACCAATCAATCATACGGACTGGTTATTTCTTATCCTCTTGCCAATTATCTCCCTTTCTCAGCAGCCATTCTTCTAAACTTTTCCTTAATGTTTTCCGGAGGTATAGCTATTTCTGATCGGCGAGACATGACTAAGGATTCGCTTGGGCAAGCTTGTGAACATACTCCACAACCAATACAAACTTCATTGCTTATGACTGGGATAACTGTACCATCTTCTTGATTCGTCATAGTAATGGCATGAATGTGACATTTTTCCTCACAAATACCGCAGCCAACACAACTTTCCAAATCCGGGGATGGGATGAAATTACTGGGATGAGTGGCGAAGACTTGCTGTTCATTGATACCGCGCAATACTTTGCAGCAACAACCACAGCAATTACAAATATAGGTTGGTTTATTCATGACATTATCACATAGATGGACTAACCCCAGTTCCTGGGTTTGTTTAAGGACATTTAACAAGTCCTCCACCGTTGCCGGCTTCCCTAGCCCTTTGCGGACTATCCATTCCGCTGCCCCACCTAGAGAGATGCATACCTCCGTCGGAGCATCACAAGCTGTACCTAAATGTGATGCCTCATGACGACACGCGCAAGTCGTAATCGCACCTCCGCCTGATTGCCTGATTACTTCCGTTGCCTTCTCATAGTCTAATACTTCAGTTTCAACTGCCAAGGGGATAACATTTTCATAGATAAGAGTCCGCATTACTTTAGTATCCATACCGGCAATTTCTTTCATTACACCTGGGCTGTGAAAATACGTTTCAAATAACTCGGCCAACTCTTTTAAATCAAGCTGACTTCCAGTGCGCATAAAGGTATATTCAAAGAATCCGACTAACATGGGTGTTAACATATAATAGAAGGTATCTTTGCGCGGTATATCCAGTACCAAGCCTTTGTCTGACATTCCGTCTAATATAATTTTTAATTCTGACTCTTCAATGTCAGTCAGAGCTGAAATCTTTTTTAAAGGCATAGGAATTGAAGAAAATTTGCTGCCTACTAAAGCTTCATTTTCTGTATAAAGTCGATGAAGAATCGCCATCAGATGTTCGTTAATAGGCGCTCCTTCCGGTGTTTTGCTTAGGCGCTCAGCCAGCGCGTTATAAATCTCTTCTTTAGAATTAATAATATGACCCATGCTGATTTACCCTCCTCAAGCGAGATTCGAAGCCAGACACACGAAAATAACAACGCAACTTGAACTTCCCCAGCCTTACGTCTTTCGCACCTCTAACTTCACACTCTTGCTTCGATTATTTAATCCCCTCTGAATAAGCCTCATGAATTGCATCGAGAACCTTGCGCGGCTTTGCAGCATCTCCAATAATACTAATTTTCTCTAACTTATCTTGTAATGCGTTATAGAGTTCATTTTCTGAACGGGAGCCTATAGCTAATACAACAGTATCTGCAGGAATAACCTTTTGAGTATTGTCATTGGAACACTCTACTAAAACTCCATCCGGATGAATTTCCAGCACCGTGTGTTTATCCAAGCAGTTTACTTTATGGCGCTTCAAATCTGCCAACATTGACCAACGGGTACTGGCACCGATATCTCTCCCAATTCCTTTGGCCATCTCTAAAACAGTAATCTTTTTCGTTCCTCGTGTCAACAACTGATGAAGCTCTTGATCTGTTTCGGCTTGTTGTTCCATCAGAAACCGCAAGGTATCGCTATTCAATGTACCTGCTTTCGCTAAAAGCAAAGCCGTATCCACCCCAACAGCCCCACCCCCGACAATAACTACATTCCGTCCTGTCTTTTCACGACCTAATAATACATCCCAGGCCTGCAGTACCTTTACCCCTTCGGTAATTTTTATGGATGGTGTAATAGGGCGCGCTCCGGTGGCAATAACTACCCGCTCAAACTCTCCATTCTGAACTGCGGACAAGATCGTCTCTGGTGTAGCCTTTATATTATAGTGAATTGTTACCCCAAGCTCCCTACAGGCGTTAACCAAGTAATTTCTAAAGTATAGGAAGTCTTGTCGTTCCGGAGGAGCTGCAGCTAAGGCCAATTGTCCGCCGGCCTCCCCACTCTCTTCCCAAATTGTTACCTTATGACCACGAAGTGAAGCGACTCTCGCAAACTCCATTCCTGCACAGCCGGCTCCAACCACAAGGATTTGCTGTCTGTCAACAGATTGACCGATAGAACCATGTTCAAACTCTCTTCCAGCCTCAGCATTTACCAAACAGCTGACCGGCTTAAGGCGGAAAATATTGTCTAAGCAGCCTTGATTACATCCTATACAAGGACGAATTCTATCTGATTGTCCACTTTTCCCTTTATTGGGCAAGTCAGGATCAGCTAACAGTGGTCTTGCCATACCGACAAAATCTGCCAAACCCTCCTCTAAAATACTCTCTGCTAGTTCAGGAGAGTTTATTCGATTACAGGCAATAACCGGAATAGAAACCGCCTGTTTAATGCCATAAGCAAGATAAGTGTAAGTTCCGGGAGGCACATTCATGGTGAGCTGAGGTACTTGAGTTTCATGCCATCCTCCAGTTACATTAAGGGCATTAACCCCGGCTTTCTCCAGAGCTTGACAGAAGGCTCGGGATTCTGAATTGGTGTTGCTGCCAGGTACGAAATCATTACCGGCTACTCGTACAATCATAGGATAGTCCGGTCCGACTGCTTTGCGAACCGCCTCTACCACTTCTAGTCCAAAGGTCATACGGGCCTCTAGGTCTCCACCATAACGATCTTTTCGCTGATTGGTTACCGGAGAAAGAAATTGGGATATTAGATACCCAGCACTAGCTATAATTTCAACTCCATCGAATTCGGCTTTTTGCGCAATTATAGCAGCTTTGACAAATGAAGCAATTATTTCCTGAATTTTTTCCTCGGTAAGTTCTTCCGGGGTTTGCCCTGTCAATTTGGAAGCAATTGGAGAAGGAGCTACTGAAGGCTTACCGGTGAGAGCGGGATGGGCGTATCTCCCTGCTTGATAAAGCTGGGGAACAATCTTTGCCCCTCCCGCGTGGACAGCATCAACTAACTGACGCAGGCCCGGAATATATCTTTCATCATCTAATTGAATCATTCCAAAGGCATTTCCAATCCGATCGATTCCACACCCACCTATAATAATTAGACCTACTCCACCTCTAGCTCGTGCGCGATAAAACTCAATCAGTTGATCATTGACCTCTCCATTTAGACTATAACCTAAATGCATTGGAGTCATGACCAAATGATTGCGCAGCTCAAGTTTTCCAATTTGAGCTGGTGAAAATAAAATTGACATCAAGAACCCTCCTCATAATATTTTCCTCTAAGTAACCCAAGCAAGCTCATTTCAGGCAATAAGGTTTGAATATTCAGTTATTTTTATGGAAAATTTTTAACATTCCCCCTTCAATAAATATAATAATTTGAAGATTGATGCCTAATCCAAAGAAAGCTTTTCTAGAACTCTCTCAAAGGTGGCAAACTCCTCTTCCGTGAAGCGCTCTTTAATTTCTTGGTCAAGCTTTTCAGCTAAATGGGCCATTTCGATGATGTTCTCCTTAGCTTGTTCCGTTAAAAATACCAGGAGGGATCGTCTATCCTCCGGGTCATTTCCTCTTTCCACTAAGTCAAGCCGTTCCAAGCGATCCAAGATGGAGGTAAGGGTAGATCCATCCATTTCTAAACTTTTGGCAAGTTCCTTAAATTTAAGGCCGTCTTTTTCCCACACCGCGCTCAAAACATAAAATTGAGATGGAGTTATTCCATACTGGGAAAGGTTTCCTTCATAATATCTATGTACCTTTCTCATTACTCTGCTTAGTTTGTAGCAAACATATCTTGATGGATTTCTGCTGTTCTCATTTGTCAAAGTGTTATTCACCTCATTAACCATTCATTTTAGGTGAGTATTATCCATTCCTTAAGAATGGTTCTGAAAATCTGTTTGTACAATAATTAATTGTAGCCCAATTGTTTGTATACCAACAATTTTATAACTAGAGTATAACCTATTTTGACTTTTTTGACAATAACTATCCTGCTCCTTTAACCGCGGAAAAAGCGTTCTCCCTCCACTCTATTAGACCGTGGAGGGAGAACGCTTGCTGATTGTTTTACACGACTTCTATATTTCTTCCTGTAAACTGGCTATTGTAAAGATCTGCGTAGAAACTTTTCCTAGCCAGCAGATCTTTATGACTGCCCATCTCAATGATACTCCCCTGATTCATAACCAGAATTAGCTCTGCATCTCTGATTGTAGAAAGCCTATGGGCAATGACAAAGCTAGTTCTGCCCTTCATCAGTTCAGTCATAGCCTTTTGGATATAAACCTCTGTTCGTGAATCAACGCTGCTTGTAGCTTCATCCAGGATAAGGATGACAGGGTTGGCTAAGATAGCTCTGGCGATTGTCAATAGCTGCTTTTGACCCTGGGATATATTTGAAGCTTCTTCATTTAAGATTGTGTTATAACCTTCCGGAAGTGTTTTGATAAAATGGTGAGCGTGAGCAGCTTTTGCCGCATTTATAACCTCTTCTTCACTAGCGTCTTCACGCCCGTAAGCAATATTCTCATAGATTGTGCCATTAAATAACCAGGTGTCTTGAAGAACCATACCGAACATACTGCGTAAAGAACCGCGTTTGATATCCCTGATATCAATTCCATCGATGGATATCTTGCCATTGCTGATCTCATAAAAGCGCATTAACAAATTTACTAGTGTTGTTTTACCTGCACCTGTTGGCCCTACAATTGCAATCGTACTTCCTGGTTTAACATCAACATTGATTTTTTTCAGGAGCTCTTCTTCTTCTTTATAGCTAAAATCCACATTTTCAAAGCGCACATTTCCTTTGGGGAACGGAACTAACTTAGCCTCAATATCATCGGAGACTTCTTCAGTCTCATCAAGCAGTTCAAAAACACGTTCAGCCGATGCAATGGTTGATTGAATAATATTCACAATATTTGCCGTCTGAACAATGGGTTGGGTAAACTGTCTTGAATATTGAATAAAGGCTAAAATATCTCCGATGCTGATCATGTTTCTTGTTGCAAAAACACCACCAACAACACAAATCATCACATACCCGAGATTACTTACAAATCTCATAAGAGGCATTATGATCCCGGAAATAAACTGTGCTTTATAGCCTGCTTGGTAGAGTCTTTCATTAATTGCCTTAAACCTTGCAAAGGTCTCGTCCTCGTGCCCGAATGCTTTGACAATTTTGTGTCCGGCATAGGCTTCTTCAACAAGTCCGTTAAGTTCACCTAATGACTTCTGTTGTGCAGAAAAGTGTTTCTGGGAACGCTTTGCAATTTTAATCGTAACTACCATATAAAGAGGCAAGGTCAAAATCACAATTAAAGTTAGTAATGGACTTATCGACAACATCATTACGATAACCCCTATTATAGTAACCAGCGAGGTTATCAGTTGGGTAAGGCTTTGTTGCAGAGTGGTAGAAATATTGTCAATATCATTGGTAACACGACTTAAAATCTCGCCATGAGTCCGGGCATCAAAGAACTTAAGTGGAAGGCGGGAAAGCTTCTCATCTACTTCCTTGCGCAGCTTGTAAACAGTCCTCTGGGCAACTCCGGCCATGATATACTGCTGCAGGTAGCTAAATGCAGCACTGATAATATACAAACCAATCAGGATTAACACTATCTGACCAATATAGGTGAAATCCAAGGAAGGAACAGACTTCCCAGTCTGTGCTGCTACCATTTTTGCACCTAGACCTTCGCCGATTTTCGTAACCCCTTTCCCCATGATCTTAGGTCCAAGGATGCTAAAAATTGTACTAAGGCTGGCAGTTATAAAAACAAACAAAAATTTTGTTCTCTGGGGCTTTAAATATTGCAGCAACCTCCTAAGAGTTCCTTTAAAATTCTTGGCTTTTTCTACGGGTTTTCCTAGCGCCCCCATAGGCCCGCCCTGTTTTCCCCCAGGAAGTCCTTTTTCATTGTTTGTATTACGGTCTTGACTCATCCTACTTCCTCCTCAGACAATTGTGAAGCTACAAGTTCACGATATACTCTGCAATTGTTCAACAGTTCCGCATGAGTGCCAATACCTGCAATAATTCCTTCATCTAAAACAATAATTTTATCAGCTTCCCTCACAGTGGGTACGCTCTGAGCGATTAAGAAAACTGTTGCCTTTTCAATCTCTGGTCTTAGCGCCGCGCGTAGTTTGGCATCAGTTTTAAAATCCAAGGCTGAAAAGCTATCGTCAAAAATGTATATCTCCGGTTTTCGTACGAGAGCACGGGCAATAGAAAGCCGTTGTTTCTGGCCTCCAGAAATATTGGCTCCCCCTTGGGCAATGGCATGATTAAAACCTGCTTCCATATTTAGAATAAATTCTGTAGCTTGGGCCACATCTGCTGCATGCTTCATTTCTTCTAAACTAGCATCTTGTTTTCCATATTGAATATTTTCGGCAATTGTCCCTGAAAAAAGAACAGTCTTTTGTGGGACAAAGCCTATCTTTGCTCTTAATGCTTTCTGGCTCATATCCTTAACATTGATTCCATCGATAAGAATACTCCCCTTTTCTACATCGTAGAAACGACTGATCAAATTGATTAAGGTCGATTTACCTGATCCTGTCCCTCCAATAATTGCCGTCACCTCACCTGGCTTGGCAACGAAATTGAGGTTGCTAATAGCAGGCTGATCTGCACCGGGATACCTAAAGGAAACATCTTTAAATTCAACCAGTCCTTTTCCTTGAGTCACTGTTATCGGCTCATGAGGATCTTTGATATCTAAATCTGTCTCGAGCACTTCATTAATCCTGACCGCAGAGACCTGAGCACGGGGAATCATGATAAACAACATCACTAACATTAACAATGAGAATAGGATCTGGGTTGCATATTGGATAAACGCTAAAAGCGATCCGATCTGCATGGCTCCCGAGTCAATTCTGATAGCTCCGAACCAGACAAGAGCTACCGTCGTTAAATTCATAATCAACATCATGGCAGGCATTAAGGCAGCCATAATTAGATTGATTTTAATGGCGTTCTGCATTAAATCCGCATTAGCATCATCGAATCGAACTTTTTCTTTCTCGATGCGATTAAATGCTCGTATGACCCTAATGCCGGTCAGGTTTTCTCTTAAAACAAGATTTAACTTATCAAGCTTTTCCTGCATTAATTTAAAAAGGGGCAAAGCTCTAAATAACGTTCCTCCAATAATTGCAAACAATACCGGTATTACAACAACTAAAACCCAGGATAAGGATATATCTTGTTGCAAGGCCATAACAACTCCACCGATACTTGTAAGGGGGGCCGTCACCATCATCGTAAGGATTAAAACTGATACTTGCTGCATTTGGTTAACATCATTAGTTGTTCTTGTAATAAGTGTTGCTGTGCCAAATTTATCAAACTCATGCAAGGAAAAGCTTTCAACTTTGCTAAAGAGCTTTTGGCGAATTATTTTCCCAAAGCCTATGGATGTTCTAGCAGACAGATAAGCAGCAATAATTGCACAAATAGTTCCTCCTGCGGCAATAAGCAGCATAAAACCACCGGTCTTTAGGATATAATTAATGTCTTTACTCACAATTCCTATATCAACTAGGTTAGCCATTAAGGTTGGCAAATAAAGGTCAGATATAACTTGAACAAAAAGCAGCACTACTACAGCAGCGATATATGCTGTATAAGGTTTGAGCAATCTAAATAGCTTAAGCATAAATCTCACCTCAGTTGATATTAATCTTTATCATATTCTCTTAATAGATTTCTCAGGGTACTCAATCCCTCGTATACTTTTTCAAGGTCTTTGGAGCTGCCTTTGCTCAAAACGTTTTCCATCTTTCTCTCAAATTTTACGTGAAAGCATTCATGCATGTCCTTGAAATTTGGGGTTATACTCACATAGACCACCCGCCGGTCGGTTTCACTTCTTAATCTTTCTACCATGCCCTGTTTTTCAAGCCTGTCAACAATACCTGACACGGTACTATTTGACAGATTCATTTTGCTGCTCAGCTCATTGATTTTTAATTTTTTTTCTTTACTTAAGAACCCAAGAACCATGCCTTGGGGTGGAGTTATGCCCACGTCTTCAAACACTTTACTCATACTGCTTCTAAAGAGCATCATTACTTCCTGAAAAAGACTTGCGACCATTGCACTTTTATTTTCGTTTTCCATAAGCTCCTCCATTAACTTGAAATGGTATCACAATCATTTCGTATAGAAATATTTCGCACACGAAGGATATTACTCCTAAACTATCTAAATGTCAAATTAAAAGATTTAGGTCAAATTATTCAATAATAAGTAAAAGCCAAAAAAGATGATTCCTGTTTAGCAGAAATCATCTTTTTTGGCTTTTACTTATCTGACAATCCCACGGTTGACAAAATCTTGTTTGAGAACCTCCAACCTTCGTGTACCATCAATCCGTTTTTGTCTCATTTCCTCTTGAATTGCCTTCGTATCCTCGATACCCTTTACAATAGTTTGCCATGATTTTTCTAAGGTTTCAATATTTACCGAACTGCCCGTGGCCAGTTTGGCAACCATTTTCGATTGAAGGGCAGTGTTTTCTGCGTTTCTAAGTAACAGCTCATTTGTTTTCTCATCTAAGGCGCTCATTGCTTTAGCCTGAACTGATTGGCGTTTTAGCATAATTGCCTGAACCAAGCACTGTTTGAAGATAGGCATAGTAATAACGAATGCTGAGTTAATCTTACGAACCAAGTTATAGTTACCATACTCTATAGCTTTGATGGTGGGCATACTCTGGACGGCAACGTTTTCAGCCAGCTGTAGATCATAAATTCTCTGTTCCATTATTTCTTGAACATGCAGCAAGTTATTAACGTTCATTTGATCAACTTGGTTTCCTGTCTCGTTCGCTCTGGCTTGAGCTGCTGGAACAATATTATTCTTAAGCTCGGCAAGAACAACTTGACCGGCATAAATGTATTGTCCTAACTGCTCATAATACTCGACGTTTTTATTAAACATGTCTTCCAGATGTTTGTTAGCAGCACCGATTTCGGCTTCATATTTCTTAAGTGTCACAAAGACCTTGTCAACTTCATCCCCCATGGAGTTGTATTTTTTAAACAAAGCATCGACAGTGTTTTTAGCTTTAGAAAAAATCTTTTCAAAAAAGCCGGGAGGTTTGTCCTCAAAATCCTTAATATCAAACTTGTCCATAATCTTATTAAGCTGAATTAGCAATTCGCCTGAATCTTCAACTTTAGTTGACTGCATGGAATGCAAAATAGCATCAGAAAACCTAGAAACTTCTTCAGCTGTGTTTTTGCCAAATGTCATTATCGAGTTAACATCTTCCAGATTAATTTGTCGTACGATACTGCGAACTTCCTGACTCTCCATGACCTTAGTCTTAACTTCATTTTTCTGCTTTTCGATATCAAACTCCGGAATTGGGGCTGGGACTAGACTTTTATCTTCCGTCAAAGTTGTAGTAAATCCTTGAATCTCCATCGAAGTTCCTCCTCAAATTTTTTTTATTAAAGTAAATTTTGCAGTAAACTCGAATCTATCGCAGATGAAAGAAACGTGATAATAGCCCTGGTTTTTGGGAAGAAGCCCCTGGGATATCAGCTAAAGAGGGCATATCCAAATCGAACTTGACCTGTGGAAGCTGAAAAAGATCAAAGAAACATGGCTTAATGTATTGATCAATGGTTTTGTAGCTCGTTGGAGTTAAAACTAGGATATCTAGACCAATACGGTTAAAATATGCAAGGATAATGCCATCGCTTTCACTGAAGGATTGTTTTTTATGATCATAAATCACGATTTTGGGAATCTCTTGAGGAAAATCAAAGACTTCGATCAGCTTTAGAATTTCATCGTCCATCGTTAACATAGTCATAATCATCTTTAGCTTAAATTTGTCATCTACAGCTGTTACAAACAGGTCAGAGCCAATTAGTTCATTAATTTTTCCAATTAAAAAATGCTGTAAGGGTGCTCTAAGATGGTTAAATTTATAATGCTTGCTCATTATTACTTTTGCTTCATTCAAAAGCCCCTGGTCGGTTAATAAATAACTCGCCTGATATAGTTCCTGTTTAGTGTAATTTACGTTTGTGAAGGGCAGACCACTTACAAGCTTAGTATTTGGGGCTGATGAGAGGTTTCTTAAGTCCTGCCAATAAGAATTTAAGTCTTCGCTAACTCCGTTAATTTTAGCAAATAAGTTAGGTACATAAACTTTTTTGTTTTGAATTTTGAACTCCGGTCGCAGTTTTGCAGGTTCTCTCCATAATATCTTAAGTTCATCAAAGGTAGTTTTAAGGGTGATGGGTTGAGTTCCATAATTTTCGAACTGCCATGGCTTGAAAAGCCCGACATCTTCTCCATATATTACTTCCTCAATTTCTTTAGAGGCATTGTAAGCAATTGTACTTTTACGAATGTATCTTTCTTCAGTCGGAAAGGATTCCAAGGCCAGATTATGGGAATTCTGAATCAGATGGGTCAGCTCATTATCCTTATCAAAGATTTGAAAGGTTTTGTCCCCCTCTTTTTCCGAATGAACAAAAAGGACATCACACCCTAACCTATGGAAGGCATATAAGAGAAAAACTTCGTGGGCTTTAATCTGACCATGGAACAATATTTTGGGATTATGATCCGGGTTCTGGCTTAAGGAGGCTTTTGGAAATAATTGAACCACATACCGGTTCAACCAAGTGACTATTTTCAATGAAAAATTTGAAACTATCGATAAGTTAGCATTTTTGATTTTCTCAGCAAAAAGATCAACTATCTCAACAAACGTCTTTTTAATTGTGTTATCGAAAAGCTCATTATTGAATTGCGGAAGTATCTCTGCTCTTAAAATTTGTTCAATGACCTCTGATCTATCTTTAAAAGGATAACTGCTAAACCCAGAGGGAATGGAGGAATTCTCATCCGCACTAGGTGCCGGAATACCATCAATAAACTTCAGATAATTCCCCAGTAACTGTAGAGATCGATCCAAGTCATAGAGACTATTATAATACTCTGCCTCCCAATCATCGGAAGAGACCGGTATGCCAATGTAACGAACAAAATAAGTTGGCAGTATGGGATAGGGATGCCCTATGTAACCACTTCGCATTTTTAGAGGAACAAGCATTTCTTGGAATATAGTCTCAGTTCTCTTCAATTTAACGATAACTATTGGATCATTTAGGTTAATTAAATCTCTTGGCTTTTGTTGGTCTACCGGCAACTCAGGTTCCTTCTTTATAGCCTTTGGTAAGTCCTTTTCCCTTACTTCTTTCTTAGCTTTCTCAGGAAATGAACGTATTGGTAGGTCTTTGGAATATTTGATAAGCATCGAGTACTCATTGTTCTTATCTACGAATTCAAGTTCGTCTCTGAATGTAGTATTGAGTACAAGTACATCACAGCCGATAAGGGACATTAGAATAAGGTAATATACTTCATGTTTCTTTGGGCTACCCCAGTAAATCACCTTAGGATTATAGGGGGACTTCTTAAGAATTTTTTTGCCGTAATCTCCAAACCAGAGCAAAAGCTTAGTCCCGAAGTTTACAGCCATACTTAAATTAATCTCAAATTCATTGGCTATGTAGAGATTAAAAATTGTATCAAAGGCATTTCTTATCCATCGATTCAACTCGCTGTTTGAGCTTAAAGAAAAATAACCCTGAGAATCCAATAGATTTGCTAGGGCTCCATTGCTAAAGTCTTTAAGGGGAACAGGCTTAAATAACTGCCTTAATCGTTCAATAACGCTCAAATCAGTACTTACCGGAATGGAATTGTCAAATAGAATATAGTTATCCGTAAGTTTTAATTCTTGGTGTAAACTTGTAATTCGAGTCAGATACTCTGTCTCGTCATCGCATCCAATAATTCTATAAAAATATACATCGTACTTAGTACCCCTTTCCTGCAAAGGAGACAGTATATCTTTAAAAATATTATTGGATTGTTTTAAAACAGTCCTATTTCCATTACTGATCTCCGTAGCTTCTCCCTCCTTATTCTTGCCAGGACTCCCAAATAGTTGGTTCATAACCAACGGTAGCCTGCTTGCCATTTCTTACAATAGGGGTATTATACAGACTGGGGTTATTTAGCAGCATCTCTTCTTTACCGCTGGGAGAGATAATCTGATTCATATTTAATCTTTTATAATCTTTAGAGCTTACATCAATCAATTTATTCAAGCCTACTGCCGTTTTTACACTTTGGAGTTCACCTTTACTTAAGCCCTTTATCCCTAAGTCAATAAATTGATAGTTTATTTTTCGTTCTTTAAAATACCGTTCTGCTTTTTTAGTATCAAAACATTTTTTGACTCCGAATATTTGTATGTTCATTTCCTATTGTCGTCTCCTCATAAAAACATCTAATAAGATTATGGCAATATTCAATCTAAGTGATACTTAGTCTTTAAATTATTCTACGCAATATATCGAATCCCTTCAAAAATAAGCGAAAAAATGGAAATCCCAAATTTAATAAACGCCTCCGGCCCTTAAAGGCTAGAAGCGTTATAGTTAGAGATTAGAGATTGCAACCCCTATTTTATATTAATTACAGCCATCGTACACCTTGAAACACAGATTAACTGCTCGTCCTCATCCGTGATCTTAATATCCCAAACCATGGTCGTCCTCCCTTTGTGCAAAGGAGTTGCAATTGCTTTAACACTTCCATCCCGCTTAGCACGAATATGATTAGCGTTAATCTCTAAGCCAACTGCCTGCTGAGAATCTTGGTTTATGAGGTTATATGTCCCCACACTAGCCACTGTTTCAGCTAAGGCAACTGATGCTCCTCCGTGCAGCATTCCGAAAGGCTGCCTATTTGCCCTGGAGATCGGCATTACCGCAACAACTCGTTGTTCATTTAATTCTACGATTTGGATTCCTAGAGCCTCCATAAGTGTATCCTTAGGAATCGGTCTGTTTATAACTTTTTCCATAAATCCTCCCTGTTAGGCAAATAAATACCCTCCATTAACTTATTTTCCTCTTAAGCAACCACAATATTACGACTATTCCATTTATTAAGGAACAACGCGGCCAAATGGTGCACCGGTGCATCATTTGATTTTAACTCCATGGGCACGGTTTGTGACGCCAAAGGCTGTTTTCCATGCACACATTTATTTAAAACACTACCCGTAAACCCTTGCGATGTCTAGACTTTTCGATTAATTTGAATGCCCTAATAGACTATTCTAGTATATATGAAAAGGTATCTACCTTCAAGCGTACTATAAATTCACTCAATTCTTCAGTTTCATTTCTATGAACGTAAAGTGAAAACGGTCTCTTCCACTTTTACAGCGAAAGCAGACCGTTTTTTAATTGAAATAACTATTTTTCTGCAAATATTCTAGTTATTTATTGTCTTTAAGCTTTCGATATAGCATGGTCCGGTGGATTCCTAACCTTTGAGCTGCTTCCCTTATCCGCCCTCCGCATTCAGCGAGCACTTGATTGATATACTCTTCTTCAACAGATTTTATGACATTTTTTAGAGTACCTTGATAATCCCTACTAATTTGTTGACATCTTTGCTCGTTTTTTAAACTAGGCTTTCTATTTACGAGAGAATCCTCATCAAAATTCAGAATGTCACTGGAAGAAGTAATGACCAATCTCTCAATAACATTTCGTAACTCACGCACATTTCCTGGCCAATTATAATTAAACAATAGCTGCGTTGCTTGGGTAGAGAATTGTTTCTTTAAGGAGTACTTTTTATTTAATTCTTCTAGGAATTTATGAGCAAAGGCCAGGATATCTTCCGGCCGATCTTTAAGTGCCGGTAAATTAATTGGTATAACATTAAGTCTATAGTACAAATCACTTCTAAACTGCTTCTGATTAATCATTGTTTTTAAATCTCTATTCGTTGCTGCAATGAATCGAACATTAATATTGTGAATATTTGTATCTCCTAGCCTTTTAATCTCGCTGGATTCTAAGACTCGCAAGAGTTTTGACTGCATAGATAAAGGCAATTCAGCAAGTTCGTCTAAAAACAAAGTCCCTTTGTCGGCTATCTCAAACAATCCCGGTTTTCCCTGGGGATTTGCTCCGGAAAAGGCACCTCTTACATAGCCAAAGAATTCAGACTCCAGCAAATCATGAGGGATAGCAGCACAGTTAACCGGAATAAACGGCTCCTTGGATCGATAACTATTTCTATGGATATGTCTTGCCATAACTTCCTTACCGGTTCCAGTTTCTCCAATTAGCATAACCGTACTGTCAGTTTTAGCAATGACATTGCTTGTTTTAATAATTTGTTTCATCTGGGGGCTCTCAGCCACTATTTCCTTGTTTCCGGAATCCACTTCACTCAAGTATTCTACAGCTGTCTTATATCTGTGAACAATTGATCGTTCTTTTTCAAGAGCTGCTATATATTCTTCGACTAAATCTTTATCTCGGGCATTGGTGATTACCATGACAATCTCTCCTTTTTCATCCAGAAGAGGTTTGCTTGTCGCCATTTCCTGGATACCATGTTTATTTCTTACGATGCCCGAAACTACGGTGCGAGTTTTAATGGCCTTCATGGTTGGTGACCAATCGTAGGCGCCCTTTTTGACGAGATTCTCTACGTTTTTGCCGATTAATTCTTCCGTAGTATAACCCATAAATACTCCCGTCCCTGAATTGGCTAAGAGAACGTTACCGTATTTATCAGTAACAAAGATTGAGTCATATGAGTTATCAATGATCTGTTGTAAAAACTGTTGTCCTGGAGTTGGTTCTAGTTTTCCTAAGAGAAATTCCTGTTGCTTGGCCCGAGACTTTTCTTGTTCAGAACCAACAATCACTTATTATCTCCACCTCTCTACAATAATGTATATTGAATATTCTGTATATTATAGCTGATTCCTTCTCTATCCTTAAATACATTCTTCGACTAAATCATCACTACGTGTGATTAAAACAGCCTTCTAGGTCAATAACTTATTTCCCTAAAAGGCTACAAGATTTATTTTCAGATATTAACTATTTCATCGGTTCTTAAATACTGGAGGGCGTTTATTGATGAACGCATCAAGCCCTTCCTGTAAATCTTCTGTCCTGAAAATCTTTTCAACATGCTGCATTTCCATTTCTAAGGCTTCCTGTAATGGAAGCTCCGTTCCCTTGTTTACAAGCTGTTTAGCATAAGCCATAGCCACTCCAGCACCCTTAGCTAATTTATGAGCCAGTTTAAGGGCTTCTTCTAAAGCAGTCCCTAAAGGTACTACCTGATTAACAAGTCCAATCTTCAAGGCTTCTTCTGCCGTAATGACAGTGCCTGTAAATAATAGCTCTTTGGCTTTAGATTGCCCAATTAACCTGGCCAGTCTTTGTGTACCTCCTAGTCCAGGAATTAGACCTAAAGTCACTTCCGGTAAACCAAGTTTCACCTTTTCATCAGCGATTCTAAGATCACAGGCTAATGCCAACTCACATCCCCCACCAAGAGCTAACCCATTTAGAGCTGCAATCACTGGTATGGGTGCTTCCTCCAAGTAAGCAAACATTTCCTTATAAATTGTGGCATTTTCTCTTGGTCCAAATTCCATCTGCTTAGGAAAATCTTTGATATCTGCACCTGCGACAAAACATTTTGATCCCGCCCCTGTAATCACTAATACTCGAAGATCCTTCGCTTGCCTAATTTCCATCAAAATTTTTTTCAACTCTTCTCTGACCTCTAGGGTAAGTGCGTTCACCGGAGGGTTATTGATTGTAATGACTCCCACACTTTCTATTATTTGAAGTTCAACGACTTTACTGTCTGACATCCCAGTTCCTCCTTTATTATTAAAAATACGAGTAAAAACCCTTCCCTGTTTTGCGCCCATAATGTCCGGCTTGGACTAACCTCATTTCTTCAATTTCATCATCAATGTCAATTAATGCCGCTAACCACTTTGCACGGTTATCTTTGTTCTCACTTAAATTCATCAAAACTTTCTCTCGCTGAAGAAGTAAAATTTCTGTGCGGGTCAAACTAATCCGACTCCCCTCCCTAGCTAAGTTATTTAGATTCAAGGCTGCAAAAACTTTGCAGCCTTGAAAGAGAATTTGAGACTATTAAATCAAGATACCTTAATGACTAAAGCTGCCCCCGTATCTCCTGCTGCACACCCAGTGAACAAACCAAAACCTCCACCTAAAATTGCCAGCTCCTCGATCATCTCTATAATAGCTCGACCGGCAGTAGGTCCTTGAGGATGCCCATAAATCAGGGAGCATCCGTAATTATTCATTGTCATTACGTCGATACCCATCTCATTGGCCATGTATAAATCATTAGCTGTGAAGGGATTGTGAGTTTTAATCGCTTTCACGTCTGTAATACTAACTCCCGCTTTCTCTAAGGCCATTCTAGCTGCCGGCACAACTGCCATTGCCATGTGAGCTTTTTCCGCTCGCGCAAAACCATAAGCTAAGATCTGCACTTCGATATTTTTATCCGTACTTAGGGCGCGGGCTTTTTCCCTTGTGGTAACGATAAGTCCGCAGTTGCCATCTGCCGGGTGAGTTTGAGCTCCAAATGAGTGGACACCGCCAGGTATGACGGATTTCAAAGCAGTTAACCCTTCCAAGGTTGTAGGAGTTACCCCTTCATCAGCTTCAACAATTCCGATTTTCTTTTTACTGATTTTAAAGTCAACAGGGATCATATAACGTTTTTGAAATGCACGATCATTGACTAAGGCATCTTGATATTGTTCATATCGTCTGGCAGTAACCTTATCTACATCCTCCTTAGTAATTCCTCCTGCTTTATTAACGACGTTTTCAGCAGTCTGTAGCATGGGCACACCTCTCCAAGGGCCGCCATCAAAGTTATCCATCATCCAACTTTCTGCGATCATTTCACCACCGGGGCCCTTTGGATTGGGCCAAACTGTGAAGGGTCCGTTAGAACACCGATCAGTGAGCATACAAAATGAGGTTTCGTATAGCCCAGTTTCGATAGCCGCAGACGCTTGATTTAGAACAGTTGTAGACGTAGAGCAGGCCTGGGTAATGTGCATTCCAGATATATCAGGATTTCCCATTAGATAGGCCGCCCAAGGAGCATCATAAAAGGTATATAGTTGGCCGATAGTTTTGCCGAAAACTAAATATTCAAAGATCTTGGGATCTATTTCTCGTGATGCAAGCCATTTTTTAGTTGTCGCAGCTGCCAATTCAACAGCATGTTCATTCTGCAAGCTACCCTGCCAACGGACGAATGGAGTGCTGTAGTAACCACCATAAGGAATAAACACTTTAGTATACATTTTTTAAAACCTCCCTAAATTAGCTATTAATTGACGGTGAATCCAACCTCTATAAGTGGGTGGGCCTCGAAAATATGTTTAATTTCGGCAAAACGAGTTCATAAGTTATTTATTATAGTCGTACCAGCCAGCCCCCGTCTTTTTACCAAGCCGTCCTGCCCGAACGATAGCCTTTATCGCCTGGGGAGGATTCCATTTCATGTCCTTCGATTCATTAAATAAATAATCAGCAACATGAACTGAGATTTCTACACCAGTAAAGTCCATCAGTTCGAAGGGACCCATCGGATAATTCAAACCCAACTTAACTGCTGTATCAATATCGGCTGGAGTTGCTATTCCTTCTTCCACAATACGAATTGCTTCAAGAAATTGAGGCATCATTATTCGATTTACAATAAAGCCGGGAGTATCCTTCTGAACGACCACCGGAGTCTTGCCCATTCCCTGAGAAACCTCTGATGCTAATCTGACAGTTTCATCACTGGTGTAATACCCTCTAATCACTTCTACCAATCTCATAATCAAGGGTGGATTAAAGAAGTGTAAACCGACCACCTTATCCGGGCGTTTGGTGGCAGAAGCTAAGGTAGTAATCGACATTGATGAAGTATTAGAACCAAAAATTGTATCAGGGCCACAAATTGCATCAAGTTTTTCAAAAGCCTTCTTTTTGACGTCCATATCCTCGAAGATTGCCTCAATCACCAGGTCTACTGAGGAAAGATCCTCCATATTTGTTGTTATGGTAATCCTCTTCAGGGCCGTTTCCTTTTCATCGACGGTCATTTTCTGTTTTTGTATGCTTTTGTCCATGAAACCAGCTATTCTTTTAACTGCACCTTCGACGAATCTTTGTTCAACATCACATAGTACAACCTCAAAACCTCTCGCAGCTGCTAAATGCGCTATTCCACCCCCCATTGACCCAGCACCTAATACCCCAACCTTTTTAATCATGACGCTTTCCTCCAATTTAATTATTATATTTTAACTATTCTGTAAACTATTATTGCAACTTGCATGCCAACCTTGCTTCCTACGTAAACCCTCTTGTAAACCCCATTTAAGAATTTAAGTCCTTGTAACATCGTTGAAAGTGTAAAAATCTTTTACGATTATGTAAAAAATCTTTATAGTAATGAAATCTCCAATTATTTAAGGCTGCAAAACTTGCAGCCTCTTAACAATTTAGACAATATATTTTCCCACTTTGGAAATAGCAAAGGCAATCTCTTGTCTTAGAGCTACCGTGTTTCGAATTGAAAAATGCGTTATTTTTTTAAGGTTTTCCAGCAAATATGTTAATTGTTCACCTTCAGCAAGAGCCGTTAAGGTTTCTCTTGCGGTGTATTCTAATATTCCTATGGTTGAATTAATATACGCCATAGCCATATTCAGCTTAAGTCTGGCATTGGCCTCACCTTGATTAACAACTGCCTTTTGCGCTCTAAGCCATGCACTCTCCATGGCAAATGCTTGGATAGCCAGATCCGCTAAACTTCCAATAATTTCTTGATGCTTTGGCAAATTCTTTCCATACTTCTGGATACCGGCTCCCATGGTCAATAAGAAAATATCCTTGGCAGCCTGAACTAACCCTTCCTCTCCTTCTCGGAGAATATTCCCCCCAGCAATTTTTTCATGAAGTTTAGTTATTTGTTCGATAAGAGGCAAATCCCCCTTTGCTTCTCTGCGCATTAAGGTTACCGGGATTATGGTTCGATTAATTTCATTCGTACCCTCAAAGATCCGGTAAATTCTGGCATCCCGATAAAGCCTTTCAATAGTGTATTCCGCACTAAAGCCGTATCCGCCATGAATTTGCACCCCCTCATCAACGGCATAAGCCAGTGCCTCAGTTGCAAAAACCTTGTTCATTGAACACTCCAGAGCATATTCCTCTATACCTTTGGCAGCAACTTGACCTCCGTCCTCACCTGATGTATCCAGGCTATTCATCATGTTTTCTAAGAGTCCGCCAGTACGGTAGACCATACTTTCTGTTACGTAGATTTTGATCGCCATTGTGGCTAACTTCTCTTTAATCAGACCAAATTCAGCTATAGGAGTTCCGAATTGCTTGCGCTCATTAGCATAGGTAGCTGCCAATTCTAGGGCGTATTTAGCATTACCGACAGAATTTGCAGCAAGTTTGTAGCGACCTAAGTTGAGAATATTAAAAGCAACAACGTGTCCTTTGCCAATTTCATATAGCAAGTTTTGCGCAGGCACTTTTACATCTTCTAAAATCACTGAACGGGTAGAAGATCCTTTAATCCCCATCTTCTTTTCTTCAGCCCCAGTCGTCAGGCCTTCCGAATTCCCATCCACAATAAAGGCAGTAAATTTGTCCCCATCAATTTTCGCATAAACGATGAATATATCCCCCATCGCCGAATTAGTAATAAACTGTTTAGTCCCATTTAGAACATAATATTTCCCATCAGAACTCAACTCAGCTCTCGTCTTAGCTGACAAAGCATCAGATCCCGCTCCCGGTTCAGTTAAGGCATAGGCGCCAACTTTTTTCCCCGATGCTATTCCTGGCAGATACTTCTTCTTTTGCTCATGAGTACCAAACATAACTATTGGCATACTGCCGATACCGGTTTGACCACCTTGAGTCATAGCGAAGGAACCGGATCGTCCCATACACTCGGCAATTATTGTAGTGCTGATTTTATCCATTTCCATGCCGCCGTACTCGTCTGAAATATCTGCTCCGTTAAGACCTAACTCACCGGCTGCCTCCAACAGTTCCCTGATTAAACCCTCTTTTTTGGCTTCCAATTCATCCATCTGGGTTAGAACTTTGTCCGTAACAAAAC
The DNA here is from genome assembly GCF_000231385.2 of Desulfosporosinus meridiei DSM 13257. Taxonomy (NCBI): domain Bacteria; kingdom Bacillati; phylum Bacillota; class Clostridia; order Eubacteriales; family Desulfitobacteriaceae; genus Desulfosporosinus; species Desulfosporosinus meridiei. Next base: position 1,804,005 of record NC_018515.1, on the reverse strand, counting down.
CAGCAGCCGTTCGGTAAATCATTTTGTGTTCTAAGGAAAAATCCTCTGGAGTGAAAATATCCTGGGGGTTTGTTTGACTAAAAAGGAAGCTGCCTCCCTTAGGTAAATTGCTCATTTTATTCTCTCTCTCCCTTCTTTGATTAGCTCTGATAAGGTCTTTTGGTCAGGCGGCTTCATCCACATCCGTGCAAGACCAGTTAATTAGTGCGAAGACAGTGTCTTCGTACCCAGCATTCCGAAGCTGTCCCACGCGCTGACCTGGGATCGATCTTCAGCGGATAAGTATTCTTTGGAGATAGCCGCTTAAGCGAAAATGTCCACCGGACACTTTCGGGTCTATTTAGCTCTGCCGATACTTTCAATGCTTCTCCCTTTAGTCTCATCGATCATATAAAAGGCGACAAAGGAAGCTATAACTGCCGGGATAGCAAAGAAAATAAAGATCCCAGTAAACCCAACTCCTATCTGCTGGACAAAACCAGCGGCTATAGGGCCAATAAATCCTCCGACGCGTCCAAACGCTTGGGCCGAGGAAACACCGGTATTCCTGAATTCAGTTGGGTATCCTTCTGCGAGAAGCGGCTGTGTACCACTTAGCCCCCAGTTCATGGCCATTCCAACTAACATCCCGCAAATAACTACTTGCCATTGGTTGGTTGCATATCCTAAAAGAAGAATAGCTACAGCTGTAAAAATCCAACCAAAAATTACATTGGTACGCCGTCCAATCCTATCCGCAACATAACCTGTAACAAAGCTGCCAATCATTCCGAAAACATTTTGTAGAACGGCAAAAGAGTAGCCTTTTACTAAACCGTATCCTTTACCTACTAACAATGTTGGTAACCAACCATTGATTCCGTAGATAACCACTGAGCCCATAAAGTAAATCACCCAAAGTGTAATCGAGGCCTTTCGAAATTCTTTAGAAAACAGAGCACTAACACCAACTTTATTGGGGGGAGGCGGAGCAACCAGTGTCTCGGATGTCCAATCACTTGCTTGACCTTTAGAAGAAATCTCCATACGTTTGATTATTTCAATAGCTTCTTTTTCCCGCCCTTTTCCCAAGAGCCAATGGGTTGATTCGGGTAGAGAGGACATCAAAACGAAGGCATATAAAGCTGGGATACCACCCACCAGGTAGCAAACGCGCCATCCAAGCAAAGGCACTATATAAATTGCTACAACACCAGCCACCACCCAGCCTAAGACATAGAAGGCCATAATCGATGCAGAAAAATATCCTCGATTTTTGGTAGGCACACTTTCTGACATCATTGTGACAGCTATAGGAATACAACCACCAAAGCCAATTCCCCCTAAAACCCTCAGAATAGCAAAGGCTTCAAAACTTTGTACATAAAAAACCGGGAATGTTAACATAGAATAAACAAGGACAAAGATCGCAAACGCTTTTTTCCGTCCAATTTTATCGGATATGACCCCTGCGCTAAGTCCTCCAATTAAGAGACCTAAAATACTCCACGAAGAAAGACTCCCGGTTTGAATCTTCGTTAATGCCCATTCTTGAGACATCTGAGGCATTGTATAAGCTACAATCATATAGTTGTAACCAGCAAAAATTAGAGCCAGCCCAATTAAGAAATAGATCTTAAAGGTATATTTAGAAACACCTAATTTGTCAACAACTTCTGAAATTGAAACTTTATTCATCTTTGTCGCCTCCTTTATTAATTTTTCAAAGGAATTGATTTCATTTCAAAGGAACATGACAATTAAATTAGCAACAACTACTTATTTAAATAACTCCCTTCTCTCTAAAAGCTTCAATTTCGTTATAACTGTAGCCAAGAAGCGTATTAAGTATGGCTTCCGTATCTTGACCAATGGCCGGGGCCCCACGCCATACCTGGGCTGGCGTCTCGCTCATCTTTGGACAGAATCCAAACCCTTTTACGGTTTCACCTAACGTCTCATCTTCATACTCGATGAAATTTCCTCTTTTTTGATAGTGCTCACTGGCAGCCAATTCAGCAGATGTCCTGACAATACCACAGGGAACCTTTAAGCTTAACAAGTATTGTTTGGCAGCTTCAGCATCGCGAGCAGCAACCCATTCAGTGGCGATCTCATTGAGTTCAAGACCGAGTTCAGAGTTTATGGCTTCAATCGACCCCCCTGCCGCTTCATGACTATACTTATTGAGGTCAAGCTCTAAAGCTTTAACAAAGCGTCCGTAAACTGCCGGGCCATAAGCTCCAATGTACAGGTACTTCTCATCCTTGGTTTTGAATAAATTACCGGGTTGGAAAATTGCCACTTTATTCCCTTTCCGTTCTCTGATTTTGCCAAGCATAAAGTATTGGACAAAGGTGTCATTAAGAACCTTACTCATCGCCTCAATTTGAGCAATGTCAACTGCTTGCCCCTTACCGGTTTTTTGAGAGTGAATATAAGCCATTAAAATACCGTTAACTGCAAACATTGCTGTCATATAATCGTTGATAAATGTTGCTGCATGTGAAGGTGGGGAAGGCTCAGGAAAACCATTAACAAACATATACCCCCCTTCAGCTTGACCAATCGGATCATAGGAAGGCCGGTCGCATTCCGTTGGGACACCACCAAACTGAGGTCTTCCAAAGCCGCTTATATGAGCAATAATCAACTTCGGATTGACTTCCAACAACATCTGTTCAGTAATTCCTAACTTTTCAGTCCAAACCATATTTTCCACCCATACATCACAGTTCTTGATCAGGGAGAGGAAAATTTCCTTTGACTCCGGTATCTTGAGATTTATTTCCAAGGTTAGACTGAGCTTATTTCTTGCTTCCTGAATCCATCCGGCACTTACCTTCCTGTCGCCGCGCCTTATAACCGGTGCTTGATCACGATAGGGATCGCCGACATTTGGCCGCTCAACGTGAATAACTTCGGCTCCATATTCAGCCAGTAATGATGCGGCAAAAGGTGCTGCAACAATACTACCGGTCATTAACACTCTCATACCTGTCAATGGTCCGTATTTTGGCATCAAAGCAGGTGCCGGAACACGCTCAATTTTCATCCATCTACTCATCGAATTCTTATCCCCTTTCCGTTTCAGGTGAGACTTAAAAGCTATTCTGTGCGGTTCACTGAATAATCTCTACACATTGCTTCATAAAAGAAATCTCGCCCTAAAGATTTAGATCTAACGACCGCTAGTCCCGCACACAAAGGCTTCTCTAAATTATTTAGTGAAAATATCCTCCTTCTTAGACGAAATTACTTTTCCGATTATTCAGTTAATTTACTTTATTGCAATTGCCATGCCATCTAAACTCTGCTCCTCCAAACCCTTCTATTTCAATAAAACTCAGGCACTCTACCTTTTAAAGAATTTTATCATTGTAAATATTCTTTAATTTTCCTGTAAAAATTTTTACTCAATCTCCAACCACTCAAAATATTTTACCCTTTGTCTCTGGGCCTAATATCATAACTACAAGTGCCCCAAACAATAAGAGTCCCGAACTGCAAATAAACACGGCCTGGGGCCCATAAATCCCCATGATGACTCCTAGTGCCATAGGACCTAAGAAGGCTCCTACACGCCCAATCCCAAACGTAAAACCTGTTCCGGTAGCTCGTGCGAGTGTAGGCCACAATTCGGGAATATAGACATTATTAACCATTGTCATGCCAAACTGAAAAAACTGATATATTAAGCCTAATATAATGACATAGGCAACTGTTGACGCCGATCCGTAGGCATATGCACTGAAAGCCATGGCTACAATTGTTATAATAGCAGCCCACTTTCTGCCGACTCTTTCCACAAGATCGGTTACCAGTAAAAAAGCTGGAATCCCTCCTAACGCAATTAACGAAACGAAACCTATGGACTTAGTAACCGAAAAGCCCTTTGCTACCAGTAAAGCACTTAGCCACATACTCAATCCATAATAGGCGGCCATCGTAGTAAACATCAAAACGCCACTCATTATTATCCGGGACATGTAATGCTTAGTCATTAATTGGCTCAGGCCTTTTATCGGTTCTTGGGCAACAGCACTTTCTTCTTCTGCTAGACTGAGGGATAAAGCCACACCGTCTACAGGAGGAAGGGTTCTACCGATACTTTTATGAACTTTTTCTTCCATATTAGAAACAACTTGATCAGCTTCAGCATATCTTTCCTTGGACTCTAACCACCTTGCTGACTCAGGCAAGTATCTCCAAATAACCAGGAACCACAAAGCTGGTAAAGCTTCAACAATGAAGACACCCCGCCAACCAAAGCTCGGAAGCAAGTAATAGGTAGTGAGACCGGCAGTGGCAATTCCCAAGGGAAGAAAGGCATGATATAGAGACAGGTACTTTCCTCGAGACTGAGAGGGAACTAATTCACTTAGCATTGTAATCCCTATAGGCACCTGGGCTCCTAACTAAACATTTCGCCCTTGAAATTCAGCTGATACCACAATTTCAAGACATTATCTCACTTCGTTGTTTCTTCGGACTGTTAAAATTGTTGTCTTGCCGTGTAAAGGATTTTGCCATATTTGGCGCCAACAATAAAAGGGCTGCAACTTTGCAGCCCTTTCTTTAACTAACTAAAATTGAGGTTTGTAATTTACTTATAGTTCAACATTTTTGATAAGGTTGGTCTACTTATTCCAAGCTTTAAGGCGAGTTCACTATTGCTCAGTTTCGCTTTAGCTCTCATTCTGCGAACAATCTCACTATTCATTTCTGCTAAAGTACTTATACAGACACTTATTTGACCATCAGCAGTTTTGTTATTATTATTATCAGAAACTCCGGTGTCCAAAAATTCTTCTTCTAAAAGCTCAAACACAATATTCGCGGCATCTTTCTCATTATCGGCCAATACAACACATCTCTCTAGGAAATGTTCTAATTGGCGACTATTTCCCGGCCAATCCATATTTGATATCTTTTTAAGAACATATGCAGGTAAATTAGCTATGGGCTTACTATACTTTTCAGCAAACTTCCTTACAAAGAAAGCCACTTGACTGGGGATATCCTCTCTTCTTTCTCTTAAGGGAGGCAAGATTAATTTCAATACATTCAAACGGAAGTACAGGTCTTCTCTGAATAGCCTTCGTCTTATTAAGCTTTCTAAATCTTCATTAGAAGCCGTAATTACACGAACATCTACAGGAATTACTCGGTCACTTCCAATTCTTCGTACTTCTTTCTCCTGCAGCACCCTTAATAAATTCCCCTGTTGTTCCATTTTCATTTTTCCGATTTCATCTAAAAAAAGTGTTCCTCCATTAGCCAACTCAAACAAACCAGGTTTTCCGCCTTTACTCGCACCGGTAAAGGAACCTTCCGTATAGCCAAAAAGTTCACTTTTATAGAGATTATCATCCATAGAAGCACAGTTTACAGCAACAAAAGGACCTTTACGCCTTATACTATTTTCATTGTGAATACTTTGGGCAAGCAATTCTTTCCCAGTTCCACTCTCGCCTCGAATAAGCACAGTACAATCAGTTGTTGCGTATTTCTTTGCTTTAGCAATAACTGAAGACATTTTAGGATTAATATGAATAATATCCTTAAAACTATACTTAGCAAAAAGTCCTTTGGTTGTGATTTCTTTCTTGCTTCTAATTTCTTCCTGATTCCTAATTTCTCTTACCGTAACCAAGACACCTTTGGGAATGTTATGGTTAATTATGGGAATTTTATTGACAAACACTGTCCCATTTAATACTTGGTGAACAAATCCTAACCTTTTCTCAAATCCTTCAAATATTTCAAACATACATTGACAATAGCTTAATTCATACAAAGATTTTCCGACGACATCGGTTTCTTGCAAGCCAAAGAGTTTTGAGGCTACGGGATTAAAAACTGTTACAATTTTCTCCTCGTTAACCATGATAATTCCCTCGTGAGCATAGGCAGAGATGGCGTTTATATGTTTTGCAATCACATCTTCACGCAACCTGGATTTTATCATATCTTGGGCTAGCTGAATTGCATTCCGGATTGTATTTTCTCCGGCCGAAACTGAAATGTACTGTAATCCACGCTTACTAACTAATGCAGATATTTTATCACCAACACCTAACACTACTTTACAGCCATTCTGAACTGCATTTTCAACCTGAACCTCAAGTTCCTGCCAATTATTATAGACGTAGACATCTACCTTAAGACCGAGTACGTTACTAATCTTTTCTATGACAGGCAAATCTTCAGACCCAGCCAAAAATAAAGCAATTTCATCGCCATATCTTTTTGCTTTGTCAAAGGCTAAGACAATATCATACTCTCGGGGATGAATACTAACCAATTGCTGTTGAGTTAATTCCTTCCGTAAAAGCTCCAGGGTAGCACCTCCACTGGCTATAACTCTTATTTTGTCAGGTTCTTGTGATAGAATGCCCTTTACCAGGCCGACAGCTGCCTCAAATGAAGTTTCAATAATTGTGATCTGTATATTAAAGTCAGTACGTACTTTTTCAACCAATTGAGTTACCTCTTTATTTGGCGAAGTAAGAACAATCTCAGCAAGCATAAGTACTCCCCCTCTCCTTTCTTTATTGGAAAACTCACTAATATTTTATAGATAGCAAAATACATACCAAACTAATCTCATTTACAGAAAAAAGAACAAAAAAAAGATCAACCCTAATTTACTTAATATTCTGTAAATAGGACCAATCTATTTTACTCATTTTCTTCCATTAAATAGGCAGGCACAGCTACGAGTCTCAAATTCACTACAAATTGGTTGCATGAATACAACAATAGTGCATTTTTGCAACTTCTTTACAAGTTTGATTGGGCCGGATATTAGTATCCCGGCCCACAACTTGTCACTAAAAAATGAACTCTCTGGGATCTAAGTGGACTTCTCGGCAAATCTCTTCTACCACTCTTTTTTCAACTGGCGCAAATTCTCCGTCAGCGAAACCAATTGCACAACACAGACGAACAACCAAGCGAGCAGCTTCTGGTTTGCTTGCTAATTTTCCTACCGCCCTCAAGGCTTCCGCTTTGCCCAAGATAAGATCACTCTGTATCCGCTGTACAAAGTAATTAAAACGAGAATCGACTTCATTTATATTAATTCCGCGCATTTCCTGACTCGTTCGGAAATAATCAATAAGCTTCTCCCTTTCAGAAGCTTCCAGAACACCGTCAGCCGCTGCAACTAAAGCACTACCTGCTACTAAAGCTTCCGTCAGATCTTTTCCCATATATTTGTTAACAATATTCCGGGCATTTTCGGTTTGCTTTTGCAGCCACTCAGCCGTATTAGTATTGCTGCCGGAGTTCCATCGTTCTTTGCAGCTTAAACAGACAAACTCCATATTTTTACTTCCAATGAACCCTGCCAGTAAACCAACTGGGCCTAACAAAACACCACCGATAGCTGCTTTACCCAGCCCAAAACCTTTCTTCCCTGCCGTAACTTGAGGGGAATGGCAACGGGGACAGGTCATCCCACTTTGATAACCACTGCTTTGAGTCTGCTGCCCGTAAGTCTGAAGACTCTGCCCTAAGGATTGAGGTCTCTGACCGAAGGATTGAGAGTTCTGGCTATAGGATTGAGGACTATTTTGACCATACAGGGATTGGGGGCTGGGCTGACTACTGTAGGAAGATATACCGGGACTTCCTCCTTGGCTGCCGGAATTGTTGTTTCCCCTTTCCTCCTCAACTTCCAAACCAAAATTACGACAAAGGGCTGCCAAACCACCTTGAAACCCGCTGCCAATTGCATTGAACTTCCATTCGCCGGCATGGCGATAAATCTCTGCGGCAACAATGGCAGTTTCTACGGAGAATTCCTCTCCTAGTTCATATTTGAGAAGCAGCTCATTTGTACCGGCATTGAGAATCCTTACATAAGAGTTCTTTATATCTCCAAAGCTTTGTCGTTTCATTTGAGCATCATTGATGGTAATACTAAAGGATATTCTCTCGATATGAGGGGGTACAGCGGACAAATTTATACGAATCTGCTCGTCATCACCCTCTCCGGAGCCTTTTTTGTGATCCCCACTGTGCTTTACTGACCCTTGGCCGCCGGAAGGATTATTGTAGAAAACAAAGTCATTTTCGTCCTTAACTTTACCATTAGACCCTATCAAAAAGGCTGAAGCATCCAAGTCATAAGTATAGTTACTTGCTGCAGGGTTTGACGCCCAACCCAATCCTACAATTATTTCCTTTAGGTTAGGATTGCTCTTTGTAAGATCTACTTTTTGTCCTTTGCTAAGTCTTACTGCCATATCTCTACCTGCCTTTCATATATTCATACTTCGATAAAAAAAGAAGAGTTTTACAGTGAAAAGTCAAGAAAAAACTCGACTAGTAGAGAATCCACAAGTTCTCTTTCAAGTGCATTTTACCATATTAAGCCAAGCACAAGCAAATAAACATACTTAAGCCCAGAAAAGAGATCTTTTCCGGGCTTAAGTATGTTTATTAATCCTATTGTTCAGAACGATAATTGTCGATAAAATCTTGCGGAAGTTTTTTAATCAACAAGACAGGAATATCCGATTTATTAAGTACACTATGAGCTAAGCTACCATAAATCAAACCTTTAAAGCTGTTAAGCCCTCTAGTCCCCATAATTATTAGCTCAAAGTTCTTTTTGGTTGCGTAGTCAATAATAGCCTCTGTAATATCCGGGATATTAAAGTTTGAGTAAATTGTCTGACGACTTACATTGTGTCCTTTTCGACTTAAGATTTTATTCGTTGTGGCGAGGATTTCGGAGTATTCCTTCTCTTTTTCGGAATCCTGATCATTTATCAAGTGTTCTACCCAGTCTGTATGTGGGTTCGTAGACCAGGTTTCCAACAAATTGTAGTCTCCTTCAATAGAACCTTGAACACTTTCGTGAATATGCAAGATCGTTAATTGCATATTATCGAGACTTGCGAATAAACTCGCAGCATATACTGTCGCTGAAAAGGAATGCGGCGAACCATCAGCATATAGGAGTACTTTAAGTGATTTAGAGTCAGTCATGAAAATTCCACCTTTAAAAACATTTGACGCCTATTATATCATAATCTAGTATATGAGATAATCACTAATTAATGAGTAAATGATCGTCAATCGCCTATATTACTATAACAATTTATATAAGTAATTATAGATAGAAACAATTGGACATCCAGTTTGCTTTTATTTTTTAGGATTTACTAAGTAAATATAATGTTTAATACAAAAGAAAAAAATCACATGCCCTAAAGAATTCTAAGGACACATGATGAAATAATTACTTATAAATTAAACATTTTATTAATGTTTTGAAATTTCCTTGGGAAGCTTTTTCACTAACATCATGGGGATAGGAGAATTATTGATTAAACACCCAAATAATAAGATTTTTAGAGTAGTTAGTCCTCTTGTCCCCATAATTATCAAATTATATGAATTCTTTGCTGCATAATCATATAGTGCGTCTAAGGTATCTGAAATTCCAGGATTACAATAAATGATAACATTACTGACATCCTCTGCTCTTTCGGTAAAAACTCGATTAGCTTCAGAAAGTATCTGGTGATATTTATCACGATCAGAGGAGTTAGATCCAGCGAAAACTCTCTTCATCCATTCTGAAGATGCTTTTAGCGGCCAACGATATTCGGACCCTTGAGCATTACCCTTCGCTATCGCCCAATTGACCAGGTCTTTTGTATCAAGCCAACAGAATTCTGTAACGTTTGAATCTTCACAGGTTTCTCGGGCCTGCACAACCGTTAAATGCATATTAGGCATATTTTTTAATAATTTTGCCGTATGAACCGCTGCATAAAAGGCTTGCTGTGAATCATCAAAGTACAGGAGCACGTTAAATTTAGAATCCGTCATATTCTATACCCCTTTCCTAAAAAGATGTTGAATTATGGCGCAATCCAGGAAGAGCTTAGTTGAATTGAGGATTTATTGATCCATATATCGAGTCGATCTTTGTTCTCAATAATCTTGTCAGCTAATTTCGCACCTACATAGCGATAGTAATTCTCTCCGTCCTTCCTAGAAAAGTAATTGTTTGTATCAATAAAATTACCACTAGCTCCCACTCTGTGGAGTAAGGGAATTATATTGGTTTTATTTATATCAAAGTTTTCGATGGATCTTTCAAATTCATCACCTAAATTAGCATTACTCCATGCCTTTGGCCCTTTTTCTGGCTTAATCTCATAAACTCGTCTTAAAAATTCGAAAGCAAATGCACCTAACGAAAAAACCATCTTAGGTTTATATTCATAAGCAATTTCTCTAAACTGTTCAATTTCTTTAGCTACTTCCGGCCCCCACCAATTCAGAGTATTAGGAACTAATCTACTTTCACTAACAGCATTTCTAAAATAAATATTAGAAGTTTCAATTCTAGTATTCATTTTTCTATAAACTCGGTCTTGAATTTCATCTAAGACCGGTGTCCAGTTGTCATGGCTGATTGGGTGTTTGGGATTAATTACTACCCAGATAGGATAATTTTTCATTCCAGACTCTCTCTTCATCATCTCTCAATCCCCTCATAAAAAGAGTATATTTTTAAATAAAAACCTTTTGCTGCAACTAATCAACTCAGATGTGCCACTAGTTGTAGCAAAAGGTTAAAGTCTAATGAATAATATCTAACCTTGAAATTTCATCTGTTAATCACCTAAGAATAACGGAAATTACTGATTAACTCTAAGCTGCCTTCTTAGTTTTGGCTACTACAATGCCAAGACCATCAAAGAGATAATAGAGTCCGAAGCCATACCATACGGTATATACCAGATAGAAACTAAGCAAAAAGGTCAGACTTAATTTGTTCTCACTAACTTTCTTAATTTCTACGCCGTAATAATTATAAGCTGGCTCAAGAGCTTTTTGTTGAACCTTAACTAAGTCAAATTCTTCTTGAAACTGTGCTTTTGATTTAAGAGCACTATCGATTTTTTTCAAGGAGTTATACCAGTTATAGGTGGCTTCACGACCATCGTACCCATATTTCTTTTCCAAGGATTTGCTGTCATTATGATACATAAAATCGCTGTCTGCGACCACTGCACCTAAAATCTTCCCGAAATCTCCCTCGATGCTGACTGAACTATCTTTAACGGTTACAGCTGCCCCAGCTCCGGTGTACAGTTTACTCCATTTTACAGCTTCGTCTGTGGAAGAAGCTTTGACTGACAAGGTTATATTTTTACCCAACTGTCCATCAGCTACTTTTTGGGCATCTTCAATGAAGTAGGCCGATCCTTTGGATAATGAATTAAACATATCATCTGCGTATTCTAGACCGTTTCTTCCGTTACCGAAGTTAGGTGACATCATTCCCATATAGCATAGTGCAAAACTAATAAGCATTATAAAACCAATGGTAAAAGTCTTTTTGTTTTGAACTAACTTCATTGAGAAACACCTCCTTTAACATTCGCCTCATAATCCGCAGCAGCTTCAGCCCGAAGTTTCGGTATATTTCTTATGAAGGTACTTATAATCCAGAAAGCAAAGATGGAGACTAGACCAAAGAATAACCATACTCCAACCTTTGTAACTATAGCACCTGAGGAAGCGGATAAGGAGATATAGCCCATTTGAGTTAATTTCTCAGGGAGTGCAAAAAGTCTATTGACAAAGCCTGCTAAGATTGCTAAGGCATAGAAAGCTTTAATTTGAGTTCCGGGGACTACTTTTGTTGTTATTGCCCCAATTTGGATCCCGAATAAGGAACCCAGCAGCATTCCCATTGCTAAAGTGTAAAACACATAACCATAGATAGCGTATTGAGCAATTGAACCATAACCTGCTGTAAAAATGATTTGGAGGATATCTGTACCCACTGTGGTTCCAGTGGAAATCCCTAGGCCGTATACAAACATCGGGAAGGTAACAAAACCGCCGCCAACACCCAGGATAGATGCTAAAAACCCAGTCACAGCTCCGCATATTCCAACGAAGAAGCCTGAAATTCTTCTTCCTCCAGATACTACGTGCTCATCGAATTTAATCATTGGTTTAAATTCAATAGATTGGAGCTTTGCACCAAGTGCTGTCATTTTTTCCGGGCCACCGTGAGCATCGCCACCAACTTTTGATGAGCTCTTTCTCATTGTAAGATACTCACTCAAAGCGAAGATGCCCAAGAATCCCAGCAGAACTACATATACTGAACTTATTACAAAATCACTCATTATTGGGTTGTAATTAAATAGTGCACGGTTGATCATCCCGCCACCGGTTACTCCCAGACCAGAACCGATCAAAAAAGCAATGGCTAGCCCGGCATGAACGTTGCCCATTTTTTTGTGCAAGGTTGTTCCCATAATTGCCTTAGCAAAGATGTGAAACATATCAGTACCAACCGCCAGTATCCCTTTGACCCCCAAGCTCATTAACGCTGGAGTAATAACGAATCCTCCTCCTGCCCCTATACAACCGGTTATAAGGCCAGCGATAACCCCAACGGCTATTGAACCGTAAAACGTTGACGGTGAAAAAAATGATGGTCCGAAGGCCGCTTTACCGCCTATAAATGCCGGTAAAGTTGCTGCTGCATGAGCCATTGCAGGAATGAGTAAAGGTAGAGCCATTACGAATAAGATGAGCAACTTCTTTCTATTTTTTATAATATTATTAGATGTTTCAATCTCCCATTGGGCATGCGCCCTAGCTGCATACATAAACGAATTATACATAGTTTTCATTAATTTCCCTCCTTCAGTGTTCTTCACTTTCAATGGAGTTAGAATTTTAGTTTTTCCCTGCCAAATTTCAGGGATTTTTATGATATAATAATTAATAAGCAATTTCTTTAGCGGCTTTTATAGGCTGCTTTTTTTCTTGAAAAAGTACCCGCATTTCCTATCTCCCAGGTAATTCAGTAATCCTAACTTTTTGGGTTTAACAAAGTCTTGTTATAGTCTACCTATCCAAGAGAGTTTCGGATCTTCTTCAATATATTTGACCTTTAAAACTAGTTGATTTAATTTCTTACACTCCTTTCCTTTGAATTTTGTTTCACAAGTAAAGAGTAGCATTGCTTGAGAAATGTGTCTATAGTGTATTCATATCCCTATAATCAGTTATAACTATGCTTAACTCAACTTCTCATTAGTTTAAGGTTCTAATAAGAGTTATTTACCTAAAATAGACGAACCTGGTTACAACTTTAGTACTAATTTAGAGTAATAAAAGCCATAATCTGAATCCTTCAGATTTAAGGATTTCTATATCGATCCCAACGGCTTAAAAATTCAAAATTTAGTCTTATCAGGCTAAAACCCTGTGATATCAGCTATTTGCTGAACCTTCTGCTATAGTTTCTCTGCCAATCTCTCATCTTATTGTTTGCTAGGCGGGTTTTTCATACCTCATTTTTTTAAATGATGAGGATAATCCACAGTAATTGAATTTAACAATATGAAAAGCCTTATAATTTAATAAAATCTTAATCAGATTACCAAATTGTTTCCTAATGATTAATGTTCCCCTCTTTTGGACGTCCCTTTAGCGGAAAACTTTGTGATATAATTCTGATTGAATTATAATTGGGTTTGAATCTCCTTTCGTTTTTTGGACAAAAAAAGAAGTGTTATTGCACACTTCACTTCACAGATATTAATTTCCAGGCTGATTTTTTGGAACAATCGTCGGAGTCGGTGTTAAGTTGTATCCCTCTAGAAAATCTTGAGATAGTTCCTTTACCAATAACACCGGTATAGGTGATCTATTTTGTAGAGAATACACTAAACTACCAAATATAACCTCTTTTATTTTACTAAACTCACCTGCACCCATTACTATCAAATCAATTGACCATTTATTAACATACGCGAGAAGCGCAGTTACTGCATCTGGAATATTGGGATTGGAATATAGCACCTGTTGTTGAACATCCTTTGATCTTGCTAAAAACACATTTAGGGCATTCTGCGGCACATCTGAGGTTGTCGGCCAGATGTTTTGGCATTTTTCATCAATATTCAGCAGACTTTGGTTGCTTTCTTTCAGCCTCACGATGGTCAAATGCATATTAGGCATATTCATCATCAGGATTGCTGAATATATTGCGGCAGCACAAGAGTATTCTGTCTCATCTAAATAAAGAAGCACTTTAAACCTAGTTCGACTCATTCTAATACCCTGATGACATTACTAGAGCATTGTTAGAAAAAATATTATAAGTGTTAAAATCTATTCCTCCACTTATCCATGATTCTGAAATAATATTAGTTCTCTTGACATTTGAAGAATCGCTGAACTGACAGGTTACTTTAATGATAAACTCTTCTTCTTGAGGATTGCCCCCTAACTCACGAACCATAAAGGTGGCAATATCAGATGGTAAATCGTTTAATTCCTCTTGACTGAATGGCACGTCAGGTCTGATTTCTAAATTCGCATTAAAGGAACGTCTAATCATACCTTCCCGAATAACCGTATCAACACTTGTTGTAAGGGTAGCCACCGGAAGTTTGGCTCGTACTCGGTTATTATAGAGTTCAAATTTGAAATTAGGTTCATTACCAGGGGGATACACCGGTACCACATTTAAAAAATTTCCTCGGGTATACCTTACACCATAATCAAGGGATTCCTTTCTCATTCTTAAACCCTCCTTCGAAGTGGAGTAATCTCATGACGATACTTTTGCATTTATAATTTATAATTTACGATTAAAATTCTTAGCGACCTTTTCTGGCAGCTTTTTCTCTATTGGGAGTTGCTTTATTTAGTTAAGGCTCAACAGTAAACTCCTACATTTTTAGATTAACATTGAATAAAAATCAAGTATATAGCAAACTAAAATACTCATAATCATTTTATTCGATAGTGGCGATGATAAAAATCCCCCAAATATGGTCACAATAATTCTAATGCTCTTCTTAAGAAAGGAGATTATTTAACGATGAACCCTGCTAATAAGTCCTTAGAAATGCTGATTGATTATGAAAAAAAGTACTGCAACTCACCGAAGCTCGCTAATTCTCAAATGATGTATTGGTACTATAAAGTCTTGGGTAATAGTTCATGGAAAAATTCAATTCCAGAAATTGACGATTGGGTATATCATTATGAGCAGTTTCTTGAGAATGGCGGCGACCCCTATCAGTTAAAACAAGCAGGTACATTCTTAGGGCAGTACTTTTAAACCTTACCTTAAAGTGCAAATCCTACCTAATCCATATTTCGAGACTATCCTTGTTTTGTATAATCGTTTCTGATAGCTTTCTCCCTACATGACTGAAGTATTGTTCCTTGATAGTACTGTCTAAATACTTCTGTGCTTCTTGATCCTTATCACTTGTATTGACACGTCGAAGTAAGGGCACCACATTAGTTTGACTTAGATCAAAATTGGCAATGGCTTTTTCAAATTCATTCTTTAAGTTTAAGGCACTCCAGTACTTTGGTCCTTTTTCAGGTTTCGCACTAAAGACTCTTCTAATAAATTCATAAGGGAACCCACCAAAAGTAATTAGGATTTTGGGTTCATATTCTTCGATAATCTCCCTCAAAATCTTTATTTCTGATGCTACTTCTTTTCCCCACCAGTTTAATGTGTTAGGAACTATCCCACAATCTCCTACAACACTCCTAATGTAGATGTTTTTAGTATCAATTCTAGATTGTAACTCACGATAGACTTTATCTTGCATCTCATCTAAGACATGTCTCCAAATGCCATTGATAACGGCAGGGTATTTGGGATTAATTAATAGCCAAATTGGATACGTTCGATCTCCGGAATCCCTGTCAACCAAAGGCATATATTTATCTCGTGCTAAGCCAGACAACGAATCCCGTCCTTTCTAGCAATTTTTTTATCGTCAGACGTTTTCAACCGGATGTCCAATTTAATTCTAAACTTCCTCGTTCTTGGACTAAGTTAGATAGAAGAAATATAAGTAGATACTTGAAATTAGAATCGAAACAATCATTAGCGGGAAGGCAACCTTCATAAAACCTACAAAGGTCCATTTATACCCTCGTTTCTCGGCCATACCTACTACCACAACATTAGCTGAGGCTCCAATAATTGTGCCATTACCACCTAAGCAAGCACCAAGAGATAATGCCCACCATAGTGGATTTAGGTCTGTCATGCCACCCAATCTTCCCATATCTTCAATTAAGGGAATCATGGTTGCCACAAATGGGATATTATCTACAAAGGAAGAAGCAAAAGCTGAAAGCCACAGTATCAACATTCCGGTAGGGAGCATTTCTCCACCGGTTAGCTTCAACGACTCCATTGCTATCCACTCGATTACTCCAACGTGTTCCAAAGCCCCGACTAAAATGAATAATCCAGCAAAAAAGAAGATAACCGGCCATTCCACAGCTATTAGTGCGTGTTCAGGGTCTTCATTCGTGATTAATAAGAGCAACGCTGCACCCGACAAGGCAACGGTAGCCGACTCTAGGTGGAGATATTGATGCAAGAAAAATCCAAGGATTGTGAGGGCAATAACTATGAGCGATTTTTTCAATAGCCTCACATCCTTAATCTCACTGCTTGGATCCATTCTCATGATATTTTCCTTTAATTCCTCACGCGTGATTAGTTGTTTACGATAGATTAGTTTTAAGATCAATATTGTTACCGGCATAATAATAAGGATAACCGGTCCAACATTAATCACAAAGTCCATAAAACCTAACCCTGTCGCAGAACCAATCATGATATTAGGAGGATCTCCGATTAAAGTGGCAGTTCCTCCAATATTAGAGGCCATGATTTCAGAGAAAAGTATTGGCATAGGATTAATCTCAAGAGCCTTGGCAATTGAAAAGGTAATAGGGACTATCAATAATACTGTGGTGACATTGTCTAAAAGTGCAGAAAGCATTGCGGTGATTACGGTAAGAGAGATCATAATTTTAATTGGATCTCCTTTGCTTTTCTTAGCCGCCCAGACCGCAAGATATTCGAAGAGTCCCGAGTTTCTTGCAATACCCACAATTACCATCATTCCAACTAGTAGTCCTATGGTATTAAAGTCAATAGCCTCAATTGCTTGTTCTTGACTAATTACACCACCGATAATGACCAGCATTCCACCCGCTAACGCCACTGCCGTACGATGAATTTTTTCCGAAATAATAATTGCATATGAAATCAGGAATACAGCTGTAGCAAATAATACCTGGCTGTTACCTTCCATAAAAACATCTCCTCAATTCTAAACAAGTGTTTGTGCAACTAATACGCTTGGATTGTTTATCCAAGCGTATTAGTTTAAATCACATACTATGGGAATGTTATCTTACTAGTGCCGGCATTCCAACAAGTGGCCAATAGGTGAAAGTCATAATTACCAAAACACCCATAATTACAGCACTTGCCGGGATACCACTAACAAAGAACTCACCTGTCGTAAACTGCTTCGATTCATAAGCCATAGCATTAGGAGCTGCGCCAATCAACAGTAAGAATGGCATACCGGCCATTGCAACTGCACCATACATAACCAGCTCGGGGTTGACGCCTAAATACTGAGCCATAACAAGTGCTACAGGCAGGGTGATGGCAATGGCTGCAACGTTCATAATGAAGTTTGTCATAATTAGCACAAGGAAACATACTGCCAGCAAGAAAACCAACCAATGTGCGCCTGCTATCATTGACAACCACTTAATTGCAATCCACTGGGCCGCACCTGTTTGCCATAAGCAGAAACCAATACTCATAGCTCCTGAAAAGAGGAGAACGATATTCCAAGGGATTTTCTTTTCTAAATCTTCTACAGTCAGTACTTTTGAGAGGAAGAATAACACACCAGCTAGTAGCAAAGGCACTGAACGATCCATCGTCTTCAAAGCTGGGATAATGGCCTGTAATACAAGCATAGCCAGAGCAAAAGCTACAACAACACTTACAAATATCTCCTTGCTGTTGACGGGACCAAGTTTTGCATATTCTGATTTAGCTTTATCTCGAAGACCAGGAATTTTTGCTTTTTCAGGTTTATAAATGACCATTAATAAAGCCCAGATAAGGAAAACACTAGCCCAACCAAAAGGAGCCAAATGGATTGAAAAGTCAACGAATGATATTTGTTTACCGGTAAACTCTGTGAAAAAACCAACAGCTGCGGGGTTACGAGCGCCACCCAGGAGAGTACAGATACTTCCTGCACCAGCGGTGTAAGCCATACCTATGAACAAAGCCTTGCCAAACTTTGTAGGTTTTCCTTCGGAGTTATCACCATTATATAAGGCCAAAATTGTAACTAATATAGGGAACATAGTAGCTGCTACCGCCGTATGAGCCATGATGTGGGTTAATAGAGCAGTGACAATAAATACACCTAGTAAAATCTTTCTAGTATCCTCACCCACAACAACCAGCATTTTGTAGGCAATCCGTTTGGTAATTCCTGATTTTGTAAATGCTAACCCTATTAGTAATGATCCTAGAATAAACATTACTGTAGGATCCATGAAATCTCTAAAAGCTTCTTTAGCCGGACGGATTAGAAATAAGGCTTGCACCACGCCAATCATTAGACTTGTAACACCAATAGGGGTTACTTCAAAAACCCACCATATACTTGCTAAAAAGAACAAACCTATGGCTGCTTTCCCTTGTTGACTCAATTCAAATGACTTTCCTGATGGATCCACCGCAGGTCCGAATTGTGGAGCATAAAAAAATATTAAAAATAAACATATTCCTAATCCAATAAAGAAAATTCTTTTTACACTATTACTGTTCATTTATTACACCCCTCTTCCTATTTATCAGGTGCTTATTTTTAACTGGGAGCGATAATAATCACCTACAAAAACATTAAACATACATACACATATCCGATTTTTGTGTTATAATACTATTACGATTAAATTTCTTAGCGGCCTTTCAGAGGCTGCTTTTTTTATTGACTTGACTAAAGCTATTGGTTTTTGACTATCTGGTTCTTTGATAGATCCCCCTCCAATCTTTTATAGTCGATTATTTCCTATCTATTACGGATCGATTTTTCTATAAGTCTTGTGAGTTGTATCAGCCTCCCTTCAACTATGTATGTGACTATACTCACAAGATAAGATTACCATCGTGATAGAATTACGTCTATAGCAAATCAAAATGCTCTTAATCAGTATTGTCTATTGCTGTTACATAACTTTCCCTGTTATTTGCTTAGTAATCATCTACCCTAATTAAGGTTATTAATCCTTTGTTTCTTAATTTCGACTAAAATAGACTTATAGATGACTATGGCTACCAAAATGCAATTCACTTTTAATCAATAAGGGCTATAAGGATCTTCATCCAAATCTTTCTTAATAAGACCTATTAATTATAAAAAAACTCCGAAGAGAAAAATCTTTCTCCTCGGAGTTTTTAACTTGAAAATGAAGTTTTTTGAATCGAGTCTTGGCTTTACTGTTTTATTGGAAGTGAGTTCGATCTAGGTATACTCACAATTATTGTAGTCCCTCTGGGAGAGGTTTCAGCGACCCATATATTGCCTAAGTGCATATGGATAATTTGATAGCTAATCGACAATCCTAAACCGGCACCATCGTCTCTGGTTGTATAAAACGGATCGAAGACACGCGAGAGATCACTTGCTTCAATTCCTGTACCGGTATCAGTGATCTGAACTTCAATGGTTTCTGCTTTAGCCTGTGATTGAATGATAAGCTTCCCTCCATTGTGCATTGCCTGTACAGAGTTAATAATTAAATTTACAAAAACTTGTTTCATTCGATCCATATCGATATTCACCAAAGGTAGATTGGGTTCAAACCGCTTCTCTAATTGAATCTTATTTTGCCTTAGCATGGGATAGGTAAATGTTAGAACGGATGACAATAAACTATTTAACTCAGTCGGACTAACGATTGGTCTACTTGGTCGACCAAAATCTAACAACTCCTTAATAACAAGATTTCCGCGATCCACTTGTTCACAAATTACTTTTGTATATTCCGATAGTCCTTCTTGGGTTTTAAACTCGCCCTCCATAACTTGAACGGTTGATTTAACAATCGCCAAAGGATTCCTTAATTCATGCGCAACTCCTGTGACCAGTCTTCCTAAAGCCACAAGTCTTTCGGAGCGCATTAATTCTTCTTCCAGCCTTTTCTTTTCCTTTAAGTTGTCTGCCATATTGTTGATAGCTTGAACAACTTCTCCGATTTCTCCCGGCAGCGTAGGAAGCCTTTTATCACTATCTTCCTGCATGCTTAATATTCCATTCTTAATTATCTGCACTTCAGAAGCTAAGTTATGAATAACATAAAGGGCTGTCCCCAGACCAAGTATCAAACCAAATAAGGTCATGTATCGGGTAATGAGGCTAAACTGCCTGCTTTGCGCAAAGACCGGATGAACCTGTTCATCTGCCCAGGCAATGGCAATCAGTTTTCCGTCCTTTATCACTGGCACCAAGTATTCAAATGCTTGATCTCCTAATGAACCTGCAATACGAGCAAGAGGTTCTTTAGTTGCTTTAACTGCTATAAGGCCTGAAGAAGCCTCGTTTAAAATGCGATACTCGCGAGCTTTTATTTCCTCAGGGGTTTGGGGTCTGTATTGATGTAGAAAACCATAGACAAAAAGATCATTTGTTTCAGGAATGTATAAACCCAAGCGCACCCCGGGGTTACCATCAGCTAATGGCTTGGCTATTGAATCAAAGGCATTAGCAATTGTTTTGATATCAGTTTTAGAGAGTGGAGATCTGTATTCCAGACTGTAACCCTCCAAACCCTTTGTCAAGCCTTGGACAGTAGCATTGACCATGGTTCCCAATCGCTCTTCTTTAGTGGTTAAGAGCATTTCATCCTTTGCTCCAGAAAAAAAGATGTCATACATCATTACCAAGATAGGAATAAGTAGAATTGCCGAAACAACAAACATTATTTGCGAAGCGAAAGATTTGTTCTTGAGAATTCTAAACAAGCAAACCACCTCCATAGCACGAATTCAGACAGATCCTTTAATGGTGCTTGAAAACAAACACTCCTGAGAAAGACCCTCTTTAAGCATATCACAAGATCTGTGAGTCTACTAAAGCTCTAACTATTGCTTCAAAACAGATTACAGTGGCTGAAAACATACAAAATCTCCTCAAATAACACCCTAAATAGCTGGCATGTTAATTGCAATAACTAGCTAGAAACATAGGAGGTAATTTATATGACTACTAATCAATTCACCGTTTGGGTCCAAGAATTATTTGATTCTTGTAATATTCATAATGAGATTGAAACAAGCAAATTAATTGTGGAAGTGATGAAGAAATTCCACACTCTAAACAGCGAAAAAATTCAAGAACAAGTTACAGCAAGACCAATTCTACGTTAGATTAGGAAACATTTATCTCTAAAAGCCCCTTCATGTCCTTGATCACTTTTAAACAATAACATTATAAGATTATTACCGTCTACATCCCCACTGTATCTTCACAATCAATATTCTTGATAGGATTAATTTTAAAGGAGGAAATTCCTTTGTCCAGCTTATTACTCAATAATCATTCGCCTATTGAGCAGATGAAAATTGAAGCAGGAGATAAATCTTTTCCAATCTGGCTCATCGCAAATCCGAAATACCCTGATGACATTAGTAATATATGGAATCCAGTAATGTATGAGATTCAGGATAAAGTCTATCGTAAACTCAGAGCAAGGATTAACAGTAGAAATATATTTATTCTGAGCGCTTTCAGTGATATAGGAAAAATATGTAACACTTCAATGGAGGAGGAGTTAACTAAAAAGATTCTAATACTCAAAGAGAGTGTCTATAGGTACCAACCTAAGCTTCTAATTACTTTTGGTGCCATTACCAATGAGTATATCAAGCGAGCCTTCGATCAAGGCTCCCAAGGTCAAACTAAGTATTGGAATACAGGAAATTTAAGCAACGAATTTGAGCAGGCAATTGCCAACTTTGATATAAATCGACCAAACTGTATTCCTTTAGTGCGAAGAATTTCTAAAACCAATACCAAAGATTGGCTAGACCAAGATAGTTACTATTATGATGTTGCAACGAAGATTGCTGAAAGAATTATCGAAAACAAAGATCATCTGGAAATATGGATTTAATTACGTGCTCTAATATCTCTAACTAATTTATTAATTCTCTTAACGTATGCATCCTAATTTACCTCCGCAACTCAATTAACCGTTATGCTAAACTACTATTTATAAGAGAAAGGATGATTAAAATGAGCACCTTAAAATTCTGTTGGGACTATTTAGTTTTCTTTGGAGACTGGCTTTGGCCAATCAGCGAAAAATAATAGTTGAATCCACGGGAGTTTAGACCCAAGTTATCATGCTTCCGGTGACATTCCTCAAGCAGAGAACGCCGGAAGCGCATAACCATTAAGAAATCTTTGTATATTCTCCGAATAGTAGATCCTTCACAGCCGAGGAATATTCTAAAGTTGATTTCCTCCTCTGCGTCATCTACTAAACCATATGCTAATAAATAAGTTCAGCTAAATACGTACTATGTTTCACAAACCTCATTTAAGTTATTACATGATTAGTAGTGAAAAATTACTGTTTGGAGGCAATAACCATGAACATTTTAAAGTTTATTCCACTTATTGATACCTTAATCAATTATGATAAAAAGAATTTCAGATTTGATCTAATCGCTGCATTAACTGTTGCAGTAGTTGCCTTACCTCAAACTATGGCTTATGCAATGATCGCCGGTGTTCACCCAGCCTACGGTTTATACTCTGGTATTGTGCTAACAATTATTGCTTCTTCGTTTGGAAGTTCTAATCAGTTGGCCACCGGGCCAACTAATGCTATCTGTCTCTTGATAGCATCCTATATGATACCCTTTGCAGGAAGCAATAACTTTTTTGCAAACTTATTTCTCCTAACCTTTTTAGTGGGAGCTATACAATTTACCATGGGGGTACTAAAACTGGGTTCTTTAGTCAACTATGTTTCTCATGCTGTAATCGTAGGCTTTACCGCCGGAGCAGGTGTTATTATTGCTATGGGTCAGCTAAATAACATAATGGGAGTTAGTCTGCCTGATCCACACCTTTCAAGTATTGGAAAAGTAGTTGCTTGTTTACAGAGTATTGATAAAATTAATTATTATGCTTTAGGAGTTGGCCTTTTTACTATAACAATAATTATAATCAGTAAAATAATTAATAAGAATATCCCCGGTGCTTTGTTAAGTGTTATCTTTTCAGTAGTTCTCGTGATGATCTTAGGGTTAGAGGAATTAGGAGTAAAAGTTGTCGGACAAATTCCTCAAGCTATACCACCGCTAAGCATGCCCAACTTCAATCTCTCTGCTATTGGCGATTTAGGTACCGGAGCAGCCGTCATTGCCATTATTGGTTTAGTTGAAGCAGTATCAATTTCCAAGTCAATTGCAACTAAAACCCAACAAAAAATAGATCCCAATCAGGAGTTTATTGGCCAAGGAATAGCTAATTTAGTAGGATCATTTTTCAGCAGTATAGCAGGCTCCGGTTCCTTTACACGTTCTGCTATAACCCATCAAAATGGAGGAAAAACCCGGTTAACAGGTGTGCTGGTAGGTTTGATAATCCTCATTGTCTTATTTTTCTTTGCTCCCTACGCGAGATATATTCCAAATGCAAGTTTAGCTGGGGTTATCATGGTAGTTGCCTACTCAATGATTGATAAACGAGCTTTAGTAAAGGTTACAACAACTAATCGTAATGATGCCATCGTCCTACTGGTGACCATGTTGACGACCATTTTTGCCCCTCATTTAGAGCAAGCAATTTATGCCGGAGTTGCTGTCTCAGTAATTCTATACCTAAAGGATTCTGCCGTAGCTACCGTCAGAACTTTAGAAACGGTCAGCGCAAATAACGGGCAATTTATTGAACAATTAGCCCGTAAGAATGACACCGCCGTTGCAATTCATCAACTAGAGGGAAACCTATATTTCGGATCCTCAGCGGATCTTGACAAGAAGTTAAGCGACTCATTCCCAAACTCCAAAGTTTATCTCTTACGTTTCAAAGGCGTTTCAATCATCGATATTACGGCAATGGAAGTTATTGAAACTTATATTGACCGAGCTTTAAAGGAAGAAAAAAAGGTTATTCTTTCTGGAGTTACACCAAACATCTTAGGCATGCTGAGAAAAATGGACATTGTTGATCACGTCGGTAAAGAAAATATCTATATGGAAGAAGATGAAGTTTTTGCCTCATCTGAGAAAGCTATAGAGCATGCAAACTCTTTTGTTAGAAGTGTCAGCTATACCTCGGAGAACCGATCTGTCCAAGCATACTAAAACATTATTTGAAATAGCCCTCGAAAAGATCATCTAATCTTTCGAGGGCTATTTCAAATATTTAATCGCCCCCTGATAATCAACAGGGCGCCTAGAGTATCGAGTTAATAATAGCAGTTTAATCATATTGCAGGCGTTGCCAATGGTAATCTAAATGCAGATAAACCCTCTCTAATTCCAGACGACTCCGGACGGCATTTAAAACTCTCACAGCGTGTTGGTATTATCGAAATATCTGTATATATTATAAAGTCTATCTCTTTAGGTGATAATTGGTGTACTTCTGCTTCTGAAGTCTTGATTACATCATTAATAATCCTATTAAGACTTGAGCGAATATGGCATAACTCTTTATTAATACATTGGCTGCACTTTGAAGTCTCTCTCATAGTTCCCTCCCTATCTACATAGAACCATTGTAGATTTTCCACTATAATTTTACTTGGTACTTTTGAGCCCTATAAAGGAGTGCTGATCGTGTAAGTCCAAGTAGCTGTGCTGCCTTAGTCTGATTACCTCTGCTTTTCTCAAGAGCCTTAAGAATCAATTCTCTTTCTACTTCATCGAATGAAATCCCCTTGTCAGGAAAATTAAGAATCAAACCTTGATCTGCATCGCTTTTTTTGTTTTCAACTTTTTGTATTTCTTTCGGTAGATGTTGCACCTTAATCTCCTGCCCTTGAGAGAGGATGACAGACCTTTCGATTACATTTTGCAACTCTCGAATGTTCCCGGGCCATTCATAGTTCATTAATAATGTTAAAGCCTCAGGAGAGATCATTTGTTCTTGAGAGGGATTAAATTTTTGCATAAAGTGCATGGTCAATAGTGATATATCTTCCGATCTTTCCCTTAAGGGGGGAATGTGAATCGGTAGTACATTTAAACGGTAGTACAGATCTTCCCTGAAAGTTCCTCGTTTAATGCAGTCCATCGGATCCCGGTTTGTTGCAGCTATAACCCTTACATCAACCTTGATGCTTTCGGTTCCTCCTACCCTTTCAAACTGTCTTTCCTGAAGTACTCTAAGGAGTTTAACTTGCATTGACAGAGGCATTTCAGTAACCTCATCCAAAAATATTGTTCCCTTATCAGCTAATTCAAAGCGACCTAGCTTTCTACTCACAGCACCCGTGAATGCTCCCTTTTCATGGCCAAACAATTCACTTTCTAGTAGCGTTTCGGGGAGTGCTGCGCAGTTGATAGGAACATAGGACTTTTCTCGGCGATAGCTTAGATTGTGAATTGAAAGTGCCGTAACTTCTTTTCCTGTACCACTTTCTCCGGTAATCATTACAGTTGCATTGCTATCGGCAACCCTCTCAATAAGGTTATTTACTTCTTGTATTGCCGGGCTGTTGCCTAAAATTCGGCCATGTTTTTTATTCAGTTCAGAGCGCAAAAAAACAACTTCTTCCCGTAAACGGCTTACCATTAAGGCCTGCCTCACAACTATCTTGAGCTCATTAAGGTCAAATGGCTTGGAAATATAATCAATTGCCCCAAGCTTCATAGCTTCAATGGCAGTATCAATTGATCCATGAGCAGTAATCATAATTACCAGAAGCTTTGGGAAGAGTTCTCTGGCTTTGACCAACACTTCTAAGCCATCCATTTCAGGCATTTTGAGATCAAGCAGAACTAAGGAAGGTGTTTCTTTCTGAATTAGTTCCAGGCCTTCTTTCCCCCGTGTGGCAGTTATCACCTGATACCCTTCCTGTCGGAGGCCTTTTTCGAGAGCCCAACACAGATGCTCTTCATCATCAATGACTAGTATCTTATTCAACAAAAACACTTCCTTCGCTTAACGGAAAGTGACAAATAGGAAATCCGCTTGTTCACCTTGTTGTTAGTTTTACTTAATCCAGATATCTAGATGTTCTTTATTTTCGATTATTATTTCCGCAATTTTTGCGCCAACATGCTGAAAATAAGTCTCCCGGTCTGTCCGCGAAAGAAAATTGTGGTTTTCGATGAATTTATCTGTGGGAATCACACGCCTGAGCAGTGGTATCCTGTTAGTTTGGTTAATATCAAAATTTTCCATAGCATTTTCAAATTCATCTTTAAGAATGGAAGAACTCCAGGCTTTCGGTCCTTTTTCTGGTTTTACCTCAAAGACACGCCTCGCAAATTCAAAGGGAAATGCGCCAAAAGAAATGAGCATCTTGGGCTTGTGTTCATTTACGATCTCTCTGTAATACTCTATTTCTTTTGCTACCTCCTTACCCCACCAGTTTAAAGTATTTGGAACGATACCTCCGTCATTTACAGCACTACGAATATAAATATTAGAAGTGTCTATTCTAGTATACAATTCTCTAAATACTCTGTCTTGGATCTCATCTAATATAGGTCTCCAAATATCATGGCGAACTGCTGGGTATTTGGGGTTTATTAATAGCCATATCGGATAAGTTCTTTCTCCTAGTTCTCTCTTCATACTCTCACCCTTAGAAAAAGTTTCTCTTGGAGTCAAGCAGGACAAAATTACTTCCACCTTTCTTTGCTTGTACTGCCATTCACATAAGAACTTTGGCTGGTAACCTATGATTAATAGAGTTTAGTTCACTAACTCAAAATCCTCATGTTTATGACTTTAAGCATTTAATTAACTCGATTAAATTTCTTAGCGGCCATCAGGCAGCTTTATATATATCTATCTATTTCTAGAACCAGTACGACCCTAGCTAATTATTTTGATTACCCCCTCTCTTTATCTATCATGTGTGATTCATCACAATTAGAGATTAACATTATGAAAGAAATGTGTCTAGAGCAAAACAATATGCTCATAATTAATATACCTGATAGAGGAATTAATAGGTTTGTTATCTGATAGTAAATGTATGTTCATTTGACATGTTTTCGGGCAACATAACACCAGTAAATTACTAGTTAACCTACTTAGAGATGTAAAAGCTGGCAAATTACTTTCTTACTCCAATGATAAGGTTGGCCTGTTGATCAAACTCAATTCTTCTTAATCAAATTCTTTAATTTTTAATTGTTGTCCTTTTTGATAAAAAACAAACTACAAAAAGCTTCATAGGGAGGTTAATCTCTATGAAGCCTAATTAGATTCTCTTATTATAACTATTATACAACTCAGTAATCTCGCTTTTTAATCCATCCAAATATTTAGTTGATCCTTATGCTCGATAATTCTCCTGGCAATATTTGTCCCAACGTATTTAAAATATTTATCGTTATAATCATGATCATCAATATACTTATCACTTTCGACAATTCTGCGAAGTAAAGGAAAAATATTTGTTTTATTGAGATCGAAGTGCTCAATTGATTTTATAAATTCGTCCCCTAAATTTGATGTTCCCCAAGACTTTGGGCCTTTCTCAGGTTTCATTCCATAGACTCGTCTTAAAAATTCAAAGGGAAAGGCACCAAAAGATATTAAGATTTTCGGCTTGTGCAATGAAGCAAACTCTCGAAAATTGGCTATCTCTGCGGCCACTTTAGTATCCCACCAATTCAATGTGTTCGGAACTATCCTACTGTCGGAAACAGCAAACCGCGTATAAATTTTAGAAGAATCTATCCTATTACGCAATTCCCTATATACCTGGTCTTGAATTTCCGCCAATACAGGCGTCCAAATATAATGTTTCACAGCAGGATGCTTAGGATTAAATAGTAACCAGATTGGAGAAATCATCTCTCTCGACTTCCCGTTCGCCTGATCCGTCAAAGACAAAGCTCTGTTAAGAGTTGAATCAGTCAACCTGATCCCGCCTTTCTAATTATGATAGTAATATACACCAAAATGAGTTCTCGTGAAATGATCTAAACCGAATCAGCCCCGAAGAGACGATTCTCTACGGGGCTGATTGTATTTTTCACAAAAAGGTTGGAGATCAACTGAGAGAACCGAGACTATAGATGATTAACTTTCAAAACATTGCTGTTATCATCTGAGCAATAATTATCAATGAAGTCTTGGGGCAACTTCTTAATTAACAAAACAGGGATGGGTGATCTATTTAGAACGTTGTGAGCTAAACAACCAAAAATCAAGCCTTTTAGCGTGGTTAGACCACGAGTACCCATGATAATCAACTTGAACTTTTTCTTTTCCGCATACTCAAGAAGCGCATCTACTGTGTCAGATATGCTAGGATTACAATAGATCACATGATGACTGACATTTTTTCCTCTTTCAGTGAAAATTTCATTAGTTCTATTAAGAATATGATTATACAAACTTCTTACGTTATTATCTGACTCAATGACACGTTTCATCCACTCCGACGTAGGACTAACGGGCCAGGTATCGATCCAACTATACTCTGTCCCCATTGAACCTTCTTCGCTCTCCTGAACCTGGACAATGGTTAAATGCATATTTGGCATGCTTTTTAGCAAATTGGCTGCATAAACTGCGGCTGAAAAAGCCTGCTGGGATCCGTCGGAATAAAGAAGAACATTAAACGTTGACTCGTGCAAATTAATACCTCCTTCATAATTTTCTAATCTCAATTAAAAGGCTGCAGTGTTTCGATTTTTGATACCGCTATCTACATTTGTATTAATTTCAGATTCTAATAAGTTACAGGCAGCAGATTTGTCCTTACCGTCAATGATCTCACAACCTAAAACTGATTTTGCTCTTTCTAATGCATTTGTAGATGAGGCAAAAATTTCATTCTCAGACATGAAGATGTTATCTTCTCCAATATCCGAAGTTACATGTGAATTAATCAATAGAGAGTTGAACTCAGATTTTACTCCACTGAAGATAACGATTCCGCCAGATTCTTTAACAGTTCTTATAAAAACCTTCAAAGCGCCTAAAGCAGTTAAATCAATCGTTGCAACATATTTCATTCTTAGAATAAATACTTTTGATTTATCCGTTAGATCATCTAACTTTGTTTGTAAATCTTCCGCTGAACCGAAGAAAAGATTTCCTTCTAACTGAATGATTAGAATGTCAACTTTTTCTTTAAGGGATTTAACTTCTTTTTCAATAACATGCCCATTCTTTTCTTGTGAAGGTAGAAGTATCTTTAAAGGTGCCTTATTAGTATCTTTAAGATATAGGGCAATAGATATTGCAATTCCTGTGTAGATTGCCACATCTAAATGAGGCATTACAATTGTCGCAATAGCTGTGGTAAACATGGCAATAGAATCCGATTTAAACTTTCCAGCCTTCACAATATGCATGATTTCCTTTTTATCTACCATGTTATAAGCAATAACCAGAATTACACCAGCAAGACATGGATTTGGAATATATTGTGCATAGGGCGCAAAAAACAATAAGACTAAGGCAACTACGATACCTGACATTATTCCGGCAAATCTGGTGACTGCACCACTTTGATAATTGATTGCTGAACGAGTAAAGGATCCCGACCCGGCAAAGCATTGAAAGAATGCAGCTCCGGCATTAGCCAGCCCTTGGCCAATAAACTCTTGGTTAGCATCTATTTTCTGCCTTGAGGTTGTGGCGATTGACTTTGAAATTGCTATAGCCTCAACTAAGCCAATGATAGCAATTGCTACTGCCCCACCAAAAAGATTCTGCATAACGTTAAGGTCAAATTGAATCATTTTAAAAGGCGGAAGGGAGGATGGTATAAATCCTGTTAGCTTTACACCCTTTTGATCCAGGGAAAACATAACAATAAAGATAATTGGAATAATGATTCCTATCAAAGCTCCGGGGATCTTCTTATTAATTTTTTTACAAACTATAATTATAGCCATAGTCATTGCCCCAAGTCCAAGTGCATACATATTAGTCTGACTTAAATGAGTCATAACATAATAGAACTTCTGCATCGTTGACATATGAGCAGAATCTTTAATAGAAATACTCAGCAGAGTACTGAGTTGCCCTAACCCAATTAATACCCCTGCCCCGGCTGTAAAACCTATGACTACAGAATGAGACACAAAGTTAATAACTTTTCCAAGTTTTATAACTCCAAATAGAATCTGTAACACACCAACCATAAACGTCATTAAAAAGAGCATCTGATAAACATTCTCTTGGCCCATATACTTACCTAGACTGCTTGCTACGAGTAGTGCAATAGCATTTGTTGGCCCAGCAATTGCGTGATTTGAACTACCAAATGCCGAGGCAATGATAGTCGATACAATAGCAGTATACAAACCATAAACTGGATTAACACCAGCTATTAATGCATATGCCATTGACTGGGGAATGACTACAACTGCGACAGTTAATGCGGCAATTAAGTCTTTACTAAAGTATTCCTTTTTATAATTCATTAAGGTTCCAATCAAAGGAATATACTTAAATCTTGTTAAGTACAAAGGAATTCCACCTTTCACGTTAGTTTAAGCTGACAATACCCAAACTTTTTGGCCATAGACCATTTCTATTTTCCAGATTAACATTTACTATAACAACGAGATTTATAGCTATAAAAAATACCCTCCCTCCTCTTGAAAGGGTTTATCGAATCCGTCAAACTCAGGATTATTAATGGTGAAAACTTAAGAGTACGATGTATTACAGCTAAGCGGCAGAATTTAGAGACAGTTGAAAGAGATTTTTTTCACTATAACCTACAGACAGTTTAAAAATTTCAACAAATTAGTGTCTTCCGCAATTTTTAAACTAAAATCAAGGCTAATTCATTGAGATATAAGTCTTAGAAATACCCTCTATTTCACCTCCAATCATCAAACTCTCTATATATTTACACCTACTACCTATTTTTCACCTAGACTGGATGAGGTTAGTCAAACGTTATAAATTGCACAAGCTATTCCATGAGAACGTTTAACTTCCTATTATTTGTAGATTAGCATTGATAGTATATCAAGTCAATATTACCGCAATCGATATATCCTATTGCTGTGACAGCAGATTTGAAAGGAAATCGGTGTAATCTAAAATGGCAATACACAATACGCAATTGAAGATTATCAAGGCGCATATGTATTGCCATTTTATCAAGATAATGGTATATATTTTCACTGATTAGGTGTTATATTCATGTACATTACTTCCATTTACGGACGTCGAAGAAGAAAGCCAGTGACAAGTTAATCTAGAGATTAAAATTGTCAATTGTCATTATTTATCGATACTTTTTATCCCATTTTTGATATTTCCAGATATCTGCTCCATAAACTCTTGGAAGTTTGTGTTAGCCTGATTACTAGCTAAAACTTGGCGATTTTTAATGCATGTTTTCTCTAATTCTTGGAGTTTTTCTTCTTCTTCTTTGGTTACTTCAATGCCGGCCATTAATTTGCCGCGATGTTCATTTTTGATTTTTTGAAGATCTTCTACTAACTTTCGAGCTTCCGCATCTTGAAAAAGATCATATTCAGCCTTTTTGAAATCTTTATAGATATCAGATTGGGCAATCGCTTTACCTAGTTCAATACTCTTTTGCATTAATTCCTCAATTTGATCCATGTTTGTTTCCTCCTTTAAATTATTATATTATTTCACACATACAATTAAATAATAACTGATTACCACAAAATCTTAAAGGAAGAATTTAGATATTTGTGTTAAAGAAATAGGGAATGGATACAAAATTCCGAGAGATCACGAAAATTTGCACCATCCCCTCTTGAAATCAGCCTTCAAATAGACTATTATTTTTACTTAGTCTACTTGACCTTACATGGTTGGATTAAAAGGATACGCCAAACATATCAAGAACAGGCTTTTTGAATACTGACCATTCATTAGTATTTGGATCCCACTTCATGTTAACGAAGCAGCGCCAGTTCTCTTCATCAATGGCAGGTTTGTCTGTTCTGATATAGTATCCAGGCCAACGTGTTTCTTCACGGAAGGTTACAGCTTTGAGGTGAGACTCAGCTTGCCATAATCTGTGTTTGTTTTCCCAAACTCTCAACAGTTCATACAGATCAGCTGCAGCTAATTTTTCGGAGTCTTCTTTGAGGAACTCCATCAGTTCTGCTGCTCTGGTTAAGGAAGCTTGGTTCATATTGAAGAACACGTTTGCTCCACCAACGTACTCATCCATCATTTTTTGTAGACGATACATGAATTGCTTTGGAAGAATATAATTCGGGTTTACACTAGGATCGGTACTGAAATCTTTGTGTTGCTCATAGATTTCAAGTGGTTTTACGATTGTTGCTTTAATATCTTCAATAACTTGAGCATCTGCCTCAATCAAGGTATTGTTGTCTAAGATATATTTGCAAGCTGCTTTAGCTGCAATACGTCCTTCAGCGTGTGTACCTGATGAGAACTTGTGAGCGCAAGCTCCTGTAGCGTCACCAGCAGCAAAGAGTGCAGGAACTGTGGTCATGTTAGCATAACCCCAGAAATAGTCGGTTCCAGCAGAGAGATCTTCTGGACCAGATACCCAAGCGCCTGATGCTCCGGAGTGGGAGCTGATGAAGTAAGGCTCTGTTGCAGCGATTTCGGAAGATCTTACTTCTGGCTCAACGTTAGTTGCAGCCCATAGTAAAGCTTGAGCAATAGTCATATCGAGGAAGTCTTCCCAAGCTTCATTCTCTAAAGTTTTCATTTTCTTCTTGAAGGCTTTCTCGTCACCTTCATATTGTCTAGCTAAGTTAGCAATAGCTTCCTCAGTACGCATGAAGAGAGGTCCTTTACCTTCTTGGATATCTAATAATCCGAGATGGTTACGGAGGTTAGCAGGAATTGGCTTAATTTTACCAAATACGCCCCAGTTTTCTAACTCTGCTGCACGGGTTTCCATGTAGTTTTCGCCCAATGCATTGGTAGCGCGGGATTTGAAAAGTAAGAACCAAGCGCCAACTGGACCATAAGCATCTTTAAAGCGGATAGGCACGAAACGTACTTCTTGACAGGTCATTTCGCAGCCGGCCTTCATTGTGAAGTAAGCAGATGAACCTGTGGAGAATGGAGGATACCATGAACGTCCAGCACCTTCACCAGTGGATTTTGGTTTGAAGACACCAACGGTTCCACCCATTGCGCACAAAGTAGCTTTTGCTTTGAAGACATAGATTTTGTTCTCACGAACACTGAATCCGACAGCTCCAACGCATTTGCCATCTTTCATAAGTGGTTCGGTGATGAAAACTCTCTCATAAATGTTTTCTTCGCCTAAAGCATTTTTAGCGGCTTCAGCAACGATAACCTTATAGGATTCACCGCTGATCATTAATTGCCATTTACCTTCGTGAACATATCCGCCATTTTCGTCTTTCCATAATGGGAGACCCCATTTTTCAAAGAGGTGAACGGAGCTGTCAACGTGGCGGGCAATGTTAGCGACTAAGTCATCACGAGCAATACCCATCAAGTCGCCTTTAACGTATCTAACATAATCTTCAACTGTGTTTTTACCTTCAGCAAGACCAACATATAAGTTAATAGCGGACAATCCCATTCCGACTGCACCGGAACGTGGCATTGATGCTTTATCAACTAAGGTTACTTTAATTCCATGTTTTTTGCCCCAGTATGCTGCTTCTACTGCAGCACCACAGGATCCCATTCCGCCTCCGATGATCAGAAGGTCGGTTGTTACTTCTACTGTTTCAAAGTTCATTGGCATTGATTTTAACCTCCCTATTTATTCCCTTTTACAAGAGCTTACTTCTTATAAGTCCATACTGGCATATGCATTGAAGCTGGTTCTGTATACAGCTCGATGCTGTCGATGTCTGTGGTTACTTCATAACCGCCATCAGGTACTGCGGAACCTTCTTCTGTTGTACGAATCGGGAATTTAAAGCGTTTGGTCATGCCGTTACGGAATTTAACAGTCCACATAATGCTATCAGAGCTACGGAGAGGTACACATGAGGCGCCTAGTGGAACAAAGTCAGCATATCCACGAAGATCCATTGCTTGTTGTGGGCAAGCCTTAACACAGCATAGGCACTCCCAGCATTGGGAAGGGTCAAGGTTTACAGCCTTCATTTTCTCTTTGTCTAACAACATAAGGTCATTGGGGCATGCATACATGCAAGCTGTTTTGTCTTGCCCTTTACATCCGTCACATTTTTCTGCAATTACAAAACTTGGCATTCGTTTTACCTCCATCATTCATATATTTTTGAAACTAAACTAAAGAACTTAGGATCCTTTAGTTTAGTCTTCAACCAATGGTTAGCTTACTTAGAGGAGTAATATTTGAGCAGAATTTCAAGTACTTCTTTACGGCTGAAATTGCTAGGTGGTACTTCGCCGGCAGCTAACATAGCTCTCAGCTTAGTTCCGCTAATTTTCAAATGATCTTCTTTGCCATGTGGGCAAGTTTTTTCAGTTGTCATGCCTTCGCACTTATTGCAGTACATAGCAGCTGTTACTTTAAGAGGTTGGCAAAGGATTTCGCCTGGCTTAAAGGTATCAAAGATTTCTTGAGCTTGATAAGCTGTGTAGTAATCGCCAACGCCAGCATGGTCACGGCCAACAAGGATGTGGCTGCAGCCAAAGTTTTGACGGAAAATTGCGTGTAGGATAGCTTCACTTGGTCCTGCATAGCGCATTTCCATAGGATATACTTTCATCACAGCATTTTTCTCATTGAAATAATTTTTCAAAAGAACTTCATAGCACTCTAAACGAGTTTCAGCAGGAATATCTCCCTCTTTGAGTTTTCCTACGATAGGATGTATGAATAGTCCATCGCAAACTTCATTTCCCATTTTGCAGAGGAACTCATGTGAACGATGTAAAGGATTCCGGGTTTGGAAAGCTGCAACAGTTGCCCAGCCCTTTTCATCGAAGATTTTTCTGGTTTGTTCAGGAGTAGCATAGTAGTCACCATATTTTGAAGCGTATCCCAGTTGACTAAAGGTTATCAACTCACCGCCGATGTTGACATCTCCTTGAGACATAACTTTTTTAACACCATCATGCGCTGCGTCATCCGTAAAGAATACAGCGTTGCACTCTTTAACTTTGTCATACTCGTATTTATCGTTCACTGTTAAGATACCGCAATAGGTATCTGTTTCATCATCAACTAAAGCTAATTCCATACCAATTTTGATAGTTTCAGCTTGTTCAGGAGTAACTGACAAAGTGATTGGGAGAGGCCATGCTAAGCCATTGGTTAAATGTTTTGTGTTTACAACACTTTCATAATTGGCTTTGTCCATGAATCCTGTTAGTGGGCTGAATGCCCCCATCCCGATCATTAAAAGGTCAGAAGTTTCTCTTGAAGACATGCGAACCACTGGTAAGGTTTTTGCTTTTGCTAATGCATCAGCTCTTTGTGATTCAGGGAGCAATACAGGTGTTAACTTTCCACCATGGGGTGGTACTAGTTTTGACATAGTACAATCCTCCTCAAATTTTTTTATAATGAATGTGAGTATACTGCAGAAACTAGTGTTTATGATGCACACAGCCAACATCATTTCTGTCGGAAGGATACTATATAAACAGCGTTTCTGGCATCCCCCCTTTCACTAACGTTTGATACTTTTTTCACCATATCAGTCAGCCAACCTCATAACTTGAATTCTAAGTAAAGAACATCTTTGATATGAGGTTAGCTCAACATCTATACTCAAGCACAAACCCTTCGTCTACATTAACCCTATTATTTTTCAAGGGACTCGCAGAGAAATTCTGACATCTCCATGACTTTCAACACGTCATTCTTTTCTAAACCTGCGCAAGCATCATCTAACATTGTAATACAGTATGGGCAAGCAGTGACTATGACATCAGCATTTTGCTTCACTGCATCATTAATCCGTAATTCTCCGAAACGCTCACCAAAGGGTACTTCGGCCCAAATCCGCCCGCCACCGCCTGAACAGCAAAGGCTCTTATTCTTAGCCCGATCTAATTCGACAAGCTCAGCCCCTGGAACTGCCTGGAGTAGCTCACGTGGAGCGTCATAGACTAAATTGTGTCGTCCTAAGTAACATGGATCGTGGAATGTTACTTTTTTTGCAATTTCCCCTGGTAAGGAAAGCTTTCCTTCTTTCAAGAGTTCACTAAGGAGCTCAGAATAGTGCATTACTTCGTACTCTCCACCAAGTTCTGGATAATCTTGTTTAAAAGAGTACAAACAGTGTGGGGAAGTAGTAATAATTTTCTTAACACCTTTTCCATTAAACAACTTGATGTTAGACTCAGCTAATTTAGCGAAAAGTTCTTCATCCCCGATTTTACGGATAGTTTCACCACAACAGCTTTCTTCAGCTGTTAAGACCCCGAAGTTAACTCCAGCTTGTTGGAGAAGTTTGACAACGCTTTTAGCAATTTTTTGGCTGCGTGTATCATAACAGGATGTGCAGCATACATAAAGCAGGTATTCAGTGCCTTCTGTAAATTCTGGAACATTCAAGCCTTCTAGCCAGTCAGCTCTCTTCTCACGAGGTCCGGCCCAAGGATTGCCATTGGCATGAAGACTCCCTGCTACAGGTCTTAAGTGACTCGGCAAGATGCCGGCACCTACAATCGTATTACGCATTGAGCGTACGTTTTTAATAATCTCAACACTTCTCGGACAATTTGTTTGACACATGCCACAAGTAACACAGGCAAAAAGAACTTCTTCATCATCGAAACCTTCCAAGCCGAGTTGTCCTTGTCGTTGCATTTTACGAATATTAAATACTTCGCTAAGCTCACCGGGAACCTGTCGGTATGGACATAGATTGGTGCAGAGACCGCACTGCATACACCAGTTGAGCGTTTCGGCTCCTGAAGAAATAATATATTCTCTCATCTCCAGAGATACTTCTTTTATTTCATCCATAATACTGCTCCTTTGCTATCTTATGGGGACATTCTTTCTACCTGAATAGGAAGTTTGTCCCCCTAACCTTAGATCCACTTAGAACCCTTTGTATGGGTTGGGGCCAAGTTCCTCAAGTTTTGCGGCGAAGTCATCTAACATAGCAGGTATCTTGTCGTAATCCGTGATGGAGATTTGATCCATTCGCACTCGTTCGGAGTCCAGATCCAGCCTGTCTAAGGTTTCCGACACTTTGGATAATCTGATCTCAGCCAACTCGCTTCCTTTGATGAAGTGGCACTGATAATCATCACCATGCTTGCAGCCCAAAAGATAGATTCCATCGATTCCAGCTGACATGGAATCAGCTATCCAAACTAAACTCAATGAGCCCAGACATCTTAGAGGGATAACGCGAACCCAAGCATTATATTTAAGCCGATTAATACCAGCCATATCTAAAGCGGGGTAAGCATCATTTTCACAAGCAAAAATCAAAATTCTTGGTTTTTCTTCATCTTCATCAGGTACTTCGATTGACTTAATCAGATTACCAATCATAGGAACCGAGTAGTTCTTAAAGGTAATAATCCGTTCAGGACATGCGCCCATACAGATTCCGCATCTGCGACAGCGGGTCGGATTTGGCAACGGATTAAATTTATCATCTTCATTAATAGCACCAAAAGGACATTCTACAGTACAACGCTTACATTGAGTACATCTCGACATTGCAAAGTCTGGGAAAGACATATCCCCTACTCGAGGGTGTACAGCCATACCTTGGGCACTTGATTCCATACATTGAATTGCCTTTAAGGTTGCTCCGGTTGCATCTTCAATCGAAGACAATTCATCCATTGGAGCCCTTACGCTACCGGCTGCGTAAATTCCGGTACGGCGAGTTTCATATGGGAAGCAGATAAAATGAGAGTCAGCAAACCCATATTTCAAAGTAGGCATTTCAGGGCCTTGTCGATATGAGAGATTGAGAAGATTTGATTTAAGAATTACTTCAGGCTTAGGCCCGTCGTCCTTCTTATCTTCCTCCGTATCAGCTTTAGCTGCGAAATCTTCTCCTAAAGCTGTTGTGGGAACCATACCATTTGCTAGAACTACCATATCCACTGCTTCAGTAGATATCGTTGCTCCAGATAGAATATCTGTTGCTTCAATAAGCAGGTTCTTTTCGCCATCTTCGGTAATACCTTTGATTTCTCCCCTGACGAAAATACTTCCATCTTTTTGCACTTGTTGATAGAGTCTCTCGTATTGACCAGGTGTTCTCATATCTTTATAGAAAACAAAAACATTTGCTTCCGGGTTCTGTTCTTTAATATAAGAAGCCTGTTTTAGGGACTCTACGCAACATGTTGCCGAACAATAGGGTAAGTGTTCAGGATCCCGTGATCCTGCGCATTGAATAAAGGCAATCGTTTGTACTTCTTTACCATCTGGACGAACAATCTTTCCTTTAGAAGCAATTTCTTCCATTTGCAGTCCAGTGATTACATTCTCATATTTACCATAACCAAGATAATCCAATTTTGTCGAATCATATGGAACAGCTCCTGTAGCAAGAACAACGGATCCGACTCTTTCCGTAATCGTAGCACCATTTTGGCTGATTGATGCATCGAACATACCTGGAGAACCAGCTATTTCAAGAATCTCAGCACCTGTATAGACTGTAACATCAGGATTAGCTTCAACCTCTTTAATTAACTCAGCAACATCTACCTCTTCAGGTGCAGTATACGGTGCTTTTCGAGGAACTTGTTTAAACAAGCCATTCATCCAGCCTCCAAGAGCTGGGCTTTTCTCAACTAAAACAGCCTTATACCCTGCTTTGGCAGCTTCTAGAGCAGATGTCATACCTGTCAAGCCACCGCCAACAACTAATAGGGTTTTAACCATATTTACACCTTGATAAGGTTCAGGCAATTCAATGTGCTTCACCTTAGCAAGACCCATTCTTAGATAATCTTCAGCCATCATCTGAGTGTCTTCGTCGTTTGCTGTTTGACTCCAGATGACCTGTTCACGAAGATTTACTCTCTCCATAACAACGGAGTCAAATTCAAAAACATCATAATTAACACGCGGGGAACAAGCAGCAATAAGAACTGTGTTAACGCCTTCATTCTCAATGTCGCTCTTTATTAACTCTACCCCTTCAGAACCGCAGAGAAAGGGGTGTGTCTTACATACAGGAACCTTGCCTTCCTTGGTAGCAACCTTGGACAGGCTCTCTATTTCCAGAGATTCTCCTAGACTACATCCAGTACAGATATAAACACCTGTTTTTTTAACCATTGGGCTACCTCCTCACCGTAGATTGAATGGCCTTAAGCGCTGCAGATGTAGAATCTTTCACCGATGAGGAAACATCTAAAGGCTTCTTAGCGCATCCTGCACCGAAAATTCCTGGTTGGGAAACAATAAAGCCATCCTCATCATAGGATATTGTATCGAGTGCACTCGAGGTAGATGGCGCCATACCCGTCGCTAGTACAACCATATCAACGGTTTCCTTCATAATTTCACCAGTTAATTGGTTTTCAACTTGTACGATTAAATCCTTCGTCTCAGGATCTTCAGAAATCTCGCCAACTTTTCCTTTTATCATGTTTATATCATCTTGAACTTTTGTATAAAAATCTTCGTGTTTTCCCATCGCTCTAACATCTATATAAAACATATAGACTTTTGCATCTGGGCTGGCGGCTTTTACGTAGGTTGCCTGTTTAAGCGAAGCCATACAACAAACTCCCGAACAATAAGGAAGATGATTTTCATCTCGGGATCCTGCACACTGAACAAAAGCAATGGTTTTTACTTCTTTTCCGTCAGATGGACGAAGGATTTTTCCAGCGGTAGGACCATTGGAAGCAGCCAATCTTTCCATCATAACGTTTGTAATAACATTTTGATGACGTCCAAAACCATAATAGTCTACTTTTTGAGCATCATAGGGTTCCCAACCAGTAGCCCACACGATTGATCCAACATTTAAATTAAAGCTTTTAGCCGACATATCTAATTCAATAGCGCCATATTCACAGGCAGCAACACATTTCCCACATTCTGCTCCCAAACAAGCTGATCCATCAATCACATACTTCATTGGGAATGCAAACTCGTGAGCGTTATAAATGGCCTTTGTTTTACCCATTCCATAATTAAACTCATTAGCCCGCTCTGCTGGACATGCCTCAGTACATTTGCCACATGCAGTACAATTATGATTCACATAACGAGGATTTGACTTAACAGTTACAGTATAGTCTCCTTCTACTCCATCAATCTTTTCGATTTCTGACAAAGTGAAGAATTTGATGCGGGGATTTTGCTTAATCCGTTTAAAATTAATCTCCAGCCCGCAGTTCGGTGGGCACAGCTTAGGAAAATACTGATTCATCTGGGCCACTCTACCACCTAGGTAGGATTTCTGTTCAACCAGATAAACTTCGCTTCCTGCCTCGGAAGCTTCAATAGCGGCTGTAAGTCCGCTCACTCCTCCTCC
This sequence comes from Desulfosporosinus meridiei DSM 13257, assembly GCF_000231385.2. NCBI lineage: Bacteria > Bacillati > Bacillota > Clostridia > Eubacteriales > Desulfitobacteriaceae > Desulfosporosinus > Desulfosporosinus meridiei. The sequence continues at coordinate 1,763,552 of NC_018515.1, read as the reverse complement.
GACCACTAAAATACTCTTATGCGCCATCCTTCTACCTCCCTTATATGTCAATAGACTCTCGGCATTTACCGAGGCAGTTGGATCAAGAGCTTTCTCGAACCAACCTTATAGCACTCCTCCTACCTTAATAGGAGATATTTGCTTTCATTGTATATAGTACTTTATCGCTCCTATTAACTCGCGGATTATGAGGTATATGATTTCTTTCACATACTAATTAGCAACAAAACTTGTCCTATTAGATATATATCACATCAAACGTAACAAAATGCACAAACTTGTATTTAATTATTTTGCAAATTATTTATTTCACTTACAAAATAAGACTAGCACTGTGGTCGTAATAAGTCAATATGGCGATAATTAAGATATTATATAGTGAACTGATCTCCGATACCTTTGTAAATCTAGTTGAAATGATATTCTAACGATCTAACCTCTTCCTATAGAAGTTATTATGCAAATACGATTATCGTTTCCGGCTATAAATAGGCAGAAAAATATGTAAAAAGCTAAGGAATCACCTTGAACAGGATATTATTTCTCAATCTTTACGAATTTTTCCTTATATAATCATCTCTTCTACATATCCCCCAAAAATACCTTCTAGTTTTTTACTGTTTTCTAGCTAACCTTAAATTCGCAATAAGGAAACCTCATGTAATCTTAAATAGAGCTTTGTTAAAAGGAGAGCATATATGCTCTCCTTTACCAATTTACGATTATCTTTAGTTATGTTCCAGATACAGTTTGAACAGCGCTTGTGTCCCGCTGTTCTCCTCTCCACCTTCTGCGAGCTTTTCATATAAGGTCTTTGCTAACTCTAAACCCGGTGTGAGCAATCCCATCTGTTTAGCGGACTCTAAAGCAATCGTCATATCTTTAATGAAATGCTTAACATAAAAACCAGGCGCAAAGTTATTGGCTAACATACGCGGCGCAAGATTACTTAAAGAAAAACTTGCTGCCGCTCCTGTTTCAATACTTTTTAAGACAACCTCGGGCTTAAGCCCCGCCTTTTGAGCGTAGGCCATTGATTCACAAACCCCGATCATGGTCGAGGCAATTACTATTTGATTACACATCTTTGTGTACTGACCGGCTCCGGCACTTCCTTGTAAAATAACATTTTTCCCTAAGCAATTAAAAACTGGAAGTATTCTATTAAACACTTCTTCATCCCCACCGACCATTATTGCCAAGCGAGCCTCTTTTGCTCCTACATCTCCTCCGGATACGGGCGCATCAAGTGCATACATACCGAGGACTGATGCCTCATTATAGATCTTCTTAGCAAGGTCAGGAGAAGAGGTAGTCATATCAACGAAATGGCTGCCCTTCTTAGCATTTTTTAGAATTCCATTTGCTCCTAGATATACTTCTTCTACATCTTTTGGATAACCAACCATTGTAATGACTACATTACAGCTTGAAGCTAACTCAGCAATGGAATCTTGCCATTCTGCACCCGCTTTAACTAAGTCCTCAGCACTAGCCTTAGTGCGGTTATAGACTGCTACCCTATATCCAGCCTTAAGCAAGTGACCGGCCATACTCTTACCCATAACACCTGTACCAATAAAGCCAATAATTGTGTTCTCTTTAGTTAGGCTCATAATTTTTACCCCTCTCATTAACATTGTGCTATAACAGACTGGTGTATATGTAAAGTTCCAAACACCACATTAAATCTATAAATAGTACATTACTTACCTATTACAATAAAACTATAGAATATCCATCTAAAAGTGTCAAGCAATCCTACTTAAAGACATGAAAGGACAATAGCATTGCCGCTAGTGATAAATAATGGTGGATGCTAAAAAAAGCAGGCAGGTAAAACCTGCCTGCACTATAATCATTTTACTTACTCATCTTCCATAAACCATGAATGTTACAGTATTCTCTTACCTCAATAACCTCGTCTTCAGCAACCAAGAAAGTAGCTTCAGGCGCTTGCCCCGGTTCAAGTTCCGCCCTAAGAACTTGTTCCTTTGTCAAAACCTCTATAAACCGAATGAAATGTTTTTCCTCCATTGGGTGAGCAGCACTGCCGACCTTAACTTTAATACCCCCACTTACTGCTTCAATAACAGGAACATGTTTTTCTAGGCTTGCATCTGTCGTACCCGCCTGTAGAATATTCATCGGTTTATTACAACAGACCAACGCAGATGCTCCAGTATTAACAACCTCAACAACATTGCCACAAATGCTACATACATAAAGTTCTCTTAGATTTGTCATAGTTCAGCCTCCATCTTTTTGATTAATTTTATGTGTATTTATATTCTCCAAATATTTAAATTTTCCTCCTTATAAATATTACTTTTTTGAAATAAAAATCAAAAACGAATTTGTCTCTAAAAATTTACAATTCGCAAAGAAACCATTGAATAACTTTAGTTTTGGAATATTCATATTATTTTTAATAATCAAAACATATCTTTATATAATAATGATATACTAAATTAACTTTTCAAAGGAGGAAAAGCCATGACCAAGATTTCTACCCATGAAAAATTCCTTCCTTGGACCAAACATTATGATTCTGAGGTTCCTATAACATTGAGTTATCCTCAAGAAACTCTTCCTAGCTTATTCCATAAAAGTGTTAAAGATCACGCTGAGGCTATTGCCTTGATTTTTTTCGGCCGCAAGATTAGTTATCGGCAATTAGGCTCATATGTTAATAGCTTAACAACGTCTTTACATAAAATTGGCATTAAACAGGGAGATCGAATCGCATTATTACTGCCGAACTGCCCTCAATATGTAATAAGTTACTATGCCATTTTAAGTTTAGGCGCAATAGTAATCCCAGTTAATCCTTTAAGCACAGAATCTGAACTAATTCATATTTTTCGTGATGCCCAAGTCCGTATGGTTATCAGTTTGGATCTCTTAGCTGGGCGATTAGAAAAAGTACGACAATCTTTACACAGCAATAACGTGCATCTCATCTTAGAACATACCTATTATACGGGGCTAAATGAATTTATGCCTAGCCCAATAAAATATATTTATCGATTGTCACTTAAGGTACCCGCCGAAACCAAAGCACGCTTACCCTATTGCCAGTGGCTAAAAACCTTACTTATTCAAAAAGAACAGCAACCCAACCCTTGCGCAATTGATCTTTATAGAGATATCGCAGTGTTAATTTATACCGGAGGAACTACCGGTAAGCCGAAAGGGGTTATGCTCACACATCAAGCCTTAGTTGCCAACGCAAGCCAGGGTGCTGCCTGGGTTCAAATGCATGAAAATGATCGTTTACTTGCAGTACTACCAATATTTCATGGTTTTGGAATGTCAGTTTGTATGAATGCACCTCTAATCTCAGGATCTTCCTGTGTCCTGATTCCGCGTTTTAATGGAGATGACATTCTCAAAGGAATTCATCGCTACCATCCAACACTATTTGCTGGAGTTCCTACCATGTTTATAGGCCTTATTAACAATCCCTGTTTATCTCGGTATAATCTTTCCTCTTTACGAGGTTGTTTTGTCGGAGCAGCTCCTTTAGCCCCTGAAGTTAAGCGCAAATTCGAAGACCTAACAGGAAGCAGGCTTATGGAAGGCTATGGGTTGACTGAAGTGGTTACAGCTGTCTGTGCCAACCCCTATTGTGGTGTTAATAAAACCGGCAGTATTGGGATACCCTTTCCTGATGTCTGTATGCAAGTAAAAGATCTTCAGACCGGGAAGAACTTGCCACCTCTAGAAGTCGGTGAAATATCACTCACGGGTCCGGAGGTCATGCTCGGATATTATAATCAACCTCTAGAAACTTCTCAAGCACTTCGAGAGGGTTGGTTATATACCGGCGATATTGGCTATATGGATGAAGAAGGGTACTTCTATTTAATCGATCGCAAGAAGGACATGATTATTTGCGGGGGATTTAATGTCTATCCCCGCGAAGTTGAGGATGTCCTCTACCAATATCCATCTGTAAAAGAGGCATGCGTAATCGGTATTCCAGACAATTATAAAGGTGAGGTCGTTAAGGCGTTTATTACTTTAAAAGAAAACGCCAGTGTCAAGGAGCATGATGTTATCGAATTTTGCCGAGAACATCTTTTACCCTACAAAGTTCCTCAGCAGGTAGAGATTCGAGATGAGCTTCCTATGACTGCTATTGGGAAGATCTTAAAGCGTGCTCTTCGTGAGGAATAGTATTAATCTTATCAACAAACCTAAAATCAATGTGTTAAACATATGGAGAGGAGTACTATGAATGTCTTATAATAACAGCCAAATAATAAACTCTTCAAATGCACTTGAATTACTTCTTGAAGAGGCCAGCTTAAAGGGCACTTATCGAATGAAGCGTTACCCAGACAAAAAGTTCTTTGGATACTTTTGTTCATATTTTCCCGAAGAACTAATTATTGCAGCAGGTTTTGAACCCTTACGTCTCTTGCCGGATTCTGAAAACTCTACACCTGCCGAACTCCCGGGATATTGCTGTTCTCTAGCAAAAGGGACATTAGATATGGAAGTCAGAAAACAATACTGCGATCTGATTGGTATAGGTTTTACTCATACTTGTGACACCATGCAATGTCTGAGCGGAGTGTGGAGCGCCTGTGGTCAAACTAAAACCGTTGATATTGTTCCTCCGGTCATGCTAAACGCCCCTGGAGCAGCAAGCTATTATCTTGCTGAAATTAAAAGTCTTATGATGACCCTCGCTTCCCTGACCCAAACTGAGATTAAAGAAAGTTCTATTCTTGAAGCCATCAAATTATGCGCTCATACCCGCAGCTTAGTTACAGAAATTGATAACCTCCGGTCAATTCTTCCTTCCCCTTTAGTTTTCTCAATCCTTAGAGCCGGACAACTTATGCCTCGAGTAGAATATGTGAAAGCTCTTGAAGAGTGCCTCCCGGATTTAAAGGAAATGTCCCCAAAAAACCTTCATCAGGTAAAGGTACTGGTCAGCAGCGCTGTTTTAGAAAGCAACAGCCTTTTTACAATGATTGAAGAATTAGGAGGTAGGGTGGTTGCTGATGATACATGTACCGGCTACCGTCACTATTCAGGAAATACGGTTTGGGGATCGGTTAATCCACTAACTGACATCGTTCAAAGATACTCAGAAATGCCGCCCTGCCCCTGTAAAAACCGCAGTCTCAATGAAAGGATCCGCCATCTCTCTACTCTAGCTAAACATCGGAATGCCCAAGGGGCTATTATTATCATTCGTAAATATTGCGAGCCCCATGCTTGGGATGCAGTTTCATTAGCAGATAGTTTAAGAGAAGAGGGTATTCGTACTTTAACCCTTGAACTTGAAGGAGCAAGTGTGGGGGGACAAGAAAGAACGAGACTTCAAGCCTTCTTAGAAGGTTTACTTGAAAGTCAAGAACTGTAAAAGGAGTAAGTGAGAATATGAATGAGGTACCAGTGAAGCGAAGTAATTACCGTCCTTTAACCAGCAAAAAAGCACTTCAAAAGACCATGGGCCGTTATTATGCCTTAACAAACTATCACCGCTACTGGGGTAAAATTTTTCGTCGTCCTTTAGCCTGGGTCACCAGCGGTGCTCCGGTAGAACTACTGCGAGCTTTTAATATTCATTCAGCTTACCCAGAACAATACGCAGCAATCTATAGTGCACGTAATGCAACAGTAGACTTGTGTGAAGTTGCAGAAGCTGCCGGTTATTCTCAAGATCTCTGTTCTTATGCACGATCAAATATTGGCGGAGTCCTGCGGCCAGATTTGGCACCATTAGGCGGAATGCCCAAACCCGACCTCCTAGTTGCTTGCAATAATATTTGCGGAACAGTTCTAAAATGGTATGAAGTTCTAGCACGTCATTTTAAAGTGCCTCTTTTGGTTTTAGATACTCCATTTTTACCCCATGAATTTACTGCACAAGCTAAAGCTTATGTTTTAGAACAATTAATCTCCATGTCCAATGATTTAGAAGAAATTACAGGGTGCCCTTTCGACGAGAAAAAGTTAGCGGCAGAAATGAAGCGCAGTCGAGAAATCACTTCCCTCTGGATAGAAACCCGACAGTATTGTCAAAACAGTCCCTCTCCCCTGAACGCCCCCGACCTTTTTATTAATATGGCTCCTATTGTTGTTCTTCGGGGCTCAAAGGCAGGTATTGAATATTATCGCAAGCTAAGAGATGAAGTTAAACAAAGAGCTGCTCTGGCTCAAGGAGCTATCGAAGATGAGCGCATTCGACTAGTCTGGGACAACATCGCCATCTGGCCGCAATTATTTAGTTTTTATAAAATGTTTTCTGAGAAAGGAGCATGTTTTGTTACAGACACTTATAGTGGCGGATGGGCTGTCGAACATGCTCCAGGAACTCCAATGGAAAGCTTAGCTACAACTTATACTGAAATTTTCCTGAACCGCTCCCCAAAATACCGAGTGAATCAGTTAATTAAATTAATCAAAGATTATAAGGCTAATGGATTTGTAATGCATTCTAATCGCTCCTGTAAACCCTATTCTTTAGTTCAAGAAGTTATCCGTAAAGAAGTTATACGAGAAACAGGAGTGCCGGGGTTAATGATCGAGGCGGATATGGCCGACCCTAGAGCTTATGCCGAAGAACCTGTTCGCAACCGTGTTCAAGCTTATTTGGAAACATTTCTATAAGATTAAAATGAAGGAGGAGAAATACATGCCCAATCATTATATAGGAGTCGACATTGGATCTCTTACAGTCAAAGTTGTACTGATCGACGATGATTTAAAAATAATTGGTCAAGGAAAAGAAAGGGCGGGCTATAGCGGGCGAATCATTGCCCAAAAATTGATCGAAAACGTACTCGCAAAATCTGGTTTAACAACTCAAAATGTCCGAACCACAGTTGCTACAGGATATGGACGAGTAACCTTCTCATCTGATCGTGAAGTATCAGAAATCACTTGTCAAGCCAAGGGAATCAGCCATCTTTTTCCCAGTGCTCGAACAGTTATTGATATAGGGGGGCAAGATAGCAAGGTTATAAAACTATTTCCCAACGGAAAGGTTGCAGATTTCACAATGAATGACAAATGCGCAGCCGGCACCGGTCGGTTTCTGGAAGTAATGGCTTCAGCCCTTGAAGTGGATTGGCAGGAAATTAGCGAATTAGTCTCCGCTTCTAAAAACCCAACTAAGATCTCTTCCTTTTGTACTGTTTTTGCAGAGTCAGAAATCATATCTCAAGTTTCAGCCGGCGAATTAAAAGCTGATATTTTAGCAGGAGTATGTGATTCGGTAGCAAGCAGAGTCGCTTCAATGAGTCGTCGTACAGGATTAGAGCCGGATGTCGTGTTTACCGGTGGAGTAGCACATAATGATGGAGTCGTAAAAGCACTTGCCAAACAACTTGACTTTTCCTTACTTATATCACAAGAACCAGTTATCACAGCCGCTTTAGGGGCTGCTTTAATTGCCAGAGAAATTAAGACATGAAATAACACAGCCAGTTTCCTAAACATAAATTCCCATTAAGAAAATCCCGATCACTTTGCCCCAAATATCCCAAAACTGAGCAATAGGCAGAGGATTTACTCCAAGACCACACTCAACGGTAAATCCCGGGCGTCTCCAATCTTGAATAAACCAATCCTTATACCCTGCATCACTTTCAACATACCGAACAGCTTCATATCCACTGACTTCAACCAAACGGGTTACGATCAGTTGAGATTCATTAGGCTCTAACCCCCGATATCCCCAATAAATCTCCTCTCCTTGGGTATGGAATGCACTAACCAACCGAAAATTATGTGATCGGGTAAACTCCGCTATAGCCCTAGACTCCGGCTCGGATAGAGGTGCATTCCCGGGATAATTCTGGGGGGAAGGCGCTGATGCTGCCCGCCGCGAAACTTCAGTTTCCCAATGGGCTGGAAATTGATCGTTTAAGTCTACACCTCGAATATTGGCTTTCCACCCCCTGAAATCTCGAGACCCTGAATTAATCATTAAGGCAGTTTGATAAGCCTTAGTGTTCGTGGCAATTTTCCCCTGCACAAGCTGGACTCCATCCGGATTGACCATAGGAACAATCCATAAAGAAGTTGTGTCAAACAAGCCCTGAATATTAAAGGACCCGATTTTCTTCCCTGAAGCATATGCTTTAGCATAGTTTTCAATGAACTTCATTAAAAGGACAGTTGTAATCCATTCATTAGCATGAAAAGAGCCATTATAGTGGACTTCCTTTTTCCCATGTCCGAGTTTTACAGCTGGAATAGAACGGCCCATAACGGTTGATCCAATAGAATTGACTTCAATAAACGGATATAACTCTTCAAGAGACTGCAGATCATTAAGCATTTCGTTATAACCATAACTTTCTCGGGGAATTACAATGGTTCTCTGAACTGCCGGCCTTGGAATGTTAATTACTTGACCCGGCTGGATTAAAGCAGGGTTTCTAATCGATGAATTAGCAGCCAATAATGCGTTAAAGTTTATTCCGTACTTCTTTGCAATATTATACAGTGTTTCACCCTTTTTAACAGTATGTATTATCATTACAAGACACCCCCTAAATACCTTGCTATATGTATCGGTCAACAATATCGGAATTTGCCTTATAGCAGTATATACATGACATAATCATTTGGTGTCAATAAAATATAAAATCTGTGAAAATTAAATTGAACAGTGCCTTGAAGATCTCATCAGAAAAGAAGTGGGAATTCTGAGGTTAGGTCAAAAGTCAAAGAATGCCGGTTCTTTCATCGAAAGCAACCGACATTCTTTTATAAGTCTTGGTTGAAAGCTTCAGCTTATACCTTTTCGCTAAAACACATCTTGAACGATTATCTGCAAATCCCTAGCAGTACGGCACCGATATACCTTAGAACAATAGATTTGATAGTCTTTCATTGTATTATCCGGTTCCGACCACTCATTTTTTTCCAAAGGATTCAGCCAAAACACTTTACGAACTTTTTCCGCGATCTGAGCAAGATATTCTGCTTGAGCTTGATGATAGTTGTTCTTACCATCTCCCAGAATAACAAGCACCGCTTGTGAAGATATACCTTGGAGTTTTTTCTCTGCAAGTTCTTTGAAAACAGCTCCATAATCTGAAAAGCCAGAACTCACTTTATGACCCCAGCTTTTTATTTCCTGTTTTACTTCAGTTAATTCTTCATTCCAAACAAACTCAGTCACATCCCATATTGAATCAATGAAAAATAATATCCGTACCTTTCTAATTCTCTCTCTAAAGCAGGTTACCACATAGATTAAGAATTCCACGAAGGAGGCCATTGAATTTGAAACATCGCAAAGCACCACTAATTCCGGTACTTGCGGTATTTTATGTCTAAAGTATAGTTTAAAGAAATGCCCATCCCATTGAACACTTTGCCGAATGATTTGAGCTATATCTATGGTTCCTTTCTTAGAGGATTTCCATCGCGCGCCTTGTTTTAAGGCTAATTTCCGGGTCCATTTTTTAATACTGGATTTTACAAGCTCTTTTTCCTCTTCTGACAATAAGCTTAAAGATTTATATAGCCAATGCTGTCGAACCACGGGTTCCCAACTGTTATAGTGCCTTACCTGAACCGTCAAAATCTGCTGCTGAATTTCATTTATGATAGTAGCTCGAGCATTATGATGTAAAATCCAATCATCTTCTGAAAGCGAACCCCGCTGATAAGCCAAATCGAAGGAATTAATCCAAGTGAAATAATCCAGATCCGTTAAAATCTTTTTCACAACATCTTCAAATTCCTGCTCACTACCTACCAACTCTTCTATCCTCGATAAGGAAATCATTCTGGAAATTTTAGCTGAGTCTAAAATATCTCCGGAATTTGTAAGGCTAATCCCCCCAGTGCCCCGACCCGTGCCTTGTCCGCCTATCCCAGGACTATTATTATTTTCCAAATCCTTTTTGACAGATGTATCCTTTGAAACCTCAGAATTCAAGAACTCTGAACATCCTACGACTATTCTCCATACCGTCTCAAAGACCCCAGTATCTTGTGGGCGATGAATAAATAATGATCTCAATATTTGTTTAGGCGGTATTTCCGGATAGCGAGCCAGACAGGTTTCAGCATCCAGAATATCTTGGGAGGATATTGATAGAGAAACTTGCCTGAGAGCATTGATTAGCCGAATAAAAGTCCATCCATTCATAGCTCCCATTTATTGATTATCCTTACTTTGTCTACTCTCGGTTTCCCACTTTTTAAGGCGTTCTTCTAGCTTCGCAATGTCCTTAGGGTATTTTAACAAAACGCTCAAAGTCCCAAGGAGGTTAGCATAATTCAATTCCTCCAGCTGAAGAGCTTTTAAGGCCCGGGCATAGTCAATGGTCTCGGATACGCTAGGCAGCTTCTGTAACGGCAATTTTCTTACTTTAGCAACAAACTCACAAACATCTCTAACTAAACTATCTGCCAGCTCCGGAGCATGGGCTCTAAGAATCGAGATTTCTCGATCTAAGCTGGGATATGTCAAATAAATATGTATACAACGTCGTCTTAAGGCATCGCTAAAATCGCGAGAATTGTTGCTGGTTAAAATTACAATTGGTTTTGTTTTCGAAGATATAGTTCCTAATTCGGGAATAGAAACCTGTCGCTCAGCTAGTAGCTCCAGAAGAAAACTCTCAAATTCTTCATCGCTTTTATCTAACTCATCAATGAGTAATAGAACTGGTTCAGAAGATAGAATCGCTTCTAAAAGCGGTCTAGAGAGTAAAAACTCTTCCGAAAATAAATCAAATTTTATTTCATCCCACTCTTCGGTTTTGGCAAGCTGTAAGCGCAAAAGTTGTTTAGCATAATTCCAATCGTACAACGCCTTACTTAAATCAAGTCCTTCATAACACTGTAACCTGATAAGTCTTCTTTTCTCTGCTCGCGCCAGGGCTAAAGCCAACTGTGTCTTGCCCACCCCAGCAGGCCCTTCAATAAGACAAGGTTTATCTAGAGCTAAAGAAAGGAATAAGGTTGTCGCTGTTACTGGATCTATTAAATAACCTTCTTCATCTAGTTTTCGCGCTAACTCTAAAGGAGAAGACTGCATAACAAGAATTCCCTCCACTTCGTGGCTAAACCCTTGGATTCCATCTAGGTTTTACTTGATTATACTACATCACACTTTCCTCTGTAACTTTTTTCTTACGTTAACGATCTTTCCTTGGGACATTTCTTTAGGGCTAATCTGAATTCCAAAAGCGCTTTCTAACTTTCTTAAAACCTGAACCTCCTGTGGATTGACGATTGAAATAGCAATCCCCTTATTACCTGCCCTGCCTGTTCTGCCGACTCTATGAAGATAAAGCTGAGGATCTTCCGACAAATCTAAGTTAAAAATATGGGTGATCCCCTTTATGTCTAATCCTCTGGCAGCTATATCTGAAGCCACTAACAAGGAGCTTTTTCCACTCCTGAAATCATCCATCGCCTTTTTTCGTTCAGCCTTTTTAGCCCCTCCAAAAATGCCCTCTGCTTCTAAACCGTGATATTTTAGTGTTAAGACCGTTTTTTCAATCTCTTCACTTTTATTAATAAATATCAGCCCTCGCGTAGGGATGATTATTCTAATTAATTTTCTCAGGGCTTCAATTTTATCTCTCTGTTCTGCCAAAAAATACATATGTTCAACGGTGGGAGCAATCATGATTGTTTCGGTCACTCGAATGACTTCAGGAGTTTTTAATAGTGTCGACGCCTTCTGTTGGGTCTGGGGGGATAAGGTCGCCGAAAACAACAATAGCTGCGTTCTGCTTAGGGTCGTCTTTATTACCCCTTTAACAATAGCGCTGTTATTCTCATCAAGTAGACGATCAGCTTCATCAAGCACAATTGTTTTAACAGTTTGAGCTACTATCTTTTTCTTTTGAATTAGCTCAAGAATTCTTCCACTGGAACCCACTATTATATGGGGTTTTTGCTTTAATTTTTCAATTTGCCGAGAAATATTTACGTTTCCGATGATTGCAGCGGAAGTAACTGCAATACCAGAGTCTTTTACTAGAGTCTCTATCTCACGCTGAATTTGGATAGCTAGTTCATGGGTTGGAGTAAGAATCATTGCTTGAGTTTCTTTCTTGAGAGTATCGATCCTTTGAATAATCGGAAGCAGAAAAGCTAAGGTTTTACCGGTTCCTGTTTCCGACTGGCCCAATACATCTTTCGCATCTAAGATATAGGGTATTGCTTGCTCTTGAATTACAGTTGGCTCAACAATCCCTTGTTGTTTAAGAGCAGTTACTAAAGCTTCGTCGATTCCAAGTTTATTAAAGGTATTCATTGATAATCCATCCTGTCTAAAATTAAATATCGCTTTATTATATCCTTTTTTTTCGTATATCAGAAAAAAAACGTCATAATTAACTCATTACAGCTAATTTGTTCTAATGGTTATAAAATTCAGAATTTATACCCGGTATAACTATCCGTAATTTCACACTTGGTCATTACTATAATAAGATCAATGTAAGCAGGCTTATCTAGTTTTGTAGTTATATATCTAAATATGGCAAGGAGACGGTGAGATAATTGTCTAATGATCAATTGTACTGTAAAACTCTCCAGCACTTTTTAGCAGTGGCACCATATCAACCAATTTGTAATTGATGATATTGGATTATTCATCTGCGACACGGAAAAAGTAATTTGGGACATGGTTCCAAAAACTTTCAAGTGGGATAAGGCCTCCTATGTCGGGGATAAACCTGGTCCCGGATGGGTTTCTTATGAAGCAATCCAACAGCGAAGACGGGTCGTCAAAGAAGTTGGGAAAGAAGGCTTCGGAGTTCCCTATATAGCTGTAGCAATACCCATTTGGGAAAACGACAACATTGTCGGTGCTATTGCCATTCAACAATCCGTAGATAGCAGGGAACAGCTTTTTGAAATTGCTAACTCCTTAAATAAGATTATTAAAACTGTCGATATTAATGTTCACCAAATAGCGGCGGAAGCTCAGGAGCTTTCAGCGACTGGACAACAGCTGGGTTTTATCTCGCAGAGTACTAAAAATCAAGTTGATGAAACAGATACCATAATTGGGGTCATTCACAAAATCTCCGCTCAGACAAATTTACTGGGACTTAATGCTGCCATAGAAGCGGCTCGAGTCGGCATACATGGCAAAGGGTTTTCTGTAGTTGCTGATGAAGTCCGCAAACTTGCTCAAAGCAGTTCTGATTCCTCAAAGAATATCCAAGCAACCCTAAAAAAGATTCAAGATGCGGTAGAGCAGATAAATTCCGCCGTCAGTGAAATGATTATAGTGTCAGACCATCAAGCAGCTTCATTAACAGATATTGCCCCTTCAGTCAATGAATTATCTAAATTGGCTGATGCTATTGTCGCCTTAGCGAAAGATCTAACCACTGATCATTTTAACCGAAAATGAAAAAATAGGCAAAAATTGAAGGAACCCATCCCACAAAGGTAGGTTCCTTTGATATCAACTATTTATCCATCAGCATATTAGCTACTTTAAATGGCTAACACCTGATTTATAATTACAGTGATTACAAAAACTCTTTTCATTTAATATTAAGCCAAATTACTATTGGTAAAATACTCTTCTAATGCTTTACTATTTACTAAAATGATTTATCTTATCTTAATTGAGCTTTAAGTTTTTCTTTATCCATTGAATAATCCAATCGCCTGATCTCTTGCCCTCTGTCCAATACAACAACTGATGGTACGTTTTTGACATCATACTTTTGGGCCAAGTTTTTCTTTGTAGCCGTATCCATTTTCACCACTTTGTAGGGTTCCGATAGTTCTTGATTTGCCTCTTCTAATAAAGTGCTAAACTCCAAGCTTTCATTATTTAAGGCATTGAAGAAGAGTAAGAGCACTTTTTTGTCGCTTTTCAGTACACTCGTACGAAACCCGTTCAGTTCCTCAATATAGCGCTCGGCAGCGACTGCGGCCGTTGCCCCATCACCTGCAGCAGAAACCACTTGCCTTAAATATTTAACCCGATTGTCTCCCACCGCATATACCCCTTCGAGATCTGTTTCCATTAAATCATTGACAGGAATATAGCCTCTACTGTCCATCCCAATGCCACTTTCCTTAAGAAAATGAGTCGAAGGAATCATCCCAACAAAGAAAAAAGCACCCTGGCAAGTAAGTTCGCTGGAAAGTCCCGTTTTTAAGTTCTTGATTTTAACCCCCTCGACATTAACCTCGCCCAGGACTTCTTGAATAGTGGAGTTCCATACAAACTCCATCTTTTCATTTTGGAAAGCCCTTTCCCCACTCACTTTATTACAATCGAGAACTCCTTCATCATGAAGTACAATCACAGTGACTTTGCGAGCGAACTTGGTAATGTACATACCTTCTTCAATGGCTTGATCCCCGCTGCCAACGACAACAACGTCTTCGCCTTCAAAAAACTCGGCATCACAAGTTGCACAATACGCAACCCCACTACCCTGAAGCCGCTTTTCACCGGGAATATTTAAGAGTCTGGGCTCACTGCCACAAGCAATGATAACCGCTTTAGCCGAGTATTCTTTCTTTTTTTTGGTACAGATGATTTTTTCTTCTTGTGAGAAATCAACACTCACAACTTCATCTCGTAAGAATTCAACACCAAAGGAATCGGCATGCTTTTTAAAGTCTTTCATAAGATCGGATCCACTGATTTGGCCATAGCCCGGATAATTGACAATTTCTCGTGTCGTATTGACCAAACCTCCAACCGTCCCTTTGTTGATTACCAAAGTTCTCAGCTTCGCTCTTCCCCCATAAATAGCCGCAGTGAGCCCTGCGGGACCCCCGCCGATAATGATTAGATCGTAGGTTAGTACTCCCATTTTCCTAAATCACTCCCTCTTTTAGAATGTTTTAGGGATTACGATTCCAGTACTTCCGCAATTTTATCGATGACTTTGTCTTCGTCAACAGCACCAGCTAGTTTTGCTTGATATTCGCCGCCCTTAAAGAAAAGAATCTGTGGAACTCCTTTTAAGGAGAATCTTTGGAACAAGTTTTTATCCTCTTCTACATCCACGTAATAGAATCCAACCCTGTCTTGATATTGCGGTTGAAGCTCCTCCAAAACAGGAACGACATTTTTACAAACGTGACAGTCTTTTCTGGAGAAAATAACAAGACAGGGTTCCTCATTATCATAGATAATTTCTTCAAAACTCTTGGCATTTAATTGTTTTAAGGGCATATTTTTCACTCCTTTAAATAGCTTTTTGTCCAATCTCTCAAAGAAGTCTCAAAAGAATTTTCATTTAGGAATAAACAAAGTAAGGCAGGCTATTCCACGAGTTAAGTTTAAGTGAATCAGCCTGCCTTTTTATACTATCAGAAAGTATAAACTTGCGTTTTCTTTATATTAGAATTCTTCGGTTAAAATCTGATAGATTGGTGCCCCTTCACAGTGGGCAGGCATTCTTACCCCTACTAATGTTGCAATAGTCGGTGCAATATCAACTTGTCTAATGGTTCGAACTGTTTTAAAGTTTTCTTTAATTCCATTCCCTGCTGCTAGGAAAATTGGGGAAACAGAAGTATCAAAAGCACCCTCTACAGTGGATAACCCATCGCCATGTAAACGGCTAAACCCTTCATCGACAGTAAAGAAGATATCCCCACACTGCGGACCGTTTGTTCCTAAGACAACGGCGTCTTTATTCCGCATTGCCAGCCCGATAACACGCTGTCCTTTATATCTATAGGAGTACAGGTCAGACATAATTTTTCTTTCCAGCTCATATTTGTCCGCCGGGTCAACAATGCCATGGGCATCACGGCCCTTTAAGTTTATATATATATAGTTGCTTCGAGTCTGAACAGCTGTTGTCTTTTCCCAATCTACTTCTTTCAAAGTTTTACCGTTTTCGCCCTTTTTCATTACGGTATAACCGAGTTCCTCCATGACCTGTACATTCATGCCGCCATATTCACCAATTTGTGGTGGGAATTCTTCCCCTACCAGTAAACCATGGTCAGCTAGAATCATGATTGTCCATCCCTCATCTAACAGATGTAAGAATTCACCCAAATATTTATCTGTCTGAATGTAAAACTTCCGAATAAAGTTCTGATTAACTTCAGGGTCAGTATAACTCCAGCGCTCCAGATTTTTCGCTAAGTGCCAGAACATATGACCTGCACAGTCAACATTATGCAAATGCGTGAACACTACCTGATAATCCCGGGTTTTAATTAAATGATTTAAAGCCTTTGCTTGCCATTGACTATACGAATCCCAGGCAGGTTCATAAACATTCTCAACCAGGTAAGCATCTTCTCCCCCAACCAAGCTGACAGGCTGAACCGGTCCAACATTTTCTACAACATCTTTTAACAATTCTTTGGGATGCCATAATTTATCCTGGGCAATATCCAAGGCATTACTGATCCACAGTTTCACCGATGTACCATCGGGAGAAAGTTCCAAGAGTTTCATAGAACGACAGGCGGGTTTTAATACACCCTCTTTATTAATGTCATCTACAATACCGGAAACCATTTTCCCCAGCTCTAAGACTGCGATTGGCTTCTCTGCCTTCTTATTTTTATAAATTGCTATACGGTCATAGGTGCCATCAGCATTCTTCAAAATTAAGGTCGGTCGTCTTACAATACCATCAGAGGTTAAAATCGTAAATTCTTTAGCATCTGCCGGTGCAGCCGCCCATCCTTCTGCATTTTTCAGCGGGGAATTGACTACATCATAATGAGGAATTGATTCAATAACCATTTCCATATTTTCTGGTCCCATGATATATTCACGGATTTCACTGCCTGTCATGGCAGCTTCACCATACCATAATTCCATCATATCGGTAGCTGGTTCTTCTTCTTCTTCAGTAATAGCACTCAGATCGGAAATCATGCAGCCGGTACCGGCAGGACGTTCAAGTTTGGGAGCATAGATTAATTCTGTAATTTCCTCATTAGCTGCAATAATTTTTTCCCAATCAAGTTGTGCCACACCCATGTTAACCGAACCCGGCTGTGTTCCATCAACAACATGTAAATTCGGGTTGTCACTGGTCGGAGGCCAGGCGGAACCGGGCCAATGCCATACTAAGGTTTTGAGGCCGGCTTCAGTCGTTACATTCCATAACTGCTCAGCTTCACAATTTCTGGAATCCATATTATAGACAACAGCGTCCAAGCTCTTTGGTGACTGCCGCCAAAAGCAGGTAATTCCGTGTGTTCCAGGATAAGCGCCTGTTGCTAAGGTCGTCCAGCAGGCAGGTGTAATTGTTGGCAGGGCACCTAAGTGGGATAAGTCTTCTCTTGCCGAACCTTTTTCTATAAATTTTTGTAAGTTTGGCATTATTCCTTCGGCTAAGAACTTCCGGGTTACTTTGGGATCCATCCCGTCGACCCCTAATACCAATAATTTCTGGGTTAGTGCTTCTCTTTTCATTGTTTAAATCACAACTCCTCAAAGAGTTTCGAAACTGTCGACCTTCCCGGTTTAGTCATTTCGAGCTCAATTACTTTCAGGCCTACTATCTGACTGTCTACCCTTAACAGCTAGAATTACTCTAGCCCCATCCAAAACTCGCTATTGGTGGTGGCCTGAGTATTACCAAGGAGGTTGGAATTCCTTAAGTAACTTTATTTAGTAATGAGAAGAACCAAAGTTGCTAGCTCGTTCTCCTCATTACTATCGTTAATATTTAGTTATTCGGTCATTAACTTAACTATTGACACCATACTCTTTTTCAGTTTCTTCCACTATAGCACGTAATTCTGCTTGAACATTTTCCGGCAGATGCTCCGGTTTATAGTCTTCGAGTATGGATCTAGCCACTTCGTAGGCTCTTTCTGAAAAATCCTTACCACCATCAGCCAGCCAGACATCTCTCATACGGCGGTCAATAACATTACTTTTAGATTGAGAACGCATGTGTTTGAAGGTATGCTCTTGACCAATAAAGTTACCAGCGGTACCTACCTCTTTAATAACATCTATTGCCAGAGTTTCATCAGACACACTTATCCCGCAAACAGCTTTTTTAATCATCCTAGCCATCTCATTATCCATGACCATTTGTGCATAGTCATAGGTAATACCGAGTTCCAACATACCTGCGCCATAGATCAGGTTGGACCCTGCCAACGCTGTCAGCATAGCGGTAATTGTGAACTCATGCGATGCCTGGGCATCCGGGAGTTTGCTGTCTACCTAGCCACCGGCTACCCAGCTCGGCAGTAAGTAAAACTGGGCAAGTTTCGCCACACCTGCATTGATCATTCCGAGTTCCGGAGATCCAACAGGTGCCGTGGCAAACCGCAGATCCATGATTGTGGTTGAACTTCCATAGATAACCGGTGCTCCCTTACGAGTTAGCTGGCTTAAGACGATGCCACTTAAAACTTCAGCATTGTGTGTTACAAGACTCCCGGCTAAGGTAATTGGAGAGGTAGCTCCAGCCATAGCCATTGATAGTACGTTTACTGCTATACCGGCGCGGGCACCCTCAATAATTACTTCAGTGCAATGGCCTACTAATTGTAACGGGCTTGTTGGGCAAACATTGCAAGAGAAGATTGGTCTTTCCCGTAACTTTTCTTCTCCACCGACTATTGCAGCAGCCATCTTCAGAACCTTTCTGAAGTTTTTTCCACCTTCAGTACCGATAAATACGTGCTTGGAAGTATTATTAAAGATAACCTCGGCATTATGAACGACAGCAGCCACAGGCGGAACATCCTGAGGTGCTACCGGACGTAAAACTGCATCCATTTCACTCATTGCATCACAAAAGCGCGAAATATTAGCTACATCCTGCTTAGTAGTCTTCCGATACTCTTTGGTATACGGGTCGATGATTGAGACTCCTTCACCAAAATTAATAAAGTGAACTCTTTTGCCACCAAGTATAATGTCATGTTTAGGATTTCTACCTGCCAAAAGAATTGTATTAGGGGCAGAGCGAATAGCATCCTCAACAATATGAGGAGGAATTTTCACGACTCGTGTTTCGAAATTTACACTAGCTCCTCCAGCTGCGAAAATTTCCAAGGCTTCTTTAGACTCAACCTTAATCCCTGTTTTCTCCAGTACTTCAAGAGTTCCACTGTGGATATCATAAAGTTCATTGTCAGAAAAAATATTAAGTCCGAAACCCTCAAATTTTGAAACTCCTGCTTGAACTTCACTTCTCAATTCTTCCACCTCCATAACTTCTGCAACATTTAATATGTCTGATAATCTTTTCCCGGAAAACTAGTTTAAGAATGCGGTAGCCATCTCTTTAGCAGCCATAGCGTCCGCACAATAACCATCTGCCCCGACTTCATCAGCAAAGCTTTGCGAAACCGGAGCCCCACCAACAAGAATCTTAACTTGATCTCGTAATCCTTCTTTGGCGATATGGTCAATTGTGACTTTCATATTTAGCATTGTTGTGGTCAAGAGAGCAGATAAACCAACTATTTTTGCGTTATGCTCTTTAATGGCTGCTACAAATTTTTCCGGAGATACATCAACACCTAAATCAACTACGTTAAAACCTCCGCTTTCCATAATCATGACAACTAAATTCTTGCCGATATCATGTAGATCTCCGGCAACTGTTCCAATAATAATTGTTTTACTAACTGCAATGTCTGCCCCAGTAAGCAAAGGCTTAACAATATTCATCCCCTCTGATAAAGCCCTTGCCGCCATCATTACCTCAGGAACATACATCTCTCCAGCTTTAAACTTTGGAGTTACAATATCCATACCAATCAGTAAACCTTGGGAGATAATTTCCATTGGATCGCCACCAGCATTTACCATCTTCTGGGTAAGCTCTTTTACTGCAGCAGCATTTCCTTTAAATACATAATCGGCTAGTTGATCAAAATCGCTCATTTATAAATCCTCCTTTAAGATGCAATACCTTGTGTAATTACAAACTAGTAACCTTTTTCAAATAGATCATATTATAATTACATTTCGTTGCATAATTCCGTCTTTTTATGCCGGGTATAAATCTGGACAACTAGAAAAATTATTAAGATTAATGAGCTCTAGCATTCTCGATAAACTCTAATAAAGCTTTATCCGTCTCTGAATCGAGTAAAGTCTCGGGTGCATTTTGCAGAATCTGTTGATACTTTCGGTTTGCCTTGATAACAACATCTTCGGAACCAGCGTTCTTCCAATCGCTATAATTTCCCCAATCTGAAACAGTAGGCGTCCACAGTGATCTGAATTTCTCAAATGTGCTTATATGCGACAAATAGGTTCCCGAGTGTCCTATCTCTTGAATAACGTCAACAGCTAATGCTTCATCCGAGGTATCGATCCCTTGAGAAATCCTTCTTACCCTTCTAATCAATTCTTCATCAATGACAAACTTTTCGTAGGAAGTCGTCATAATTGCATCTAAAACACCCAAGCTTTGAACTGACATCTGGGCGCCGCTCATCATTCCCATTAGCAGGCTCTGCATGGTTTCATATCCTGCTTGACAATCAACAGTCTTCGAATGTGTGATTCCCGACATGGTTCTAACGGGTAAGTGATAGTAATCTAAACCCATTTGCAAACTGGCAGTATTTATTAACATAGCCTCAGGAGAACCTGCCGCAAAAGTTGCTTCTTTCATATAACCTGAAGTTGATGCGGTAGCGTATACTAACGGAGTCCCCGGATTCACTAATTGGACCAGAACCAGTCCTGCTATTGTTTCAGTGTTTTGCAAAACTGCCGTTCCTAACAGTGATATTGGGCCACTTACTCCAGCCATAATGCACGGTGCAAGTAAGATAACTTGATTTCGTTTTGCATATTCAATCATAGTTTCGAGAGTATCAGGAGCATAGGCTAACGGACTTAGTGAATTTACTAATACCGCTGTACAATGGTTCTCCAATAAAAATCCGGGTTTACCCAAGGCCATCTCAACCATATCTAATTGTTGGCGAACCTGTTGGGTATTAGCACAGAATCCTATAACGGGTTTCTCAGTGTTTTTTAATGCTTCGTACATCATAAGTAGATACTTATCACTGCTCTTAACATCACTGGGGTCAACAGGGATTGTGCCTACTAGATCAACAACATCGCTGGCTTGACAGAGTTTTTGGATATTTGCATAATCCTCAAGAGTTGCCTCTCGACGTCCCTTTTGTAAGTCTTGAATATAAACCGGCCCAACGTTTGGCTGTATCAAAAAACCTTCTCCAACGGTAACCGAGTATTTATCATTACGTGCCCGCATGCGGAAGGTACGTGGAGCTGTAGCCAGAGCTTGTTCTACCAGTTCGCGAGTAATGAAAACTGTTTTATTTTCTACTCTTGCTCCATGTTTCTTAAAGACTTCAATAGCTTCATCATTGTGAAATACTACTCCAGTCTCCCGAAGAATCTTCAGGGTGGCTTCATGAACCCTCACTAAATCATCCTTCGTTAAGACTTCCAGCCGTGTTTTTAAAGCCATTATTACACCCTCTCCTATCCTACTTGCCCGAAACTTCAGGTAGCTAATTTAGCTTTAATCCTTAAAGTTACTTTGAGTCAAATAGACTTAGGTAGAGTCTATTTGACTTGATATTAGAAATTCGTCCAAACTTGAATTTAATACCAAGAAATTTAACACATGCATTCCTTAGTTTTTTAAGCATAAAGCCTTCTTACACCACCTCCAAACAATCTCCTACTGGCCGATAAACTACTACCACTCTTCTGTTATTGAAGGATTAGCGGTAGTCGAGCCTTCTAAAAAATTGGTTTAGTTGGACTTCATCAATATGTCAAAATATAATGCAATTTTCATGCCGTTCTAAGTATTAAGTTAAATATGTTATGAACAACAAGAAAAAGCAATCATCAATTACTTCTACAAGGATTTAGGTTCCTTATTAAGCTCTTAAAAAGAGACAAAGTATGCGGTCAATCTATCCTCGACATAAAATATAGAATATTTAAGTCATCTTGACTCAAATATTCCAACGATGCAGGATTTTATCTTTGTCTTACCGAATAAAATAAATAGTTAATTTAATATTTTCAAAACAAACTCTCTTGTATGACATTAGATTATAAATATATACCAATTTTTACTGATACTCAATAAATTTTGCTGTAAACATTGCAAAAAGGGAGTTGTCGAAATTGCTAGATATAAACGAACAAAGTTTGAACAGAGATGATTTTAAAATGATTCTGGACAATTCGTTTGATGAGATCTTTGTCGTTAATAGCAAGGGAATTGTAACCTATGTCAATAAAGTATGTAAGAAGCATTATGGCTTAGATCCTTCTGAGATAATCGGAAAGAATGTTAGCTATTTATTGAGTGAAGGTTATTATTCACCAGCCTTGGCTCCCATAGTTTTTCAAAACAAGCAAACCGTTACCGTTGAACAGCAAACTAAAACTGGAATTAAACTTGTTGTCACTGCCACCCCTGTGATTAACAAGGATGGCGAAGTTGATTTCATCGTTATGAATAGCCGTGATATCACACAGCTTGAAGAGTTAAAACAAGATTTAGATAAAACGAAAAAACTTGTTAAACATTACAAAAGCAAAGTCGATGAATTAAGTCAACAAGTCAGCTACTTTAAGGGATACTCCTTTCGAGATGAAAAAATGAAGTTATGCCTAGAAATAGTTAAGAGGGTTGCCTTAGTAAATTCTACAGTTCTTATCTTAGGGGAGTCCGGTACCGGGAAAAATGTACTGGCCATGGATATTCATAAAATGAGTGAGCGCAAAGATGGCCCTTTCATCTGTATTAATGGAGCCACTATCCCAGAGCACCTCTTAGAGTCAGAGCTCTTCGGATATTGTCGCGGTGCTTTTACAGGTGCAGATAAGTTCGGGAAAGTAGGATTGGTTGAACTAGCCCATGGTGGCACATTGTTTCTGGATGAGATCGGAGAAATACCTTTGGGAATTCAAGCAAAATTATTAGAGCTTATTCAAGAGCGCAGATTTATTCCCGTCGGCGGCAAAGAGCATAAGAAAATTGATGTAAGGATTGTTGCAGCGACCAATAGAAACCTTGTTCAATTAATTGATGAAGGAAAATTTCGCGAGGACCTGTACTATAGGTTAAGCGTCATCGAAATTGACACTCCGCCTTTGAGAGAAAGAACCAATGATATTATTCCGCTTTTGGAGTTTTTCTTGAATAAGTATGACTTGATGTATAGATACACTCACAAGTTTGATAAACAAAGTCTTGCTGTGCTTAAAAGCTATGCCTGGCCCGGAAATATTAGAGAGATGGAGCATTTGGCCGAACGATTGGTGGTTACAGTTCCGGAAGGATATATTCTACCCGAACATTTACCCAGTAAAATGTTTAAAATACCATCTGGGCATGCACACTCAAACATTTTAGAAGAGGAACTATCAAACTGGAAAAATCTCAAAAAAACCAGTGATGAAGAGGCTATCATACTCAGATTGTATAATATGCTGGGGAGTTCATACAAAGTTGCAAGCACCTTGAATATTAGTCAAAGTAAAGTTACACGTATCGTACGCAACCATAAGCAACGCTC
This sequence comes from Desulfosporosinus meridiei DSM 13257, assembly GCF_000231385.2. NCBI lineage: Bacteria > Bacillati > Bacillota > Clostridia > Eubacteriales > Desulfitobacteriaceae > Desulfosporosinus > Desulfosporosinus meridiei. Next base: position 1,740,083 of record NC_018515.1, on the reverse strand, counting down.
TACTCTCAAGTAAGATACAGAATATGGAATAATTTTTCGCTGATAAGTTTATAGTTAGTTTCATAAGTAGCACCGAGCGATTACGCAGCGGAGGTATATAGATTATGAGATTAGAACAATTATTTCTTTTAATCGAAGTCGCTAAATATAACTCAATTTCATTAGCAGCTGAGCATGCCTTTATTACCCAACCGGCCGTAAGCTCATCAATTAGTAAACTTGAAGATGAGCTGGGAACACAACTTTTCAGACGAACTCCTCAGGGTGCTTATCCGACTTCAATTGGGGAAATAGTTATTGAAAAAGCCCGCCTTATTCTTGATACTGTTGAAGAAATCAAACAAATTTCTAATACCTCATCACTAACGGGCAACCTCTCCGTTGGGATAATACCCAGTATGGGAGATAAGATAATCCCCAATGTTTTATACCATTTAAAGGACAAACACCCAAAGGTCGACATCTCTTTGACCATTGCTGAATCAATTACCATTCTGCAGAATATTCAATCCGGTAAAAATGACATTGGTATTGTATTGCTAACTGAAGAGATATCCGGTAAAGATCTTTGTTGTGAAGAGTTATTTTCAGATGAATTTCTAATCTATGCTTCTAAAGACTCCCCTCTTGCTCAAAAGGAATCGGTTTCACTAAAAGAAGCACTTGGCTATCCATTTGTTGCTTATAACGACGAATTCACGAAGAATAATGGTGGTATTACAAGTATTCTTAAGAAACATGGGGAACCTAATGTAGTCTTTAGATTTTGTAATTTCGAATTGATTAAAAGAGTCGTATCCCAGGGAATTGCCATCTCCTTTTTCCCCAGATTCATGTCAATAGACGATATTTATTTGCAATCCGGAGAGATAGTCCCGATACCTATCAGTGACGTTAGTTTAGGTATTACTGTCGGTCTCATAAGATCAACCCGTCATGCAATCTCTCTGGTTGAAAAGGAATTTGTGAAAGCCTTAAAATCCATGTGTGAAACTGCTGCAACTATTTCAAATGGCAACTAAAACCCAAGAGGTCTCTTGTCTGTAGAAGGAGCAATCCCAAAGAGGATGGCCGCCGCGATCAGCCATCCTCTTTGGGGATAATTTTACCCTTATTCAACCTCATTATATATTAAAAGGCAAAAGGCGGCTTCTGGTTTAAGCCGCCTTTTGCTACGTTCCGGACTGTCTTACAACGACAACCCCAAATTAGTCTTCTTCCGGATAATCAACAATTTGCACTTTATCTTCTCCGCCGAAATCCTCCTTAAGCCACTTGAGTAGGGACAGAGATAAGATGATGATAATAAATATTATGGGTACACTGGTGGCAACCGATGAAAGTTGAACTACCGGTAATCCGCCCACCACCATGATAGCTACCCCGATCACAGCCAGGAGTGCACACCAGAAAAGTCTTGTCCATTGGGGAGATTCCTGACCATTCTTAACCTCTTTGCAAGAAATACTGGAAATAATATAGGCATTAGTATCAATGGTAGTAGCTTGGAAAATAAGCATGACAAATAAGAAATAGGGAACAACTATTACAGCTAACGGTAAGGTATGCAAGAGTTGGGAAATCATTGCCCCGGCACCGGCGTCCTTCATAGTCATATCAAGTGCTACCCCTAGATTAAGCTGAAGATTTACAGCATAGCCGCCGAACACCAAGAAGAACAGTGAACAGCCGATGGATGTTACAACCATCATATTTATAACCACGTTTTTGATGGTTCTCCCCTTGGAGATCCTGGCAACAAATAAGCCGAAGTACATAGCCCAGGCAGCCCACCAAGCCCAGTAAAATACTGTCCAGTCTTGAGGGAAACCGGATTTGGTAATGGGATCTGTATATAAACTCATACGGAAAAAGTTAGTAATCAAAACCCCTAAGTTGTCAACATAAAAGGAAAACAAAAACAAGGTAGGGCCAACGATCGCAACAAACGCTAATAACCCCATACATAACCAACTATTTAATTCCGACAATTTTTTAATTCCGCTATTGATACCGGAGACAGCACTATAGGTAAATGTTGCTGCAATTACCAGTGTGGTCACTACTTTTACCGTCATAGTATCCTGAATACCCAGATAACCGGCTGCAACAGCCGACATCATAGGAATAACGGTTCCTAAGGTTGTTCCTAATCCGCCGACCAGACCAAGCACAACAAAGATATCGATCGCTCTGCCAAGCCATCCGTCTACCCGATCACCCAATACTCCCCGGCAAGCATAGCTTGGGGAAAAGTAGGGTTTTTTTCTAACGTAAAGCATGTAGGCAAAGGCGATAGCCCCCGGAACAAAGATAGACCAGGCCGAAAGCCCCCAGTGAAACATTCCATAGGCAATAGCGAATTGCGAAGCTTGCCCAGAAAATGCCTCATTCCAATAAGGAGGAAACTTTAGATAATACAAAGGCTCGGCCATGGACCAATAAACTAAACCTGCTCCAACACCGCCAGTGAACATCATTGATAACCAGCTGAAGTCTGAGAATTCAGGTTTATCATCTGTTCCGCCCAATTTTACATTGCCATATCTGCCAAAAGCTAGCCAAAATGAAAATATTACACAGCCCAAAGTAAATAATAACCATAACCAGTCCATGTTATAAGTTATAGCTTTTAATACGACTGCAACATAGGGTTGCAGGTCTGAACCATAAATAAGCATTGGGGCATATAACAGAACACATAAAATAGCACTGCCCCAGAAAACAACAGGATTAATACGTGCATATATCCCTTTAGATTTCTCTTGCGACAAGTTATTCACCCTTTCTTGTGATTTAATCTGAGAACCGGGTTAAGAAGATAAGTAAGTTGATAAATTCCACGTTTCTATCTATAGTGTTACGAAAACAAAATCCTTGGTTATTACCTTCTTGGTATTTTCAGATCCGTGAAAAACAATCCTATGATGATGCCCGCTAAGAAACCTAGGTTATCGCCTTAGTAGCTATTTCTTATTTCACTAGATTTGCATATAGTTCAAAATTAATTTTCGAGCAAGAATAATAAAGAATATATCATTAGAAATGTAACTAATACCGTTAATCCTTTACTTCTATCTCTCAGGTTCGAACTTTTAATGATTTGTTTGTTATACCCTCCTTTTCAGACCTAGCAAATCCGAATTGACAAAAATTCTTCATTATTGTTAGCTGGTCTTTGAATTATAAGAATCTTATCCTTCTTCTAACCTCCTTCACAAAAATTGCTAAATCCTCATAATACATACGTTTGCAAATTTGTTGCCAATTATCAGCAAAACAAATTCAATGTTATGAAATAAATAATAAATGACTGCTATTTGCGCAGGTTATAGGGTATATAACTTTTTGAAAATTTTTTTTACCATTCAAAATAATATTTTTGTTATAAATTCAAAAATTAGTCCCCTAAAACTTTTTTCAATAGTATAAAAAATTAAGTCTAATTGACTTTTGTTGAGTCAGTTAGACTTAAGAAAGATTATCTCTGAGACGTACTAGCTGGTGATTTCTTAGTATCCTTGAACAGCCCTATATCTGCTGGATCAGTTCATTCCGAAAGGAGCTAATTCTTAAGTCATTAAGACTTGCCCAGTACTCCTTACAGAGCCTTCTGTCGTCTCTGTACAACCATGAGACGACCGGATAAACAGATAGCACTGACTGCCAAACCTAGTATCAGTCCAATCCAATACCCTGATGCTTCAAGTGGTGTGTTCTGTGCCATATAGTACCCTGCGGGTAACCCAATACCCCAATAAGAAATACATGCAATGTAAAACGTGGCATTCACGTCCTTATAGCCTCGCAGAGTACCTTGAATAGGTGCTCCAATTGCATCTGACAATTGGAAAAATAACGCATAGATAAGAAAGTGTTGCGCCATTTCGATCACTTCAGCTTCCTTAGAATATAAAGCTGCTACTTTTTCACTAAACAGCAATAATACAGCTGCACATATACAGGCCAAGCCAATCGACATACCCATACCCAGATAACTGTATTGTCGAGCATCCCTCTGCCTATTAGCCCCGACTTCGAAGCCGACTAAAATTGTTAATGCAGAGGAGATGCTTAAGGGCACCATGTAAAGCATTGATGAAAAATTCATAGCTACTTGATGAGCTGCAATAGTAACAGTGTTGAAAGAGCTCATGAGCAAAGCGACCACTGCAAAAATGCTTGTCTCCACAAAAATAGCAAAACCTATCGGTAAACCTATCTTCAATTGTTCCTTCCATTCCTTAAGTGATAATCTGTAAAACTTATTAAACAATTGATACGAAGAGAAAGAATGATTACGAAGAATTATTGTCAGGGCCATTATAACCATACAATAATAGGTTATAGTCGACGCAATACCTGCACCAACACCGCCTAAAGGAGGCAACCCAAATTGACCGAAGATAAAAATATAATTCAGAGCTATGTTGATGGGTAAAGAGACTAAGGCGATTACCATGGTTATTCTTGTTTTCCCTAAAGCATCGATAAAAGCACGTAAAACCTGATAAATAAACAACGCCGGAATTCCACTTGCAAGTGCCACCAAGTAACTTCGCGATATACGAAGAACATTATCCTCTAAACCCATCAAAGAAAGAATGGAGTCTAAGGCTATAATCCCTCCCCCAATTACAAGTAAGGACACAAACAAGGCTAAATAAATTCCTTGGATAACTTTAAAGGCAATTTCCTTTTTTCGATTCCCTCCAATCAGGTGTGCCACAATTGGAGTTACGGCTACGAAAATTCCTCCTAACCCGGCACCTACGGGAACCCAGATGCTTGAACCGATCGCTACACCTGCCAAATCATCAGTGCTAGCATGTCCGGACATAAGGGTATCAAAAAAATTCATAGAAAATATAGTGACTTGAGCCACTAATATCGGCCATAGAATTGAAAACAACTGTTTAATCTTTTGCAGCATCGTAAATGTCTGTTTCATGAATTCTCAATCTCAAATTTTAATTTTGCCTCAAGTTGATCTTCCCATATCAAATAGGCCGCGAAAGTTTTCCCTGATTTTGATTTAAAGCCTTTAATCAAAGGGGTTCTCCCCTTTTTCAATAAGCTTTTGACCTGATTCACAGTCAGCACTTTACCACAAATCGGAGTTTTCCATAATACAAAACGGCAGCCTTCTCTCCAATTTGAACATCCAAATCCCTTCTGACCTTCAATTATTTCCCCGCCGCACTTTGGACAGTTTCCCAATCTTTTTACCGGACTCTCCTCTACAGGTTTTGTTTTATCCTTCTTTCCCGATTCCTTTACTTCTTTACCTTTTTTTAAGTTCTTTGAGGATGGGGCAAGAGCTAAAGGGGTTTTACCATGTCTTTGTTCAAAGGAACGAAGCTCTTGAAGAATTCGTACAATTGCCTCTTCTACTTCTGTCATGTAATGTTCAATTGTAAGTTCTCCTCTTTCAACTTTTGATAGGTCAAACTCCATTTGTCCTGTCATTTCCGCACTAATCAGGAGCTGGGCTTGAGGTAGCTTTTCCTTAATCACTTTAATCAATTCCACACCTTTTTCAGTGGGTCTTAAGATCTTGTGATCCTGCAGGATATATCCCCGATCAATTAGGCTTTCAATAATAGCCGGGCGAGTTGCTACTGTACCCAGTCCTTTTCCTTTAAGTTGCTGGCGAAGTATTTCGTCATCAATCTGTTTTCCAGCACCCTCCATGGCTTTAAGCAGATCACCTTGAGTAAAGCGTTTCGGTGGTTTTGTGCTTTTTTCTTCAATAAAAACACGTTTAGCTTTCACGTCTTCTCCCTTGCTCAGAGGGGGCAAAGCTACACTTTCATCCTCTGTCTGATCTTGTTTAAGCTTTTTCTTACTTTTTCCTTCACTCTCTTCATTAAGCTCACTTGAACCGTATACTTTTTTCCACCCCAGGCTCAACAATACTTTACCTTTCGTGCGAAAAGCCTCATCCTCAACCATGGTTACTACATCTGTTTGATGGTACTGAGCAGGAGGAAACCAAACCGCCAGAAAACGCCGAAGGATTAAGTCATATAGATTCTGTTCGTCCCGATTGAGCCTATCTAGGGCAACTTTTTCAGTTGTCGGAATAATAGCATGGTGGGCAGTGATTGTATTAATTACTCTTTTCCCCTTAGGTAATCCAAACTGAGCTGCCTCATCAACTAAGTTCGTATAAGGTTCTTGGCGAGTCGCTCTAAGATGATCTGGCAGTTTTGGTAAAATGTCTGTGGATAAATAAGCACAATCCGTACGTGGATAAGTTATTGCCTTTTTTTCATAAAGTGACTGAGCTAACTGCAGTACTTTCTCGGCACTATATCCGTACTTTTTAGAAGCTGCAATTGACAATGAGGTTAGATCAAATAGCAGGGGGGCTGGCTCTTGTACATCTTTCTGTTCAATTCTAAGGATTTCCCCTTGCTTACCTTGGGTTTTGGCAACAATAGTCTCTGCAACCTGAGGATCTGTTATCCGCTTTGAGTCATCTCTAAGGTCAAACCATTTACCTGGATATCCCCCTTGCAAAGTTGTAAACTCTGCCTTCACCTCAAAGAATCGCTGGGTGACAAATTGTTCGATTTCCCACTCCCGCTCTACGATTAAGGCTAAGGTCGGTGTCTGTACTCGACCTATTGATATAACATTGGGTTTTTTGCGTTCAGCATCGAAGCTACCAAATAAAGAGCTAAATCCTTCTGTCAAATTCATTCCGAAATCCCAATCTGCGTAGGCCCGTCCATTTCCGGCTGCAGCTAATCCTGCCATTGACTCACCTGGTCGGAGAGATTTTAAACCCTCTAAAATTGCTGCGTTGGTCAAAGAGGAAATCCAGAGCCTAGACAAAGGCTTATTGCACTTTGAGGCATCCCAGACCTCCTGAAAAAGCAACTGTCCTTCCCGATCGGCGTCAGTTCCACAAATAACCTCACCAATGTCCGAAGATTTTAACCATTGCTGAATTACTTTAAATTGCTTTTCTGCACCGGATTTAACAACCCGCCGAAAATCCCTAAGCTTAGGTAATACCGGCAATCTCTTTAAACTCCAACGTTTCCCGACTCTATCTAAATCCATATAAGCTTCCGGACGCTCTAGCTCTAATAGGTGGCCGTAGCACCAGGTTATCACATAGCTTTCATTTTCTAAGAACCCATCGCCTCGCTTTTTTACACCTAAGGCCGCAGCATATTCACGAGCTTGGGACGGTTTTTCTGCAATAATAAGTTTTCTAATCATCTAGATCCTCTCTTTATATCAATGGACGTAAGTCCAGGGGAATTGAGCTTATTATATTTTACCACAGATTAGGTCTATAAGGGGCAATTGGATCTACCCTCCTCATATGGTGTCCCCAGGTTTATTATCCTTTTACCATACATAAGTAAAGGTCTACTTTAATCGCCACGCGTGGCGCACCACGTAAAAAAAGAACCCTGGAGATGGTTCTTTCTTTACCGCCATAATTCTTATCGCTAGATACTAAACTTTTCAACAGCGTAACGAAGCTCTTCAGCCAAATTCGCTAAGCTCTTACTGCTGTCTGTAATCTGATCCATGGCGGCAGTCTGTTCCTGAATAGCCGCACTTACACTTAAAGTTTGATTAGATGTTTCCTTATTTAATTCATCAATTGATAAAACAGATGAAACGATATATTGACTTCCACTTGCCATTTGTTGAACCACTGCTGCTATTTGGTTTACTTGTTCGGAGACATCATTGATCAACCCTACAATATTCCCAAAGGCTTTACCTGCAGTATTAACTACTTCGACACCATCCGCAACACTGCGTACAGCGCTTTCCATTGCTAAGCTAGCGTCCTTAATATTTTCTTTATTTTCTTTAACCGTTGAAACAATATTAACTGCTGAATCTCTTGATAGTTCTGCAAGCTTTCGCACTTCCTCTGCTACAACTGCAAAACCTCGCCCATTCTCGCCTGCTCGGGCAGCTTCGATAGCCGCGTTCAAAGCCAGTAGGTTTGTCTGCGACGAGATATTAGCAATAATATCAATGAATTCTGTGATATTATCAAAACCAAGCTCTAATTTCTGAATTGCATTCTGAACAAGCTCAGTTGAACTACCTACTATGCTCATTTGTTCTACAGCATGAGAAATCGTTTGATTACCTGCTTGGGCAATCTGAACTGTCTTGTTCGCAGTGTTGGCAACTATATTACCACTCGAAGCAACTTCTTCAATACTAGCCGAAAGTTCTTCAATCGTCCCGGATGTATCAGACAATGCCTTGACTTGCTGTTCTGAGCCATTTGCCACTTCAGTAATTGCCTGGCTGATTTGATTGGAAACTTGAGTATTTTGATCCATTGTGGCGACAATTTCCTGAGATGCCGCCGTAAGCTGCTCTGCAGACTCAGATATTTGAGTTACCAAACCCCTCAAATTAGCAGTCATAATATCAAAGGACCTTGCGAGTATTCCTACTTCATCCTCTGTTGAAATATTAAGTTCCACATTTAAGTTTCCTTGAGCGACCTTTTCAACACTCTCTGAAATTGTTTTCAATGGCTGTACTATCATTCTAGTGATTAAAATACCGATTAATACTGCAAGCAGTGTTGCCAATGCCGGTAAAAGAATTAGCATCGACTGAGCACTATTAATCATCCGGTTATCGTTAGTAACTTCTGATTTTGCTTCTTCGATATGATAATTCCCGATTTCGCGCAAAAGAGTTTGAAAATCTTCTTGCGCTGAAAAACCCATTTTATAGTAGTATTCCATTGCTTCATTTCTTTTGCCCTTTTGTTCATAAGCCAAGGTTGTTTCAATAACTTGCTTCAAATTTTTGAACTGCTCATTGGCCTTTGATAATCTTTCCTGTTCATAACTCGTTGATGCTAAGGGTATATAACTTTTAAGGAATTTCTCAATTGAATTTTCGCGCATAGTTATTTGATCTAATTGTTGCTGATAAGTTGCCTTGTCAAGTGTATAAGAAGTTATTGCCAAAACTGCTGATTTAAGCGCATTACTATCTGATCGTGCTTGATTAATATCCCGTATTGGTATTAACTCGTTGTCATATAAACTATTAAGGGAGGTACTCGCTTTTTGGAAATAGAAATAACCGATATAGCCTACTCCACCTAGGGAAACTACCATTATGGATATAATGATTCCAATTTTAAATGCTGTTTTTCTATTAAGAATCCAATTCAAAGTTATTCCTCCTTTTACTGGTTACCTCACAGCAGCGGGCCTTAAGATGTTTGTGATTTTTTTAACTTCGGTGTTTAATTTGAAATCCCTTTATGGATTCGATCACATTTTTCTATGGATAACACTAAATTTCGGTGATAATAATGAAATTTTGCATATGACCAATGCGCTTATTTTTATAATAACAAAAGGCGCATGATCAAATCTGCTGATCATGCGCTATTTTAATTACAACTATTAAATTTTGACATACTTAAAATGAATTAGATAAGTTTATTATGCTTCAGCACTCCAAGACCCTAGATAAGCTTCCTGTTCCTTAGTCAATTTATCAATTGATAATCCAAGGGACTGTAGTTTTATCATTGCTACTCGCTCATCAATTTCTGTATTGACCTGATAGACTTGAGGAGATAATTTATCATAATTTAAAGCGACATATTCTAGCGATAGTGCCTGTAAAGCAAAGGTCATATCCATTACTTCGGCAGGATGCCCATCCCCGGCAGCTAGATTAACTAAACGGCCCTCAGCCAAAACATACAAGAGGTGACCATTAGGAAGAGCATACTCTGTAATGTTCGTTCTTGCTGCTCTTTCCGAAACAGCGATTTCTTTCAGTTGAGCAACGTTTACTTCTACATCAAAATGTCCGGCATTACACATAATTGCACCGGATTTCATTAAATGAAAGTGCTCCTTATTAATCACATTCATATTGCCTGTAACAGTGATGAAGAAATCCCCGTACTTTGCAGCTTCAGCCATGGGCATTACATCGAAGCCATCCATCAGGGCCTCATTAGCTTTAATAGGATTAATTTCGCAGATGATCACCTTCGCTCCTAATCCTTTGGCCCGGAGAGCCACGCCTTTCCCACACCATCCGTAACCAGCAACTACTGCGGTCTTGCCGGCAACAACCAAATTAGTCGTTCTCATGATTCCATCCCACACAGATTGTCCGGTACCATATCTGTTATCAAACAGAAACTTACATTGAGCGTCATTCACAGCTATCATCGGAAACTTTAGAACACCATCACGGGCCATTGAATGCAAGCGCAACACACCGGTCGTAGTCTCCTCAGCTCCACCTTTAACATTCTTAAGGAGCTCAGGACGAGTGGTATGAATTGTAGAGACTAAATCTCCTCCGTCATCAATAATAAAATCCGGTTCAGTATCCAGGGCTAGTTGCAGATGAGCATTATACTCCTCATCTGAAGCATTATACCAGGCATGAGCTCCGATTCCACTTTCAACAAGCGCGGCTACTACATCATCTTGAGTTGAAAGAGGATTACTGGCAACTACGGTTACCTCAGCGCCTCCTGCTTTGATGACCTGGGCCAAATAAGCAGTCTTAGCTTCCAAATGCAAGCAGATAACTACTTTTTTACCGGCAAAAGACTGTTCCTTCTCGAACTCCTCACGAACTTTATTAAGAACTTGCATTCGAGGGATAACCCAATCAATTTTACGCTGACCTTCTGCTGCTAAGGATAAATCTCGAATTGTAAATTTGATATCCATGTGTAAAAACCTTCTTTCGTAATTCTCAATAATAGATTTGGATCAGAATACAATCATAAACTGATTATCGTATCGTCCCTGTAATACAATCTATTGAGATTTATTATATGCTGTCATAGCAATTATGTGTTGTCCTAACTGATTATACTCTAAAAGTATATCCCTCTTCAAACTGTTACGCTGTCCTAATACAAATCTACAATCTCAGCCCTGGCTATAAACCTCTAAGTAAAATTTCCGCATCCCATCGATATCCTCTTGTGGCAATTCAACCACTCCCCCCATCATCTGGGCAAGAAGAACGATTTGGGCCGATTTTTCAACGATTTGACAGACTTTTAGAGCTTCATCCAAATCACGTCCAACACCGAGCATACCGTGATTTGCAAGCAATACAGCATAACGCCCTTCCAGTGCTTTAACTGTGTTAATCCCTAACTGTTCCGTACCTGGTAAGGCATAGTCATTGACCCGTACATTACCACCCGCAATCTGAACTAAATCCTCAACCGCTCCGGGAATTTCTTTTCTGGCCACTGCCATAGCAGTGGCGTAGGCACTGTGGGTATGGATTATTGCCTCAACATCCTGGCGTGCATTATAAATTGATAAATGCAAGGGTACTTCTACAGAGGGCTTTCGCTTCCCACTGACAATATTTCCGTTCAAGTCTAATACTACAATATCCTCAGGCTCTAGGGTGTTGTAACTCATTCCTGACGGAGTTATTGCTATACAATTCTCACCCGAAATTCGACAACTAATATTCCCCCAAGTTCCGATGGTAAGATTTGCGGCAAGTATTTCTTTCCCCTTCTCTACCACTTTTTTTCGGGCAGCCGATTGTTGATCCATTTTGTCCTCCTTAACAACTCATACTCTAAACCTATACCCTGCTCCCCATACTGTTTCAATATATTGGGGATTCGATAAATCACTCTCGATCTTCTCACGAATTCTTGCAATGTGAACAGTGACTGTGGCAGAATCCCCCATAGCTTCCAAGCCCCATACTCTTTCAAACAATTCTTCACGCCCGAATACTCTGTTTGGATTTTGGGCCATATACAATAATAAAGCATATTCTTTCTGGGCTAGATTTACCTCCTTGCCCAACACAAAGACTCTATGGGAGTCTATATCAATTTTTAGGCCACGAATTGATAAGGCATTGGTTTTTTTGGCCCCTTCACTAAATCTTAGCTTTAACCTTTCATAGTTTTCCAAATGAGCTTTTACTCTCGCTACTAACTCACCGGGGCTAAATGGTTTAGTTATATAATCATCTGCACCTGAGCTTAGGCCTTTAATCTTGTCAATTTCTTCTTTTTTAGCAGAGACTAAAAGAACCGGGACATCTTTATCATCCTTCAAATTACGTAGGATTTCTAAACCATCCATACCGGGTAGCATTATATCTAAAATAAGCAGATCAACTTTATTATCTTGAAAGGCCTTTAAGCCCTCAATCCCATTGTTATATACATTAACTTCAAATCCAGCAACCTCGAGGTAATCCTTTTGCAACTCAGCAATACTTAGATCATCCTCAATGATTAAAATCTTTTTCATTTCTTTCCCCCATCATGACTTACTTAGTGAGATCATGATACTAGTACCTTCTTTTCCATGACTGACAGCCCATACTCTACCATTATGCCCTTCAATAATCTGCTTGGCAATAGCCAGCCCTAAACCGCTGCCTTTGTAGCGTGCTGCATCTGATCGATAAAATCGATCAAAAATATGAGGCAAATCTCTCTCCTCAATCCCTGATCCATTATCACGCAGCTCGATAATTATACTTGAAACGGTGTCTCTAAGAAAAATTGAGATTTCCCCCTGACCATGGCTCATCATATATTTACAAGAGTTATCGAAAATGTTCATTATGACACGTCTCATTCGTTCCCGATCTATTAACACATGTTGTTGCTGATTCAATTCATTAGAAAAAGAAATTCCAATATGGTTACGTTCTAACTCAGGTTCATATTCTAGAATACATGACTGGAGATACCCTACAATATCTATTCTTTCAAAATCAAAAGGGATTTGGTTTAAATCCAACTTAGCGTAGAGGAGGAGATCATCAATCATTTGATCAATTTGATGTGCCTTCAAGGCAATAGTTTTTAAGTAGCGTTCAACTTTCTCTGGGTTACTTGCTATTCCGTCTAAAATCCCTTCTACATACCCTTTTATCGATGTTACAGGAGTTTTTAAGTCATGAGAAATGCTCGAAACCAGCAGTTTACGATTATCTTCATACTTTAATTGAGTGTGAACTGAGTCTTTAAGTTTAATACGCATGAGTTCTAAATCACGGCATAAAGCCTGTATTTCCTCATCCCCTTCCTCTCCAATCGAGTAATCCAGATTCCCCTTAGCAATTTCCGCTGCAGCGCTTTGTAAGGTGTGGAGAGGATTAATAATACTTCGAGAAAATTGATAGAGAACGATAATATTTGTGAATGCAAAGGTCAGAATGAATGATACAACCAGCAGTATTAGTAAACTGTTAATACCATTCTCATGATCCACAGGCAGAAGCAACAAAGCAACTCCTAAAGAACCATCTTTGTACTTAATATCAACCTTTTGAACTGAATAGGAGGTATTATCAATACTTAAATGTTCACTTTTACCTACGATGTCACCTACTTCTAGGGCTTTGGCCACCTCAATTTTTGAAAAATTCCTGGATGAAAATTTAATGTCATCATCCTTTATTAAAAGTATCTCGCCATGTATTGCTTGAAGTTGCTCTAACAAATATTTCTGATAACTTATTTCATCGAAAACCTCAGGTGTTCTCCTCCAAGTACTAGTTTCACTGATTAACTCGAACTTTAGCATTGACTGCTTTTGCTGGTGCTCATAAGAAAAACCAATTCCAAATAATTTGCCAAATATAAAAAAAACAGCCAATGCAATAATAACAGTAGTAATCATTGGGATCACTACTGTAGATGCATTAGCTAAAATTAAACGTGTTTTAAGCTTCATGACGTCGTCACCTTAGAATTCTTTTTTATCAAAGATATAGAAACCTGCCGAGAACAACATAATACCTGATCCCAGCATTATCAGAAACTGACGGGCGATCTTAGCAAGAGGAAATGAATTAACCAAAAATAGATTATACCAATCAAGTTGGGTAGTCAAGAATAAACTAGAATACTGGGAAAAGAGTAAACCCAGTACTTTAAACGCGAGAAAGATTAAGATTGATATGAAAAATACAGCAATTCCACTCCTAAAGATATTCGCTAAAAGAACAATTCCTAAGGCTAAAACTGTCATGGGAAGAATACTAACCAGGTAGGAAAAGACTGTTCTCCCTAGAGAATCAAAGGACGCTGAATTGGCATTGAATATAAATCCTGCAAGCATTGAAAAAACGAGCAGAAGAAGAAGCGCTCCCAAGATAAATATGATTATTGATGTAATCTTAGCTGTATAGATCTTAAACCTACTAATAGGTCGAGTAAGAGTTATGCGCATACTATTTTGACTAAACTCCCCAGAAAAACTGTCGATTGTCACTAAAGCTGTAAATAAAGGCAATATGGTGTTCACTACTACAGACAAAACGAGCATAGGAAATTCTACACTGCCCGTTCCTCTAAGTCCAAATCCACTTCTTACTCCCACAATCACCAACTGTCCGATAACAATTACGGCAAGAGACAGCAAAATGGCAACTAATACTTTTTTCTTTCTGTAGAGCTTCTCAATTTCATTAAGAAGCGCTGCTTGAAACACGGCCATTTCTCTCTACCTCACTTACAAAGTAATTTTCTAGTGTCGCATAGTTCTTTAAAATTGCATCAGTATTTTCGACATTTAGTATTCTTCCATTGTAGATTACACCGATTCGGTTACAAGTTAACTCCACATCGTGAATTAAGTGACTGGAAATAAAAAATGTCGTTTGTTCCTTTTCCGCTAAGCTCTGAATCATTTTACGAATATCAATCATTCCCTCGACATCAAGCCCATTTAGAGGCTCATCAAGAATAACAACCTTTGGTCTTGATAATACGGCAGCAGCCAGACCTAAGCGTTGCTTCATCCCTAAAGAGAATTTTTTCGTCTTTTCATGTTTAAACTTGTACATTCCTGTAAGTTCTAAGACCTCATCAATTCTTTTATAATCTACATCGGGATAATAACGAGCTATTTGTTTCAGATTTTCAAAGGCACTTAAGAATTGGTAGGACTCTGCAATTTCAATCAAACATCCCACCTTAGCCATAGCTTTTTCATATTCTTCTATGACACTATGACCCAAAATTTTTACATCCCCATTTTCCGGTCGAATCAGACCCGTCATGATTTTCATGGCCGTTGTTTTTCCGGCACCATTGGGCCCCAGAAATCCAAAGATATCTCCTTTATAAATATCCAGATTTAAATCGTATATTCCACGACCATTTCCGTATGTTTTCGTCAAGTTTAAAATCTCAATAACCTTTTCCATGTCTGACCTCCATTTATGAAAAGCTAAGGCGACTGCCGAGAAGTATCCCGGCAGTCCTCAGTTAGTGCTTATATTGTTAATCTAAATCAGGGCTAAACGAGGAATCAAACATTAAACCTCCAGCATATGGCGAATTCATATTCTGGATACTGAAGTTTACTTTCCCATCATACTCACTAAAATAAATGTTACCTCGTACTTTTTCACCGGATTTGCTAGTACCCTCAAAGTCTGCATTTCCTCGTTGATCCTTCTCAATTTGAGCAGTAAAGGTTAGTTCACTGAAATCGGAGGCATAATTTTCAAATCCCTGCTTGTATGTCTCGGAATATCGACCCGCAACGTTTTTATTATCCATCTTGGTGATATCAAGGGTTCTTTCACCAACTTTAACAAACTTTCCGTCTTTCTCAATCACGATATCATTTTTAAACTTACCGATAAACTTCTCTGGGTTTGAGATCTCAGAATCAGAATAATCTTTGGCAACGTTCTTGATTACTTTCTTTCCTTCAAGATTTGGTTTCGAAACCTTAGTGGAGTTAATATCTTTAACTTTAATTAGGGCCTCAATTGAAATCTCATGAACTGTTCCCTGCTCATCTTTACCTGACAATACTGCAGTTCCTAGGATACTCTCCATTACTCCATCAGGGTTTACCTTAGCAGACCCTGTTACTTCTTTAACAAAGACATCCTTTGTTAAATGTGGCATGCTACTTCCTTGATTGCCATTACCGTTAAACTCTTGCTTTAACTGAAATGATGCAACAGCATTGATTAAGGACGGAATTTGTACTTCAGTAAGAGAACCGGATAAAGCTTTAGTTCCATCAGAATTTTCCGTGACTACAACATGATCTTTTAGGCTGCCTACGAGAGCGTCAGCAATTTTTTCGAGATCTTCAGCTTCTTCCTCTTTAAATGGGTTACTAAAGATTTCTTCCTTTCTTTCCTTGGTATATTCAGTTACGTAATAAGTTGGATCACCGGCAGATGTATGAATAACAGTAGTTTTGTCCGAGTAGCTTTGGGAGGATCTTTTATCTCCGTTAAGACTCAAGCCAGTTGATAAGCTTTCAGAAGCACTGTTCTTTCTATCAAACTTACCTACTTCGTTATTATTCATGATCGTTTTTCCGTTATCCTTTAGAGCCATGGAAAAATCCAAAGTGAAGCTGTCATATTTCTCACTGGTTTGCTCTGCTGTTAGTTTAATGGAGTACTTTAGTTCCTCGTATCCGCTTTTACTTGTAATATCAGCCAAAGCTGTTGTGGCTAACAACAGAGTTCCTACTGTAAAACTTACAAGCGTTGCTGTTTTCTTCTTGAATTTCATCCGTGCCAACTCCTTATATTTTGTAGATCCTACCTATAGTGTAAACCAGTGGTCTTGAATTTCCCTAAACAGTCTATAAACAAATTATAAACTATTTTTCTTTATTTCAGCCACAATCAAAATAAGGATTCCAGTCGGCATACTTATTCCGACGTTGGAATCCTCATTGGTAATGATCACATGGCGCTATTAATGGATTTTTAAAAAAATAAATTATTTAAATAAAAACACTAATAACTTATTAATGAAGCCATCAAAACCCCAGTCGCAACACTTAAACAAAAGGAGAAAAAACCTACTCCAATATTCCCATTAGGAATTTCCTGGCGCACTTTTATTGCAGGCGTTAATAGTTCAAACAACCAATACACTATGATTAGAGAAATAGTTCCGGTCATTGTCCAAACAACCATGTCCCAGAGATCGATTGAGTGGTAAATGGCAGAGGCAAGCAATATTGCTGTTCCTAATACTTTACCACCAAGATCAAAGGCCACTGCTTTTGCTGCTGACACTTTACGTAGGTTATCCAAATCATCCCCATCAGCAAGGATTTTAAATTCTTTGTAGGGTGTCGTTAAGGAAAAAAGAGCCATCGAGATAATCATTAAGGGAATTGTTACACCTAAATACATTAAAAAATTCATTAAATACATGTATATTCCCACCTCACCTTTTCAGTTATTCTCTGTAAGAACGTTCAACTTGTTTTACTCCGGTAGGTAAATAGCATGCTAAATTGCCTGTTATTCTACCACCTATCCGCGCACTTATTGCAGATGCTTTTCCTCCAACTAAGAAGGAACCCCAAAGCAATCTGCCTCTAAACAGACCATGCTCTGTATTACATTCAACTTCTTCCATCTCGACTCGTTTCTGAAAGACCATAGGCTGTTCCCAATAACAACTATCATTGTCTTTTTCAACTAGCTCTCCGTTTGATTCATATAAACAAACTGCTCCGCCTTCTCGCCCAAATATCGGTTTGGTAACATACGCAGCTTTATCTTGGAACTGGTTTTCCATGTATGTAGGAAGCATATACTTTTCAATTATGTGATGCTCTGTAGGAGTAAAAAACTCGCCTGCTTCGTGTAAATTCCAAATGAGACTAAGAAGAGCCTTTGATTGAGCGACAAAAGCTGATGGAGGGTTAATTATTGCCAGCTTTCCTCTAGCTACAAGATCGAGAACATGAGCTCCCGTAGGATAATTATCCGCTTCATCCTTATCTTCAACCAATTTCTCTAAAGCATGAAGCCGATACCATACGTCAATGGGTAAGAGCTGATCGTTAATTAATGCACACAATCGATCATCAAAGATCCTCAAGTCTTCAAGAGCAACAAATTTTGCCGTGAGTCCTGATTGCTTCATTAAGTATTTCACAGTATCTCTGTCCTCATCGTGCCACCCCAAGGCACTAAACACTATTGAATCTATTTCGTAACCAAGCTCTTTATAGGATTGAAGCATCTCTGCAAAAACATCTCGGATATTAGCTTCCATCCCTTCATTTAGGCTTTGAGCGCCGAAAAATGCACTTGCTTTATGATTAACAAAGAACGCTTCGACAACACTTGTTGGTGTATCAGAGTTAAACTCTATCATCTTCAATCCTTCAGAGGTATTAATGAAATCAAACCGACCAATCGCTGTCACCAGATCAGGTTTCACTATAACACGAGCTGCAGGGATCGCTTCCTGGGGAATTCCTAATTCCATCAATAGTGCATCATCTGCAGTTTGAACCGCATAGACAGTTTTTGCAAAAATTTTCCCTAATGCTTCAGTTGCCCAGGCAATTTCCTGGCGAAATTCAGGGCTTATATAATGAATTCCAGCCAATCCATACTCAACCCCATCAATACGATCCCAGGAAAAAACTTCCCGCAGAGGTGTGTAAAGCAGTTCCCTGATCTTCGAATAGGAAAGGTCAGCTGGCACTTGAGCCACCCCCGCCTATTCCCCCGTGTGAACCACTTGAAATACCGCTGGATCCTGATGATCCTGAAGCCTTCGATGAACTGCTTCCTGAGGAAATCCCTGAGTTATTTGAGGCCCCAGTACCGCTGGAATTCGGATAACTTGAACCACCACTGGTTATACCAGAGGGTTTTAGGGATTTGACTGCACCTGAATGCTTTTTCGAAAATCCTAAGGGAGCTAAGACCCTACCGAAAATGCCATCATTATCATCATCATCATCTTCTTCGATAGTAATTGGATTTCCTTCATCGTCGTAGACAACTTGCTGTTGTGGAGCACAGGCAGTTGTGCCAAATATCAGAGCTGTCGTGAGAAATAAACTTACTAACTTAGTACTTTTGTTCACCTATTTTCTCCCCTCTATGTTTCTTTACTTACTCTAATTGCATAGAGAACATATCTTTGTCGATCCTCATCAACTTCAAATGAGGTTTTTTCCCACTCCTCATTACCTAACATAAAATAATTGCATTGGGCCAGCAGCGCAAGATCAGATAATGAATTAAATTCTAAATTTGTTATAATAGGATATTCGGAAGTATATTCACTAAATTCCCGTATCTCAAGAGCAATATAACCTAAACTCATCTTAGATGGAGGACTCTTCAACAAAGGTTTTTCGTCTTGTGTCAATTTTACATAGATTATATATAATGGTGCTTCAATTGCATTTGATGTTTTTTCGTACACAACTCCATCCTTTACTAAATAGTCAGCAATAAAGCGAACCATGACTTCATCCTTTGGAATTGCTTCAAAATGATAAAGTGCAGGATAGTTTTTTTCCTCATCTAGAATACGATACTCAAGTTGTTCCATAAAGTCTACCCCCCTACTTAGATCACGCCACTTAAAATCCAATTTATCAGATCATCAATTATCACTTGATCCTCTTGGTCAACATTGATTCCTCTGATCGCATTTACTATTAAGTCTATTTGCAAAGGTAACTTTAGGAGTGTTAAGGCTATCCTGTCTATTAAATGGCTATTCATTGCATCTGAATATATTTTAGCATCCTTGATCAATCCGTTTGCTAATGTTAAACCCAACTCTATTCCCCCCCAAGGAAACCGAGTTGAAAGAACCATATCAAAATTAGGTGTTTTACCGTAAAGCCAATCCCATGATGAATATTTCTTATATAGATTTTCAAGAGGAAATGTTGTATCGCTCACTATTATAGGAGGTTCAGAAACTTTGCCATAAAGCTCTTGGAAACTTTTCATTAGAGCAGATTTCATTGACTCAATGGATATTTCCGAACTAAATAGATTTAAATTCCCTACCCTGGCCTGAACGGAGTCCACTCCCTTAGATACTATCTTTTCTTTTGATACTTGAAGGTAAGCAGCGAGTTTAGCTACGTCAACGTCAATCAAAATTGTTCCATGATGATATGCTTTATCTCGTTCAAAGTAAAAAGCATTTCCAGAGAACTTGCGCCCTTCTACCGTCAAGTCATTACGACCTGTGAATTGAGCATTAATATTAAATGTCCTTACAGCTTCTAAAATTACTTTTAATTGTTTTTCTAAATCATATTTGGTTCTGTCCATAATGAAGGTGAAGTTTAGATTCCCTAAGTCATGATAGACCGCACCTCCACCTGAAAGACGACGTGCTAACTTTCCGCCAGCTTGTTCTAATTCATTGCAACGACACTCTTTCCAGGCATTCTGGTTTCTGCCAATGACTACAGTATTCTGGTTTTGCCACAGATATAAAAAAACTTGATTATGTTTAATCTCCCTGAATAAATACTCTTCTAAAGCAAGATTATGCCAGGGGTCGAGGGAAGTTGAGCAAACGATTTTTGCTTCATACTCAAGATATTTCACTTTAAACACTCCCATCAAATATGACTTCATTCTACATTTTGCACTAGAACTCCTGCAATTAGTCAGTGTGATTTATCTACCTATCTAAAAAGTGTGATTTTCGGTATATTCTACATAGGGATAAATCACCAACAACTTAACAACAGGGTTTTATTCTGCGAATTTAGTACAAGCGTTTGTTTATCGATAAAAAATACAATGAAACCATAGTCTATAATGAAATAAGTCGATCACTATCGTGATCGACTTATATTACTTAATTTAAGCTATGATAAGAAATAGCTTATACGCAACCAGTTGGTTTTGGAAGTCCAGCAATTTTACAAGCGCCTTTTCCAGGGCCAGCTGGGAACAGTTCATAAATTTTCTTTTGGTCGTAGCCAGTGTCTTTAACCATTTTACGAACCATTGGAGCAACACCGAATTGATCAAAATAACCTCTGAGATAGTTGATCATTGCCCAGTGTTCTTCTGTAAGTTCTGGTACTTCCTCTGTGACAGCAAGTGCTTTAGCTACTTCTTCATTCCATACTGCAAAATCCTCAAGAAAACCGTCTTCGTCCAGTTCAACAGTTACATCTCCTACTACTAGTTGAGCCATAATTAAAATTCCTCCTTATGTGATATAAAATTTGATATTGTTTGAGTTGATTCTAACTCAAAACAATTATCAAAAACCAAACAATATTAAATATTTTGTTCACGCACTGAAATTGCAACCTTATAAAGGACTGTTACAATCAGTGCCCCAATAGCATATATCCCAACAACGATGGCAAGCTCATTCATCGTCGGAAAGTATTCCGTGACTCGTTCAAAAGAGTTCGGAACAAAGCCGGCTAAGATCAGCACAATACCTTTATCAATCCAGTTGGCTGTAAAAATTGATAAAAGAGCAATCGGTAATAATACCGGATTCGTACGTGTTGGGAAAATCAACAATGCTATACCAACAAACGCAAGAATCGTTGCTATCCACATAAAGGGTACTAGACTATTATGCCCATCAAGTCCAACGAAAACATACTTAAAGGGTGCCATTTCATCAGGGGAATTACTGTAAAATGCTGTGAACACCTCGCAGATATAGAAGAATACGTTGGCGATCATAGCATAACGAATAATCTTGACAAGAGACTGAATTGCTCCAACACCCGGATCCGGATCAAATTTGCTGACCTTTCTAACGATCAAAGCAAGAATAATAAGAAGCGCAGGTCCCGCTGCAAATGCAGAAGCTAGAAAGCGTGCAGCCATAATGGCTGTTGTCCAAAAATGTCTTCCGGGAAGGCCGGCATATAAAAAGGCTGTTACGGTGTGGATACTAAAAGCCCAAGGAATTGACAGATAGATAATAGGTTTAACCCATTTAGGAGGCGGAGTACCCTTCTTTTCAGCACCAAGAGTAGTCCAACCTACAACTAGGTTGATGGCCAGATAGCCGCACAATACACACATATCGTAGAACATAACTGAATGTAATTGAGGATAAAGTAAAACATTCAAAATCCTCATTGGCTGTCCAACGTCAACGAAGATGAACAAGATACACATGATCACGGCACCAATGGCCAAGAACTCTCCAAGGATAACCATTTTCCCAAACCGTTTAAAATCGTGTAGATAATAAGGTGTAACAAGCATAACCGCTGATGCAGCAACACCTACCAAGAATGTAAACTGGGCAATATATAATCCCCAGGATACGTCACGGCTCATTCCAGTAAGTCCGAGACCTTGATCGAACTGTCTAAAATAGGCTAAAACACCTACAGCAATCACTGCCAGCAGGAAAAAAATCCAAGTCCAGTAGCGTTTACTCCCTGTCAGAGCTTTTTCAAACATCGTCTCCACCTCCTACAAGGTAGTAAACACTCGGTTGAGTACCAAGTTCGGGTTTTCTCCGTATGGTAAATTTAGAACTTACAATTTTGCGGACTTCTGAATTAGGATTATCCAAATCTCCGAAAATTAAGCCGCCTTTAGAAGCATCAACACACGCAGGCATTAACCCTTCTTCCAATCGTTCAACACAGAAAGTACACTTCTCGACAACTCCAATGGTTCGAGTTGGAAAGTCAGGAGTAATTTCTTTGATATATGGTCTTGGATCCGTGAAATTGAAGCTTCTGGCACCAAAAGGACATGCACCCATGCAGAATCGGCAGCCAATACAACGGTGGAAATCCATTTCCACAATACCATTGTCCATTTTAAAGGTTGCCCCGGTAGGACATGCTTTAACACAAGCCGGATGCTCACAGTGATTACACATTACTATGAATGGCAATTCCTTAAATTCTTCTGATAATAGGTGATTTTGAGCTCCTGTAAATGTATGCTCGAAATTATCTTCCCATATCCATTTAATTTCATCTTTAGGATTATCAAAGTGAGGAATGTTATGAATCTTGTCACATGACTCGATCACACGCTCAATATCGGCTTTCGTTTTAAACTTGCTCATATCAACAACCATTGCCCAATGTGTGGCTTTAAGTCCTTTGCCGGTTTCTTTAAAGCCTGATTTGGATGCTGCATCTGCAACTTTTCCGCGAATCCCAGTTAAGGCGAAAGAGCCCCCAATACCTAAAGCCGTTAGAGCGGCCGCACGTTTTAGAAATTGTCGTCTATTTACACTCATTTCGTTGCCCCCTCTGGACCAGAATGGCAATCCCAACAAGTGGGTTCTACAGCAGTATAATCATGGCAGGATACACAAAATTGACCGGATGGATCTGCTCCCTCTAAATTCTCGATGCTGATGTCAATCTCTTTTCCTTCACTGTTAACATATACTGTCTTACCATTCCGAACTAATTCGTCACGCCATTGATTGAACATTTGAGGGTGATTAGCAATCATATTTACACTAGGCTCAATACTTTGAAAATCTGCAAGCTGCTTGGCATCTATTTCAGGTCCCGCATTAGCTTTTCCTAAGTTGTAGAAAAAGGGGATGGTGAAAATCCCAACAAAGATAACGAGTGAAGCAATAATTCTTCCGCCTTTATACATTACTCATTACCCCCTTTTTCCGGCAAGTCTTCAAAGCGTAGGTTGGTTTCTCTTTCTTTTTCACCTTTCATCACTAAAGCATTGGCTAGCAACTCGGTCACACCGGTAACCCCTACTCCAGGATTCCAGTAGTCCATCAGTGCCGGCAGATGAGCCCGGTCAACTGCACAAATGTTGGCCAGCATGTTAACGCCGTGCTTTTCTCTGACATACTTAACAGCATTCGCTCGAGGGAATCCGCCTCTCATACGTTGTTCCATATTTTCCGAAGCATTGAGCCCTGAACCTGCTCCACAACAGAATGTCTTTTCTCTAATAGTGTTTTCTGGCATTTCATAGAAGTGGTTACATACTGCTTTAATGACTTCTCTTGGTTCATCAAGCAAACCCATACCTCTTGAAGGGTTACATGAGTCGTGGAAGGTTACCTTCAGGTTGTCATTACGGCTTGGGTCAAGTTTCAACTTATTGTGTTTGATTAAATCTGCCGTAAATTCGGAAATATGAATCATCTTTGTAGATTTAGCATTTTCAAAGACTGTTCCGGTAATAGGCGAAACCGGAACTTCTAGAAAGTCAGCTGGTCCATGCCAGGTATCCATATATTGGTTAAGAACACGCCACATATGACCGCACTCTCCGCCAATGATATATTTAACTCCTAGACGTTTTGCTTCAGCATAAATCTTGTAATTGAGTTTTTTCGCAGTATCGTTGGATGTGAAGAAACCAAAGTTACCACCCTCGGAAGCATAGGTGCTCCAAGTATAATCCAGCCCCAACTCATGGAAAAGCATCATATAACCCATGCAGGTATAAACCCCAGGCTCTCCTAACAGGTCACCTGATGGAGTAACAAACAATATCTCGGCACCTTTACGATTGAAGGTAGGATTTACTCTGATACCGGTTATATCTTCAATATCATCGACCATGGATTCAATGTTCCCTTTAATTGCGTGGGGCTCTAATCCAAGGTGATTACCCTTCATATAACAGGCAGCAGCAGGTCCAGAAATCCAATCGATGTTTAAACCGACTAAATTCAGAAGTTCCCGGCCAATAATGGTAACCTCTGCTTGGTCAATACCATATGGACAGAACACGGAACAGCGACGACATTCTGTACATTGGAAGAAGTAGGACCACCATTCCTTGAGTACGTTCATGTCCAGGTCTCTTGCTCCTGCTAAGCGACCAAGGAATTTTCCTGATTTGGTGAAATACCGTTTATAGACAGATCTTAGCAGTTCTGCCCTCAAAACAGGCATGTTCTTCGGATCGCCTGAAGCGATATAAAAGTGACATTTATCAGCGCAAGCACCACATCTTACACATATATCCATAAAAATTTTGAAGGAGCGGTACTTACTTAGTCGTTCTGCAATTCCATCCAAGATAGTAGTTTCCCAGCCCTCTGGTACATTCCAGTCTTCGTCGGTTGGCTGCCAAGATCTTGCGTTCGGTAAACCTAATGTCATCAAATCTTTTTCTTTTGATCCCCAACAAAAGGTCCCTGGCTTGAACTCAACTGGTGTATCCATCCAATCCGCTGCCGGAAGCTTAAAATCTATCTTCGATAGTTCTCCCGGTTTAGGAAGTTTTACTTTCGGTGCCATCCACGATCACTCCTTTTCTACCGGTATACCAGCTTTTTTCATTTTCTCCCTGAACTCGTCTTCATACTGTTCATAAGTATGAACTTCTACTTCAGGGTTCCAGGGATTGATGTGTCGAACCATCCGGTTGTTGCTGATCATATTTCGCGTTGGGCTCATGAAAATACCGCCCATATGCATCAACTTACTCATTGGGAAATAAGCAAACAGAATGCTTACCATGAAGATGTGAATAAAGAACATCGGTCCAATGTCAGTAGGAAGAACAGGTTGAAAAGTAGCTAATCCAATTGCTAATTGTTTGACTGCAATAAGATCTACCTTATAGAAGTAACGCATCAAAATCCCTGATACAGCAACGCTCATCAGTATGAACAGAGGAAAATAATCCGCTGGAAGCGAGATGTATTTAACTCTTGGAATACATACCCTCCTAAGAAATAAAAATGTTAGTGCCACTAGGATAAACATGTCTGTCAAGTACAGCTGTGGTAATCCTATTTGCAGCATACCATCGACACTTTCAAGGAGTTTTACAAATGAAGGGATAGGTTCTAAAAAGAGCCTTAAATGTCTGACCAGGATGATTAAGAAGGACCAGTGAAATAACAAACTACCTAACCAAAGCCATTTTGCCGAGCCGTAGGCGAGATGCGGGCCATTTTTCCCTTCTCTTAACTCAGTCTTTGTATTGCGGAACAACGATCGGAAAAAGAAAATTTCCATAGCCATTCTAACAACGACATAAAAAGCGCTTGTTGGATTTTCAATCTTATTTTGCTTAATCCAAGGAAGTGATTTTTGCTGTCCAATTGTTGTAGGTATCCGGAAGGGTACCGGTGACTGCCCCCACTTAACGACTCGGTAAATGAACCCACCTACAAACATGATGAAGGCTAGATAAGGAATGATAATACCAAAGACATAATGTAAATTTGTAATACTAGCTCCTATGCTGGCCACTATAATGAGTACAATGACTGTGATGAAAGAATACAAGACTTTCACTCTACGACCTCCTTCCTTTATTTTTGGTCTTTGTGTTCAAATTCCTGAACTGGGATCTCGGACATTAGGTTGGCTTTCTTTAGCAGGGTAAAGGTCATCCGCTTTAGTTCGTCTGTCCTTAGTTCATAGATCTGCTCACGATATTTTACATATATATCAAAGGCAGTGAGGGCCAGATCATCAATTTTCGACTCAAACTCCAATAAAGAAATATAGATCTGGTTCTGCCCAATTTCCTTGCCCAGCGCTTCTCGAACAATGGTTTTGAGTTGGAAGATAAAAGCCATTGCTTTAGCGGGAGAAAAATCTTGTATTGCCCTGACTTTAATTATATCTTCAAGAAAAGAAATGCTTTCAGAAAAGTCCTCCCCCTTGACGAGCACTTCTATGATACCGTCAATCCCAGTTGAGAAGGTGTAACCAATAGGGTTCGCAAACCTATCTTGTTGGTTCATTAAAAACCCCGATTTATCATTGGGGTAGGATGCCAATATTACCTCTAACCAACGTTTCGAGATGTCGAACTTCTTTTCCTTTAAGATTTCATTAAATTTTATATCCAAAATTAAGATCACTCCTTGTTGTAGCACCATTTATTGTCTTTGTAACACAATTTTAGTCGATGTTGAATACGACTAGATACAACATCGACCTGCCCCTGAGAACGTTTTCACATAGTTAAAGTCCCAGCTATCCCACTTAAGCTACTAACCATTACTATTAAAAAATATGGTGTCCTCTCCCTGCAGAGCAAATCTCCAATGATCCATCCATAAGGAGCGAGTGACCAGAAATATAACGTTATTTGTTCTTATAATCACTATCAGTCTAAGGAATTTTACTAGGCTTGTAAAATTCTTATTTCCTATTGATCAATTAGATAATCGTATTGCGATCATTAACAAGAAAGAGCTACGAATAATTATAGCTCTTTCTTATCCATCTAGGCAATCCCTATTTAAAATTCTACCCTAAGGCACGTTCTAAAATTTCATTTAGACGATTAACCATGTTGCGTGGATCAACGATTAGACCTGCAGCTATTTGAGCGTTTTCGAATATTTGTTCAGCTGCAGTTTTAGCAAAAGCATCTTCATTTCTACGAGCATTATCTAGTCGTTTAATCATGGGGTGAGCTGAGTTTATTTCTAAGACACTTGGACCCACTTTATTGAAGTCTTTATTGACCAACTGCATCATCCGCTGCATACTGTTTGTACCAAATGGACTGAATACAACTGCCGGGCTGTCCACCAGACGCTTTGATTCCCGTACATCTGTAACCTTATCTCCAAGGACTTCTTTAAGCCAATTTGTTAAAGCTAAAACATCTTCTTCTGACAGAGCATCGGCACTTCTTTCCTGCTGGTTTGTCTCTCCTAAATTCAAATCAGCTTCATCGGCAGAAATAAGTTTCTTGCCTTCATATTCCCTAATTGACCCAAAAATATAATCGTCAATGGCTGCGTAAGTAAATAAAACCTCAAACCCTTTGTCTCTAAACACTTCTAAGTAAGGACCTGATTCGATAACTTCACGGGAAGGACCATTGACATAATAAATTGCTGACTGATCTTCTTTCATGCGACTAATATAATCCGCTAAAGATACTAACTCTCCGGCCTCGGTGCTTGAAGACTCAAAACGCAAAAGCTTAATGAGATCTTTTTGGTGATTGTAATCATTGGCAGCTCCTTCTTTAATGAAGAAGTTAAATTTTTCCCAGAATTCTTTAAACTTCTCCGGCTCAGACTTAGCTTGACCATCGAGATATTTAAGGAAACGGCTTGTAACTACTTTGTTTAGTTTGCTGATTAAGGCACTGTCCTGCATAGTTTCCCTAGAGATATTTAGAGGGAGCTCTTCACTGTCGATTACCCCTCTCAAAAAGCGCAGCCATTCCGGCAAAACAAGAGGGGACTTTTCTTGAATGAGAACTTTTTTGCAATATAGACTAACTCCTGGTTCAGTTCGACCAAAACCAATTTGTTCTAAATTCTCCTTCGGAACGAATAACAGAGTATTGATATTTAAGGGAGCATCTGAAGAAAAGTGCAAACGCAGGAGTGGTTCATCGAAAGCGTTGGCAATGAATTTGTAGAATTCATTGTAGTCATTGTCTGCAATCTCGCTTTTATTCTTCGTCCAAAGAGCATCTACGGTATTTACTTTTGTGCCGTTAACAAAAATCGGATAAGGTACAAAGCTAGAGTATTGCTTAATGACACGCTGGATCGTTTCTTCCTTGGCAAATTCGTAGGCATCTTCTTTTAAATGGAGAACCATTTTTGTTCCTCGAACACGATCCTCCCCTTCAGTAATTGTATAACTCCCTACGCCGTCAGACTCCCAAATAAAGGTTTCCCCATTCAGGTGATAGGAGCGAGTAGTAATGGTCACTTTTTCCGCTACCATGAAGGCTGAATAAAAACCTACGCCGAATTGACCAATTAAATTAAGATCTTTTTTATCCCCTTTATCGGCTAAATGTTTAATGAATTCTTTAGAACCGGAATGGGCAATAGTGCCTAAATTCCCAATCAACTCTTCCTTAGTCATTCCAATACCTGTATCGGTAATGGTAAGTGTATGTGAATTATCGTCTGTATCAATGTGAACTTCTAACGCTGCGTCTTGGTCTTTAACCTCCGGCCCTGTTAATTGGGTGTAACGCAGTTTCTCCATTGCATCAGCTGCATTAGATATCAGCTCTCTTAAGAAAATTTCCCGATCTGTATAAAGTGAATGAATAACAATGTCTAACAATTGCCTAATCTCAGTCTGGAATTCCTTAGTTTCTACTGCCGTACTCATTGTTTACCTCCATGAAATTGAAATAAGTAGGTGGCCCGTCAATTCGAGCCTCTACCTCATAGTTTAATCAAAATTTGGCAAAAGTGCAAAGTCTTTTTGCTATTTATTCATGCAAAACCATCTAAGTCCTAAAGATTGCAATTATCTAGGCATTGCTTTAGACAATCTTCAAATTGACGGTCATTATCCGACGTTCTCTTTTTAGGCCCTTTAGTTCTGCCCCCACTTCTACGAAATTTTGCTTTCGCCTCTCGCTCCTCAAGCAAAAATTCAATTGTCGCCGGATTAAACTCTTTGCCTATGGGATTTAAACACTTAACCCCTTTTCCCAATAACATTGCTGCTAGGCCCCAATCCTGTGTCACAGCTATATCTCCTGCTTGGGCCAGATTTATTACTCGGATATCTGCTTCTTGTGAAGAGTTTCCTACGACTATATGATGATCTGAGACAATATTATGGTTAAAACTTGCTACAGTCCAAACAGGTATAGCACGTTGACTGGCTAACCTGATGCAAATCTGTAAGACTGACTTGGGACAGGCGTCCGCATCCACAATTATTTTCATACCCTCACTTCTCTCAGTCAACTAAACATTAACAAATTAACATTCCTTTTAGATTTTTTCTTTATGGTTATTTCTCTTTCAAACCGCCCTCAGTTTGAATCACCTTGTTTTCTTTAAGTAGTTTACCTACGGCCCGTTTAAAGGCGGCTTTACTCATGTTCAGTCGGCTCTGGATTTCTATGGGACTGCTTTTGTCATTTAGGGCCAAAAATCCATCATGATCCTTTATTCCCTGCAGAATCTTCACTGTATCCGATTCCATTTGGATATGTTTAAGTTCTCTGGGAGATAAATCAAGTTTACCATCCTCTCGGACTCGGATTACTCTCGCTTCAACTTGATCCCCTTCCTTTAGCTCTATAAAACACTCATTAAGAGGAATCAGTCCCATGTATATATTATCTACCGCAACAAAAACTCCGATCTCGGGGTTCACAGAGTAGACTGTGCCGACAACCTTATCATTCTTTTGATAGGGTGAATCAGACTTCAGATACTCATATATTTCAGTTGTTGCACTTAGTCTTTGACTTTTGTCTAAGTAAACTTTTACTAAATAGCTTTTACCTTCCTCGATAGGGTATTTCTGTTCACGGAATGGCAAAAGCAAATCTCTTTCCAGTCCCCAATTTAAGAAGGCTCCAATTTTCGTTTTCGCATTAACCCTAAGATAGGCTAAATCCCCTAACTTAGCCAATGGCTTTCGTGTTGTGGCAATTAATCGCTCTTCAGAGTCACGATAGACAAAAACCTCTAGTTCATCACCTTCCTTAGCTCCCTCCGGCAATTGTTTGATCGGCAGCAGGATATTATCGTGACGAATGCCGGTACCTGCATCTAAATATGCTCCAAAGGATGTAAAGTTTGCAATCTTAAGTTTATAATATTTCCCAATCTCAATCATTGTTTGCTTCCCTTCCAATGCTAATATAGTACACCTTTCAAGAATGCACCATGTATTCCCTCCTATTATAACGAAAGGGTATCTCTGGTGCAAAAAATCATCACATGAATTTCCTGGCTTTATCCTGTCTTTGTATCTGTTGTTGAAGTCATATTGTAATTGCCTGACTTATACAGGAAATTTTTACGGCCAGTTTTTAAATTAAAATATCTTGCTGTGATAATCTTTCGATAAAAAATATAACCAAAAAATACCAAACGCAAAAGGGACTAGCCTAGCTAATCCCCAAAACATTACTGTTCAACCTATTCTCTCCTAAAAACTCAGTCAAAAGAAGTTCGAGCTATCATTCTGTTCGTGACAGTTTGGACGACAATATTGACACCCTTCAGTGCAACATGGACCAAATAAACTCGGAGTAAACTGATGCACTTTGAGCTCTTCATCATTGGCTAAGGTATTAGACCTAATAGGTGATGAAACCGTATCATTCTGATGAGCCAAGGCTTCTTCCCGTTGAGTTTTCATAGACTCGAATCTCCTTTTTCCTGAATTTGTACATTTTACTTATAATTGATCGAACCTTACATTTTTATACTATCCTATTCATATTATATAAATAAATTCACAATTTTTCAAATATTTTATTTTCTCAACCATCGGTTTATGGCAAATTTATTTGCTTCCCGATTCAAATCTGCCAAGCTGGTTGTCAGTGGTATCTCCTTAGGACAGGCACGAACACAGTTTTGAGAATTGCCACAATCTGCGATTCCCCCCTCATTAAGCAAAGCTGACAACCTCTCATGTTTGTTCATTTCCCCGGTTGGATGAGCATTAAATAGTCGGACTTGTGAAATCGCTGATGGACCAATAAATTTTGAACGAGAGTTTACTTGTGGGCAGGCCTCCATGCAACATCCGCAAGTCATACATTTGGACAATTCGTAGGCCCATTGTCTTTTAACTTCAGCCATTCTTGGCCCGGAACCCAAATTGTACGTTCCATCAATTGGTATCCAAGCATGAACAGTCTTTAGGTGGTCAAACATGATTTGCCGATCAATCATCAAGTCTCGAACAATAGGGAATTTTGTTAATGGCTCAAGGACTATTGGCTGTTCAAGTTGGTCGATCAAAGCTGAACATGCCTGCTTTCCTTGCCCATTAATATTCATTGTGCAGGCCCCACACACTTCCTCTAGGCAGTTACATTCCCAGACCACAGGAGTTGTCTTCACACCTGCTGCAGTAATAGGATTTTTCTGTATCTCCATTAAGCAAGAGATAACATTTAGCTTTTCTCGATAAGGTATTTCAAACTCTTCCCAGCGAAAAGACTTATTAGGACCGTCTTGGCGGCGGATTTTCAATCGGATTGTTTTTTGCTCAGCCATCTTAAACCCTCCTATTTGTCAACGTCATAGCGACGAGCACGTAACGGAATCAATGACACATCTACAGGTTCGTAACTTAGTTCTGGGCCTGACGGTGTCCACGTTGCTATAGTAGTCTTTAACCAATTCTGGTCATCACGTTCTGGGTAATCCGGCTTATAATGGGCACCTCTGCTTTCATTACGATTTAAGGCTCCTAAAGTAATCACCCTGGCTAGTTCCAACATGTTCCATAGTTGACGAATAAACGTCCCTTCTTGGGTTCCCCATTCAACATCGTCACTTCTGCCGATATCTCGCCAGCGTTTCATCAACCCTTGGATTACCAGATCGGTTTCAGCTAACTTATCGTTATAACGTACAACTGTAACATTTTGAGTCATAATATCTCCTAGCTCTTTGTGTATGAGAAATGGGTTTTCTGATCCTTTCATAGCTAGGATACTTGCCCATTGAGCGTCTTGGCGTTTCTTTTCATTTAGAAATGCTTGCTCATTGCCACTGGGAGACAACCTTTTAGTTTTCTTTATATACTCCATAGCCTTCGGGCCAGCAACCATCCCCCCATAGATAGCGGAGAGCAGAGAATTTGCTCCCAAACGATTTGCCCCATGATACTGATATTCACATTCCCCAGCTGCAAAAAGTCCCGGAATATTCGTCATTTGATCATAGTCCACCCAAAGTCCACCCATAGAGTAGTGTACTGCTGGAAAAATCCTCATAGGAACCTTTTTAGGATCATCTCCGACGAACTTTTCATAGATCTCTAAGATTCCTCCTAATTTAATCTGCAATATGTTTGGATCAATGTGTGAAAGATCTAAATAAACCATGTTTTCACCATTGATACCTAGTCCTTTGTCAAATACCACTTCATAAATTGCGCGAGTGGCAATATCTCTCGGAACCAGGTTTCCATAAGCAGGATACATTTCCTCCAAGAAATACCATGCCTTCCCATCTTTATATGTCCACACTCGTCCGCCTTCTCCTCGAGCTGATTCAGACATTAGTCTAAGCTTATCGTCTCCAGGAATAGCAGTTGGGTGAATTTGGATAAACTCACCGTTTGCGTATTTTACCCCTTGTTGATATAAAGCTGACACTGCACTTCCTGTACAAATTGTAGAATTTGTACTTTTACCGAATACTGCCCCCGGCCCCCCGGTAGCCACAATTACAGCGTCTGCCGGAAAGGACTTATTGCTCATGTCACGGAGATTTTGCGCAACAATTCCCTGGCATACTCCCTCATCAATTACTATAGATAATAATTCCCAATGCTCATATTTTTGAACTAATCCTTCTACCTCATAGCGTCGAACTTGCTCATCAAGCGCATAAAGCAGCTGTTGACCAGTGGTAGCCCCTGCAAAAGCAGTTCGACAAAACTTTGTTCCTCCAAAACGACGAAAATCCAGAAGTCCTTCAGAGGTTCGGCTAAACATGACTCCCATCCTATCCATCAAATGAATAATTCCCGGTGCTTCATCACACATAGCCTTTACCGGAGGTTGATTAGCAAGAAAATCTCCTCCGTAGATAGAATCGTCAAAGTGATTCCAGGTTGAATCCCCTTCTCCTTTAGTATTGACAGCTCCGTTAATTCCCCCTTGGGCGCAAACGGAGTGTGAACGCTTGACAGGTACTAGTGAAAACAGATCAACTTTTGTACCCGCTTCAGCCATTTTAATCGTAGCCATAAGTCCCGCCAGTCCGCCTCCAACAACGATGACTTTGCTCATCAACTAACCCTCCACTCCCTATAAGTCTATCTGCCGCTTTAATTACACAGTCATTATTTCAAAAATGCATAGATATCTGACATACCTATCACTGACATGAGTACAAATATAACTCCTAAGGTATATAACCATACTCTCTGAGAATGCGGCCCGACAGTTAATCCCCAAGTAATTGCAAAAGCCCATAAACCGTTGGTAAAATGAAAGATTGCCAATAATACGCCTAAAACATAAAAGCTTAATCCCCAAGGTTGACTCATAAATTCGGAAAGAGTGGCAAAATTCGCCTCCCCAAATCGCAAAAGGTAGACATGGGTAACGACAAAGACAAAGGTATAAAGACCAGAAATCCTCTGAATCAGATAGAGCCAGTTTCTGGCATATTTATAGCGCAAAACATTGGTTTGACCAGTATAAACCACCCATGTACCATAAATTGCATGGGCTGCAATAGGTATAAATATGACAATCAACTCGACAATAAAAATTCCCGGGAAACTTTGCATTGTATTTATAACTAAATCATACTGTTTTGCGCCCCCCAGAGCTGTTAAATTAAGGAACAGATGAAACGTTAGAAAAAATCCTATAGGAACCAAACCCAATAATGAATGAACCCTTCGAATTAAAAAGTGATGATTAGAAGCTTGTGCTATACTCATTAACTCCATCCTCTCTTCCAAATCTAATTTTTACATATGCCTCTATTTACGCACCGAATCTTGAATCTACCCTCCATTTATGGTATTGCTAAATACACTAGCATATCTTGTAGATAGCAATCTCTATGCCAATATATTAGAATTGCTTAACTTTTCTGATTTTTTATACAAAAAAATTTTACTCCGCTTGTAGTCTAGGATTCAACCCAAAGGTAATTGGGGGTTTTATTCTTTACCTAGAACTAAATATTTATATGACTACTTTATTATACATGTCAGATTATAATTTCTAGAATTTAGAAGCTTTCCCCTTCTAATAGTTGGAATTTATCTTTTCCTAATCAATCCCTTTCTGTATCAACCCATTGTCTTGAGTTTATTATAGAGTGTTGCAAGAGAGATCCCTAAAGCTTTAGCAGCTTGCTTCTTCCCTTCTACTGCATTCCCATAACGTTCTATGGCCATATTTATAAGGTGCTTCTCCATTTGCTCAATAGGCATAATCTCATCGATTATCTGCCCATGATGTATGGTTTGCGGAAACTCTACAAGATTGAGAAATTGTTTGTGGGTGATTATTTCTTCATCAACTGTTACCATTGCCCTTTCCATGACATTCTGCAGTTCGCGAATATTACCCGGCCATTCATATTGCATTAACAATTCTTCTGCTTTAGTAGTTAATCCCTTAACGTGTTTTCCAAATTTCCGATTAAACTTGGCTATAAGAGAATGCACATATGCCGGAATGTCTTCCTTGTGATTTCGGAGTGACGGCAAGCCTAATTCAACAACATTGAGTCGGTAAAAGAGATCTTCTCGAAAATCTCCTTGTTTGGCCATTTGCAGTAAATTTCGATTAGTAGCTGCAATGACTCGTACATCCACTTTAATTGTCTGTGACCCTCCAACTCTTTCAAACTCCATTTCTTGTAACACTCTTAATAACTTAGCCTGCAGATGAAGGTTCATATCTCCAATCTCATCTAAGAAGATTGTGCCTCCATTTGCCAACTCCATCTTGCCAAGCTTAGTTTTTAAAGCCCCCGTAAATGCCCCCTTTTCATGTCCAAAAAATTCACTTTCGAGCAGAGTCTCCGGGATAGCAGCACAGTTGACCTTAATAAATGGCTTATCGAGGCGAAGGCTTGAGGCGTGAATCGCATGTGCAAATAGCTCTTTTCCTGTACCTGATTCCCCGGTAATTAGTATTGTCGAATTGCTTTTAGCTGCCTTGCGAGCCAAATCCAAAGCACTTTCAAATTCCGGGTGGCTTCCGATTATGTCATCAAAGGTGTATGAACTGGTGGATATCTGATTGATTCGGGTCTGTAAATCGTCAATGACTCGGTTTGATGCTTTTAATTGTTCCATTAACTTGTAAATATCCGTCAAAGGTTGAAAAACTACAACAGCGCCTTCCATTTTTCCTTCAACGACAATAGGTGATGCATTAGCTACAACCTCTACATCGGCACCTCCAACAACTGCACGATGGGCAAATACGGCTTCATGGGTTCGAAGAGAACGGGCAAGAGCACCATTTGGAGAAACCTCAAAAATATTATTGCCAATTCGCTGGCCGGCAGGAATTGCCGTTACGCGACTAAATGATGGATTAACGTATTTGATATTGCCATCGATACTGGCTACTTCAATAGCTTCCTGGACAGAGTTCAGGATGGCATCAAGTTCCCCTTTTAAACGCTTAATATCCGCCAACTTCTCTTTCTCTTCAATAAGGTGCATCATCAGATTTGCACCCTGGGCTTCTATTACTACGCAGGAGTTTTCTTTATAATGATTTATTTGTTCCCGAACATACTCAAGCCCAGTTGCTTCAATAATTACGTCCAAATTTGTGATTTTGAATAAGTCATCCAGGGATGAAAGAGTTTTTACTCTATCCAATCTAGCAAGCTGCATACCCTGGGCAGTTTCAGAACAATCACATACGACGGCTATCTCAATATGTTCTATGCTACGTAACGTTTTATAAATGGATGCCCCCCCCTGGCCCATACCAACAATACCCACTTTTACTTTAAGAGCCATAAGTTTTCCTCCCATATTTAACGATACTTGTACATGCTATATCCTTAAAAAGGATTCGCTCTTGATCTATTTACTCCTGCCACAATTCTTTATATTTTTTAGAATTTTTAAATAATTAATTAGAAGTTTTACTATATAAAGTAGTGGGACTAATTATAAATATGAAACAAGAAGAATCTTACGCGAGTAAGATTCTTACTTCAAGCAGAGGAGAAGGATCTCACCCTTAAGGGAATTGCCAAAAGCAAATCAGCCCCAAAGGCTTCAATAAGCGTCCTCTCGGGCTGATTTTTTGTGCAGATCATTTTCCAAAGCTGTTTTGCAACAGCCCCATATTTTATTAACTTTATAGATAAAAAACTAATAGGTAGATCGAAGAAATAACGATAGACAAAAGCATCAGGGGTAGAGCCAATTTCATAAATGGTATGAATTTAATGGGAATACCATTCTTTTCAGCTAACCCTGCAACAATGACATTGGCAGATGCCCCAATCAGGGTTCCATTACCTCCAAGACAGGCCCCTAACGACAATGCCCACCACAGCGGCTCAAGTCCCTCCTGAGATATTCCACCTAAATTTCCCATTTGGTGAATCAAGGGAATCATCGTTGCTGTAAAAGGTATATTATCAACAAAAGCGGATGCAATGGCTGACAGCCATAAAATCAACATGGCAGTAAGTTCAAAATTCCCCTCAGTTACATTAAATGCCCATTGAGCTAAGCTATTAATCCATCCCGTTTCTACTAAACCTCCAACTAGGATAAAGAGACCAATAAAGAAGAAAATCGTGGGCCACTCTACACTTAGCAAAACTTCTTCTGGTTCTTCTTTAGTTATAAACATCAGTAGTGCCGCCCCAGTTAGCGCTACCGTTGCAGATTCCATGTGCAGAGATTGATGTAGAATAAATCCGCCAAGTATTAAAAACAGAATGACCAAACACTTCTTTAACAGTCCATAATCTTTAATTTGATCAATTGGATTTAACTCAATCAAACTCTTTTTAAGATCCTCATTGACATTAAGCTTTCGCTTGTACAATAGATAAAAAACACCCATTGTTGCAACGAAAATCATAAAAACCACCGGAATTAGATTGACGGCAAAATCTACAAAGCCAAGATGAGTCTGACTGCCAATCATAATATTAGGGGGATCTCCGATTAGAGTTGATGTTCCACCA
Organism: Desulfosporosinus meridiei DSM 13257; assembly: GCF_000231385.2. NCBI lineage: Bacteria > Bacillati > Bacillota > Clostridia > Eubacteriales > Desulfitobacteriaceae > Desulfosporosinus > Desulfosporosinus meridiei. Next base: position 1,702,720 of record NC_018515.1, on the reverse strand, counting down.
ATATTACTGGCAAAGATTTGACTGACAAGAAAAGGCATAGGGTTTAGATTTAGTTTATCGCAAATTGTAAAGGTTATGGGTACAATCAGTAAGACAGTTGTTACATTGTCTAATAGAGCTGATAGTAAAGCTGTAACTGTGGCTAAAGCGATTAATATCCGAATAGGTTCTCCCTTGGCAAACCGAACTGCCAGTAAACCAAGGTACTGAAAAACCCCAGTTCTCCTAGTGATTCCTACTACTATCATCATCCCAACCAGTAAACCCAAAGTATTCCAATCAATATGTTCGATGGCATTTTCCTGAGCTAAGACTCCCGCGGCTACTAGAATCATACCCCCAAGTAGAGCGACAACCGTACGATGAACTTTCTCCGAAATAATTAATGCATAAGTCAGACAAAAAATGATTAATGCGAGGGTAGCATGCATTGTGATTTAATACTTCCTTTCTATTCTCTTAACTATTGTTTTTATAGGATCTACTAATTTTGAATTAGTATCCAAATCCTCTACTGATTTTAACACAATAGATTTTTTTTTGTTCAAATAAACCTAATCAATCAATATAATAATTGGCAATAGTGAGATGACTTATTATTTATTCCCCGCCGAATATTTGAACCACGCGTTCTTCAAGTATCCTGGCAATCTCATCCGGTTCTAGAGAAAACATATTTTTCTTAATGTTTCTGGATAGATAAAATGAACCCACAATTCCTAGTACCAACCCTACTATTAATGAAGCATAAAGCTGGATTCTTAAGGCCCCCACAATATCGCTAATTGTGGGCACCAGAATTCCGGCCTTCTTGGTTATTGAGATTTTCCTAAACATCCTTTAATTGTGCCACTGTGCGCGCAATTGCCATAGCTCTATTGCCTATCTCTTGTTCTATCTTACCCGTAATACGATTAACAATAACTACACCTGCTATAAGCACAGATATTAAAACTAAGCTAAAGGAGAGAATAGCAATTTTTGTTCCCAGTTTCAAATGGGGCCTTTTCAAATACTACTCCTCCTCGATATGTCAGAATATACATATAATTCGTCAATTCTATTAAAATACCTTCTAATTAATACCGCTAATTCCTTTCAAATTTTATACTGTATACATACAAAATTTTCTCTTGTCAACAGGTGAATAAAATGTTAAGTTTATACCAGATTCAAATGGAGCAATGACGCTCTTTGAAGATTTATTGTATAATCTTTAGGGGAGCGTTTTTTTGTTTTTTTACAAAAAAAGCTAAACTTAAAAGGAGGCAATAATCAATGGATATTTTTGGGGAAAACGTCTTTAATGACGCGGTGATGAGAGAGCGTCTACCAAAAGCTACTTACAAATCTTTGCGCAAAACAATTGTAGAGGGACTTCCTCTTGACCCTGAGGTAGCTGAAGTCGTGGCCAATAGTATGAAGGATTGGGCCATTGAAAAAGGAGCAACCCACTTTACCCATTGGTTTCAACCAATGACTGGCATCACTGCGGAAAAACATGATTCCTTCATCTCCCCAACCAATGATGGCCGAGTTGTTATGGAGTTTTCCGGTAAAGAATTAATAAAAGGTGAACCTGATGCGTCCTCATTCCCAAGCGGAGGAATTCGTGCAACTTTCGAAGCAAGAGGCTATACTGCTTGGGACTGTACTTCTCCAGCTTTTCTTAAAGAAGATGGGGATGTCTTGACGTTATGTATCCCTACAGCTTTTTGCTCTTATACAGGGGAAGCTCTGGACAAAAAGACTCCTCTCTTACGTTCGATGCAAGCCCTCTCCAAGCAAGCTTTGCGTATACTGAAACTTTTTGGCAATACTACATCGACAAATGTCACCAGTACCGTAGGTGCTGAGCAAGAATATTTCCTCGTAGACAAGAAATTCTTTGATCAACGTATGGACCTCATGCTTACCGGACGGACTTTATTCGGAGCCATGTCAGCAAAAGGTCAAGAACTTGAAGACCACTACTTTGGAAGTTTAAAAACTCGAGTAGCAGCATTTATGCATGATATCAATGTTGAATTGTGGAAGCTGGGCGTTCTGGCGAAAACTCAACATAATGAAGTGGCTCCCGGACAATTTGAGTTAGCTCCCATCTTTGGCACAACAAATATTGCCACTGACCACAACCAGCTTGTTATGGACACTATGAAAAAAATTGCCTTGCGTCATGATATGGTTTGTTTGCTTCACGAAAAACCCTTTGCAGGTGTTAACGGATCCGGAAAGCATAACAACTGGTCAATGTCCACAAACGATGGACTTAATCTCTTAGAACCCGGCAATACCCCTCATGAAAACCTCCAGTTCCTCACATTCTTATGTGCCATTATTAAAGCTGTTGATGATTATGCGGAACTACTTAGATTATCCGCTGCTACCCCCGGAAATGACCACCGTCTCGGAGCAAATGAGGCACCTCCTGCTATCATTTCGATTTTCCTCGGCGACCAGCTTTCTGATATCTTCAAACAGCTGCAAAATGGTGGAGTAACAAGATCCCTTCAAGGGGAGAAATTAGCCAGCGGTGTAAGCACACTGCCTGCCTTCAAGAAAGACTCAACTGACCGAAACCGCACTTCCCCCTTCGCCTTCACTGGTAATAAATTCGAATTCAGAATGGTAGCATCTTCTCAATCTATTTCCGGACCTAACGTAGTACTCAATACAATCTTTGCTGAAGTCTTCTCGCAATTTGCAGATCGCTTAGAAAATGCTGAGAACTTTGATCAAACTTTACAGCAACTTCTTAAGGAAACTGCCATGAATCATAGTCGGATCCTCTTTGATGGCAACGGCTATTCTGAAGAGTGGGTAGCAGAAGCAGCTAAACGCGGTCTTCCTAATATTACCTCTACCGTTGATGCCGCACTGGTTTTACTTCGTGAATCTACCATTGAATTATACGGAAAACACGAAGTATTAAATAAAACTGAATTAGAATCACGTTATGAAATCAACTTAGAGCAGTATTCAAAACAGATTAACATTGAGGCACTGACAATGATTGATATGGCTAAACATAAGATCATTCCTGCTGCCGTCAAATATTCCACAGAACTGGCAAATTCAATTAATGCAATTAAAGCTGCTTCCAGTGCTGTCGATGTCTCTGTCCAAGAAAACCTCCTCATTGGACTATGCTCAACCTTAGTATCCTTTAATTCCAATTTGAGCACACTTGAAAGCGTTACTTTAGAAGCAACAAATATGTCCGAAGCCTATGAGCAAGCAGTATATTATCGAGATGTTGTCTTTAAAGCTATGGGAGCACTAAGAGTTGACGGAGATAAACTGGAGACACTTGTTGATGCTGAACTCTGGCCTCTCCCCACTTATGCTGAAATGCTATTTATGCTCTAATAGGGCCTTTACTCCAACTAAAAACATCATTATATATTAAATGCTTAATTAGGGGCTGTACTTCATAGTACAGCCCCTAATTTACTCTATACGACCATCCGTTCTGATAATAATCTTCACAATCAAATATAAGGATAGGATTTCTCAGGATTTACTCCTTCGTTCAATCCTACTACATAATAGTTTTAAACAGTTCTTCTTCCTCACAATCTACACGAACAGCTATGGCGTCTAAAATCTGTTTTGTATCGTTGACAAACTCTTTAGTATTTTGTTTAATATCTTCCGGGTGTCTTAGATATTTTTGCTGATAATCCTTGAATACTTGGGCGAGATCTCCCATTTCCTCAACGAATTTACTTACAATATCACTTAGCTTTTCATTCTCTTTATCATTTAACAATGCAGGGTATAAGTAATCGTCCTCATATTTAAGGTGCATCTGCATAATACCGTTTAAGGTTCCAATCTTAAGGGCAATCCATAAAGAATTTGCGGAAACTTCACTTTCTTCATAGATATCCTCTCTTAATTCTCTAATAATCTGCTTAATTTCTTGATGCTGTTTGTTAATAATCTGGTTAATCACACTGACACCACCTATATTTTTTTTATGTAAGATCCTAGCTAAATAGACGCTCCACCATCCATGATGATGGTTTGGCCTGTCACATACGCAGACGCTTCAGAGACCAAATAAAGAACTGTTCTGCCCACTTCTTCTGGCTGAGCGATTCTTTTCAAGGGGATATCCTTAAGTTTCTCCTTCATCATTGCTTCATTACTCCATAACGCCTTACTGAAAGTGGTTTGAACATATCCCGGAGCGATTCCATTAACTCGAATATTATGTTCTCCCAGCTCCTTAGCCATAGACTTTGTCAGCATGATAATTGCAGCCTTGCTGATACTGTATAATCCCAACCCGTACCCAGGAGTTACCCCAAGAATGGAAGCAATATTCACGATGGCCCCCCCACTATGGCTAATCATACATTTTGCCGCTAACTGGCTAAGGAGGGTATAACCTTTAAGATTCGTATCCATGATTTGATCATACATCCTTTCTTCCATATCCACAATAGGGCCCATGGCTGGATTAGTTGCCGCATTATTCACCAAAATGTCAATCCTGCCAAACTCATTCTTAATGGTTTCTACTAGATTACGAATATCTTCACTTTCACGACCATGAGCTGTTACTGCCAGCGCTCGTCTACCCATTCCGCGGATTTCATTGGCCACTAATTTCAAATCTTCAAGTTTACGGCTGCTAACCACCACATCAGCGCCTGCGTCGGCCAAAGTTAAGGCAATAGCTTTGCCGATACCTCTGCTCCCTCCGGTTACTAGGGCAACTTTTCCTTCCAAGGAAAGATATGAAGTATTCATGTTTTTCCCTCCTCATTTTTATGTAATTAGCTAACTCATCTTTTTTGTCCTAGAAAACATAATGCCAATGGCTCAATAAGATTTCTTAAATCTACCTATGCCATGACATTTATTCAAAAATCATGACGGATATATCTCAAAACAAGTATAATTATCTTCATTATATAAAATTTGGAATATTTCTACAATATTAATTTAGAAAAATCACTCAATTCCATCAATGCAAGGGTTCTATAAATTCCAACTTACCATGATCAATATTTAGGTCAAATTGAATAAAATAATGTTCAAAGGCATCGGTTAAAATCCCAATGCCTTTGAGATTACTTTGATTCCGTTCCCTCAACCCTATGATTCTCCATCCTTTACATTGTCTCTAAGGAAACCGATAACATACTTAATATTATGGACAAGGAGTATTTAAGGTGTTATAAAATAAAGGCAACTGCATTTGCGAGTTGCCTTTTAAATAATAAATTATCTACCTTTGTGCTTTTCTTTTCTTTTTTTTTTTTGTCGAAGCTTAAATTTCATCTGTTCTTCGACTTTCCATTTTTCCCTGTTGTTTCGACGTCGCTCAAGTTTAGCCTCTTCGTGTTGAAGTTTAAGTGCCTGCTGAGCTTTTGTTCCAACACCATTATTGGAAACCTGCTTTTTACTCAACTTTTGAACTCTTTTAGGATTAACACGTCTCTCATCCACCTTCTCCGCCACAATAGGGAGGCTAAACTTCAAATTGAACCAGTTATGGAGAAGGAACTTATATTTCATCAAAGTACGAATTATCCATTTTTCCAGTCACAGTCAGTCTGTTTTAGTGTACATAATTACAAATTAATAACTTTATACGCAAGAAAAAGACGAAGGAGCAATCACTCACTTATGTTAGCTGAATTTCAAATTATTAACGACCCCCTGCGTCCCAGTATCTGTACAAATCTCTGTTCAGTTTGCTGCAGAAATACAAATGAAGGTAAAAAAATAGGCTGCTGTTCCTATGAACCGGAATTTTGTCTTTTTGATTTAGCTTTTATCTATCTGCATTACCCGGATATTTATAAGCTCATCTTAGAAAAAGGTTCTATTATAAAGGGCTTTAACGGTATTATGGTAGAAATGAAAGTTGGCTTGAATCATTGCCCCTTCGCCAGCGACTTGGGTTGTATTTTGCCAAAGGATGCCTTACCTCCGGTATGCCGACTATATATTTGCCGAGAAGCTGCCATCTTTGGACCTCCAATACTGGAAGATAGATTTGATGACTACTTTTCTAGCGAGGAATACCACCTGAATATCTACTTAAATAGCAAACTCACCTTAGAAACGGGTGTTACTAATTCCGGACTCCACAACTTTATCCTGCAATATTCTGAAACCGTAAAAAACATGATTGCGGAAATCAATAGAGATAACCCTCCGATTGAAACTTTCAGTAAGGAAATAACCATAGAAAATTTCGGGTTAATTCTATAGTATTCCATGCCTACTCAAAGATCGTCGAAAATAAAAAAGGCCCATAGTTGATTTTCAATCAACTATGGGCCTCACATTATTATTTACTACTCTTTAGTTACTGTGATACTTGCATTCTGAGGCAGAGCCAAACCTGCTGCCACCTCGACAGATTTCATCATCCCAGATAATCCTGGACAGCTGGGATGGGGGCTGTGCTTTGCAAATGCTTCGTACACTTTCCCAGTGTGGAGTTTTTGAAAAATCTCTTGGAAGGCATCTACTTCGTCAAGTTCTGCCGCGATTTTTTGGTAATTCGGACAATCACTAGTGATTTCAAGTTTTACTTTATGATTATCACCACTAGTAGCTTTAACATTGATGGTAAAACCACATGCTCCGGCCTTGATAACTCCTGTTGCCATGAATATGCACCTCCAACTATGAATTCCTTCATGTATTGTTCAATGGACTACTTCTTGATTTTGCTTTCCGGGCGTTTAATACCTAAGATAGGTGCTGAGTGGTCTTTTCCTAAGTAGAAATTAGACCATGAAGAAGTCTGATATAAATCCCAGTTAGCCGGGGGGACTGGTGGAACGTCTAAGGTTGCTTCTTCCCCGTATTTCTTCAGTCTGGCATAAGCTCTGACCCAAACACATTTCTTTTCTTTAGGGAAAACTTCACACCAGCCATCCAAGCTTCCACCGCAAGCTCCGTTACGTTGATTTTTTGGACATTGAGACATTGGGCATAGATACCCTATGTCTAATATAGCACAATCGCCGCAATCCTTACAGTCAAGCATGACAACTTTGGCAATATGTTCAACGGCGTGAAGTCTCTTTTCGGCTTTCTTCTTACCTTCTGCAGCATGATACATGCTGCGCAATACTGGGAAAAGCTTTTTATTTGGGGTGAACATGAGACTGTGCATCCCTCTCATCATTGAGTTCATTGCTCCCGCAGGCGCATCTAAGGGGCGATTAGCACGATTTGTGGGACGATCTGTGTTTAGTCCCGTCTTCTCGTCTTTTTCAAAATAATAGAAACCATTGTTTTGAGGATAATCAAATTCCTTAATATAATCCTGCCAATTAGGGCTGAGTTCCTCACCTTTATCAATGATGTATTCAACTTGTTCGTATTTAAGATTGTGCCCGCCAATGTGGACTCCGGCAAAGCCCATTCCCTTCATAAAGGCATACATTTTAGCAGCTCTAAGCATACGTTGCCCGACACCTTTATCCTCAGCAGTCTTTTCAGTATTCAGTTCGGCCAAGAGTTTGTCTGTTACGACGCAGCCCGGTAATTTATTTTGATTCATAACATTGGCCGCTCCGTAGGGGAGAACATAAATATTTCCCACAACCGGAACATCCAGGTTGTTTACCTTTAAAAATTGAAGGACTTCATGACACTTGCGAGCATCATAACCCAGCTGAGTAACAATAAATTGTGCCCCGCCTTGGATTTTCTTTTTCATTTTATAATACTGAATCATCAGCTCAGCCTCTGTAGACTTAAATGGAGAAACAGCCGCGCCGGCAAAAAAGTCACTGGGAGCGTGATAGGTTGGCCCCTTCATACCCGGTACTTCTAAGCCTTTATTCATCTCTGTGATAAGTTGTAGTGTATTCGAGGGATCTAGGTCAAAAACCGGCTTAGGACGTCCCTTGAATCCGGAATAAGTATAGTCCCCGGTCATGACTAAGAGATTTCGAACTTTTGCACGGTCGAGTGCATATAATTGACTCTCCATCTGGTTACGGTTCTTGTCCTTACAGGTAAAGTGTACCAGTGGCTCAATTCCCAACTTGATGATTTCCATTCCCAAATAGTCAGCTAAGATTGCCGGATTTCCTCCTGGATTATCCGTGATGGTAAGCGCGTGCACCCTTCCACCCTTTGCAGCCTGTTCTGCCGAGGCAATGGCAGTTTGTTGAGCCTTTTCGTTAGCGCCTCTTCCTGGAACCAGTTCCCATGTCACAGATAACGTATTCTTGTCGAGTAACGATTCTTTGAATTTATTCTCCATTCCTTTGTTCCTCTCCTTATTACAAAATGTTCTCTGGGTACATTGTCCATTTATTCTCTAATAATTATAACTCTTCTGAGACAATAATTTAAGTCGTTTTCAGTCTTTTCTCAACTTTTGATTAACTTAATTTTTCTAAATAGAGGCTATTCATGAAATAGTTTGAAAATGTAGCGCTCCCACCAAGCTCTATATGCCCAATTTTCTTATAAAGCTCCTCGGTCATCATCATTTCCTGATGATTCAGAAGTGTTCGTATTGCCCCAACATGAGCGGCATTGCCGACCATTTTTATCTTTTCCGGTGGAATATCCGGAACCAGACCAATATTTAAAATGTTCTCAGCTTTAAGATACGTTGCGAAGGTTCCTGATAGAATTACGGAATCAAGATCTTGAACACTTATTCCGGCCATTTCAACTAAAGTCTTTATTCCAGCGCATACTGCTCCCTTGGCCAATTGTAATTCTCCAACATCTTTTTGACTGATGGTTACGTCAGATCGTTGGCCGGTACCATAGGCTAGGATAAATTCACGAGCTTTTTCAGCAGGACGTATGCGATTCCTGAGTTCTTCAGAAAGATTGTCCGCTGTTTCAGGAACAGCAATTTTTCCTTGTTTATTAATCACCCCGGCCCTTTTCATCTCGTCAATTGCCTCAATAAGACCTGAACCGCAAATTCCGATGGGTTCTTGGCCACCGATTACTTCACAGTGCACACCACTTTCCGTAATGCTTACCCCTTCAATAGCGCCTTGTTTTGCTCTCATACCATAAGCTATTCCGGCACCCTCGAAAGCAGGACCTGCTGCAGTAGAACAAGCCATCATTATCTTGTCTGTCTTTAAAAACAATTCGCAGTTAGTACCTAAGTCGATCAGTAAGTGATTTCCCTGCTCCAATACTTCCGGAGCCCCGACAATTGCCCCTACCGTATCTCCACCAACAAAACTCCCAATGTTAGGGAGCAGGAATATCTTCCCTCGTGTATTAATCTCTAGTCCTAGTTCATGGGCTGTAAGATCTAATGGTCGGTTACAAACTGAAACGAAGGGCGAAACCGCTAAGTGAGAGACCTCTAATCCCAGTAAGAGATGATGCATGGTGGTGTTACCAACAATGGCCATTTTGACAATCTCATCCTTGTGTATATCCACCTTGGATTCAATTTCTTTTAACAAATGATTAATAGTTCTCTTAACAGCACCCTGCAAGGCTAGTGCATTTTCTTTACTCTCTTTTGCAAATGAAATACGAGAAATTACATCTGCGCCATAAGCTGTCTGTTCATTCTCGATTGAGACGACCTTCATGAGGTTACCGGTGATTAAATCGTATAAGGCCACTCCTACGCTGGTTGTCCCAATATCGACAGCCACTCCGTACAATCGTTTTGAGGTGTCTCCGGGCTCAATCTCTAATATCTCATTTTCAAACAAGGTTACGGTTAAGATGTACTGTTCTAATCTTAAAACCTCTGAAACTTTCCTAAGGACATGCAAACTTGGGTAAGTGTAACTCCTACCGGTAACAGCGCTGAGAGCATCTACCACGCGATCCCAGTCTCCCCTCTCATCCTGTAAGGAAGGCTTATCGATGGTTAAGCAAATCTTTTCAGCTCGTGAATCAACAGCATTTAACTTTAGTCCTAGAAGAGCACTTTCTTTGCGATCTTGGCTTTCTACGAAATTTAATTCAATGACCATTCCCTCTTCAGGAACAACTGTACAGGCCAGCCGAAATCCTGCCTGAATTTCTACTTCATTTAGATGTTTTAAATCCTGAACACTTGGCTCGGGAAGATTCCCAAGCATGCGAACTTTGCATTTCCCGCAGGTTCCCTGACCATTACAAACGTTCTCTACAGGCAGTTGATGACGGATAAGGGCACCCATTAAGGTTTCATTATTCTCAGTCTGGATGACTCGGTTAGGGAGTATCTTGATTTCCATATTGTCCTCCTTTAGACGATTGATAATTCTATTCCAGCAGTAAACGGCGATCATTGTTGTTAGGAACTTTTTTCAATATATGAATATTCGCTCTATGGCCTGGCTTTTCCTTCTTAATTACACCCTAACCAGCAAGTCCGCAAGTTCTTCCGGAGAATTGACAAGAAAATCCGGGTTGCCTTCTTTTATTTTCTCTGGTGTATGCCATCCCCAGGTAACTCCTATAGTTTTTGTGCCTGCATGTTTACCTTCTATCATATCTCCTTTTGTATCCCCTACATAATAGGCAGGAATACCGGGATGTAAGGAAATCACGCTGCGGATCTTTTTTATCTTGCTCTTTTCCTTCTCAGCTCCAATGATATCTTTAAAACAGTCAATCCCGTTAGAATTTAAAATCTGTTTTGTGGCATCTGAAAGGTTCGATGTAACAACATATACATGGTGTTTTTCTGCGATTTTGTTCAGTGCTTCGCCGATACCATTAAAAAGCTCGAGATGAGTTAGTTGCTCATTTTGTAATAGTTCATACCGCTGAAGAATTTTATCTATGGTAGATTCCGTAATTCCTCGACTAATCATTGTTTCGTAAACATTACCCTCAAAGAATGAAATAACGTCTTTCGGCTCATTGATTCCCTGAAACCCATTCTCTAAACAAGCCTGAGAAAACCGGGAAATAAAAACATCTATCGAATCAACTATAACACCATCGTAATCAAACATTACCAACGCCACATTTTTACCCCCTACAACCCTGACAAACTATGTACAAAAGAATTCTATTATATAAGATCCCCAACTCTTTTTAGAGAAGGGGATCTTGTACAAAAACTTGCTGATAACACTGCCGCTATTAAATTTGTCAGAATCAATATCTCTAGAATACTATTATCCTAAGAAATCAAATTTATTGTTACGGAAAGCTTTGAGGTAGTTAACACAATAGTCGTCACGTCCAGCAAGGGCTTCGGCTGTGACTAAGCTTGCCATCATCATTTTATCGAGAGGGTTGATAATAAGACCATCTAAACCTTTACCAATAGCCATAATAGCGAAGGCCTGGTTCATGAATTTACGGACAGGAAGCCCATAGGATACGTTTGACAGACCACATATTGTGTGGACTCCTTTGAAGCGAGTCATAATTGCTTCTACGGAATTAATAAACTCCACAGCGAAGGTATTATTAGTTGAGACGGGTTGAACCAAGGGATCTACATAAATATTTTCTAGCGGAACATTGTTTTTGACCAGTCCATCGATCAGTCTTTCAGCAATTTTGAGTCGTGCATCCATAGTTTCCGGCATACCCTCATCACTCATGCACAAGGCAACTACTTTTAAATCAGTTCCGGCAATCACAGGAATCAACGCATCGTAACGATCCTTTTCCAATGAGATTGAATTGATCATGGCAATTCCTTTATGTACTGACAAAGCTGCTTCAATGGCTTTAGGATCTGGGCTGTCAATACAGCAAGGTGCATCAACTGCTTCTTGTACGGTTGTTACGAGCCATTTTAAGTATTCTGCTTCTTTGCCAACGAAGATACCGGCATTAACATCGATAAAATCTGCCCCAGCTTCACGCTCATCCTTAGCCACCTTTTTGATATATTCAGCATCTTGGGCTTTGATGGCTTCCCCGATAGCCTTACGACTTGCGTTAATTAATTCTCCAACTACTAACATTGATGGTTCCTCCTCATAATTACTTAATCTAGATGGTGCTGCAAATATATATAGCAAATTTCATGCCAAAAACCTCTGACTCAGATTATTCTGATTTACTCGATTATCAAAGGATTTTTCTTAAGTAAGTCTTATATTATAACCTATAATATAAATGTGAGCAGTGCTTAACGAACTTGGTTAAGTCATTCTTGACTCAATCTTTAAGGAACTGACTTTGAAATCAAGTCAATTAGACTCATAATTCAGAGTCAGTTCTGTAATTCGAAATCTTAGCCTTCAAGTTTAGCTACTTTTTAACTGAATGTTTGACTTATCTGACTTAAATGTACTCATTCTCCTTAAGAATAGGGGGCTTATTTAGCTGTGAGCCTACGGGCAGTTTCTACTGCGCCGGGAGCATCTGTACTCCAACCATCTGCCCCAATTTTGTTGGCAAAGTCTTCTGAAACAGGAGCACCGCCCACCATAGTCTTAATGCTTAAACCCTGTTCCCGTATTGCTTTTACTGTCACTTCCATAAAAGGCATCGTCGTTGTTAATAGAGCAGACATACATATAACGTCAGCATTTTTTTCTTTAGCAGTAGCAATAAACTTATCTGTATCTACATCTACACCAAGGTCATAAACCTCAAATCCGGCTCCTTCCATCATCATCGATACTAAGTTCTTACCGATATCATGCAAGTCGCCTTTAACAGTTCCAATAATAATAGTACCTTTTTTATCACTATCCCCTTGAGACAGTAAAGGCTTTAATACCTCAAGTCCACCTTTCATAGCTTTGGCTGCCATCAACATTTCCGGAACAAAGAACTCTCCTTCAGAATAGCGTTGCCCAACTTCATCCATTGCCGCAATCAGACCATTGCTTAAAATCTCTGAGACATCTGTTCCGCTTTTTACTTCGGCATCAACAAGTGATACTACTTTATCAACACTAAATTCTACAACTGCATCATAAATATCTTGTACACTCATTTTATTATCTCCTTTTCTCTTCAATCATTCAACCTTTATCTTGAGTTTTTCAGTTATTTTTTCCTTCCCTATCAAAGGCTCCACTTAGCATCTCCGGCAACAAGTCCCTTAAATTGCTCGCGAATTTTAGCATCTAATTCCTCAGAAAAACGCGCCTTATTTGGTTTGCTCAATATTTTGTTGGCCTCTTTCATGGCACGAGCGTGAGCATCAGGTTTGCCTTGGTCTTCCCAACGACGACGCATTTCTCTGGTAGCAACTTTTGGTAAGACAGCTATAGTGCGCATATTTTTCAGCGTATGATCTGCGTCCATGTAGCTGCCGCCAGGTCCGACTTCAGCTATCAGATCTAAGCACAAATTTTCTTCACTGTACTCATAGCCCTTTTTGATTCGTTTGAGCATCAGTGCTACTTCGTTATCAATTACGGCTTTACCGAAGTCAAAAGCCATTAAACTTCCCAGTAGACCACCCATATTAAATAAATCTGCCCCAGCAAGTAACGCTCCCGTGGTGTTCATCCCTGTTTCATAACCGGATTGAGCATCATTCGTGTGAGCATTGGTTAAGCCAATGTATCCGCCGGAGGGAACATTGTAGAATCTGGCCATCTCAGTATGGGCCATTTGCAGCATACCCGTTTCAATTGCACCCGGTGCATAGGCACCTGTCCTCATATCAGCAACTGTTGACAATACTGCGTAGATCATTGGGGCCCCGGGACGAATCATCTGGGTTAAAGTAGCTAGACCTAAGAATTCAGCATTACCAAGTGTCAGCGTCCCCATTAGACTGAGGGGTGACGTCATGCCTGCATTAGGAACTATGGTTCCGTAGACCGGTAATCCTTGTTCGATTAAGTAAATAACCGCTTCAGTGGATTCCACATCAAAGGTCAACGGAGAGACAACCGGACAGTAATGATGGTTGATGAATGGACGCTTTCGATATTCTTCTTCCCCTCCGGCTATCAAATATCCTAGCTCCAATACGGCTTTAAGATCCTCCATGTTAGGAGTGTTACTGCGGACGGGTTTTTTACAATTTTTCAAAGCCGGATAAAAACGTGAAAGACTAAACTGTCCTTCTGGAGCATCATCAGCCAACGTGGAGATTGAGAACACGTCAAATCCCGGCAACTCATTAATTAAATAGGCAATATTGGCTATATCATCGGAGGTTGCCCGTCGTTCCTCCCCTGTTTTAGGATCGATAATATTGGGTGCAGAGCTTCCCGTTACGACGACTGGACGGTCTCCAGGCATAGTTATATCAAACTTTGGATCTTGAGCTGTGAAGGTATAGGTTGGCACAAAGGTTTCTCGGGCTTTCTCGACAACCTCTCTGGGGAATTTAACCATCATTGACTCCCTATCAACTTTGCAGCCATTTTTGGCAAAGATTTCTAGGGCCTTTTGGTTACGTACCAACATTCCTACATTTTCGAGAATTTCTAAGGAAGCTTCATGAACTCTCTCTACTTCTGCTTGACTAAATATTTTTGTGAATTCCACAATTCTGTCCCCTTTCCAATTCTAAATAATCTTTAATAACCTGACTATGATGCAAGCCATTATATTGATTTTGCAAGGTCGGCAATCTCAGCTTTGTGGTTTTCTATCCAATTCATTAGGCGGACATGATGTTGCAAATATGCAATATACTCGTACTCATTTAAATTCTTTCCGGCATAATAGGCTACGACATCCCAGTTAATCAAATAGACGTTAGCTGCAGCCATCATTGTTGGAAAATTCTCAAGCTCTACTGAATTAAGGGGTTCAAGTTCTCCTAATTCAATCAATTTGCGTTGATAGGCCTTGAGAAAGATGACACATTTATCAAGGAGCAAGACTCCATCCTGTTCATCCGTCCATGAACTGCAGCAATAGTCCAAGGCCAGACAAACATCAAAGAGACGATAATCAATCTTCGACCAGTCAAAATCAAAGATTCCTACAACCTTGTTATTTAAATATTTCAAGTTCCCGGCATGAAAGTCATTATGGCATGGTGTTGAAGGCATTCCTTTTAGTGAATCCTCTGAGATTTGTGATCTTCCGATAACCTCTAATATTGAGTTAAGTTTACTGGTGTAATATCTATGGAACTTAGTATCCATATCTTTTTGCGCTAATGACTTATATTTTTCCGGGAGAGTTGGAAGAAAATCCATAATCTTTGGTTCTACACGTTTTAGGCCTTGAGGATCAAAGTCTTTGGCAGCATTGTGGAATGATGCCAGTACTTCAGCTGCACTTGCATACTCTTCATCCGTTAGATTCGGAGTATCCCAGGTGTATAAGTCCTCTCCTGCTAAGAACTCATATACAGCGAAAAAAATATCTGTGGCATTTTCATTGACTCCCTCGGTTTTTTTGACGAAGGTTAAACCATCTTTCGTACGAATTAATCCAGCCGCAATATCTAAACCGTGAGCCTTAGAGTAATCAATCATTAAATGTTCAAAGACAATTTCCGGTTCTGTAATTCCATATTTATACTTTCTTACAAAATATTCGTTTCTCTTTCCGTCCTTTTCAGTATATATACCGAAACTTCGATTGACATATCCGCCAAATATTTCGTAAACCTCAGTAACTTTCCCCAGATCGTAATCTCTCAGCGCATCGACAATTTGATTTCGAATCAGGATCGATTCCATAGATTCAAAGAAATGAGCAGCGATTCTTTTGAGATCTTCGCTTTGTGTGAACATGGAAAACGTTTGGTTAACACTTAATGCATCAAGAAGTCTCATCTTACTTGTATTCATGTTAATCCTCCTATTTTAAATTCCCTTGGATTGCGTTGAAAGAATTGAGTGAAAGGTCTTACTATTATTAATCATAGCATTAAAAAAATTTTATTTACTAACACATTCCTGCTCGTTTTGACGCATTACTACCAATTGAATATTCCCACTATTCCGCAGATACTGATGTTCTTTGTCGAACATAATCATAACGCCTGTCTCGGATACTGTGCTCCTAGTACGTTAAAAGGTAGATAATTCACTAAGTAAATTATCTACCTCTAACGTCTTTGTTCTTATTTCAATTTTTTGGAGATTAATTTGGTCAGGTTGTCCTCCAAGAATCCTCGCACTTCAAATGCATCCTCAAAGTAATAATCAGCACCTATTCGCTTGGCAAAGCCTGCATCAATAGGTGCACCTCCGACAATGATAATGAGGTTTTTGCGAATTCCTAATGACTCTAATTCGTCAATAACTTCCTTCATTACTGACATTGTGGTCGTTAGCAAGGCCGACATCATTAATATGTGAGGTTTTTCTTTTTTTACCACCGCTGCAAACTTTTTCGGAGTAACATCTACTCCTAAATTAATAATCTCGGTGCCCGTGGACATAACCAGCATTTTTACTAAGCTTAACCCGATATCATGGAGATCTCCGGAGACAGTGCCCATAACAATTTTTCCGGTACAAATCTTCTTAGTACTTTCAAGCAATGGCTCGACAAGGCTTAAACCAGCATGCATTGCCCGAGATGCCATGAGGACTTCAGGAACCATTACCCGCTGCTTGCGGAACTTTTCAGCTACACGATCCATTCCAGCGATTAAGCCCTTTTCTAAAACTGACTCAGCAGAAAAACCCTGTGCTAAAGCTCGTTGGGTCAAGGCCATGCTTTGTTCGGCATCTCCAGTGGCTATGGATTTGATGATTGCTTGAAATAGCACAACTACTCACCTTCTAATACAAGCTGTTTTTATAAGTTAAGGGAGTAACCCCAATATATTTCCTAAAGACTTTCGAAAAATAGCTTTGGTTTTGAAACCCTACAGCTTTTGAGACTTGAGCAACACTAAATTCTGGTTTCTTCATTATGTCAACTGCTTGCTCTACTCTGACTCTTGTTAAATAGTCATTAATTGTACAGTCTAACTCTTCACGAAACAGTCTTGAAAGATGGGAAGGACTGATAAAAAGGTGCTGAGCAACATCGTTAACGGTAAGAGGCAAGGCATAATTCTCCATGATAAAATCCCGAGCATTCTTGACTATGGCAATATGCTTCTTATCTGCTAAAGTGAAAATACTCTCCAAAAAAGTCTCCACAATCCGTTGAATTGTATAGAAGTACTTTTCGACTCGTTCAAATCCTTCCATTTCTTTATTGAAATCTTTGAGCAGTTTCATAATTCGCTCAGCATTTGCGCCGCCTTCAACGGCAGCTCTTGAGGTCAATGTCGCTAATTCTATAATCCTGACCTTAATCGTTTCAAGATCTCCTAACGTTTTTGATTGAAGGTCTGTCAAAAGACTTTGCAAAGTTTGATTCGCTCTTGTTCTATCGCCGAGACGGATGTAGCGCAAGAACTTCCGTTCCTTTTTCAAATAATCATCATACTCGCTAAGTTCCCGTAAATTCTTTTTTTTCCGTTCCTCTATTTCATGGCGAATTTGTTGCTGTTGCAATCGAGTAGCATTAATTTCTTCCAAGCTATTAATATTGCGTTTAATCATATGGTTTACAACCACAAATAGCATATCCGCAGCAGCTTGTGAGCGCTGCGGAGAAACAACTTCAAGTTTACAAGCCATATTTTTTAGCCGCTCAAAATTCTCTATTCCCGCATTAAGTTTCTTTAACTCCTGATAGAAAAAATGGTCGGGTTCCCACATAAGAACTTGCCCACAAATAATACTTCCTCGAGAAACTCCCTGAATCATAATGGGAACAGCCCAGATAACTAGCCCGGCATGACAACGAAAGAAATAGGGTTCTTCCCACTTGGCAGCTTCAAAATTAGCACGCTTATACGAGTCCTGACATTTTCTTTCCCCTTCAGGCTGGGAGCGGATGTAACGGCAGAATTCACTCCGTTCGATATTCCCTAGCAAAGATACTGTGACTCCTTGGTTATTAATTGCCTCGATATGTAGTCCGGTTGCGTTTTGAAAGCTGCCTAAGCTTTCTTCCAAATAATTAGGATCTAGAAGGTTAGAATCTAATGTTTGGAGCATTGAACTCATCCTTCCATCAGAGGTTTCTTCGGGTTTATTAAACATATTAATAAAATAATTTAAAGTCTATTAGATACTATGAATATTTAGTTACTAATTTTCCAATTATTTCGTCAAAGATTAGTAAAAATCCTTTTTTATAATGGTTAATTACAAAGAAATTAATGATAAAGCAACTGAAAAAGTGCTTTCCTCCAGTCGCAAATCCAGTTAATCTCATTACCTACGAGCTAATGTAAACTTCAAGAACCTGCCGTTCAGAGGGTGGGATGAAAATGCAGTTCATCTTCGTAAGAAATTAACGATTAAATACTAAGGTCTTTAGGACCACCGGCACAACTCTGCCACCCATCAGAGGCTTTCCAATATCGATATAATCACAATTATCCACTTCAATCTGATCAATACAAATGACCTCTAAAACTCGATTTGCTGAAGCATTGATACACTGCCCCAAAACTTTCCCGCAGTCAGCCTCTATAACAAGAATTAAAGGTTTATCCTTAACTATATAATCCTGTAAACCTAAAAGCAGACCTTGAGCCAAGCTATTAATGTCAGAGAAAGACATGGTTCGAGGGCCTTTCATAGCTATGGCTACTACACTCTCCGAGTGATCCACCTGAAGTCTGATAATCTCGTTCCTGATAACTTCTGCTATCTTCAGGGGTGTCTCGGGAATTATCGCTGAAAATGGAGAAACAACCATTACATTACGCAGCGGCAAAGTAGTTTCCTGAAGATGAATCGTACTGCCACTTAAATTAACCGACTGTGTTCCTGTGCCAATGACGGTTGCTCTAACAGTTTCATTAGGCTTTTCTAATATGAATTCTGCGCTCTTCAGGCTCGCTTTAAGTTCCCAGCCCAGAAGAGGCCCGAAATCTCCAAAGGCAGTCACTTCTGCCATTGTCGTTGGTTGATTCTCAGCATAAACATAATCTGCAACCCCACCGGAAATCATCACTTTTCGAATTGGGTGCCCTAACTGCAATGGAGGAGTCATCAGCAGTTTTTGGGTTAAATCAGAGTGTAAAGGTGTTTTTAAAACTTCAACAACACTTGCCGCCATTGCTTGGACAACGGGACGAAGCTGAGGAAGAGTTACCCGCTCCCCTACCTGCAATCTTTGTCCAGTAATCTGTAAAGCGATCTTTGCCGGCTCAGAAATATAAGTTATGCGATCTCCATGACGTTCAAACTCGATTAAGTGTCCACCAACATTTATGCAGGAAGAATCCACGGCCTTGCCTTCAAAAAACGTAGCATAATTGGAGGTTCCGCCACCTACATCGATATTGACAACAACTTGATGTCTCTCGGCGGAATATAAAGCGGCTCCCGAACCTTTACCCGCAAAGATCGCCTCTAAATTGGCGCCTGCAGTTGCTACGACAAAGTCGCCTGCAAATCCGGCCAAAGCATCAATGATAGCTTTAGCGTTTTCCTTCTTTGCAGTTTCTCCAGTAATAATCACCGCACCGGTGTCAATCATCTCAGGGCTAAGCCCTGCTGCCTTATATTCACTCTCCAAAATCTTAGAGATTGCAACAGCATTTACCAAGTCACGGTCTATAAGGGGAGTGAAATAAATCTGACTGCGATGAATGACTTCTTTATCCGTAATTTCTACATGAGGAACTAAGCTGCCCGAAGCAGTGTTTTCAATGGTTAATTGACTAATCACCAGTTGGGTAGTTGTGGTTCCAATGTCAATGCCCACGCTCGTGATCCTTTGATTATTCGACTGGGGCATTTTATCACCACCCTTATTTCTGCTGGTTTAGTTTAACGCCACTTGCTTTGGCAGAAAGAATCTGTTTAATAACGTCGGTCAGATGTGCACCTGCCTCAGCGGGAGGGATGCCGCCCTTATGAATATTCGAAATAACGGTGCGATCTGCTTCTACTGTGTTTTCATCAGGTCGATAGATCATGTAGGCACTGAGGCTCTCAGCTGTTCCCAGCCCCGGACGCTCTCCTATCAAAGAGATGACCACATCACAATTGACAATTGAAGCAACATGGTCTTGTACCCATACCCTGCCGTTTTTGATGAAAAAGGGTGCCCCAACTTTGATGCCTGACGATTTTAACCCTTGCATCAAGGCAGGCAATAAATCCGGGATATTAGCCTCGATGGCACTTGAACTTAAACCATCGACGATTAAGATCTCAACTTGGACATTTTTCTCACATTTTTCTGCAATTGATCTGGCTGCCTCTTCCGATAAACGGCGTCCTAACTCGGGCCGTTGGAGAAACTCATCCTTACTGGCAGCGGCACTTTGGACAGACATCATGTTCATCCGTTGGAGAAACTCCTCAGAAACGTCGAGGAATACTGCATCCTGAGCGACGGCATGATCTGCCAGAAACCGCAACAATGACATTGTTTTTGGGCGTGTTCCGGCTCTGCCAATTCCAATCCGAGCCGGGGTCAGCTTTTTCATAGCCCTTACTGCGTCTGCATTAAAGGGATTGGTAATTTGCATTTCTTCTTGGGGAGGAAAGGTAACCATCTCCTCAGATTGCAGGTTAGGGACGATAGGTGTATCCATCATTGCTGCTGACATCATATGGTCTTTCCCTTTTTGTGAAAGCAGCCCTTTCTTAGCCAGTTCTTCCATTACACTTTGGATAATAACTTTCTCTAATTCGTTGTTCTCGACTCCCACCTGATTCGCCTCCCTATTTATCAAATATGGATGGGTCTCCGGCTCTCTCAGTAAGTTTGCCGTTCTCTAAAATTCCCATTTTCTCCAGCCACTGCTCAAACTCAGGAAGCGGTCGTAACCCTAAGATTTCGCGGGTACTTGCATCATCATGGTAACTTGTATCCTGATAACTCAACATAACATCGTCGCCGCCGGGAACTCCCATAAAGAAGTTTGAACCAGCCATTGCACAAAGGAGGGTTCCCATTTCCTGATCATTTTGGTCTGCTTTCATATGGTTTGTATAACAGGGTGCAATTCCCATGGGCAATCCGTGCAGCTTACCCATAAATAAATCTTCTAAGTCGGCTCGGATTACTTCACGACCTGAATAAATGGTCTCAGGTCCTATAAATCCGGAAACGTTATTGGTCATGAATGGACGATAGCCCCGGGCAAATCCATAGGTTCTGGCTTCTAAGGTCATCATATCGACACCTAAATGAGCATCAAGTGAAACCTCAGAACCTTGTCCGGTTTCAAAATACATAAGATTTGGGCCGGTGGCCGATCCCTTACGCTGCGCCAAAGCAAAAGCCTCATCTAGAATTGCAGAGCTAACGCCAAAGGCATCATTAGCCTTTTGAGTTCCGGCTATACTCTGAAATACAAGATCAACGGGAGCTCCTTTTTCGATTGCTTTCATTTGTGTTGTCACATGAGCCAAAACACAGTTCTGAGTTGGAATTTCCCATTTTATCATGAAGTTCTTGACTGTATCTAAGAGACGGGATACTGTCTCAACATTGTCTTCTACGGGATTAATTCCAATCACGGCATCCCCCGAACCATAAGCTAACCCTTCCTTTAGAGAAGCTAGCATCCCTTCGACACTGTCTGTCGGATGATTAGGTTGACATCGAAAAGCCAAGGTTCCGGGTATCCCGAGTGTGGTATTACAGTGGGATTGAACGCGCATCTTTTTAGAACCACAAACCAAATCCATAGTAGACATTAACTTAGCTACTGCAGCGATCATTTCACTTGTCAGTCCGCGGCTGATATGAAGCAGGTTTTCTCCTGTTGTTTTGTGGTCTAAGATATATTCTCTTAAATAGCCAACCGTCCAGCTTTTGATTTCTTGATAGATTCTAAGGTTTAGACCATCATAAATTGCTCGGGTAACTTCATCCTCTTCATAGGGAATGACCGGGTTATTATAAATATCCTCCAGAGTAAGGTTACTGAGAACCAGCTTGGCTGCAACACGTTCAGATGCTGATTTAGCAGCAATCCCAACTAATTCATCGCCAGATTTTTCTTCATTGGCTTTCGACATAACCTCTTTAAGACTCTGGAACGCAAAAATTTTATTGTAAACCTTTGCCTTTAAAATCATTGAACACTCCCCCAATCTGACATAATGTCCTTAATCGCAAAAATCAGCCCAGTTAGCCGGATAGGTACAATAGAATACTTTACAAAACGTTGGCGAGGAAAAGATGACCTGACTTCCCTTAGGAATGTACACCACATCTCCTGGCTTAGCTCGGAAGACTTGGCCTTCTACTTCAAGAACGAATTCTCCTTCGATGACGTAATCGACTTCATCGTAGTTTAAAAACCAAGGGAGTTGAGAATGATCAAAGGTCATGAAACCTGAGGCCAGATTGCCCACCCGGGAGTCAATCACGTCTACCAGACCTACTTTTTGTCCGGGAGGAGCTTCTAGAAACGGTTGGATTACGACTTTTTCTCCTTTGACATGGGTCGCTTTCGGGTTTGCACAAGCAGGTTTAAGAACCTCTCCCAAAATTTTCTGTACGGCCTGTTTTAAGTCCGCATCCTTGGTGTCTGTAGTACGAGACTGTGAATTGATGAGTTGTACGCCTGCTTGCCCTACAACATTGTGGCCGATAATTTCTTCTCTGCCTTTGCTAATGGTAATTCCCAGTTCTTTAGCAAGATCCTTGGCGGATGGGGTTAGGACACTGTCTTCTTCTAAAACGATATTTTTCCCTAATTTGGCCATATCCCGCAGAACGGCTGCCGAGATAAATCGTCCCATAGTACACCTCCTTATCGTGGTTCAATATTCGATATTCGTGATTCGATATTTAAGGTTGAATAATGTGATTTAGGGGTAAACCTTGACGCTTTGCGCCTCGTTTCCCTTCTTGGCTTTTGCAATGGTTTTTTGGCTGCTTCTCGCTTAGTACTTCGTACTAACTATGATCGTTCGCCTGACCGGCATCGAGTTTACCGACTTCGTGCCTCATGCTTCCGGTTTCTATCTTGCTTACAGCAAGCTTTCAATTAATTGCTTAGCAGGCCTGGGGATGACGACTTGGCGGATGAGAAATCCTTTATCACTGGCCAGGGTGCTTCCTTCTTCCACAGCGGCTTTAACGGAAGCGACTTCTCCGGTGAGGAGGGTGTAGCTTTTACCCCCGATTCCAAAAGCCAGATGTAAGAGCAGTGGCTCCACATCCCCGGCTTTGACTGCCGCATCCGCCGCTTCGATGAGGGAGGCAACGGTAAAGGTTTCTATGATGCCTAAGGCCTTAATATCCTTTAGAGCGTTCGCTCTCCCGATGGCGGGCAGGATTGAGGGATGGACATTGGGAATGACAAAGGAATCCACCACGGTCTCTGCTCCTAAGTCGACTCCGGCGTTCACGGACTGCTGGACTCCGGAGACATCCCCGCTGACCATGACGATGTATTTTCCGGGGCAGATGGTTTTGGCGACCAAAATAGTTACATCCGCTGTTTTGCTCATGATATCGGCGCACTCTATCCCTTGGGCTATACTGGTTGTTTCCACCAGCCCTATGGCATGGATCATTTGGCTGCACCACCTTTCCCTATCGTTATGGCTTGGGGCGTAACTTGAGTCACGGTTCCCTCAAGGCTGGCATGAAGCTTGGCACCGAGGGCTCCTTCCGGAATGTCACCGATGAGCTGTCCCACTCGAACTCTGTCTCCGACCTGGACAACCGGGACGGCGGCGGCTCCGATATGCTGCTGCAGTTTGAGGCTGACTTCGGCCGGTTCATACTTATCTAAGGATAAGGGGGCTTCTTTGTACCAAGGTCTTAGTCTCAAGCGATCCATGAGGCGGGCGGAAGGCACTAAGCGGTGTTGAGCCATGGGGTCAACTTTGCCCAGCTCTCCCTGATACTTGATGCCCTGGGCTCTAAGCTCTGCTTTTAAGGCGATATTGACTCTGAGGGGTGAGATTCCCACCGGACAGGCATAGGCTTCACAAACCCCGCATTCCGAGCAGGTTAGCGCACTGGTGACCAGGCTCGGGTCTCCCACCTTTTGGTAGTTTACCGCCCGAATCAGTTTATGAGGCGGGAGTTCGTGGCCGATCAGATGTCTGGGGCAAAGATCCGTACAGAAGCTGCACTGCTCGCAGACGGTTTTAGCAATGCGCAAGATGCTGTCCACGGTCATGCTTTTGCGTTCGATGAGCATGTGATTCGCCGGCAGGGCTATCAGTCCGCCGGTGGTTTTAGTGACCGGGGCTGAGAGGTCGCTGATGAGGCTGCCCATCATCGGCCCTCCATTAATATAGGCTAAGTCTCCTTGTTCTCCGCCCGCCAGTTCCAGGACGTCTCGGATGGAGGTTCCAATCGGCACAGTGACGGTAATCGGGTTTTTTACGGCCCCTGTAACGGTGAGGGTTCGGGTGGTGACGGGGGTTCCCTCGGCGGCTTTGGCCACATTGATCAGGGTCTGGACGTTGTTGACCACAACGCCGATGTTTAAGGGGATTCCCCCCGGTGGTACTCGCCGTCCCGTGGTTAACCAGATGGTGATGACTTCGTCTCCCGCCGGATAGATATCCGGCATAATCACGATCTCTAGGTTATCTCGGGTTTGAACATAGGGGGTTAAAGCGATGATGGCTTCTTTATATTTGGCTTTTAAAGCGATGATCCCTTTTGGGGCTCCCGTCGATTCCATAGCTAAGGTTAAACCCTTAATGAGTTCTTCGGGATAGCGGGCGGCCAGTTGTTGGTCGGTTTTCAGTAAGGGCTCACATTCCGCCGCATTGACAATCACTATTTCGGCCTGGGCCGAGAGTTTGACATGGGTGGGAAATCCGGCGCCCCCTGCTCCCACAACCCCTGCCTCTCGAACTTTCTCGCTGATTTCTTGAGGGGTTAATTTACTCATTTTTTCACCTGCTTAAGCGTTACGCTTCAAAGGTTTCTTTATCGATGATGCCGACGATGGTGGCATCGATAGGGATGTTGTTATTGGCTAAGCCTTGGCGGGCGGAGGATCCGCTGGCGATCATGACGATTTCATCCTCGCCGGCTCCGATTTGGTCGGCGGCAATGAGGGAATTCCCGAACTCCCTGAGCTTAGGGGTTCCGTCCTCCTGGTAAGAGAGGGTCACGGGTTGGACGACCAGGAATTTTAGACCGCGCAGGGATTCTTCTTTGCGGGTCGACCAGACATTTCCGATGACTCGGGCTAGGATCATCCTTGTCCCCTCCCTTTTTCTCTCTCTAGACAGAGCTCGATTCGCCGTTGTTTCAAGGTGTCTCGGGCTAAGGGAGAGATGACGGTTCCTTCGCTGACCAAGACTCTCGAGGCTTCCGGAAATCCGTAGGCTTGTTTATCCCCTAAGAATTTCTTGGTGTAGTAGATTTCTTGGCGCTTGTGGTCAGGTTCGTCAGCAAAGACTGTACGCACCGGCTGATTGATGACCGGGTATTGATTAGGTTGGGATTCCTTGGATTGAGCCTTTGACGCCTGGTTTACTGTCCTTTGTTCATCGGCGAGTAAGTTAGGTTGCTGACTAAGGAATTTCTGATCGAGGATTAGGTTTGCCTCCTGTGAGCCGAACTTAACGTCTGCACAGCTTGGGTTTAAACGCCTAAGGATCTGAACTCCATAGGACTTTAGTTTCTCCAGATAGCCTTCATAAAGTTCCCGATAGGCTGCCGGGGTCCGGTTGGTAAGACCCAGATATTCGGTGTTGAGCTCGATGGAGCTGCCCTGGCTGATCCCTCGCCCGATCAGTTCACTGATGGGGTTATCCCGTATGCCTAAGGCGGCTTTGGCTAAGGTATTGGCGGAACAGGTGGGTAGGATTACTTGGGGCCAGTCTGCTTTTCCCAAGGCCTCTTCCCCGCTGATCCAGCTCATCCCTGCCGGCAGTTCCGGTTTCGCCTGAAAGGCTTGGTCGCTGGGCAGGATGCGGAGGGTATGGGTCTCTCCCCACCGTTTTTGGAGGGTGGCTAAGACACCCGGGAAATCCGAGACATAGTTTAAGAGAACCAGGGCTTCGGATTTAACCCTTGATGGAGGGGCTTGATGGCCTGTTCCTTGTAGGAGTCCTTGTAAGCTGGGATCCGACAGGATACGGCTGACAATTTGGCGGATTAGTTCTTCATTCATGTCATACCCCCAGGAGGATGCCCTGGCTCGTGGCTTCTATGAGAGCCGCATTGGCTTCATCCAGATCCAGGTGCAGTTCTTTTTGGTATTGGTCACTGACACGGATTAAGACATCTTCATAGGTGATGGGGCGGGGGCTTTCGACTTTGACGCAAATTCGGTCCCCATCCTTTAAGCACCATTCCCGGGCATCTTCAGGATGGAGATGGATGTGTCGGCTGGCCACTATGACGCCGCTGGTTAGTTCGACGGTTCCGGCTGGGCCCTCAATCTTTAGTCCGGGGGTGCCTTCATGCTGGCCGGAATCTCGGATCACCGGTTTGACGCCCAGTTTAAAGCAGTCCGTGACGCTGATTTCTACTTGGGTGTTTTTTCGCACGGGGCCTAAGACCCGTACCTTCTCCAGCCGTCCTTTAGGCCCAATTAGGCTGACGGTTTCTTCGGCTGCAAATTGTCCGGGTTGAGAGAGTTCTTTTTGGACGGTTAAGGTATAGCTGGCTCCAAAGAGGGCTTCCAGGTCGGTTTTGGAGAGATGGATATGCCGATTGGAAATTCCAACGGCAACTCGTTTTACCGGGGCTTCCTTTAAGCTGTCCTGCTGGGATTCCCTCTGAGTTTCCTTCTTAGCTTGGTTCTGACCTTCCTGGGTCATGCGGCTTCTTACTTCGCAGGCTAGAATGTAGAAGGCGCTGGAAAGTCGATTCAGAGCCTGAATCAAGTCGGTTCGGCTGCATTCTCCCTTTTCATCAGTAAAGGCTCGGTTGGCATAGAGTTCCACTTCTCGCGACTTAGCTCTTAGCCGGTGAAGTCTAGCCACGATGGGGCCATGGGTATAGCTTAGCGGGGTGTGATCAATCCCAAAATATTTTTTGGGATGATGGGACCTTTCCCGCAGTTCTTCTGGGCTTAGTCCCAGCAAGGTGCTCCATTGAAAGGGCTCTTGTTTGACTTCACTCACCATAAGTTGGCGGCAGAGGGCGGAGATTTCTTCTAGGTGCTGAATCAGCGTCTCTTCCCCTGCTTGCTGAAGTAACATTGAGCTTCACTAGGTCACCTTGAAACAGGTCGAGTTGTCCGCGGTAGGCGATCACCGGGTGAGTCTTGGTGACTAACTCGCCCGCACGCAGATGGGTCATGTGTTCCGGTTTGACGCCTGCTGGGGTTGGAGGGGCTGCCATCGGCGTGGTGGACACAATGGTCTTTGTCCTTGCCAATGCATTGGTGCCCGTGGTCATATTCGTAGCCGTCGTCTGGGCTTGGGTACCCTGATGACTCTTGGACTCTTCCGTAGGCTTAGGTTGATACCCCCTGCTCAAGCTTTGGGCTGCTGAGGAAAAGGTTGTCTTATGAAGGTCTTGCAGTCCGTTTCCTTCGATCTGGACATCGATTCCCTTGGAGCGGATAAAGTCTCTGGCTGAGGGTGTGATCACACTTCCTGGCGGTAAGATGATCAGTGTTTCTTTGTTTTTATGCCAATTGGCTCGCAATTCATATTCTGTGACGATCAAGTCCTCACCTCATTACAGAAGTCAGAGGTCGGAAGCCAGCGGTTAAGGGTTTAGTGCATTTGCTTCAATACTAATTACGTTAGATAGATTGAAGTTAATAGTTAGTTGTCCTTACCTCTGGCTCGAACATTTGACGTTTACTTATTTATCTCCAAAGCTTTTGTTGTCACCGACAGGCAGAATGTATTCCACATCGTGATGGGGGCGTGGAATGACGTGAACGCTGAGGAGTGCTCCCACGCGCTGGGCGGCGGCGGCTCCTGCATCGACGGCGGCTTTGACCGCTCCGACATCACCTCGCACCATGACGGAGACTAGTCCGCCGGAGACGTGTTCTTTGCCGCAGAGTACTACATTGGCTGCTTTTAACATTTGGTCGGCTGCTTCGATCGCTGGGATTAATCCTTTGGTTTCTATCATGCCAAGTGCTATTACACTTCGATCTTGTGCCATTTTAGTCCCTCCCTAATTTCGTGGTTCGATATTCGTGGTTCGATATTCGTGGTTCGATATTCGTGGTTCGATATTCGTGGTTCGATGTTCGTGGTTCGATGTTCGTGGTTCGAGGCTGGGGATTCTTGTATGAGTCCTCAATGTTTAACTGGTTAATGTTGAGGTGAATTATTTACCGCATTTCATGCCGTTTATATGCTGCATGACTTTGTTAAGAATTTCTTGCACTAACTCAGCATCGATTTGCGGATTTGCTGAGGTTTGTTGTTGGCTTTGAGCTCTCCCACTACTTTCCTGGGTATTCATGGGGTCAACGGGTTTGCGCTCCGGGATGCCCAGATGCCAAGCGACTCGCTTGATGTTCAGCAGATGTAAGGGGGTCACGTTTTCGGAGACACTGGATCCGGCCCAGGTGCCGCAGCCTAAGGTGAAGGAGGGGGCTAAGCCCGTGGTGGCTCCTACGCCGCCCATAGCTGCCGGGGTGTTGATCAGTAAACGGTTGACGGGTTTCTTCAGGGCAAACTCTCGGATCACTTCTAGGTTGTTGCAGTGCATGGCCAAGCTGTGTCCTACTCCGCCGGCTTCTAAGAGCTGGAAGCAGCGCTCGCACCCTTCATGCCAATCCGCCACTCGGTAAAAGCCTAAGACGGTGGTCAGCTTTTCATAGGATAAGGGCCATTGGGGGCCGACGCCTGCTAAGGGGGCGACTAAGCATCTGGTTTGCTCGGGGATTAAAATCCCGGCCAGTTGGGCGATGAATTTAGGTTCTTTGCCCACGACTTTCGGATTGACCCCTCCGTTCGCTAACATAACCACCTTGGAGACTTTGGCCACCTCCTCGGGATCGAGGAAATGGGCACCTTGTTTCTTGAGCTGGATAATGAGGTCATCGGCGATACATTCTTCGGCAACAATGGCTTGTTCGGAGGCACAGATGGTTCCGTTGTCAAAGGTTTTACCCATGACAATGTACTCGGCGGCTTTAGCCAGGTCGGCACTGCGTTCCACGAAGGCCGGGACGTTTCCGGGGCCCACACCGAGGGCTGGTTTTCCGCTGCTGTAGGCGGCTTTAACCAGGGCGCTTCCCCCTGTGGCTAGGATCATGGCTACATCGGGGTGTTTCATGAGTTCGTTGGTGGCTCCCATGGAGACATTCATGATGCAGCCGATAACCCCTTCCGGCGCTCCCGCTGCGGCGGCGGCTTGCTGCATAATTTTTGCCGCTTCATGGGTGCAGCGCACGGCACTGGGGTGGGGAGAGAAAACGATGGCGTTGCGGGATTTCAGGGCGATCATGGCTTTGTAGATGACCGTTGAGGTAGGGTTCGTGGTCGGGACGATCCCGGCGATGACACCCACGGGTTCTGCGATTTCCCAAAGCTTTTGCTCCTGATCTTCTCGGATGATTCCCACGGTCTTCATGGGTTTGATGAACTCGTAGAGAGTTCGCGAGGCAAAATAGTTCTTAAAGCATTTATCGTTATAGTTGCCCATCCCCGTTTCGGAGACGGCCATCATGGCTAGTCTGGCTGCATTAGCTTCCCCGGCTTCCCGCATCATATCGATGATATGGTCCACTTGCTCTTGCGTGAAGTCTTTCAGGGCTTCTTGGGCTTTGCGCGCAGCTCGCACTAAATTTCGGGTTTCCTGTAAGGAACATAAATCGCGGTCAAGTTCCATTACGAAGCTGCCTCCTCCCTGTTTGTACTAAATATAGAAAGTCTAACTTTTCGTTGCATACTGCAAGTAGGGTTAATTCGTGCGAAGACAATGTCTTCGTGTAGCCTAGTCTTCTATCTTAAAATTTCAATCCGTTTTCACAGACGTCAATAACGGCTCTTTGGAAGGCTTCGCAGGCGGATTTGCAGGCGCTTTGCGAGCCGGTTAAGAGTCCGCCGCCAAAGTTGGTTTCCGTGGGGGGGCCGTAGAAGGCTTTCATGCTGACTTCGGCGGCTTTTAAGGCGGCGTCTAAGCCAAACATGGCTTCAATCGGAGGGGCGATCAGGTAAGAAAGAGCCTGGCCTTCTTCAATTCCGGCAACTTTAGAAAGATAACTTCCGGTTCGTGAGATAGTGTGAGGAAAGAACGCTGTTTTTCCGCCGTCACAGGTGTAGAACCAGCATTCATTTTCCAGGTGTTCGATGCAGGCATCCACTCCGGCCCGGACTTCCGCCGGATTAGGGCCGGCTAAGATGCCAATGATTTCTCCGGATAGCGGGCCGGAGGCTCGGGCTGCTCCGCAATAGAAGCTTTTGGCATAGACGACTTCGACTTCCGCTTTTTTAGTGGCTTCATCTAGGGCTACGTAGGTGGAATCATCAATGTCGGCGGTGATCATACCGATGGAACGCTGATAGTCCGTCAGGCCCAGCTGCTGGGCCAGATCCGGGGCTACATTCGGGATTAATCGGACGGCTAATACTTTAGGTTTTAGAGGCTCTATCATGGTTATCCTCCCAATCTACTGCCGGACGTTTTCTATAGTCCGACGTTTTATTTGTTTTCAACGTTTTTGGATTTAGGTTTCTCTTCGAATACCGGTAATTTAGGCAGGATGGCTTCTAATTCAGGGTGTGGGCGGGGTATAACATGACAACTGATAAGCTCTCCGACTCGCTCAGCAGCGGCTGCTCCCGCATCAACGGAGGCTTTTACCGCTCCCACATCTCCTCGAACCATGACCGTCACTAAGGCGCCTCCAACTTTTACTTTCCCGATTAGGGTGACATTGGCTGCTTTGACCATGGCATCTGCC
Organism: Desulfosporosinus meridiei DSM 13257; assembly: GCF_000231385.2. Lineage (NCBI taxonomy): Bacteria > Bacillati > Bacillota > Clostridia > Eubacteriales > Desulfitobacteriaceae > Desulfosporosinus > Desulfosporosinus meridiei. The sequence goes on along the minus strand of NC_018515.1, from coordinate 1,672,050 downwards.
GCTTCAATAGCTCCTACGACTCCACGGGTTTCTACCATTCCTAGTGCTACCAAATCTTCTCTTATAGCCATTTGTGTTTGCTCCTCTCGCTATCGTTTTATTACTAGGTTTTATGACTCTACTTATATAAAGCAGGACTTCCATGTTACTAATAACCTCAACCGCTACAATGGAATCAAATGATATTAATTACAATCAGTACATTGATTTAGTCCTCGACAACTGGTAGTCTGATAAAAGGAACAAGGCGATCACAAAACCTTCGGGACTCATTTAGTTAGTTAGACAGTAGCGATCACCATAGTATTAGTTAAGGTTATCTTCAACTCCTTTCATAAAATCGTCTTTGAATCTAATATGCAAATATTATGCCATTTCAAAAACTATTGTTTATCTTAGAAAAATCCAAACTTTCTATTGTTTAAACTCATAAAAGGAGAAAAAATAAGTCAACCTTGACTTCATTAAGTCAAAATCTTTATTTTAATGACTATTACATTACTTAATAAGCATACTAATTGGAAAGTTAAAAATTAACAAATAATTCTTAGGGAAAATCGGTGACAAAGAAGGGTTTTTTATAAATCAAGTCGAAAATGAATAATAAGTCATAAATGATTTAGTTTTATCTAACTGTTCTTACTCGTTTGTCTTTATATATACAATATCCTATTCAAGAGGAGGAATAAGCAGGATGAATACGGAACCTGAAGCGTTAGATTTTAACACACTTAAAAAAATCCTTGACAATTCCCATGATGAAATCTATGTAACAAACGCTAAAGGAATCGTCATTTACGTAAATAATGCCTGTGAAAAACATTACGGTGTAAAATCCTCAGAAATTATAGGCAAAAAGTCGAGGGAAATATCTGAGAAGAAATATTGGGGACCTCGAGTCAGCCCCATCGCCATTGATAAAAAAATGAGCATCACACTTGAGCAAAAAACATGTACCGGCAAAACATTGCTTACTACGGCAACTCCTATCTTCGACTCTAATGGCAACATTGAAATGATTATTGAAAATTCTCGAGACGTTACTGAATCGGAAGGTATCAAACACGAATTAGAGAAAAGCACTAAGCTATTAATGAGATATGAAAAAGAAGTCGCTGTTCTTCGTGAAAAAGAAACTAAAATACCCGACTATGTTTGTAAAAGTTCAAAAATGGAGTCTCTTTTAACACTTGTTCGACGAATCGCTGCTGTCAATTCAACAGTTCTTTTGCTTGGCGAATCCGGATCCGGAAAAAGTCACATGGCTAAATATATCCATAATAATAGTCCAAACAAAAACGGCCCTTTTATTACTGTTAACTGTGCTTCAATCCCCTCTGAACTGATGGAAGCCGAAATGTTCGGGTATTCTAAAGGTGCTTTTACCGGAGCAAATGTAAAAGGTAACATAGGTTTAATTGAATTGGCAAATGACGGCACCCTTTTCTTGGATGAGATTGCCGAGTTGTCCCCCCGCATGCAGGCCAAGCTATTACAAGTTCTTCATGAGAATCAATATTTTAAAGTCGGAGGCCGGGAAATTCAGCAAGTTAATTGCCGAGTTATAGCCGCTACAAATCGCAACCTACAAGCAATGATTAGTAAGGGAGATTTTCGAGAAGATTTATACTATCGTTTAAATATCTTTGAAATAGTACTACCTCCACTAAGGGAACGAAAAGAGGAAATCATTCCACTTGCTCAAGAGATTCTGTCCAAATTCAATCAAAAATACAAGTTAGACCATGAGTTAAGTGATCGATGCTATGATTTATTTCTTAAATACCCTTGGCCGGGCAATGTTCGAGAACTAGAGAATATTATTGAACGTTTAACAGTAGTAACTCAGGCCAAAGTTATTGATGACTTTGATTTGCCTCAATCATTTCTAACTTTAATAGAGCATCCGAACCCTTTTACACCAACCGCCCCTAACAAACCCCTTTCCCTTGAAGAAGCTTTGTGTGACGTGGAGAAAAACCTGATCTTAGAAACCTATAAAACATTAGGGAGCTCTTACGAAGTTGCCAAATTCCTCGATATCAGCCAGAGTAAGGCTAGTCGATTAATCCGCAAATATGTCCATACTGATGAATAACAATTAATCTACAAAAAAAGCAATATACCCCAAAGCTATGCAGCAGATTAAACCAATGACATTCTCTACAAAAAACAAGACATCTAGATTTCTGGAGAATTCCGGTTTGATTTTTTTCTTTAGAAATAAGGTGATGATCATTGCACCCATATTCAGAACAAATAAAGGAATAAGTACAAACCTTGAAAAATCAGGTGTTAGCATTTGTTAGACTCCTCCTTCGTATTGAATCCCTTAAATTCATTATAGTACAAAAATTTCTACAAATGTTGAGGTTCTTCGGGAACTTGTTGAAAATGGCTAAGGAATAATTCCTTAGCCATTTTTTTAATAAATCAGCTTCAACTCGAAGTTCGATTTTTGCTTAAGAGTGCATTCCTGCAAAAAAATCTTCATTATTGTCAATAGGTTTATCAGCAATGGCTGATAACTGTTCTGCTGTGGGAGGCGGAGAAGCATAGGTACCAATGATGACTCCTGCAATACCACAGACTAAGCCAACAACACAATAACCATAGTAAGAGTTTGCCATTGCTCCCGGGCCAAAAATCCAGTCCCAAATTGGAGTGTTATAGGAGAATGCCCACACCTTATATTCAAGAATAAAGAAGATGAAGGTGCCTAAAGTTCCAAACAACCCGCCAAGCATTACGCCTAAAAGAGTAGCACGTTTCCACCACAATACATAAAGCATTACGGAAATACCTGCTGTAAGCAATCCTGAGGACAAGAAGTAGGCATCATTGAGAGTTGCTCCGATGACTGGGCTATTATAGAGCAAAGCCAGAAGTATGTTTATCACAATCATGAAAACTGTAACCATGCGCGACCATTTAACGATTTTGGCATCAGACCAATTTCTCTTCTTATAGATTAATGGTTGTAATACGTCATAGGATAGGTTCATTGCAGTTATGTTGCTATAGTTAGCAACCGTTGACATTGTATGAGCAGACAATAAGAATATCAATAGTCCTTTTAGCATGGGCGGCATATAAGTGTTGATATAGGCTGATATTATGTTGTAAGCTCCTTTATCTCCTAAACTTGAAGCAGCAGCGTATACGCCATCCGTTGCTTCAGGTGGGAAAACGATAAGTCCAAAAAGTCCAATAACCGCGGCGGGAGCAACAATGATGAAGGTATTGAAGGTAAGGCTATATAACCCGCCTCGACGTGCTTCACTTGTACTTCTAGCTGCTTGTGCTTTTAACCAAAAATCTTCGGCTGCAGCCCATCCAGGTACCAAACCAAGCATAACAATCAAGGGGAAGGATAGTGAGACATAAGCGAAGAAGCTAGCCGAGTTCTGAGTTGAGTCAACTGGATAAGCCATACTGTTGACAATCGGCTGGGCCTCCAACATGCCAAAAATCGTTGTTCCTCGAGCTGTAGCAATACCTTTGGCGGTTAAATACATGGCCACAGCTGTAACAATCAGAATGATTGCTCCCATAAAGAATTGAACAACATTAGCATTAATTACTGATCGGAATCCACCCATCCACATGTATATTGCAATTGGGATCGCATAGATAATGATCATTGCCTCAATGGAAATTCCAAGAGCAGGTGCCATGATCAGTGAAGCCGCGTATAATTCAGCCGCTGACCAAATCGTATAGGAAAAGATATTTATTGGAGCGGATAGTATCCTAGCCGGCAGTCCAAAGCGTTTTTCTAGCATTTGGCATTGAGAGATAGCCTTAATTCTTCTTAAAGGACGGGCCATTAGAAATTGCCAGATATTCGAAAAAAACCATGGGATAGCTACGACCCACAAGCCTGATAACCCCAGGTCATAGGTCGCCCAAGTCATCCAAGTGATCATACCAATTAACATCCACCCGGACGCTACAGACATACCTACCATATATGCCGGTTGACTACGGCCTGTGATCCAATAATCATTATGCTCTTCTTCAGCGCTGGCAGTGGCTTTTTGCGTTCTATAGGCATTCAAACCTACTACGATAAGGAATACGATATAAGCAAAAAACACTAACCAGTACCACAATGGACTTACATCAGCACTACCCATTCTATTCACTCCTTCATACGAATTCATAAATCCCTAGACTTACTTGCTTGTTATTTCTTAGTCAAGTATCACCTTCCTTGTCGACAAATTAATCTACTCAATAATGATTTAAAATTATTGAAATAGTGCGAAAATATATCTTATCTTTGACTGTTGCAAAAGCTATGCCAAATATGACGCCTTTAATATGGTTGCCAAACCCTGATGGTTTGGCTTATACACCCTATAATCAAGCACTATAGCGAGTCAGTTTTAACTCATCTAAGTCAGAATAGAGAAAGAGCCGATAATTATATCGACTCCTTCGTCTACTCAATTAATATTAGAATTTCGGTTTTCTTGGTCTTCTTCTTGCTTCTTTTTCCTTAGCCTTAATTTCAGTCGTTTCAGCTTCTGCTTCTAAGACTATTTCTTTCAACTGACGTTGAATATCTTCAGGCAGAGGATTTTGATTTTGGTAGTTCTCAAGAATATCAATAGATTTAGCATAGGAGGTTTCGACAATATCCTTACTGCCAGCCGCTTCCCAGTTTTCTCTATTCCTACGATCTAACAATTCTGTTTTAGACAGCTCTTTAAAATGCGCATAAGTGTGTTCATGGCTAATGAACTCTCCGCCGATACCTACCGAACGGACAACTTCCAAGGCCATTTTTTCGTCACTTATGGGTATCCCTTTAATGGTATGCATAATCATACGAGCCATCTCGTTTTGCATAACCATTTGAGCATAATCCCAAGTCAAGCCACCTTCGAGCATCCCTAAACCATATATCATGTTAGCGCCTGCTAACGCTGGTAATAAAGCGGTTAGGGTAAACTCATGAGCTGCTTGGGCATCCGGTACTTTGCTATCAGTCTATCCACCGGCAACCCAGACCGGAATATTATAGAATTGGGAAAGCTTGGCACAAGCTGCACTAAAGAGAGCCAGTTCAGGAGTTCCGACACAAGCAACAGTTGTTCTCAGATCCATCATGGTTGTAGAAGTACCATAAACCATTGGATACCCTCTTTTGACGAGTTGACCTAAGACAAACATGCTTAAGATTTCAGCATTGTGAGTCACTAGAGTACTGGCCAAGTTAACGCAGGTAGTTCCTCCGGCTAGACCCATGGAATTGATTTTTGCCGGAACACCTAAGCGAATCGCTTGGAGAAGAGTGTCTGTCGCACCTTTTGCATGAACTAAGGGAGCAACAGGGTCTGTGCTTTGTGAGAAAAGGGGTCTTTCACGGAATTTATCTTCGCCACCGGAAACAAGATAGCCCATTTTGGCAGCCGCGCGCATATTTTCCGGGCGATTCATCCCAATATAAGCGTGCTTTGTCGAATAATTGAAGAATGATTCCGCTATATGAACTTGTGCAACATCCGGATCAACTTCCGAGGGCCCTAAAGCTCTTTCAAAAACAATAATCTGATCCATTGTTTCACAAAAGCGAGTCACATCATCTACGTCTTTTTTTAACGGCTTCCTTAATTGGCGAGTATAAGGGTCAATCAGTCGGATAGCTTCACCAAAGTTAACAAATCCAGTGCGATTTCCTTCATTCAGCCAATCATTTTCACGTTTTCTTCCACAAGCTCTAAATGTTTTAGGAATTGAGCGAATAGCGTCTTCCACTAAGTGCGCTGGTATTTTGACAATATTTGTTTTTCGATTAAGAGTACATCCAGCACTATAGAAAATTTCCCGTGCTTCTTCACTTTCAACTCTTACTCCGATGTCCCAAAGCAGATCTAATGTAGCTAAATGTACATCGTACAGCTCATCGTAGGTAAACATATTTAGCCCGATCCCATCCATTCTAGTAGAACCAGCATGTATACCTCTGTATGTCAAAAAAATCACCTCCATATTTATATAGAACTAGAAAGTCACGAAGAAATTAGCCAGAATTATATGAATAAACCACCCCCTTAAAATGACTATAAATTATAAATAATCTAATTATTTGGAAGCTAAAAGTCTCTTGCAGAGCTCTACAGCGGATCCAGCATCCGGAGCATAGCCGTCGGCACCAATGGTGTCAGCATATTCCTGAGAAACAGGCGCTCCCCCGATTATGACTTTAACTTTGTCTCTTAGCTCTTCTTCTTCCAACAATTCAATAATATCTTGCATGGCAGGCATTGTCGTAGTAAGCAGAGCTGATAAAGCAACAATATCAGGTTCATGTTCAATGACGGCATCAATAAAATCTTCCGCTGAAATGTCTACTCCCATATTGATTACTTCCAGACCGCCGCTCTCAATCAGCATGCCGACAAGATTTTTACCAATATCGTGTAAATCTCCTTTTACAGTTCCCAGAAGAATTTTTCCTTGGCTTTTTTGATCGGCTTTGGCAATTAGGGGTTTAACAATTTCCAGTCCGCCACTCATGCTTTTAGCTGCCATGAGAACTTCCGGAACGTACATATCCCCAGCTTTAAAACGAATTCCTACAACATTCATTCCGGCAATTAGGCCCTCATTGACAATCTCAAGAGGACTATTCCCAGCTGTGATAAGATTTTGAACATGCTCCTTCACCTTATCCTTTTGACCCTCGATAACACTTTTGGCAAGATCGGCATAGTTAGACATTCCTTAAATTCCTCCTCTTTTTCAAGTTATAAAGACATAGACACACTAAGAGTTAGCCCTTGAGAAAAACCTTCCGCTATATTTGGTAAGGTTTTTTTATAATAAAGCTTGCTCTTGCAGTTTTCGAATCATGAACAAGCTTTATTTCTCTTTGGTAAATGGTCATCAGTCGTTAAAAAACTTCCCTTTTATAAACGCGAACCATAATTTTGATTAACGTGGGTCGAAGAATACTTTTCCAACTTCCAGCCAGGAATTTTACAGGTAGTGCAAGCACGAAAAAATAATTTATTCCGAAGACAACGAGCTGCTCGACTGTGTTTAGAATTGTAAATTTGAAATTTCTCATTGCAATGGGTCACGATCTCTGCCGTATTTCCTCTTATTGTCATACTTTTCACGCCATGTAGAGTACCACTTCTAGAGGGCCATAGCTTTAATTTTTCTACGAATTTGAAAAAATCAACATTTTTGCGATAATAACGTTTCTTTTTGGTTGCATCTGCTGTCATGACATCACTCCTATCGTGATCCTACACTCTAGTCATAAAACTCTAGCCAGAGTACTCCTTCTCAAAGACTATCTATTAGTACATCAAACATCATGGTTCCTACGCCTATATGCAGGGGGTCATGTAGTAATCTTGTCGAGACCTTTTTCAGACCGTCAGCCTGGACACCAAGGGGTATACCGGGAGCTGCAATCCTCGTATTTTCAGTGATATGTTCCAATAAAATGATATTTTCAGCAGGACAAGCATCAACTATGTTTTGATAATGGTTTAAGGCAGCATTTAAATCAGTCTCGATAGTTACCCTATACCCGAGCCTTCTTAAATTCTCTTGGAGTCTTTCGCTTGATGCACTCACAATGTCATAAACTCCAACTTCTGCCCGGAAACCGGCCAGGGCAATAGCTGCCCCTACACCAACTGGACCAGCCCCGATCACTAAAACTTTTTTACCTTCTAATCCATTACTCATTCGCTCAAGTCCAACAGCATATCCTCTACCGGTAGCATCGCCATTGTCAGAGACCTTACCGGTACGCACATTGACTGCAACAAAACGTTCATCATCTGCCATAAATAACACTTCCGCGCCCTCTTGAATTGCCTCCGCAACCCCACCGGCATCCCAACTCTTAGTCGTTAACGCCTTAAAGCCCAGATAGCTGATTATTCCGGTTACAGATTCCGCAAACCCCTCAATTATTCCTTGACCACAAGACATGGGAATTACAGCTACTTTTAGTTGAAGCTGGTTCACTTCGATATTAGCTTGAAGTCCTGCTGCTCTCGCAGCAAGCTCTTTCAGCGAACAACCTGTTTTATCAATCAATTGTTGGTCATAGTCTTCTAGTGTTGTAGGAATTTCTACAACGTCTTCGTGCTTTAGTCTTGTCAAGATGATCAACTCCCTGAGGCATATATTCTTTCAGATAGGTCTGAATGGTACGGATCTCTGTCGTAGTAATGATGGATTCCCCATTCATTTTTTATTGCTTGGATAACAACCTCACGCTGTCTCCAGGCCGCTTGTAGGTTTTTTCCTTTAATGATTAAAGTAGCAACCCATTCAGTCTTTCCAGGAATATAGTTAGAAATGGCTTCATCAGCTCCAAAGAAATCCGGATAGAGGTGCAGAGGCCCTGAGTCAGCCATAATATGCTCTCCGCATATTTCAAGACCATCGTTCCAGACATGGATGTGTTCAAAGATAACACCAGATTTTTCTTTTATTTCGAACTCAGTCCAGGGTACCTTGCTGACAAAAGCCTCCCCTATAACTTTTAACATATTAACTCCTGTTGAATGAAAAACAGTAATCGGAGTTTGACTTGGAATTCTGGCATCTATCTCCAGAACTTTCAATTTTCCTTTATGCAAAATTGTCTCTATATCCATAATCCCGTTTAACTTAAGAGTTCGCGCTAGGTTCATGCCAATTTGTTCGAATTCATTTCTCAGTTCATCCGATAATATGGCGGAACCAATAACTCGCTTACAATCATAGTTTTCATCCATATGAAGTTCGGTAATCTGCAGCACTTTATAGACTCCTGCGTATCCGATGACTTCTAATGAATAGGATGGCCCTTCTAAATACTCTTCTATGACCCAGTCTGTTAACCCATTATCAAATAAACTCTTAAATTCTACAGCACTTTTTACCTTTTGGACTCCTTTACTTCCACTTTCACCAGATGGCTTTGCAATTATTGGAAATCCACATTCCGGCCAAGGGATTGGCCCCGGAACCCCTGTCCGGGCAAACATTTCATTCGAACTAATTTTCGAAGAAGAAATTCCATAGGCCTTACTATCAAAAAGCAAGGGAACATGAGCATAATGAGCGCTTCGGACTAAACTATCTAAAACCTCTTGATTTTCTAAAGCAGGAATAATGAGATCTATATCTTTTAGAAATGGAATCCATTCATCAGTTTTGGTTACATCCACATTATAGAATTGGTCACACAATTCTGCTGCCGGCACCCACTCATTCTTATCAACCAGAACAACTTCCCAGTCTGCTTTTTTCGCTAAGTAGGCTACCTCTAATCCTTGGAGCTTACCCCCTACAATTACTACTCGCACCTTAGGGCCCCTTTCTAGAAATTATGTGAAAGTTTTTTTCTCCGTTGAATCCATTCTGCGTAATCATCACGGCTTGCCAAACCAAGCCCGCATTTCTCTAAGACAGGAGTAATCTTAGTAATTGTTCTGTTTCCATCTTCAATATCTAACGATTGATTAGATACGCCGGCTAAGCCTGATTCAGGAGGGATAATTGAAGTAACAACATTGGCCCCTGCGTTAAGGCGTTCTGCTAAGCCGTTTAACCCGTCAACATCCAATGAAGCAGGAATTAAGAGATCCGGGAACACTATGCGCATGACGGCGATCACAAGTAACTCCTTTGCCCGTGGAACCGGGGAAAAGTTTTGCATGGGTGTACCTTTTTGCGGTATGAAGCTCATTATTCTTACTTGATCTGAACCCAACCTGCCCATTTCCTCCAGTGAATCAACCAAGTCTGCATCAGTATCCCCGACTCCGGTAAGTAAACCTTCTTCTAGGAGAAGGCCCATTTGTTGAGCTACTCTCTTTCTCTGCATACGTTCTTCAAAATTTTGTCCAAGTCTTAACTTGCTATATAATTCGGGGTTATGAGTTTCCTGATAAGTAGCATACCAATCAACGCCAGCCTCTTTAAACTCCATGAGAATATCTTCAGGAACAACCCCTGCCGAAAGCATAATAGGGATATTTGTACTCTTCTTTATCATCTCAACGGTTCTAATCATATGAGCAAATCCCGCACCTTGGTTCTCAAAAAAGAAAGGATCTTCACCCATTGTTAAATCTATTAAGTTTACACCTGAATCTACCAAACTAAATGCAGTTTTCATGATTTCCATATCTGTTTTACGATAACGTTGGAGTTCCTTATTTGACTTTCGATATAAACAAAAGGCACATTCATTACGACAATAAGTCGAGAAATACACGAAGCCATAGGTGAATATCTTATCCTCAAAGTAACGTTCCCTAAGAAACCTAGCAGTTTTAAAGACCTTGGCTACGTCCTTTTGATCCGATACTTTTAACAAAAAGAGAAGTTCATTGCGCTTTAGAGGGATCTCTTTAGCTGCTTTTTGCAACATTTCATCTAATTTCGAAGTTGCCAAATCCACTGTCATTTAGTCACCTTCTTTTTTTGTTTAAGTATACTACATAATTTGTATTGAACTATACTTTAACTTGTAGTTAACATTTCGTGTTCTTATTGGTTGATCTAATAAATTAATTTCTATTACAAATTTAGATGCAAGTTTCATGCCACATCAAAAATAATCACACTAAAATATTCTGATTATCTTAATATCTCTGAAGATCCTCCTGTGCTAAGGAATTTATCTGTTTTCGTCACCTCAATTTCTCTTTAGAAAAGCAATTGTTATAGTTCGGGAAGGTTAAAGATATTAGTATTCAAGTCGGTCACTACTTCATGTAAGTCATTATTAACTTGCTATCTTCCAAGACTTGCGAGAACCACCCCCACTTAAAACAGCTCTAGTTCGAGTAAAAAAATTGGCCCGGTTTTTAAACCAGACCTTCAAAGGAATTCAGAGATTTAGATGTGAGTAAATGTATAGTCTATAATGCTACCTATTATTGGTTAGCTTTAATAGCTCGATCTAGACTTCCATCGTGAATTAATGCGTAAGCCCGCTTAAATCTATTTAATCCATATGGCCAATATTCTTCTCTTGATTTACCCATAGCAATTTGAAGTACTGCCCAATATGACCATAAAGCATCACACAAAAATTTATTAATTATCAGGGATCCGATTTGTTTGTCTGTCAAATCCCCGCCATAGTACTCTTTCAAGAAGAAACGTTCTTGTTCATCAGTCAATTCGGCTTCTATGGCCAATGCTCCTAAATCGAACAACGGATCGTTCATTCCGCCATACTCCCAGTCGATAAGATAGAAGTTCTTTTTATCGTCTAACCAGTTTTCACAAAGCGGGTCATTATGGCAAGGTGCTTGGGGCGGAGGATTGTTTTTAAAGAGCTCTTTGATTTCCTCGATTTTCTTCTCCATAGTTTCTGCACCTTCATAAAATTCTGAATTTTTTTCCGCCAATAATTTCATATATATATCGATTTCCTTTAGTGGGTTAAAGACAGATATGAATTCCTTCTGGCAATCGTGATACTTTTTGAAAACCTTAGCCGCCATACTGAGATATTGTCTTTCTTCTTTAAAATCTGGAATATGTAAGGTTTTACAATCATCAATATACTTACACACCTGGTTTCCAGTAGTTTCATCATAATAAATAATCGGAGCACTTATTTGAATATCAGCCATTAATTGCGCATTATGCTTTTCTGCCGGACGATTTAAGTATTCCATAGTACCTGCTCCAGCGAGCCTAACAGCATATGTAACTCCACCAATTGTTACTTTATAATTGTTATTTGTTAATCCTCCAGGCAAAATTTCAATTTCACTAATTCGGGATTCGTTAAAAAAGGGAATCTTGCTAATCATTTTGTAGATGCGTCCGATATGTTCCTTGGATATGGAGGGTTCGATCATAACTTGTTCATGCATAATTATAGATCCTCCCGTTCAAATTAGAATTTTCTCAAACACACAACTCAAATTCCGAACTCCGGTATTAGAATTAAATATTTAACCGTACACCATTAAGATACGTAAGGCTCCTACCCATGCTTTGGACATTTTGGGATCCCTCTTTAATCATTAGTAATCGCTCTAATCCAAACCCTATACCAACCCATGGATCAAAAATTCCCCATTGATCATCCAGGACATGAGGACCCATAGCACTTGAGCCTAATTCAATACCCTTAACAACATCTAAGGTATCTCCATAAACAACAGAAGATTCTGACTCCAGTTGGTAATCATCAATTCCCACTGTGTTCATAACCAAGTCAGCAAGTTCTTTTAATCTTTGATGCCTCTGATCAAGCGGCAATCCTAATTCCGTTAGGTTAAGCATTGTAAACTCATTCAGATGTAAGGAACCTTTCGATTCCTTCCTATAGCAAGTCCCTATTTCAAAGATCCTAATTGGTTTTTCCCATAAACGCAAAAGATCTCTCCAGAGGGTATATAGATTTGGAGCCAGCATAGGACGTAAACATCGCTTTGAATCAAGCCAAAAAACCTGCGAGAAAAGCGGATGATCATCGGATACGGACATTTTTGCTAGGGCTGTTTTCGAGATGATTGTGGGAGTGACTACTTGGACAAATCCCTCTTGTGTCAAAGCTTCTACAAGCTGTTGTTCAAGTACACTTAAGGACGGACGCCGATTAGTTTCTAACAATTCTTGCAATTTTTGTTTTCCTCTAATTACCAGTAAATGTTCCTGTTCCTGATAAGCACGATCCCGTTCTTGATGAGACTCAAAACACATTTCTTGCAGTACTTCACTGGCATTAAGTTCTTGTAATCGTTGTTTTTGGATGGGTGTCCATGTAATGCTCACTCTCAGTTTCCCCCCTGATAATATTGGCGAGGAGTACGGGAGTTTCACCCGCCTACGCGGATTTAGAGTCCACGCGATCAATCCGATCTACCCCCCATTTAAAAATGACTTCAAGAACTCGCCTGAAATACAATCTGTTATCATTGCAAATTCCATGCCAATTCTCTGGTTTAGACAAATCTAAATTTCAGCAAACCCTTTATTTACAATCTTAGCCTAGTTTAGAGTACACTTTACAGCATTTCCTTTAGATTTCAGCCTAAAGCATCACTAGTTTGTCCCAAACCCTATGAAGCAACCTTCAACTAAATTCTATTTTATCTTACATTAATACAATAATTCAAGTCACGAAGGACTTTTGTCAGTCATTCATGACTTATTTATGACTCTCATTATTGTTTTTGCTACACTACAAGTTCTTTTTCTTCTCTGAGTAATGTGCTTAAACCTCAAGTCTGAATCACCCAGATCCTAATTCTCTGAAAGGTATCAAAACTAATTCATTGAATTCACAGTGGAAAACAGTTCCTGATAAACCGTTATCGATATTTTTGACTCCCAATGTCCCGTGACAATTGCCAAACCGATAATAATAAACCACAGAGCCAAAACTCCAAGTGCCAAATTATATAGGGACAGAAAACTTCGACCTGTAACAGCTTGAAATTTGAGAGTGTCATTCACAGGGCATTTTTGCACACAATTCAAGCAGCCCGTGCATTCCGGAGACCATACCCTCTCTGCCTTCTCAACAAGCACCCGGTTCGGACAACTTGCGTTACATTTTCCGCAATGAACGCAGGATTCTCTATTACGCGTGATTTTGAAGGGACTGAGTAGGCTGAATAGTCCCAAAAGTCCTCCGTAAGGACATAAATAACGACACCAAAAGTTTTCAAAGAAAATCGATAATACTACAACAAGTCCGATTACACTCATCCCCACAATACCCAGATTACGGAAGAAAGACAGCATCTTTGCATCGGCCAAAATATTATACGGAGTGTACATAAAAGATATGGCTTCATGACCGCTCATCATGAATAAAATACCCATAAGGAAGACTGATAAGAGGATGTATTTGAGCGATCGCAAACAAAGGTCTAACCAGTTAGGAATCTGAAAATTTCTCCCAAAAATCTGTTTGCCAATTTTGGCTAGTCCCTCTGAAAGTGTTCCAATGGGACAAATCCAAGCACAGAAAGATCGTTTGAATAACACTGATAAAGTGATCGCTGCCAGGAATATCACTAACCCAGCCGGATGAATAGGATCGAATTTCCCAGTCGCAACCCATGCCTTCAAACCGACTAGAGCACTGATTGGCAAAAACCCCTCTACTCCCGCCGGCCTAGAAACTGTTAAAACTGAATTATTGGCCAGTTGTTCAGTAAACATGACAAAGACTACTCCGATATACAGTACTATAACGGCAAAGAGGAGTTGTACAACATTTCTAACTGAAATATTTCTGTGGATGTTGAATTTCATATTGACCCCCAATCTAGATTTGCTGTTAACTTTTAAGGTTCATACTCAAAAAAGAAGTACATCCCTATTATACTAAAAAAACGGGCATAAATAGTGATATTGATCACATGGAATATTTTGTTCACTTGGAAGTACCAACACTATGAACCAAGTCATAAAAAAAGACAACTATACCGCTGCACTCTAAAATGGACCCTATAAAATAGACAGTTAAAAAAAGGCTCACTTGCCGTAAAATTAACTGACTCTATTTATAGGGTCTTTTTGTTATACTTAATACATCAAATTAGGAGAAAAGCTTGGATGGGGAAAAACTATTTTACTGAAGAACAACAGATCGAGCTACAAAAGAATCCATACATTAAAAAAGCAAGTGCAAAATCAATTACCTATACGAAAGAATTTAAAGAAAGGTTCGAAGAGGAATATCGCGCTGGAAAACTGCCGTCGCAAATTTTAGCAGATATGGGGATTGACCATCGTATACTCGGAAAGAAACGAAAAAACAGTCTTGTAGCCCGTATGAAGTTATATGAATTACGCCCTGAGGGGTGTGAAGACACCCGAAGAAATAACACCGGGCGGCCATCCACAAAGGTACTCACCAATACTGAAAAAATTGAGCGCTTAGAACAGGAAATTGCATACTTAAACCAAGAAAATGAATTCTTAAAAAAAAATATTCAGATGAATCGGCAGGCAAACTGGGAATACAAGCGAAACCATCCATCAAATACAAACTCATCAAAGAAATGATCGAACGAGATAACAACCTGTTAAATATCAGCTGGCTATGCAATACAGCCGGAGTATCACGCTCCGGTTATTATCGATGGCTAAATACTGTAGATACAAGAAATGAAAAGGAAGAACAAGACAAAAAGGATTTCGAACTGATTCTAGAAGCATATAAGTTTCGTGGTTATGATAAGGGTTCACGCGGAATTCATATGCGCCTTCTGAATCAGGGAGTTCGAATGAATCGAAAGAAAATACAGCGTCTTATGGGTAAATACGGATTAAAATGTCCGATACGCAAGGCAAATCCTTACCGTCGCATGGCAAAGGCCATGAAAACCAACAATGTTTCTAAAAATCTAGTAAACCGGGAGTTCCAAAAACATGGTCCGGGTATGATACTTCTTACCGACATCACATACCTTTTCTACAATCATGGTGATAAGGCATATCTATCTGTTATTAAGGATGCTTGTACCAAACAGGTAATGGCATATGTTGCTAGCGAATCCTTGGCAGTGGATTTCGTACTTGAAACGGTTAATATGCTTATAGAAAATCACGGAATCACATTAAATAGAGAAACGATCTTGCATTCTGATCAGGGATGCCATTATACAAGCATATCTTTTCAGCAACTTTTAAAGGATAAGAAGTTACGACAATCTATGTCCCGGCGAGGTAACTGTTGGGACAATGCCCCTCAGGAATCATTTTTTGGTCATATGAAGGACGAAATTCATCTGGAAAGGTGCAATAGCTTCTCAGATTTAAAGCTTGAGATTGATGATTATATGGACTATTACAATAATGACCGTTACCAATGGAGACTAGCAAAACTGTCACCAAATAAGTATGCCAATTACATAAAAACTGGGAAATATCCAATTAAAATTTAGAAAATGCCCTCACATCACATTTTTGTGACATGAGGGCATTCTTTTTCAAGACCCCTTTTTTAAAATGTCCTTGACATAGGGTCCGCTTTACTCCACAGTATAGTTGCCTCTTTTATATTCCATTAAGAAAAGACAGCCTCTTTAGTATCACCGATTACCATTTATTTAGCTATTTATTATTTTCCCGCCATTGATGTGAAGCATCTGCCCTGACATATAACTTGAGTCATCTGAGGCTAGAAAAACATAGGCCGGTGCTAACTCTTTAGGTTGTCCGGCACGTTGCATTGGTGTTGTACTCCCAAAAGTCGCCACGCTGTCAGCTTGAAAAGAAGCTGGAATTAACGGTGTCCAAATTGGACCAGGAGCGATACCATTTACTCTAATCCCCAACTTGCAAAGGGATTCTGACAAAGAACGGTTAAAGGAAACTACTGCTCCCTTAGTTGCTGAATAATCAATCAGTTGATCATGTCCCTCATAGGCTGTAATTGAGGCAGTATTTATAATCGCACTCCCGGCCTTTAAAAAGGGCAATGCCGCTTTAGCCATATAAAAATAACTAAAGATATTTGTCCGAAAGGTTCTTTCCAGCTGTTCACTTGTGATATCTAACAAACTATTCTGGGGGTGTTGTTCTCCGGCATTATTGACTAAGATATCCAGTTTTCCAAAGCTTTGTACTGTTTGATTCACAACTTGCTGACAAAACCCTTCATCCCCAATATCTCCGGCATAAACAAGGCAGCGCTTGCCTATTTGTTCAATGCGAGCCTTTGTCTGATTGGCATCTTCATGTTCATTCAAGTAGATAATTGCAATATCTGCACCTTCCTTGGCAAAAGCGATGGCTACCCCGCGACCAATTCCACTGTCTCCCCCGGTAATTAGAGCAACTTTTCCTTTAAGCTTGTTGTTTCCCACATAATTAGCATCTTCAGCAATCGGCAAAGGATTCATCAAGGATTCTAGTCCCGGTTGCTGTTCTTGATGCTGAGCAGGAAAAGTAGGTTGAGGCATGTTAGTCATTGTAGTTCCTCCTAAATCACTAGTTCATTATTAAAATGGCCATTTCTGAAATTTATAGTCGCAAGTTTTATATTCTTCTTTTCGGGATTGTAAGCACTTAACTTCATGGCCTGTTAAAAGATACTACTTTACATATTTTGCAAAAGTGATATCATATAAATATCAATATGAACTCAAGGAGGAATTAAAATGATTGAGAAAAAAGCCTGGGCTGTTAATGGTTATTTTGCTCTGATTCTGATTCTTGCACTGATAACTGGAGGTATTGCTTTAGTCATTCAGGAAAACTTAGTGGGTATCCCCCTGATTATCTTGGCTATTATTTTAGGTTCCGGTATTTTGGTGGTTCAACCCAATAAATCCTATGCCCTCGTGTTTTTCGGGAGCTATCTGGGAACGATCCGCCAACCCGGTCTGTGGCTCAGTGTTCCACTTGCTATTCGCAAGGGAGTATCTTTACGAGTGCGAAACTTCAACAGCAAAACTCTAAAAGTAAACGATATTGAAGGTAATCCAGTGGAAATTGCAGCAGTCGTAGTATTTCGGGTCGTTGATACAGCTAAAGCCATTTTTGACGTTGAAAAATACGAAGAGTTTGTAGAGATTCAGAGCGAAACAGCATTACGCCACATCGCAACCCGTTATGCCTACGACAACTTTGAAGGACAAGGCTTTTCCCTTAGAGGAAATCCTGAAGAAGTATCCCAAGAATTAATGAACGAACTCCAACAAAGGCTTAATCTGGCTGGTGTAGAAGTCAGCGAAGCCCGGCTCACCCACCTGGCCTATGCTACAGAAATTGCCGGTGCCATGCTTCAGCGTCAACAAGCTTCTGCTATCCTCTCCGCTCGCCAAATTATTGTCGAGGGCGCTGTAGGTATGGTCCAGATGGCTATTGAACGAATCGAGAAAAATGGAGTTGTAGAACTAGATGATGAGCGCAAAGCCGCAATGATTAATAACCTCTTAGTCTCTATCGTTTCCGAGCGGTCGGCTCAACCTGTCATCAATGCCGGAACAATGTATTAGTAACTCCTTATCAACAATTTCTTCTATTAATAAATCAAATATCTCCAACAGCTTTACATTGGATGTGTTAAAAATGGCAACAAAGAAGCAGTTCCCTTTGCGACTTGATCCAAAACTTTATGCCGCTCTGGAACGTTGGGCCGCAGATGAATTCAGAAGTACCAATGCTCATATTGAGTTTTTACTTCGAGACGCAGTCCGTCGGGCAGGACGATTACAAGAGCACCCTACCCCAGAGGATTCGGAAAACCATAAAAAGATATAAACAAAAGAAGCTGGTGCACCTGCGTGTTCCAGCTTCTTTCATCTTGTTCTGACTTATCTTTAGTATTCACATCTAAGACCAAATTATTTCGCTTCGGCCACTCCCAAAGCAAAGGCTTTCTTATTTAAGTCCAGCAGCTTCGCAGGAATCTTGGCATCAAGGGCATTTTTCCAGGTATCCTCTGGGAAATTCATGTACTTAGAGAGAACTCCCATTAAAACCACATTCGTTGCTTTGGCATTGCCAGCTTCGGAAGCCAACTTTAACCCGTCCAATTCAATATAACGCTCCACACGTTCTTTAAGGTCACTTAGAATTGTTGTGGGGTAGGTTTTGGCTCCGATAAGAACTGTTAAAGGTACAATTTTTTGAGTATTGACGATTAAGACGCCGTCCTTTTTTAAGAAGTGAGCCCACCGATAAGCTTCCAGCTGTTCAAAGGCGACAATAAAATCTGCCTCTCCGGGTTCTATAACAGGTGAGTAAACGTTTTCTCCCATCCGAACTTGGGTTACAACAGATCCCCCTCGTTGAGCCATACCGTGGATTTCCGACATCTTCACCTCATACCCTTGGGCCATGGCGGCATGGGTTAAAATTTTCGAGGCTAAAATTGTTCCCTGGCCACCTACTCCTACGAGTAGAACATTAATTATATTAGACATTACCGTCACCGGCCTTTCGCAAGGCATTAAACTTACATATATTTATGCACACTCCGCACCCTGTACATAGGGCTTGGTCAACTTGAGCAGTTTTATTTTCTTCATCAAAAGAAAGTGCTGGACATCCTAGTTTTAGGCACATTTTGCAGCCACTGCAGTCTTGAACTTGGAGAGGCTTTTCTGTGTTTTTGATAATAAGAGCACAAGGACGTTTAGCAATAATCACTGAAGGTTCCGGGGCGGCAACTTCTGCTTTAATGACTTCTTTAACCCTTGGTAGGTCAAAAGGATCAACTTCGGTAATTCGCTTTATTCCCAAAGCCTTACATAAAGCAACAAAGTCGACTTGAGGAGCCGGCTGACCCATCAGTGACTGGCCTGTAGAGGGGTTATGCTGGTGCCCTGTCATGGCTGTGATGGAGTTGTCGAGAATAATTGTCGTAAGGTTTCCACCGTTATAAACCACGTCCATAAGTCCGGTAATCCCGGAATGGAGGAAGGTTGAGTCACCAATTACTGCCACCATATTTTCGGCCATTTCCGGATGAGCTTTGATCATACCTAAACCTGCTGAGATTGAGGCCCCCATGCAAATTGTTGTATCCATTGCTTGGAGTGGAGCCATTGCCCCCAAAGTATAACAGCCAATATCACCTGAAACAATCAATTTAAGTTGTTTAAGGGTGTAAAAAACTCCACGGTGCGGGCAACCGGGGCACATCACCGGCGGGCGAACCGGCGAGTCAAAAGCTGGAGCTACCGGTATTCCGGGTTGACCGCTGATCTTTTCCCCTATCATCCGAACGGAGAGTTCCCCGAAGGGTGGGAAGAGTTCTTTACCTACGACATTTATGCCCAGTCTACGGACTTCGTTTTCCATATAGGGCTCCAATTCCTCGACAACATAGAGTTTATCGACTTTAGCCGCAAACTCTTTAATCAAGCCTGACGGTAAAGGATTGGTCAATCCTAATTTTAGAACAGAAGCCTTAGGAAGAGCTTCTTTAACATATTGATAGGAAATCCCGGAGGTTATAATTCCAACGCCTGGGTCATCCATCTCCATATAATTAACTGCCACTGTCTCTGTATAGTCAGCGAGTTTATGCATCCTTTCTTCCACTACTAAACGCCGAGCGCGTCCATTAGCCGGAAGCATAACATATTTACTTTGATTACGCTCATAGGTCTTAATTATTCGTTCTTGAGGATCCTGTAACTCTACAAAGCTCTGGGAGTGGGCTATCCGTGTCGTTATCCGAATCATTACGGGCGTATCAAAAGTTTCGGAAATCTCCATCGCCAAGCCAACCATATCTTTAGCTTCCTGAGAGTTAGAGGGCTCTAACAAGGGTATCTTAGCAAAGGCTGCATATAGTCTATTGTCCTGCTCATTCTGCGAGGAGTGCATTCCCGGATCATCCGCTGACACTAAGACTAAGCCAGCACGAGTTCCAGTGTAAGCTACAGTAAAAAGCGGATCCGCAGCTACATTAACACCTACCATTTTCATAGCAACAATAGAGCGAGCGCCGGCAATAGCTGCCCCGATTCCGACTTCCATTGCTACTTTTTCATTAGGCGACCACTGACAATAAACTTCAGGGTATTTCACAATATTTTCGAGGATTTCAGTACTTGGTGTGCCAGGATAGGCAGCAGCTACGCCGACTCCATATTCATAGACACCCCGAGCAATTGCCTCATTGCCTGTCATTAATTTTTTCATGCTTTCTCTAGTCTCCCCCCTTAGTAGAAATGAGCAAATTTTTTCTAAAATGAACTCATACAAGCATTTTAACTCAAAAAATAGAAAAATGTAAAGAGGCTTATGATAGTGTTCGGCTTAAAGCAGCCATGGTTATGGCCATAAACTTGTTCCTAGGGGTGTCGCTGCGTGAGGTCAGTACTATAGGCACTTTAGCCCCAAGGACAATTCCTGCCATTGTTGCTCCTGCAAAATAGACCATTGATTTTCCTAAGACGTTCCCTACCTCAATGGTCGGAGTTAAAATCAAATCGACCTCGCCATTAATTTTACTGCTAATTCCCTTATGTTTTAGTGCAACAGCACTTACTGCTCCGTCAAGAGCTAGCGGGCCTTCTACAATCGCCCCTGGGAATTCTCCTGCTTTTCCCATTGCGACTAATTCCTTGGCATCCATTGTCGCCGGCATTTTGGGATCAACCATTTCATTAGCTGCGAGTATTATGACATTTACTAATTCCATTCCGATTCTCTGCAAATAGAACAAACTGTTTTCTAATATTTGTTTTTTCTGAGTCAAGTCCGGTGCAATATTCATTCCTCCATCTGTTACAAAGAACAAATGAGAGTACCCAGGAACTTGAAATGCTGCTAAGTGACTCAGCAAACGTCCGGTTCGAAGTCCTCCTTCAGGACGAAGTACAGCCCGTAAAAAGTCCGAACTGTTAATCAGCCCTTTCATCAAAAAATCCGCTTCCCCATTGACAATTGCATCTACAGCCTTATGAGCTGCTTCTTGAGGATTTGCTTCCTGAATCAACTTGGCTCTTTCCAAGTTCCACCCTATTTCTAAGGCCAGTTGCTCAATCTGATTGACATCACCAATCAGCAGCGGTGTAATCAGTCCTTCTTGTTCAGCTAATTTGATAGCTTCCATTACTTCTTTATCGGCAGCAGCTGCCACAGCTACTTTTGCCCGGCCTAAACTCCTTGCTCTATCGAATAAAGCATCAAACCCGCTAAAGCGCATTGTTACACCCCATTTAAAGTTATCCTTTCTGGTTAGTATTATATCCCTACTAACTGTTATAAGTTAAGGCTTCCTCTTCTCCATTAAGAACTCTTAAGGCTCCAAGAGCTAATGCTTCCATCTCTTCTTCGCCTGGAATCACAATTACCGGAGCAATAAATGATACCCGCCGCGTGATTTCCTGAGTAATAAACTCTGAATGCGCAAGTCCCCCGGTCAAGACTATCTGGTCAACCCCACCGAGCAAAACCGTTGCCATGGCCCCAATTTCCTTCGCTACTTGATAACATAGTCCTTCCAGGATAAGACTTGCGTAGGAGTCTCCGTTTTTCATCCGTCTCTCAACTTCCTGAGCATCTTTAGTTCCCAGATAAGCGAACAAACCACCTTCTTTAAGGATTTTGGCCCGCATTTCCTGCTCAGTATACTTCCCCGAATAGCATAATTTTACAAGTTGAGCGCTGGGCAGGGTACCACAGCGTTCAACCGAATAAGGCCCCTCATTATTAGCATTATTGACATCAATCATTTTCCCTCGCCGATGAGGGGTTACTGAAATTCCTCCACCTAAGTGAGCAACAATAAGGTTAACCTCATCATAAGCCTTCCCTAACCTATTTGCCACCTTTCGGGCTACAGCCTTCATGTTTAAGGCATGGGATTGGCTGAGTCGGGGCAGTTCAGGAAGTCCCGAAAGCCTGGCTACCGGCTCCATTTCGTCAACTGAAACGGGATCAACAATATAGACAGGAACTTTTGTTTTCTGTCCTAAGTAATAGGCAATGATACCACCTAAATTTGAAGCATGTTCCCCACCAGGTGGGTTTTGCAAGATTTTAACCAGATTTTCGTCCACCAAGTAAGTCCCGCCAACAAGTGGATTGAGCATTCCGCCCCGTCCCACTATTCCAGCAAAAGAGTCCAGGGAAGATCCTTTTTCCTCCAAGAGCTCTAATATATATTTGATGCGATATTCAGATTGATCACTTACCCGTAAAAAGGTGTTGATCTCCTGGGCAGGATGATTTATTCCATACTTCCATGAACATTTGCTATCCTCATAAACGGCAATTTTTGTTGAAGTTGATCCTGGATTAATTACGAGTATTTTCAAGAATCTTTCCCCCTAGTTTTATATAAAAGCAATTTTTAATAATTAATGACCACTTAACTAAGCCAAGCCTTTGGCCTTTTATTATATCACAGCATATCACAACTAAAACGCAAACTACCAAATGCCTTATCCTACTGAATGTATGTTATAGTTCAATTTCACCTCGTTTATGGTTTGGTGAATTAATATCTTCAGATATGGAAATTCTACAATAAAATCTATAGAGAAAGAGTTGTATTTAATGTTTGATTTGTCCTTTTATTTCATTTTTGCGGCTACTATTGGGCTAGCGACGATTATCTTAATTCCTAGAAACTTATATAAGAAATATCTTCTTTATGGTTTGATTTTTGGAGGTATTGGAGATACCCTACTTGTGGCTTTATTTCATTTTATGGGGTACTTAAACTACAAAAACATGGGTGAGACAAGTATCTTCGGGCTTTTTTCATTTTGGACTCCCATTGGATGGACTTTTTACTTCATGCTTTTCTTCTACTTTCTTCCTGTGAGGAAAACTTTTTTTGTCCCCTATCTCCTCGCTTTTGTAGCCTTAAATTATTCAGTGGGTATGGTAATGTCCCAATCAGGACTATATGAAACAATCGGAATCTATAAATACATCCAACCTTTTGTTTATCTTTCTTGGTGCTTAATTTCCGTCTGGATATTTCACAAAAGCGAACATATTAAAATGGTTTAAATACTTGTTGCGAGAGAGATTTTCTACTAACAAAAAACAAAACCCTAGCCATTATAAGTATGTCTAGGGTCTAGGGTTCCGATCAGCCATTTAGATTGAAAACCAAAAGGATTTGGAACTTAAAAGTGAGATTAACCTGCCCATCCCGAATCAACATTAAGTGGTATGTGAATGAATTTCTATTCCAAAATCAATTCTGGAAAAGCTCGCCCTTGTCATTTACTGGGCAATAACTCGACGAGCTCCCAGATATCGCTTAGCCCAGTATGAACTAGTCATATCATCATAGGAAACCCCTCCAGAAGAGGAATGAATCATTGTATTGTTTCCGGCATAGATTCCTACATGAGATGCACCTGATGAGTATGTGGCAAAAAATACCAAATCCCCGGGTTTTAAGTCCGAACGAGAAACGGAAACTCCATTATTAAACTGCTGCTCTGAAGTTCTGCTCAGGGTTATACCACTGTTTCGGAAAACATATTGTACGTACCCTGAACAATCAAATCCCGGCGAAGGGGTCGTACCACCCCAGACATATTTAATTCCTAAGAATTGAGCTCCATAATTAAGAACTTGCTTAGCTCCACCTGAGACAGCGACTGTACCGGAAACTCCCCCTCCGCCTGATGATGATCCAGAAGATTTCTCCTTGGCAGCGTAAGCAGCTTCAAGTTTTTCCTGTTCAATCAATTGTTGGATACGATTAACTTTTGCTTGAGCAGATAAGGAAGCATTTAAGGCTGCCTTTTCTTCTTTGCTTAGTTGATCTAACACAGTCTGCTGTTTAACCAATACTTTCTGAACTTCTTGTTGTGTCTCAGTTTTACCCTGAATGGCAACCTGAATGACTTCCTTCTTTTGTTCGATAAGTTCCTTTTGCGTATCCATAGACTCTTTCAATTTCTGAATGTCCTCTTGCAGTTTACTGTGATTATTTATGATCATCTGGATCTTATCGGCCCGATCGATAAAATCCGATAAACTAGTGGATTCGAATAAGACCGCCAGGTATGTAGTAATTCCATCTTCATAGTTGCTTCGCAGGACATTTCCTAAAGCTTTAATGTGTTCCTGACGTTTAATCTCTAGCTTTTGCTGCTCAGCTTCTAAATTCTTAAGGTTTTTTTGTTCGTCGGTGAGCTTTTCTTGTTCTCGAGCGATGCTATTATTTAATGCCTCAACGGATTGTTTTAAGGCCAACACCTGGGTCGTCGCGCCGGCTACTTTTTCCTTTTGAGCATTGAGAGCTGCCTTCATTTGACTGGCTTGCTTTTGAGATTGAGTAAGCTGTTGTTGTAAATTGTCAGCCCGAACAGGCACCGATGAGGCCACAAAAAGTAAAACTCCGATAAGACCCACAAGACTTGTCTTACGCAGTATGCTTATCCCTTTTTTCATTAATCCTAGCTCCTCGTTACTTCATATTATTCTATGTAATAATTCGCCATAAAGCCTAATTTTCCTTGTATAATCCGTGAAATATTTGCATTTCCGAATATTGGTTAGAGCAGAAGCACAGGGGTGACCGTTAGGTCACCCCTGTGCTTCTGCATATCTTGCCGACTATAATACCCCATAACTCCCAGAATCAGCATCGACAAACCCGTCGACGAGAAACTAAGGAACTTGCTTACCTTGAATTTGGTATCTTACTGTTTTGTCTGCTGTTTTGCTTATATCATTTGCGATGGTTTTATTTGTTTCGGTAAGTTTAAAGTTAACCAAAGTATTGGTATTATCCAGTTCGGTCATTTGGTTCCAGTATCGTTTAGGCATTAAGGTCATTCGACAGCGGGGGTTAGTTCTTCCTTCAATGGCAATTGTGTTGTAAAACTGCTTCCACAATAGGCGATACTTTGCCTCCATAGAATCAACATTGGGAAGAGTTAACCCTTCCACACCAATCAATTCAGCACGATTGGACTGATAGATTAAGGCCACGCTGTGGGTTTTATCATAAATCATAAATTTTTCACCGTTATAACGATCACAAAAATGCGCAGACAAAAGAGGGAGAACGTAGTTTTTGGGTTCAATAACTGCAACCAATGCCTCCCCAAACACAGAAAAGCGAATAAAGCCCTTATACTTATGGCTTTCGGACGTCAAATGGCGAACGGCTTTTTGCAGTGAACAAACTGCCTCATCTGTAAGCATGGTCATGACTTTGCCACCAACCTTAAAACCTAACCGTAAAAAACGAAAAATTAGTAGTTCTTTATTCTCCTCGCAGGTTAAAAACCCTAGTTTCACTAACTCTTGAGCTTCAGAAGAAATTCTTACAGGAATAGAGTTATAAACCCTGTCGGCTTTTTGGGAATCTGTTTCAATCCATTTTGAAGTGTCAAAAATAGTTTGCTGGACACTTGGAGGACGGATGAGGCAGGGAATTTCTTTACATTCATAACTCTCAAAGACACAACACATCAGACCCTCAAAAGTGCCATCATAGGCGTACACTATATCTGTCCCGTCAAGCATTGCTGCACATCCTTTCTCGTAATAAAAGGTTCATCAAAAAGACTTAACTGCTCTTGATATGACGGGAGCTTATATTGATCTGACATTAATGTTCTAATAGTGCTATCCGAAGTTATTTTTAGGCCCTCCATAATCTTTCCTTGGCAAGTAATGAAATACTGGGCACGTTTGAGAACAACCCCCAGCTTTTTAAGACTGGCAAAATCAAGAGTGCCATTTCTCCTGGCAGTAATTATTCGTTGGGCACTAATCACACCAATTCCAGGGACTCTTAAAAGCATTTCATGAGATGCTCTATTAATCTCAACCGGAAATTTATCCATGTTATTTAAGGCCCAGTTGCATTTAGGATCGACTTGTAAATTGAAATTAGGATTTCGCGCATCAAGTAATTCCTTTGCTTCAAAGCCATAAAAGCGCAATAACCAGTCTGCTTGATAAAGTCGATGTTCTCTAATCAGTGGTGGTTTTGTGTCAATGGCCGGCAAGAGGGAATTCTCGACAACGGGCATATAGGCGGAGAAAAAAACTCGCTTAAGACCGTATTTTTTGTAGAGCCCCTCAGTGAGTGTCAAAATAGTGTGATCCGTATCAGGAGTAGCTCCCACAATCAGCTGAGTACTCTGCCCAGCAGGCACAAATCTGGAAGCGTGACGATATTTCACAAGATCTGTTCTGTTTTCCTGGATTTTATTACTTATAAGCCCCATAGGACGTAAGATGGACTCTTTTGTCTTATTCGGGGCCAGAAGCCTTAAACTTTCTTGAGATGGAAGCTCAATATTTATACTCATCCGATCTGCTAAGAGTCCTAAGCGTGTGATAAGTTCACTATCTGCTCCGGGTATAGCCTTGACATGAATATAACCGTTAAAGTGATATACATTACGAAGCAGTTCCAAAGCCTTAATCATTTGTTCAGCTGTATAATTAGGGTTTTTAATAACACCAGAGCTTAGAAACAAACCCTCGATATAGTTACGGCGGTAAAAGTTAATGGTCAATTCCGCTAGTTCTTGGGGTGTAAATGCAGCTCTTGGAGTATCATTAGATTCACGATTGATACAATATTTACAATCAAAGACACAGACATTTGTCATCAGCACTTTCAGTAAGGAAATGCAGCGGCCATCGGCGGAAAAACTATGACATATCCCTGCTTTTGCAGCACTACCCAAACTGCCTGATTTTCCTTTTCTATCTATACCGCTTGAGGTGCAAGCTACATCATATTTCGCTGAATCTGATAAGATAGTCAGCTTATCAAAAATATCTATAATAATCGACCCCCTGACAATCACTACTTTAACTATATACAAAACATATGTTCTTGTCAAAGTGATTTTAACCAAACAAGCATTTTCTTATGGGGCCGAGTGAAAACTTAAGCCTATAAAAAATAATTACCTTCATTAAAAATCGGCCTGCTTCCATTGTTGAAGTGGAAGTGACCGATTTTGCGTTTTTGCTTTATGTTTAGAAGCGATAATTTTGAATTTCAGGATTTGAGAATTTGAAGCCAAGACTTACAAGTGTTAGGACAGCTTCATAATGCCTATGTCAGGGTTATCTTAGGAGATTCAATTCATTAACCAAAAATGGTAGGATCTACAAGAACTTTGCTAAGGTCATCCTTGAGAAGTTCAAGATCCGACGTTTGGAAGTTCAGAAGGTCAAGAGCCTTTTGGCGGATAGGATTCAATGAACTATCCACCCCTCCTGCAACTCCTAATAAACTAGCAAGACCATTGGCAACATGGATTACACTAGACAGTTCTTCATGATTCTGAGCGTTACTTAAGGAATGGTGAAAAGAAATTGCAGCTACTAATTCTTCAGGCAAATTCCATGATCGAGCTAAAAAACCGCCCGCCCTTGCATGGTCGAATCCTATTACTTTTTCTTCAAGTTCTACAAAAGTAAGCGGTGTGTCCTTTGCTTTCTGCCGTAGAAAATCGCTAACTTCTTGAACATAGACGGAAATAACTAGTTTACCGATATCATGAAGTAATCCTGCAATAAAGGCAACCTCTCCGTAAGGAAGTTTACAATGTTGACACACCTTTCTCGCAGCCATCGCTGTAAGTAAGGAATGTTTCCATAGTCCCTCTTGGTCTATCTCATAACCCGCTAGATTGGTTTTAAGAACAGGTGAAATTGCTGCAGACATAGCTAACTCTTGAGTTAGCTGAAAACCGAGCAAAACGATAGCTTCCCGAAGGGACGAGATTCTTCTGGGGTAACCATAATAAGCAGAATTAGCCTGACGAAGAATCCCTGCCGTAAGAGCAGGATCCTTACCAATAACAGTTTCAAGCTGTTTAACAGAGGTAGCAGGATTATTCGTAAGTTCTAACACTTGGATAGCTGATGAGGGTAAGGGAGGAAGTGCATGTACGCGCTTTAATACATGTTCTAATTTGATAGACACTTAACTACCTCCCTTTGATAACTATACATTTAAAAAATGTTCAAAAATTAAACTATTAAGAGCTCTAGCGATATTAATAGTTTACCACAACATCCCAACAAAAATCTCACTTATATCCCTAAGTCAGGAAATTACCAATATTTCTATCTATAGCCGTTATTTTTAAGAATAAGTATGCTTATCTATTTTTTTTAGAACCTCCAATCAACTTTAGATAAGAAAAACTTGGCTGGCGACCGCCTTAGATGCACTTATCCTTCAGACTACGACGAAGACACTGTCTTCGCACGTGTTTACACCTTCTTGCAGCACTGTCTTTGCACGTGTTAAACCTTCATGCAACACAGTTTTTAGACGTTGAAGAATATGCGACGAAAAGTAAAATTTTCTGATAAATAAAAAAAGGTTGACCTAATATATAGCGGTCAACCCAAAATACAAGCTATTGATTTTTTCTTACCCTTTAATGAGCTCTGGCAAGAAGGTAACAATTCCCGGGAAAACCATCAGTAGAATTATACATATAACAATTGTGAATAGGAATGGCCATACTCCTTTAAAAATTGTTTCTAACGGAATCTCTGGCGCTATCCCTTTAATTATATAAACATTCATCCCAACGGGAGGAGTAATAACCCCCATCCCTACAACCAGTACTACAACTACCCCAAACCAAATTGGATCATACCCCAAGGTATTAACAACTACGGGGAAGAATATTGGGATAGTCAGCAAAATTAACGCTAGGGCATCAATAAAGCATCCCAGAATAAGATAAATTAAGAGAATCATGCCCATAATGGCAAATGAGGGCAGGGGTAGAGATCCTACCCAATTAGCCAGTTCAAAGGGTACCCTGCTAATTGCCATAAAGCGACCAAACATAACCGCCCCGGCAAGCATAAGCATGATCATGGCACTAGTTCGTGTTGTATCATATAAGGACTTTTTTAGATTTTCCCAACTAAGACGTTTTTCCAATAGGCTGATAATGAGTATTCCTCCCGCACCTACCGCTCCCGCCTCAGTAGGGGTAAACCAGCCTGCGAATAAGCCGCCAATGGAAAGTACAAACACAGCAAGGGCTTCACCCAGACCTCCCCGCAAAGAACGAACGCGTTCTCTCCAAGTCGACTTGGAGCCAGCCGGCCCCAAACTTGGGTTACGCAAGGTGAGAATATAAATCATACCCATGTTTAAAACCGTCAGAAGGATTCCGGGAATAATTCCGGCCATAAAAAGCTTACCCACAGACTGTTCCGTGGCGGTTCCATATAAAATAAATATAACGCTTGGAGGGATCAGTATCCCTAAGACCCCTCCTGCCGCAATACTAGCTGTGGATAATGACTTATCGTAATGATATTTATCCATCTCAGGCAAAGCGATGGCAGCCATTGTTGCCGCTGTTGCGGTATTAGAGCCGCAAATAGCCCCGAAAACAGCACACGCTGCCTGTGTAGCAATTGCCAGCCCGCCGGGCAAATGTCCGATCATTTTATAGGCAAAAACATAGAGACTTGTGCCAATTCCTGAATAAAAAGCCAGAAACCCCATCCAGACAAACATGACAATAACACTCAGTGAATAAGAGGTAAAGGTATTATATAGTTCTTTAGCCAACATATCCATAGCTGCAGGCACCGAAGTAAGGTAACTAAATCCTCCAAAACCCACCAGCGCCATGGCATAGGCAATAGGCATACGTGCCATCACCAGACCAAAGAAAACAGCGATTCCAATTAACCCAACTAAGAATATGCTCATCGTGCCACCTTCTTTGCTGAGTCATTTCCCAGAATTTGTCGGAAGGATATCACTGACTTATTTAATAGCACTAGACAAAGCCCCAATAAGCCTATAGCAATTAAATAGATAAATGGGTAAACAGGTATTTCAGCTGAGGGCGAAACGAGCCCTTTAATCTTCATAGTCTGCGCTAATTCACCTAACGACCAGACAACGGCAGCCCATAACCCTAAAGAAGCAAGGTTAACGAAAAAAGAAACCATAGCTTGGCATTTATTAGAGAAACGTTCCATGATCAAGCTAACTGCAATCTGTCCATCTTTGAAAGCACAGTGCGCTAAGGCCAAGGCCACACCCACAGCGGTTAAAAAGCCTACCAACTCATAGGTTCCCAAAATTGGATGGTTCAAAACTGTCCTTAAAAATATATTTGCTACAATCAACAGCATTACAAAAAAAATGCACAGGGGTGCAAATTTGTCCAAGATGCTGCTTACTCCTTTTACCAGGTCAGTAAATTTCAACTCTTAATTCCTCCTAGGATTACTGAAACTCCTTGTTGTATTGATCTGCAAGACTTTTCACTTTATCCAAAATTTCTTGACCGTTCTGCCCCTTTTGTTTCATTTGAGCTATAAACTCGTCCTGAATTGGCTTAACCAAGCTCATCCATTGTTCCTGCTCTTCTTGAGACAGATTAATAACTTCCATTCCTTTTTCATCCACCGCATACTTTAAAGCTGCTTCATTCTGTTTGTCCCATAAACCCATGGCAACTTCGTTAAAGAACTTCTCATTAACAGCTTCAATTGCTTTCTGATCTTCCGGGGTAAGAGAATTCCATTTGTCGAGGTTCATGGTAATATAGAATAAATTATTGTATAAAAATGGTGTCAACGTTAGATACTTTGTGACTTCTGCCTGTTTCCAGCCCTGTAGAACCTCGATTGGACCTAGATTCCCCTTAACTACACCTTTTGACAATGATTCGTAGGCTTCAGATTGAGCCATTGCTACCGGAGACGCTCCAAGAGCAGCCAGACTTTTGGCACTAAGGCCAGTAGCCCTAATCTCTAACCCTTTTAAATCCTTGAGACCACGTACAGGTTCTTTTGTATATAGATCCCCAGGGCCTGTTGTAAATACCATCATTAGTTTGGTATCCTGAACCTCCTTTGGATTAATTTGTTTGATCCCTTCCCAGGCAACTTTACTGGCAGCCTTAGAATTCACATACTTAATACCGGGCAGTTCAAATACCTCCAACACCGGAAAATTACCTCGCGTGTATGAAAAACAAGAAAGGCCCATATCTGAAATTCCATTAATAACCCCGTCATAAGTGGCATCGGCCTGGGAAAGCGTCTGTCCTGGATAACTGGTGATTTTTACTCTGCCCTCAGTCGCACTCTCAATCGCCTTTGCCCAAGGCTGAATTAATTCTTTCTCAGCCGGGTGAGTAGCAGGGAAGAAATGGGCCAATTTTAACTCCACTGATTGAGATTTCGTATCAGTCGGAGCAGATGCACTCTGTCCGCATCCCGAAACAAAAAGTAAGTTTAGCACCATCGCCCCGAGTAAAAGTCCTCTTCCTAATGACTTTTGTTTAAGTGATTTCCATAGCCCCTTTTTCACAAACAATCTCTCCTTTTTAATAATGATTAAAAAATAAAAAACTCCTAAAAATAGGAGTTAAAAATTGCGAAAACACCCTTGCCCGTCCATAAATAGACAGAGATAGAGTATAAACCACATCCTTATTTCCTACCGTCCTACAATCCTACCTATAGAAAACAACTTAACTACTCACTCTACTATACTACAAGTCCACGCTGCTAATGCTACCATTTTTAATGGTGCTATTACGAAAACTCTTCCATTAATCGACAACTACCGGATAAACAGTTAGGCAATTAATGAACGCTACGATATTTATACTACCATATTACTATGGTAAAAACTAGATATAAAAAATATTTTTTATATCGGAGTAAGATATTTCCCTCTTCACTGTCTTGGTGATAGCCTCTTCAACCACCCAGATTCATGTATCTTTAGATTTATATAGTACCCAATTACTATTAAGCCGTACTAATTAGGTTTTCATTGACGGGACTTGAGTACTCCAAAAATGAAAGTGACGAAATCGCCTCAACTCTGGCCTTATCATAAGCAGCAAAAATTGTTTTAGCCTCTTCGAGATTATGATATACCTTCCAATAGCTGTTAAGAAGGCATTCTTTACCTTTGAATTTTATAAATCCAAGAACATCTTCTAAAGGTATGCCCAGAAAGATACCCACTTCGTGAGGACAAGATATTTGAAAATGTCTTTTTAGTAATACTAGATATTCATCCAAGATTAATTTTCTAGGATATCCAATAGCCATAAGAAACTTCTTATTTTTATATACTGATAGAGTTTTTATTAATAGTGTCCTATCCAAAAAAATCACTAGCACTCTTCGAGGGCATTTACGAATCTCAAAGTACTCTAGCTGTAGTTTTTCCGTGATTTCTTGCTTATGGGACTCCCAAAGACTGTAAAGATCACGACTATCATGTGAGAAAGCTATTAGTGAAGATGGTTTCTGCTTAGCAATGGTTGGTGCCGCCCAGTAAGCTATGGATATGTATAGATAACTCTTGTCGTCCATAATACTACGCCGTAGACTCATAAAGTTCATGAACAGACCACCTCTTTCTGTGATCCTTTGACTCTAGCGCTCATCAGTATCAACAGTTCTTTTGGTAAGTCCATCCTGTTGCACAGCTACATCATATTCCTTTATTCTATCCTCCCAGTATCTTAACCACTGCCCCTCTCTCCAGAAGTCATTTGAGCTAATCGACACAAAGGTTTTGTTAGTAGTTGAAATTACTTTCATTAACAACAATCCTCTCTTTTTAGAATAAAACAGCTTAAAATTGAATTTGGTTATCAATTGAATTAAGCTTCAATCCCCTACTATTCTGCTGTATTGAACTTTCTTTCCTATTAGGATTACTAATGCGACTTTCTTGAGTTAATAATGGGCATCTAAAAAACCGAGTGCTTAGTCTAGTGTAATTCCGTGATTGAGCCATTTTCAGCGACAAATTACTACGCTTTAAAATTTCGTATTCTCCTAATACTTTATCTGAATCACTATTTCAATAACTTAATTCTACAATACTTCAGGCAAAATGTAAATGATATTTATTATCATTTACATTTATGGATATGGAGATAAATCACTTAGAAGTTTGATGTCACTGAAACTATGGAGAAACTGAAGAAACTAACGACAATCAAAGTTTTTACCCAATTAGTTTGCATAATATTCTGTAAATTATCGTCCCAACTATACATATGCTGTTTTTAACACCAAGTATTCTCAATTTGAGAGGAGTTGTTTTATAATGTCGCTCGTTGATAGTGAGAAAAATAAGAATGGGTTTAATTATATTTCTAACACTTTCTCAAACAATTTCTTTTGCACCAGCCCTAAGGATACTGGGATTTTCGTTTATAAACCTTTGATTACTAAAGCGAGAAATCAAAACATGGTTTTGTTTTACCAGAATGTTCTATCTTGGGTAGAAATGTTGAGAGACTCCTTAGTCCTAACCCACAGCCTAAAATTTGAAACGATAACTTGCGAGACTGATAGCGTGAGTTTTGATAATCTGAGCGAAAAAGACAATACACAGCTCTGGCTTCATTTTTGTAATGCAAAGCAAGGAATTTACGTAGATCGATTATCATTGCCTTTACACTTTAGAAGAATGGGAATTGGAACAATCTGTATCAATTGGCTTAAAGATTTGGTCAGTGAGTTGGGTTTCAAATACATTATCCTGGGATCTGTTGTTGAGGCACGAGAATTTTGGATTAAAATGGGATTTACTCTTCTTTCAACCAAAGAATTAGACGACTTCCCCGGCTATCAGGGTCGGTACACTCGATGATCGTTTGCCATTAAATGTATATTATAGTATAAATCACCTACCTCTCTTCTTTCGCATACTATAAAACAATGCGAAAGGAGTGAAACTGATGTTAATGGAATTTTACCTTACTGGTTTTACCCTCTCTGTCCTTAAAGGGATGACTTTTCTCGTTTCATATATTAATAATAAATCCCTTCCAAAACCGCTCAGTAAAGAGGATGAATCACGTTACTTTGAAATTTTACTGCGTGGTCGTGCTAACTCCAACTCCAATGTGGTACCGATAGATACAGTCATTCAGGCTGAACATGCCCGAAACATGCTGATTGAACACAATTTACGTCTAGTAGCATTTACTGCTAACAAATTCGAAGAAAATAATGAAGATCTTTTTTCCATAGGACTAATTGGCCTAATTAAAGCAATTGATACATTCAAACCTGCGGTTGGAGTCAAGCTTAGTTCCTACGCAACACGCTGCATTACAAACGAGATTCTAATGCACTACCGTAGAGGGCGCGGAAAATCCGAAACCTCTCTTTTTACGCCCATCGGGGAAGATGATAGCGGGAATGAACTAATTATTATTGACAACCTAGAAGCAGATATTTGCCCGATTCCTGATCAAATCATCAATGAGGAGGATCACAAATTTCTACTGGAAAAGGTCAAAACATTACCAATTCTTTGCCGGCAAGTCATTGAAATGAGATATGGTCTGATGAACAGCCAGGAATGCTCTCAACAAGAAGTGGCCGATACACTTAAAATATCACGTTCCTATGTTTCAAGGTTAGAAAAGAAAGCTATTCACTTATTAATCAAAGCAATGAAGGAGAGTGAGTAAGAGAGAGTAAGTTACTAATAGAGAGCGCTCATCAGCTTTTAAAGCTGATGAGCGCTCTCTATTAGTAACATGGAGACCTCATTAATGAACTAAGGGCATACTTATATTATTCAAAGAAAAAGGCAATCAATGAGGTGCATAATATTTGTCTGAAGCTATAATTGGAATTTTAAGAACTCGAATCCAAACTCCAACTGTACTTGCATCAGGTTGTATGTAGCGGGGTTAGATGTCATGGTGCCGATGACCGGAATCGAACCGGTACGGATGTTAAGTCCGCGGGATTTTAAGTCCCGTGCGTCTGCCAGTTACGCCACATCGGCAAATGAATTGGAGGCGGCACTCAGATTTGAACTGAGGAATAGAGGTTTTGCAGACCTCTGCCTTACCACTTGGCTATGCCGCCATTTGTTATTAAGATTTTCAATCCGCTTCTCTATCGATTGAGCTACCAAGGCAAATATAAATGCTGGCGGAGGGGGTGGGATTCGCTCCGCTCGCTTTCGCTCACTATCACGCCGGGGCGGGAAAACCCTCCCAAAGGTCGGCTTTTCTTTATCCGCCCGTTCGAATCCCACCCTATTATTTGCTTTTTTTGGCGGAGGGGGTGGGATTCGAACCCACGGCCCCTTGCGGAGTCACTGGTTTTCTAGACCAGCTCCTTAAACCACTCGAACACCCCTCCAAGTATGATGGCGACCCCGATCGGACTTGAACCGACGATCTCCTGCGTGACAGGCAGGCATGTTAACCACTACACCACGGGGCCAGGATTGGTGGGCGATGACAGATTCGAACTGCCGACATCCTGCTTGTAAGGCAGGCGCTCTACCAACTGAGCTAATCGCCCATAAATTGGTGACCCGTACGGGATTCGAACCCGTGTAACCGCCGTGAAAGGGCGGTGTCTTAGACCGCTTGACCAACGGGCCAGATAAGAATTGGCAGGGGATGAGAGAGTCGAACTCCCACTGACGGTTTTGGAGACCGCTGTTCTACCATTAAACTAATCCCCTAGGATTGGGGTGGATAATATCACCTTTTTCTAGGTAATAAGGACACAAAAGGAACTACCTAAGTAGTCCCTATGTCTTACCTGGCGATAACCTACTTTGCCAGGGGCTATGCCCCAAGTATCATCGGCCCTGGAGGTCTTAACTTCCGTGTTCGGTATGGGAACGGGTGGAACCCCTCCGGCATAATCACCAGATGTCTGAGATATCGCTTTCTTTCGATTGCTGTTCTCTCAAAACTGCACAGAGTCTATCTAGTATTGTCTAAGAATTTGAGCCACTCACCTAGCGTCTCGATTTAGGTCAAGCCCTCGACCGATTAGTACCAGTCAGCTCCACACGTCACCGTGCTTCCACACCTGGCCTATCAACCTGATCATCTTTCAGGGGTCTTACCAGCTTTCGCTGTGGGAAATCTCATCTTGAGGTCGGTTTCGCGCTTAGATGCTTTCAGCGCTTATCCGCTCCGAATATAGCTACCCAGCTATGCCTCTGGCGAGACAACTGGTACACCAGGGATTCGTCCATCCCGGTCCTCTCGTACTAGGGACAGATCCTCTCAAATTTCCTGCGCCTGCGACGGATAGGGACCGAACTGTCTCACGACGTTCTGAACCCAGCTCACGTACCGCTTTAATGGGCGAACAGCCCAACCCTTGGGACCTACTACAGCCCCAGGATGCGATGAGCCGACATCGAGGTGCCAAACCTCCCCGTCGATATGGACTCTTGGGGGAGATAAGCCTGTTATCCCCAGGGTAGCTTTTATCCGTTGAGCGATGGCCCTTCCACTCGGTACCACCGGATCACTAAGCCCGACTTTCGTCCCTGCTCGACTTGTAGGTCTCGCAGTCAAGCTCCCTTTTGCCTTTACACTCTTCGCGCGATTTCCAACCGCGCTGAGGGAACCTTTGGGCGCCTCCGTTACTCTTTAGGAGGCGACCGCCCCAGTCAAACTGCCCACCTGATACTGTCCTAATCCCCGATTCAGGGGACCTAGTTAGAATTTCAGTACAAAAAGAGTGGTATCCCACCGTTGACTCCACCAAGGCTGGCGCCCTAGCTTCTTAGTCTCCCACCTATCCTGTACATTTTATACCAAAATCCAATGTCAAGCTACAGTAAAGCTCCATGGGGTCTTTCTGTCCTGTCGCAGGTAACCCGCATCTTCACGGGTATTACAATTTCGCCGAGTCCCTCGTTGAGACAGTGTCCAGATCGTTACACCTTTCGTGCGGGTCAGAACTTACCTGACAAGGAATTTCGCTACCTTAGGACCGTTATAGTTACGGCCGCCGTTTACTGGGGCTTCAATTCAAAGCTTCGGGTTGCCCCTAACCTCTCCTCTTAACCTTCCAGCACCGGGCAGGTGTCAGCCCCTATACATCTCCTTTCGGATTAGCAGGGACCTGTGTTTTTGTTAAACAGTCGCCTGGACCATTTCTCTGCGGCTCTTCTTTCGAAGAGCGCCCCTTCTCCCGAAGTTACGGGGCTATTTTGCCGAGTTCCTTAACGAGGGTTTTCTCGCGCGCCTTAGGATTCTCACCCCCATCTACCTGTGTCGGTTTACGGTACGGGCACCTAGTCACTCACTAGAGGTTTTTCTTGACAGCTTGGAGTCGGTTACTTCGCTACTAATTTTCGCTCCCCATCACGTCTCAGAGTATCGCAGGGCGGATTTGCCTACCCTACCTCCTTCATCGCTTGGGCCAACTCAACCAACGGTTGGCTTAACCTATCCTTCTGTGTCACCCCATTGCTCAAACATTTCTAGGTGGTACTGGAATCTCAACCAGTTGTCCATCACCTACGCCTTTCGGCCTCGGCTTAGGTCCCGACTTACCCTGGGCGGACGAGCCTTCCCCAGGAATCCTTAGATTTTCGGCGGGAAGGATTCTCACCTTCCTTTTCGCATACTCATACCGGCATTCTCACTTCTATCCACTCCACCAGACCTTACAGTCTGACTTCTCTGCTGATAGAACGCTCCCCTACCCCTGCACATAAAGTGCAAGCCATAGCTTCGGTGATACACTTGAGCCCCGTTACATTTTCGGCGCAGAACCACTCGACCAGTGAGCTATTACGCACTCTTTAAATGGTGGCTGCTTCTGAGCCAACATCCTGGTTGTCTGTGCAATTCCACATCCTTTCCCACTTAGTGTATACTTTGGGACCTTAGCTGATGGTCTGGGCTGTTTCCCTTTCGACTATGAAGCTTATCCCCCACAGTCTGACTCCCAATCTAAATCTGATGGCATTCGGAGTTTGATAAGGTTCGGTAACCTGGTAAGGCCCCTAGCCTATTCAGTGCTCTACCGCCATCGATCATCAATTGAGGCTAGCCCTAAAGCTATTTCGGGGAGAACCAGCTATCTCCGTGTTCGATTGGCATTTCACCCCTACCCACAGCTCATCCCCTGCCTTTTCAACGACAGTGAGTTCGGGCCTCCAGTGGGTTTTACCCCACCTTCACCCTGGCCATGGGTAGATCACACGGTTTCGGGTCTACAGCATGTAACTTTCGCCCTTTTCAGACTCGCTTTCGCTTCGGCTCCGGCTTCTCGCCTTAACCTTGCTACATACCGTAACTCGCCGGTTCATTCTACAAAAGGCACGCTACTACACATAACTGTGCTGTAACTGCTTGTAAGCGTACGGTTTCAGGTTCTTTTTCACTCCTCTTCCGAGGTGCTTTTCACCTTTCCCTCACGGTACTGGTTCGCTATCGGTCGCTAAGTAGTATTTAGCCTTGGGAGGTGGTCCTCCCTGCTTCCCACGGGGTTTCACGTGTCCCGCGGTACTCAGGATTCCCTCACAGAATGTCCTTCTTTCGTCTACAGGAGTGTTACCTTCTTTGCTCGACCTTTCCAGATCTGTTCGACTAGAATTCCATTCTTAAAAGAGGGTCCTACAACCCCGAATCCCGAAGGATTCGGTTTGGGCTCTTCCCGTTTCGCTCGCCGCTACTCAGGGAATCGATGATTCTTTCTTTTCCTCCGGGTACTTAGATGTTTCAGTTCCCCGGGTTGTCTTCTTCAACCTATGTATTCAGTTGAGGATAACCGGACATGACTCCGGTTGGGTTGCCCCATTCGGGTATCCATGGATCAAAGCCTGCTTACGACTCCCCATGGCATTTCGCTGTTAACCGCGCCCTTCTTCGACTCTTAGCGCCTAGGCATCCACCGTACGCCCTTAATAGCTTGACCTATTGGTCGCTACTTTTAGGTTTACTCAATACGTCCGTATTGATGTGAATTCGTTCGACTTTACTAGTTTTCTCTATGCAGTTTTCAAAGAACAAACAATATACAAAATGCTGGCATGATGTAGGAATTATTTTAGCCTAGTGACTAAGATAACCCATCTTGCATTTTATGATTGAGATCTTAGGATTCCTGTAACTCAATTTAATGGTGGAGGTAAGCGGGATCGAACCGCTGACCTCTTGAATGCCATTCAAGCGCTCTCCCAGCTGAGCTATACCCCCACAATATTGAGTTACCATCCTGGTCTCTCAAAACTAAACAACAGCTGTTTCCAATGAGTTGCCGATCCCTCGGCGTGAGTCTTACGACTCGTTATTGATCTCTCGTCGAACTTAAGTCTTTCAACCGATGTTCTTCGTGAGAATCGACCAATAGGATG